>JAIBAN010000090.1 GCA_019695185.1 Blastocatellia bacterium | reverse complement strand
CCGACAACTGCGGGTTGGCCTCGACGGCGACCTTCACACTCAACACGCTGGCGTTTGGCAAGGGACCGTTTGTGACGGCCATCAGCCCGAACGTGGGACCGATTGGCACCACGGTGACAATTACCGGATTCAACTTCAATTCGGTGGAAACGGTGACTTTCAACACCACATCAACAGTCAATTTCACGATTGACTCCAACACGCAAATCACGGTTACAGTTCCGCCCAATTCGTCAACCGGACCGGTCATGGTGAGTGGCCCAACCGGTACGGCGGTGGGCCCGACCTTCACGGTGATTCGGACCAAGTAAGCCGAGCCTGAGTTTTGAGTTTTGAGGACAGTCCCAAAATCCGGGAAACTGACCTCAAAACTCAAAACTCAAAACTCAAGACTCAAACCGCAAAACTCAAATTGACAATTTCCCCCACCCGTTGTAACAAGCAACATCTTCAAAAACCGACAGTGAAAATCTGTCCGGTGCTTATTTCCGCTTTCAACCCGTTCTGATCTTTTTCCACCCTTGAATTTCAAGGACAGGATAATTTTTGCTGTGAGTGCTGGTTTTGGGATAAGGATGGAATTGCTACCGTCCGATAAGATTGTTTCCAAAACAGAACCGAGAAAAAGTGAGCGTGTGGCCAGGATCAAAAACCTGGAAAGCACGCAAACCTCCAGTTTTCGGCACCTTAAACCGACAACACCCGGATTGCCTTTTGCCGGGCATCCATCCCCTACAGAACAAAGGATAGAAAAATATGAAGACCAGGTTTCACTCCAACACCCCGAAGAAAGGAAAGCTGCTTACAACAATCCTGATAGCCCTCAGTTGTGCCGTTGTCGCCTTGCTTCCGGCCATCGCCCCCATTGCCAAGGTAAACCTTGTGGCCGCCGCCCAGGATAAGGGAGGCAGCGGTGACATTGCCCGGATGGCTCAATTGGAAAGCCAGCTCCGTGAAATCAAAGCTCTGGGACCGGTTGAGGAAAACGGTTGGCAGGGGCGGACGCACCAGTTGGCCTACAATACAACGGTCAACGAAATCAACTCCCTTCAACGCCGTGCCAACACTCATACCGAAGGTGCTGGCGGCGGCTCGCTTCCCGAAGCCACGTTCACCCGGACCGGTTCGCTGGCCGCCGGTGATGACACGTTTAACCGCCCGCAAACCTTCAACGGAACCGGTTGCCTCATCAGTGGCGTCGGCACTGCCGTGTTCCGTGATGTCTACGAGTTTCAAATCACCTGCCCGACCAGCATGGTTGCGGCCAGTCTGTGCGCGGCTGATGGCGGCAACGCCGATTTCGATTCATTTCTGGTAATTTACCAGGCTCCTGGCGGGGCCCAGATGCCGGGTTTTGCACCAAACGGCTGTACCAATGCCCTGGTCGCCTCTGACGACGTTTGTGGGGACGACCCCAGCGTCACCAATGTCCCGGTGGTGGGCGGTTTCTTTTATGTCGTCGTCACGTCGTTTTCCAATAATGTGACTGGAAACTACACCCTCTTCGTGAATGACGGTTGCACCAGTATGCCCCCGCCGCCTCCGCCGGGCATGTGTGCCAACCCGACGGCAGCCACGTTTGTGGCCGACTATGCCAACAACCGGGTGCAACGATATGACGGCACCACCTGGTCGGTGCTGATGCCGACCGGAAATGCCAACGGACAAGTGCGCGGCCCGCTGGGCGTGGCGCAAACCTCGGATGGCGTCACCATTTACGTCGCTGATACGGGCAACAGCCGGGTGCAGCGGTCAACCGATTCGGGTGCCACCTGGACCGTCATTGCCAAAGCCGGTTCCAGTGGTCCGGGCGATGTCCGCAGCCCTGGAGGCGTGGCCGTGAAGCCCGATAACGGGATGGTGATGTATATTGCCGACACCGGAAATCATCGGATTCTGGCATCCACCAACGGTGGCACCAGCTTTACCGTCCTGGCTTCGATTGGAACGGGTGCCAGTCAGGTGCGTGCTCCGGAAGGATTGGCCGTGGGCTGTGACGGAACCCTGTTTGTGGCTGACACCGGCAATAACCGGATTGTCCGGTATCCGGGACCGACCCCGGCAGCCGGAACCGGCGTGGTGGTGTCCAGTGGTCCTGGCGTGGCATTGAATAATGTCAAACTGCCGAAATCGCTTTCGCTCAACCTGATGAATGGTGATTTGTACATTGCCGACACCGGCAACAGCCGGATTGTGGTCTATCCGACTGGCAGCCCGGCCACTGCCGCTTTGGTGGCGGGTCCCGGTTCCTTTGCCGGAGCAGTCAACAGTCCCAACGGCGTCACGGTTTCAGGTGTGGGCGGCACGGCACGGGTGGTGGTGAGCGATTCGTTCAATAACCGCATCCTGCGCAGCACCGGCGTGGCTGCACCGTACACCTTCAGCCTGCTGGCTGGTGGTGCGGGTCAAACTGGTGATGTGGGTTCCGGAGTCGGTCAATTCCGGCAGCCGGGACAAATCCGCTAAAAAGTTGAGAGTTCCGCCTTTAGGCGGCGGTTTGGTTGACAACCTTCAGGTTGTTTTCTTTGAAAAGAAGAAAACCAGCCGCCTGAAGGCGGTACTCTCAACCGCCGCCTGAAGGCGGTACTCAAAACTCATTCGGTGCCAAATCCTGCCGGTACAACTGCTGGTAACAGCGGTAATTGCTCATCACGATAAAGACGTAATCTTTTGTTTCAGCATAGCCCACCTCGATGGGAAAACGGTCCACCTCGCGGCTGGATGCCCGCTGCAACCATCGTTTGACACTGCTTTCCCCGCCATTGTAGGACGCCGTGACCGCTTGCGGGTGGCTGGGAAACTGTTTGAACAGGCTGGCGACATATTGCGAGCCAAAGAGGACGGCGGTTTTGGGTTCGTACAAATCATCCCTGGTGAAATGGGTCAGTTTTAATTCCTGGGCCAACTGGTCAGCCGTGGCGTCAATAAACTGAAACAACCCACGGGCTGCCGCCGGAGATTTCACCCAGGGTTTGAAGCGTGATTCCTGCCGGGAAATGGCCAGCAGCAGGCGTGGGTCAACCCGGCGCGGACGGGCCGATTGGGTCAGGGCGTCCCGATAGGGTGCCGGATACAACAGTTCCGCCACTTCACGGGGCATCAGTTCCAGCCGGAAATCCGCCGGCAGTCCGCCAAAAACCCGGTCTCCGTAATCGTAGGCTTTCCAGGACTGGCTGCCCCGGTTGGCATACACTGCCGTTGAAAAATTCCAATCTTCAGCCGAATCGGAAGCCGTCCGGGACAGATTCAACTCCCCGGCTCCCTCGTCAAAAAGCCCCAGAAAACACAATTCATCGGCCACGGTGGTCCGCCCCGCCCCCTCTGCTTCGGTTTTGAGAGGGCGTCCTGCCGGCAGCAGGCGGTAATTCCAGGCCCGGCTGTATTCGGGCAGTTTTTTGTAACAGTTGGTCAGGATGTCAAACAGTTCGTTGCGTAAGGTGGCATTGTCCGTCAGCCGCAATGCCTGTTGGGCCGCGTTCTTGGCACTGGTCAGGTTTCCGCTTTGGAAGGCGGTGCGGGCATCCCCAAGGTAACTTTTCAGCCGGGTTTCCAGGAGGGGCAGAGCCGTGGGATTGGAACGCAACTGGAGCAGCCGTTCCGTCGCCCGTTGGCCGTAATAGCGGTTGCGTTCATCCGGCATTGCCAGATATTCCTCAACGGCCTGTTGAAAGAGTCCTAACTGTTCAATGCAAAAAGCCCGCATAAAGGCCACTTCATTGAAATTGGTGGACCCCGGACCCCGGCGGCTTAAATTCTGATTGCGGAGCAAGGTAAAGGTGGAAAGCGCGGATTGATACTGATTTTGCGAAAGCTGAATCTTGGCTTGCTGAAAGAGGGCGGTGACGCTGGTGATTTCTGCGGGAAAGCGTCGTTGGGCACGGTCACACCAGGCGAGGGCTTCCTTGTTATCACCGGCCAGCCGGAGCGTGTCAATCGCATTCAGATGCGCTCCTCCGGCATATTCGCTTTTGGGGTATTCCTGCAAAAATGCTTCATATTGGGCGATGGCGGCGCGGGTCCGACCGGCATTTTGCAGAGCATGGCCGGACTGGTAAAAACCGAGTTCGCCTTTGTCGTGGAGGGGAAATTCCTGATGCGCCCGCTTGTACCAGGTGATGGCATCGTCCCAGCGTTCCGCGATGTAATGGGCCCGCCCAATGCCGTACAGCACTTCGGGCATGGCTTTGCTGGCGGGAAATTCGTTCACAATGGCAGTGAAATGACGGATGGCCCCCTCCGAATGGCGATTGGCCAGATAGAGCCTGCCGCGTGCCAGATGTTCGGCTTCGGTGGTTGCCGCCGGACCGATTTCATCCAGATTTTCAATGGCCAGCAATCCCTGGTCGTCCCTGCCGCCCGCCCACAGCCTTTGAAAGACTGCGCGGGCTTCGGCAGGTTCACCGGCTTTGCGCAGTGCCAGTCCCAGGTTTCCCAGCAGGTCGCGGTCACTGCCTGCAATTGCCTGATAGATGTTGGCGGCGGCGGCAAAATTACCACTTAGTTCATAGCTTTCGGCCAGCCGTTTGCGGGCTCCACGAGTGGCCGGGCTGGCGGGAAACAACCCTGTCAGTCGTTGGAGCAGGGTCTGTTCGGTTTTGAAATCGGCCCGTTGATGAGCCATGTCGGCCAAATGCCTGAGCGCAAACGGAGCAAGCAGGCCGCTCCGGTCAAAGACAGCCTGATACAGCCGTTGGGCGGTGGCTGTGTCGCCCGTGGATTCGGCCAGCCGGGCATGCAGATATTCGTAATTGTTGGCGCTGTAAAGGGCCGGTGTGGTTTGGCGAACTTCCTCCAGCAGCGCAATCGCCTGGCTGTAGTTTCTCCGGGCCAGGGCTTCCTGGATGCGGTTGTGCTGGTTGGTGAGATTCATTTCACCGGCAGTTAGAGGCAAGGTGCTGACCAGCAGCACCAATGCCAGCCGCAGACTCCGTTTGGAGGCCAGGGCTTGCTGAATTTTCAAAAGGGTGACCCGAAAATCACAAAACCGAAACCCAAAAATTATGGTAGTGTGTGGCTGCATATCTGTTTTTCCATCGTAGGCGTGTAAAATCATGGTTCCAACCGGCAGCATCTGACCTAAAAAGAGGACTGAGGACTGAACCTGTTTTCAATCCATGTGGTCAGCCACCGAAGTCATGCAGTCTGACGTGCAATCCAGTAGGCATGTGAATGCCCACCATAGCGGTTGCAGGGGCGAAAGACAAATTCTGGCGGGCAGGGATACCTCTTCCCGACACATCCTGCCAATCAATTCGATATGTCCATGCAGACACTTGAACCTGTTGAAACATCTGTTGAAAAGGGCCGCGACAGCCTCAGCCGGGGCGATATTGCCGGCACGTTGGCTTCGTTGTGGGAAGCGCTGACCACCTACTTTGCCGAGCCGTCCGCTTCTGATGAAGCAACCCGCCGGGCTGTTGCCGAAGAAATTCTCAATCTGATTCGGGTGACCCTTGACCACGAGACAGTGCGCCGGGTGTGGAATACCGGGTCGGTGGTGCCGGAAGGGCAAACCCTCCGCTCGCTGCCGGAGTTTCTTACCCTCAACGCCCAGATGCGCCAGATTCTGGCCCAGATTATCCAACTCCGCCACAGCCGGACGACCGTTTTGATTACGGGTGAATCCGGGGTGGGCAAGGAACTGATTGCGCGGGCAATTCATTTGGAAAGCAATCTCCGTGAGGGACCTTATATTCCCTTCAACTGTGCCGCCGTGGAGCCCGAACTGCTGGAAAGCCGCTTGTTTGGCCATCGGAAAGGGTCATTTACCGGGGCTGTCAGCGACCAGCGGGGGGTTGTCCGGGCGGCAGAAGGAGGAACCCTGTTTTTGGACGAAGTGGGCGAACTGTCGCTTGAAGTCCAGCCAAAACTGTTGCGGTTTTTGCAGGAAGGCGAAGTCCAGCCGATTGGGGATGACCGTCCGACCAA
Organism: Blastocatellia bacterium; assembly: GCA_019695185.1. Taxonomy (GTDB): domain Bacteria; phylum Acidobacteriota; class Blastocatellia; order Chloracidobacteriales; family Chloracidobacteriaceae; genus JAIBAN01. The sequence continues at coordinate 23,671 of JAIBAN010000090.1, read as the reverse complement.
AGTCAAGGTCCGGGTGGTGGCGGCCACCAACCAATTGCTGGAAACCATGGTCGCCGCCGGAAAATTCCGCGAAGACCTCTTTCACCGGTTGAACGTCATCCGGCTGCGGGTGCCGCCGCTCAGGGAACGCCGCGAGGAAATTCTGCCGCTGGCCGAACAGTTTTTGCGGCAATTGGCTGAACGGGAACGCAAACAACTCAGCTTCTCCGAAGAAACCCGGAACATTCTGCAAAACTACCATTGGCCGGGAAATATCCGTCAATTGCGGAATGAAATGGAGCGCGTCGCAGCCTATGCCGAAAACTGGCAGGTGGTCACGCCGGACCTGTTGTCGGAACATATCACCCGGTACAAACCACCGATTACCAAAGTCAGTGCCCCGACTGCCACCGAAGGCAAGACGCTGCTTGAAATTCCGAATGGAACCGCCTTGCAGGATATTGTGGACGCCGTGGAACGGCACGTGGTGGAAAATGCCTTGCAGCGGAACAAGTTTAACATTTCCAGGACTTCGCGTCAGTTGGGCGTGACCCGCAAAGGGCTCTACATCAAATGTGAGCGGCTGGGAATTGCGTTAAAAGAGAAGGATTGAGGAACCCTTCAGGACTGAGGACTGAGGGCTGAGGGTTGAGGGCTGAGCATCATTAGGAGAGTTTTTCGTCATGAAACCGTATTTTTCTGTTGCACTCGTGGGGAATTACAATGCGTCGTTTGTGGCCCATCAGGCCATTCCGGAGGCGCTCCGGCTGGCTGGCGAGGCCAATGACTGTCACATCCGCGAAACCTGGGTTCCCTCGGAGGAACTGGCCCAAAACCCGAAAGGCAAGCTGGCGGATTATGCCGGTGTCTGGTGTGTGCCGGGCAGTCCCTACACCAGTATGGAAGGGGCGCTCAACGCCATTCGCTACGCCCGCGAAACCGGCACTCCGTTTGTGGGCACCTGCGGCGGGTTTCAACATGCCCTGATTGAATATGCCCGCAATGTTCTGGGACTGACGGAAGCCGACCATGCCGAATCCAACCCGGAAGCCTCGTTGCTGTTTATCTCGCGCCTGACCTGTTCTCTGGCGGGCGTGCGCGGACGGATTTTCCCGTTGGAGGGAACCCAGGCGCGGGTGCTTTATGACACGGCGGAAGCCGAGGAAGAATACCAGTGCAATTTCGGCTTCAACCCGCTCTATGAACCGCTCCTGGAAAACCAGCCGCTCCGGATTTCCGGACGGGACGGGGAAGGCGAAGTCAGGATTGTGGAACTTGTGGGGCATCCGTTTTTTATGGCCACGCTTTTCCAGCCGGAACGCTGGGCCCTGCAAGGTCGGAATCACCCCCTGCCGGATGCCTTTGTGAAGGCGCTGAGGCGGTGAAATTCGATTTTTCAGACAGGCTTGGCAACCTGTTTGTGACCTGCCGGGACAGGCGTTTAACACTCGAAATGCAATTCCTTTCCGGAGCATCATTTCAATGAAACCAAAAAAGCAGCCAACCATGATTGAGGCCGCCGAACGGGGGCAAAACCTGTTCTACGGCATCGGGTGCAAAAAAAGCTATAAAAAGGCGTTTCCCTGGCTGATGGAAGCTGCCCAAGCCGGTCACGTCCATGCGCAAAATCTGGTTGGCTGTTGTCTGGAGCAGGGATGGGGAACAGAACAGGATTTCACTGAAGCGGTTGTCTGGTTTCGGCAGGCAGCCAGCCACAACCACCCGGAGGCCATTTTTAATCTGGCCCTCAGTTATGAGCATGGAACCGGGGTTGAGGTCAATCTGACAGAAGCGTTCCAACTCTATCAACGGGCTGCTGCTTTGGGAGATGCCCCGTCCATGTGCAATCTGGGTGTGTGCTATTGGGAGGGGATTGGCACCGAGCCCAATCCGGTTGAAGCCGTCCGCTGGTCACGCAAGGCTGCCCGCCGGAGTGACGCCAGAGCACAGTTCAACCTGGGGGTGGCATATCTGGAGGGGGCAGGCGTGAAACAGAATCTCCGGTTTGCCAACCTGTGGTTGACCAAAGCCGCCCTCCAGGGCCACAAGCAGGCCCTTCAGCTTTTGGAAAAATGTCGCAAACCAGAGTGACAGGATGGTGCGGTCACGTATTTTCCCTCTTTCAGTCAGCCCTGGAATTGGCCGGAAGGTGAGGCGACAGGACACGCCGGCAAAGCGAGAACCTCTTTACCGGCTTGGAATTCAAAGGGATTTTGTCGGTGTTGGACGAAACCGGACGGTTGCTGGATTCCAACACCGAACCCAAAGACGGGCGCAATGCTCGGCTCACGATTCAGATGCCGTCTTCCGGGAGGGTGCGGGTCATGGTGGGTTCCTATGAACCGCAAACCACGGGGCGCTACCGCCTCGCGGTGGTGGAAACCGGAAGTCGGTAAACAGGGCTTTCAGGATTGCTTTCGGACCGGATTGAACTGCTGAATCAGCGTTTGCGCGGCAACCTCCGGTTTCAGCACATGGTCGGAATCGTAATCCTCCTCCGGATGGAAAAAGAGCGGTTCGGTGGTTGGAATGGCCAGCAGGCGTTCCTTGAACTGTTCCAGGTACTCTTGGCGGGTTTCCAAGGTGGCTCCTGCCGGTCCCCAGGCAAGAAAGGGCGGCAATACGTCAAAACCGCAAAAGCGCAAAATCCCGTTTTGCAGCGGCCACAGCATGACCTCGATGCTGCCGCTCCGGCCCCGTTCGCTGAGAATGGCGGGACCTCCGCCGGTGGTCAGCGAGAGCATGGCTTTTTTCCCTTTGAGTCCGCCTTTTTCAAACCACATGTCTCCGCCGTAGGCAAAACCCACACCCATCACCCGGTCCACCCAGCCTTTCAGAATGGCCGGCATGGAAAACCAATAGAGCGGAAACTGGAACAGGACGAAATCGGCCCAGCGCAGTTTTTCATGTTCCTGTTGGATGTCCCTGGCATAGAGGCCATGCTCCTGGGCATGACGTTGTTCTGCGCCGAGTTTGAAAAACTCCGGGTTTTGCAGCTTGCGGAAATCCTCCTGGTCCGCCACGGCCTTGAATTTCATGGCGTAGAGGTCAGACACCTGCACTGCATGGCCGTTTTCCCGCAGCAGGGAAACCGCCAAATCCTTTAAGGCCCCGTTAAATGATTGCGGTTCCTGATGGGCATAGACAATCAAAATGTTCATGTTGTGGCGAAATCCTTTGGATTAAGATTGATGAAGTGCCGTCTATACGGAAAAAATCCGCTGAAAGGAATTCGTGTTTCCGGATTTGAGGACAAAATCCGGAAAAATGAAATCCGAACCAAAATGGATGCAGCCGGATTTTATGTTGCAGGGCTTGCTGATGGACTGTCGCCAATTTCTTGCTAAACTCCCCGCAGTTCCGCTTTGGGGAAAAATTTGATTCTGTTGCCCTTTTTGAAAACCCTATGAAGATTATGACACCCGAAATAGAGGCTTTACTCGCAGGGAAAAGGTTTTGGTCCGATTATTTTTGGGATACAGAGGTTGAGTGGGGGGATGACGAGGAGGAAGGGGAGGAAGGGGAGGAAGGGGAGGGAACTCCCTATGTCATTTTTGAGGAACAGCCGTTGAGGTTTCCTTTGTCGCCGCATTCGGGCCTGTTGCTCCAGCTTGATTCAGGTCTGGGTTATCACTCGTTGCAATTGTGGGATTCCGAACTCAGTCAGCCGATTGAGATTGCCTGGGACGACCAGGCTCATTGGCATCCTCACGTGTTGCGCTGGGAAGAGCTTGAATTGCTGGGCCGTTGTGTCGCTCTGGCCGACCCGGACCTGCCTCATCCGGGCCTGCCGCTGCTGCTGTTGAACCGGTTTACTCCGATTTGCACTGATGATGAGGCCAGACTTGCTTTTCCGGTTTTGGAAAGTGCCTGGCGTTCTCTCAACCTGTATTCCGGAATTGAACTGGTCCGTCAGATAGAACGGTTTGACTGGCGCGAGTCCGGTATCGGTTGGCAATTTCAGGAATCCACAGGCTGGTTTCCAGTTCAGGACGTTTCTGAGCGTCAAATTTACAGCCTGCGCCAGCCGGAAAACGAGACTTTTCCTTTTGCAGCGTTCAACCGAATGGTTGAGGCTGGCCGCCAGACGTTGAGCCAGGCAGTCAACCCGCACTGGCTGGAACATAATAAGGGGCAGGCCAGACACTTGGCGAAACAAATCTATGAACAATGTGACCTGAGTCTGCTGCCTGCCTTGGGTGAGGCGTTGCGAGCTGCCGGGTGTCATCAGCCAACCATCCTGCGTGCCTGCCGCTGGCCACTCGACCCGCCTCAGGCCATCTGGATTATTGAGCTTTTACTGGGACTGCCCCAGGGTTCGTTCGGCAAACGATATTTCGGGGAATCCATTCCTCCCAATCCCAACCGCATGACAATTGAAATCAAAATTTCCCATCCGGCTGAGGCAGCTTATGAGTACAGAAACATTTTTCTGGAAACGCTCAACCGGGTGCTGGCTGAAAAAAACCTGGGTTGGGCAAATGAAATAAGTATCAGCAGCACACGGTCCGGCGGAGCCGTGACCTCTCTTTCCATTAACTTTTTCATCCGTTTTGGTGCTGATGTGGAAACAGCGCGGACGCTCTTGCAGGAGGTTCTGCGCCACCTTGGTACCCCGCCAAACACGCAGGTTTGGCTGAGGTCGCCGGACCTCCGGCTAATTTTTCCGGTTCCGTGATTTTGGAGCCAGACTTCATGCGTCATCGGCGCACCACCAGCAATGAAAACCGGCTCAGTCCTCAGTCCTATTTTCACGTCCGGTAACCGACTCATGTCGAAAGCGGGCCAACCATCTGCCGATAGTGACGATACCAGTTGCTCTGGAACCGTTCCTCCGGGTCATATTTCAATTTAAGCCGCAGGAATTCGGGAAACTGCGGATAGCAGGTGAGCACCTGTTCCCTGGTGGCAAACCGGTGATAGGTCAGGTAATAGCTCCCGCCACAGGAAATCCCCAGGTCAATCAGGCTCCGGAAGGCTCCGGCGGCGGCTTCGATTTTTTCCGGCGTGTGGTCAATGTGGAGGTTGAAAATGATGCACACAAAGGATTCTTTGGCCCAGGCCAGAAAACTCTCATCGTCTTTTTCAATCAGCCGGACGGTCCCGTAAATCAGGTTGGCCTTGCGGCGGCGGAGTTCATTCCGGGCTGCTTCCATAAAGGCTGCCAGTTTGGGACGCGGCACATAGATTTCGGTAATCATTTCGGTGCCTTTGACTTTGGCTCCCATTTTCCGGTCCAGCAGCACGTGGTAATCGTCCACGTAGGCTCCCGAAAGTTGTGAATCAGCCCAGTAAATCTGACCCGACGTACTGCCGTAGCGGCTGGTGTAGGCCGAAAACGCCAGCCGTTTGTGTGTATGGGAATAATAGGTCAGGCGTTCCCAGTCTTTGGGGTGAAACCGGGTCGGATGGGGCGTGACCGGTACCTCCGGGGCTACCGGGCGGTAGCAGGAAAACACTCCCCGGCGCAGAAAACTGTCGTGGTTGCTGTCGGTGGCAAACTGATAATCGCCATAGAGAAAGCCGTCCCGGATACGACCAGCAAACGCCTCCATAATGGTTTCGGTGTTTCCGATTTCAACCACCCGCTGGACTTTTTTGCGCGGCCAGAGCCGAAGTCGAACTTTGGTCACAATCCCAAACAGACCGTATCCGCCAATCACCAGCCGGAACAAATCGGGGTTTTCCGTGCGGCTACAGGTCCGGAGCTGACCGGCTGCATCCAGCAGTTCAAAGGCTTCAACATTGCTGATAATGGGTTTGAAGGCCAGTCCCCGGCCATGCACGTTGGCAGCCAACGCCCCTCCGAGACTGAGCCGGTCGGCCCCGGTCTGTTTCTGGATGATGCCCCATTGATGGGGTTCTTCCTTTTGCAGGGTGTTCAACTGTTCAATCAATTGGGGCCACATGATGCCGGCCTCGACTGTGACAATGCCTTTTTCCCGGTCCAGATTGAGAAACCGGTTCAGCCCCGTCATATCCAGCAAAAGGGTTTCGCTGCCGAATTGCTGGCCTCCCATCGCGTGTCGGCCTCCGGCAATGCTGATGGTTTGGCTGGTTTCACGGGCGACCCGAACCAGCGTGTGCAGGTCTTCCAGCCGGGTCGGGCGAATGATGCCGCTGACATGGGTGGAATTCAGTTGTGAATGGATGTCGTTGACCCAGGAACCGGTCGCGGCAGTTGCGGTTTGTTGCCAGAGCGGCCACAGAGGTGCAGAACAGGCAAGACTGAGAAAATGTCGTCGTGAAATAGGCATATATTTGGTATTCACCGATGGGTTTTGTGGGTTGGGCAGCCGTTTGCAGCAAATGGTGCCCGGAGCAGGCAGGATGGAGTTCGGTCGTTGTCACACTTTGTGGAACTGTGACATGGGGGAAATTCCCCAATTGGGTGCGGATTTTCCGGTGTTATTGTGGTCGAAAGCGGATTTCCTCCGGCTTTTTCACACTTTCTTGCAAATTTTTTGTGGAATTTTATGACTTGCGGAAAATTACCCGATTGGGGAGAACCCCCCTGTGGGTATCGGGTTCACTCTTGCCTTGGTGTGACTTGGGTCACAGCGTAAAAAAGCACAGCTAAATTTTTTCAAAAAGTTGCCCGGAAAATGCAGGATTTTGCGCAATGCCCCAACCGGGAAGCCCCGGCCGATAGATACAGCCTGAAGTTTCCCAAACAAAGTGCAAAAAACCGGAACGGAATTTGCAATGGAGGAAAGCGGCGATGGAAGGGTTTTCGGCTCCAGCGCCGTTTTCACAAATTTCTTTCACGGAGTAGCGGTTATGGTTCATTTATCACTCAAGCAAAGGTCGAGGCAGTTACGGTTTTGGCAGGAATTGTTGGCCGTGGTCGGCAGTTTGATTTTGATTGGAATGGTCATGGTGGTGCCGGTGGCAGCCCAGCAGGGCGACATCAAGCCAATCAAGGCCGGACCCTTTGAAGTTTCCGGGAGCCTGCGCCTGCGCTATGAAAACTGGGGTTGGTTTGATGTGCCCAACCGCGACAGCCAGCATGATTTTTTAGGCGGTCTGTTCCGGCTCCAGGTGGCCAGTAAATATAAAGTCAATGAAACCAATACGATTGACTGGCAGATTGAAACCTCGGTCCCGTTTTTGGTGGGGCTGCCCCGCAATGCGGTGGCACCGGCTCCGCAAGGGGCCTTCAATCTGGGCGGTATTTATGCCGCCGCCAATGTGGATGAACGGGCGGCGATTTCATTAAAACAGGCTTTTTTCCGGTGGCGGCATACGAAGGACCAGAAAACCACCAGTTTTCGGATTGGCCGGTTTGAATATTCCGACGGTTCCGAACTCCAGCCAGCGGATGGCACGCTGGCCGCGCTCAAACGGCAGCGTATCAACGAACGGCTGCTGGGACCTTTCGGGTTTACCCATGCCACCCGGAGTTTTGACGGGGTTCACTTTGGGTATGGAACGGCCTTCAAAAATCTGACCGTGGTGGCGGCGCTTCCAACCGAAGGGGTGTTTCAGGTGGATTCGCTGCGGACGATTCAACAGGTTGGGTTTGTCTATGGAGCCTACAGCCAGGCCCTCCATCCAACCAAGGTGCAGGACAAGACCGTTCATCAAGGTGAGTTCCGGGCCTTTGCGCTGTACTATCGGGACAACCGGAATATCGTCAAAACCGACAACCGCCCGTTGCCGGTGCGCCAGACCGATTTTGCTGACATCAGCATTATGACGCTTGGCGGTCATTATGTGCGGACGGCAAAAATCGGGTCAGGGAAAGCCGACCTGCTGTTGTGGGGTGCCGGTCAGTTTGGCGATTGGGGTAAACTCAACCACCATGCCGGAGCCGGAGCCGTTGAAATCGGCTATCAGCCAAAAATGAAGTGGAATCCCTGGATGCGGGGCGGTTTTTTCCGTTCAACCGGTGACCAGAACCCCAACGACAAATCGCACGGCACCTTCTTCCAGATTTTGCCGACGCCGCGCGGCTATGCCCGGACCCCGTTTTTCAACCTGATGAACAACCAGGATATTTTTGGACAGGTGACTTTGCGTCCCAACAAGAAATTCACGTTGCGCAGCGATTTCCATCACCTGCAATTGAGCAGCCGTCAGGATTTGTGGTTTGCCGGGGGCGGTGCTTTTCAACAGCGGACCTTTGGTTATGCCGGACGACCCTCCAACGGGAGTCGTGCCTTGGGTGCCTTGCTTGACGTGAGTGCCGATTACCAAATCAACCCGCATGTCTCTTTCACGCTGTACTATGGCCAGATGTTTGGCGGCAACGTGGTTCGCAAGATTTATCCAACCGGTCAGAACGGACATTTTGGCTATGCGGAAATGACCTTCCGGTTTTAGAACCTGTGTTCAGAGTTCCGCCTTCAGGCGGCAGTTTGGAGTTCCGCCTTCAGGCGGCAGTTTGGAGTTCCGCCTTCAGGCGGCAGTTTGGATGACCGCTTTGTAATTTTGACTATTTGCCTTGGTGGATAGTTATGCAATGCCATATTTCTGTACAGTACACCAGACGACTCTCATGACCGGTCACTGAAGTGGTTTCTCTTGCCAAACAAAATAACCAAAGACCCATCCGTTTGTGTTCTGGAAAGTAGAAAAAGACAAACCAGCCGCCTGAAGGCGGAACTCCAAACTGCCGCTTGAAGGCGGAACTCAGAACTCTTTCGTCACTGCGATAATGGCCGCTTCAGCTTGCTGTTCCAAGTTTTTCCGGTCAGTCTGGAGGTGGGTGGAAAAGCGACAGGCCGCATATCTTTCAAAAAAGACAGCCAATGGGTGAGTTTTTGGCAGTGAATGACGGATGCAGAATTCGGCCAGGGTTTCAGTTTCACGCAAAGGCATTCCGGCTCCTGCCAATGCCTGTGCCACTTGGTCAAAACAGACCCGCAGGGCTTCCTGGTGAGCGGTTTCCTTTGATTTGGCGGGAGGGGCATGGAATCCGAAGGACAATGCCCACTGAAACCGCCAGAGGTCCCGGTTGCGATAGAGAAAAACCATTCCTGCCATTCCCAACAGCAGAGCCACACTGCGCCAGGAAATAAATGCTTTCAATGCCTTCCAGCCAATCACCGGCCAATCCAGCAGGTTGGTGGTCCGCAAGGCTTTGTAGAGTACCAGTCCTTTGACTTTCAGCCAGTTTTTACAGGTTTCAAGCAGTGCTTTGAACCCGGATTCCTGGCGGGTTGTCAGAACCGATGGCGGGGTTGGGTCAAAAGCGACCCACAGGTCACGTTCAGGGTCATACACCTCGCACCAGACATGCCCGTCAGCCTCGCGGACAATCCAGGAATCGGAAGCCCGGTTGTATTCCCGACTGAAATATCCGACTGCCACGCGGGCCGGAACTCCCACCGAACGCAGCAACAGGACCATTCCCGAAGCAAAGTATTTACAAAAAGCAGGCTTTCGGTTCCGGATGAAATCCACCATGGGGTTTCCCTTGTCTGAAAGGTTGACCTCCAAAGCATAGGCGTAGTTTTCCTGGAAATAATGCTCAATGGCAGCGGCGGCCTCCAGGTTGGTAAAAGTGGTTTTGCCGATTGCAGCGCGGGCAATTGGCTCCAGGTCAGGTTTGATATCAGCCGGAATCCTGCCGGCTTCGGCAAACAGATTCGAGTCCAGGCCTTCTGTGCGCCGGGAAGCCGGGTGCGTGAGCGGGGTGAATACTGTTTGAATGCCAATTGTCCGCAACCCTGAATCGCTGCGCAGCCGGATTGCGTTTCCGTCCGTCAGGGCAAATCTGGTTCCGGATTCAGGAATCACCTGAGTGGTGCCATAGGGCAAAGGGACCGCCCCGCTCATCGGAACAAAAATGTCAAGCTGTCGGTCCTGCAACGGCGTCGAGTTTTGCTCCACGGCTCCGGGAATCGCATAGGCATCCTGGAGTGGTTCCCAGTGAAACGTTGGGTCGGTTGCCGGTAATCGTTTCCACCGGTTGTTTTCATAGCGGGTCAGCACCTGGGTGCGCAGATAACCGGGAGGCGCAGTGCCGGTCACCGTCAGGTGGATTTCCTGGGTTAATGAAATGGCGCTCCGATACCCCACCGCCATTTCCGTATAGGTTCCCATTCTTTGAAAGAGCATGGAAACCGTGGGGTCGTCCAGCGACATTAAAAACCGGACCACTCCCTGACTGGCGGAATTGAGTGCCAGGCTGCCATACCAGGTTCCACTTGTCAGCAACAGGGCACAGCATGAAATCCATATAATGTGCCTGGTTTTTTCCTGCCGCTCTTTGAGATGTTGAAAATGGCGGAGAACCGGAGCTGCACAGACCACCCACACGAGCAAGACTGCATAGCAGGCCAATCCCAATATAAAAGGCAAACGGGGGAGTTCCCGCAGGGTGGCTCCCGCACTGAGAGCTATAAAACTGGTGGTTCCCACCACGAGCCAGGGTTTTTTTCCATGAGATGGCGGCAAATGCCAAACCCAAACTGAAACCGCCATCAGCATCAAGCCCCGCACTGCTGCCCCGAAAGGGTCAAGGGCGGAATAGAAAAACCAGACGTAGACGGAACAAAACACCAGAGCGACGGTTCCCCAAATTGTGTATTTGACCCGATTGCCGGAGTCAGGCCAGGGAAGCGTTCGCCGATGAAAATAGGACCAGCCCAAAATGAGCAGGAAAACCACAGTCCACAGAATTTCGTGATAGGCCCAGCCAAACAGGCCAAACGAAATCAGAACCAGCAGCAGATGGGGCAATGGAGGACGGTGTTTCATATAATCAGGACTGAGGACTGAGGACTGAGGACTGAGGACTGAGGACCAATCCAGGACTGAGGACTGAGGACTGAGTATAACCCGTGGTGGTATTCCTGAAAAAAGAGGAAGCCCGAATTTAATAAAACTCAGTCCTCAGTCCTCAGTCCTCAGTCCTGGATTGGTCCTCAATCCTTTTGGTTTTGAATTGGCATACAGACAAACTCGTGGTCAGAAAGCCCGTGGGGAACTGCTGTCTCCAGTTGTTCGGTCAAGAGCAGGACCCGCAGACCAACTCCGATTTTTTTCAACCGCTGGACCAGTTTTTCCCGTTCCGGCGTCCAGTCCAGCAAAACCAACAGGACGGCGGAAAGTTGCGGAGCCTCAACCTCCAGTTGGTCGGAAAGGGCTTGCCAGTCGGTTTGCCGAGCCGGTTCCAGGCAGGCCAGAATTTCCAGAATGTTTTCAAAATGAGCAATCGAGCGGCCTGACTGAAACCGGAAAACCTCCGGACCGGCTGCAAAAATATCAATCAGATAATCGCTCCGGGAAAGATAATCGGCAATGGCGGCAGTCAGGGAAATCCCGCTTTCAAACGCATCGGAACTCAGCTTCGGCGGCACGTGGGTATCAATCACCAAGGCCAGCCGAACAAAAAATTCCTCGTGATACTGCTTGATGACCGGTTTTCCCACCCTGGCCCACGAGGCCCAGTGGAGGTGGCGGATGTTGTCTCCGTCGCGGTATTCGCGGGTTCCCATAAATTCAGGCGATTCCCCGACTTTGGAAGAAATCAGAAAACCGCCCGGTTGATGGCGGCGGCCCTCCGGCACCTGAAACTGCTCCAAAGGAGTGAACGCCGGATAAACCAGAAACGAGGTGGCCTGACGGGACCGGCGCAAACCCCGGCAAATTCCAAACGGATAGGAGGAACCTGCCACCATCCGCTTGAGTGTATAGCTGCCTCTCCGAGTGGCATGCAGCCGGACCCGGACCCGCCTCGTGGCACCGCTTTCCAGCCTGTCAATATGAGGAACGTCTGCATGATAGGCGTGAGAAATGGTTTCGGGCAGGTTGAGTTCCAGCACATCCAGAGCAAAAGCCGGGCGGGGCGATTGGTTGGTGATTTCGATTTCGACGGTGAAATCCTCTCCGGCGGTGGTTGGGGGAACCGGTCGGCGGTTGAGGCGCAGTTTGGGTTTGGTTACAAAAGACACCACGCAGGCCAGCCCAAAAAAGACTGAACAAAAGGCATTGACCATGTAAATAACAGGCACCGTGGCAGTTTCGGAGCCGCGTGAACCGGCAGTCGCCCCGGTAAGTATAGTGAGCAAGGCCAACACACATCCGAGCGGTGTCAGAAACCCCCGAAAAATCATCTCCGCCAGCCGGAACAACGGGCGACGTTTGAGTTGGTCAAAAGACAAAGTTGGAGAAGCCATAAGTCTGGAGAGTCTGGAGAGTCTTGGGGGGCTTGGGAGTCTTGGGAGTCAAAAGACATCTTTGTCACCCGGTCACCCAGTCATCTTGTCGCCTTGTCTGGGTTCTTTGACTCCCAAGACCCCCCAAGACTCCCAAGACTCTCAAGACAAAATTACTCAGCGTGGCACTTTCACTGAATCAAGCAATTCCTGAATGACACTTTCCTTTTGCACCCCGGAATATTTGGATTTGGTATCCAGCACCAGCCGATGGGCCAGTGTGGGGACGGCCATTTGTTTGACATCCTCAGGCAGCACAAAGGTTCGCCCTGCCATGAGAGCGGCAGCCTTGACCGCCGCCAGAAACGAAAGCGCCCCACGGGGAGAAACCCCGAAACGGACTGATGGATGCGTGCGCGAGGCTTCGACCAGGGCCACCACATAGTCGGCCAGACTGGTTTCAACTTCGACCGTGGCGGCCTGCTGTTGCAGGTCAATCAATTCGGGCAGCGTCGCAACCGCTTTGATTTCATTGAGTTTTCCGGCCCCGCCCTGGCCATAGAGAATGGCTTTCAGTTCCTCGCCGTTGGGATAGCCCAAAGAGAGTTGCATGGCAAACCGGTCAAGCTGTGCTTCAGGCAAGGGGTAGGTCCCGTGCGACTCCACCGGATTTTGGGTGGCAATCACGACAAAGGGTTTTTCAAGGGGCAGGGAACGCCCGTCAAGCGTGACCTGCTTTTCCCCCATGGCTTCAAGCAAGGCTGACTGCGTCCGCGGCGAGGCCCGGTTGATTTCATCTGCCAGCACCACGTTGGCGAAAATCGGTCCCGGTTTGAAGAGGAATTCGTTGTCCTTTTGGTTGTAAATCGAACCGCCCAGAATATCGGTCGGCAACAGGTCCGGGGTGAATTGTATCCGGCTGGCCTTGCCCCCAATTGAAACCGCAATGGCTTTGACCAGGGTGGTTTTGCCCACGCCAGGGATGTCTTCCAGCAAAATGTGGCCACCGGAGAGCAATCCGGCCAGCAGCAAATCAATCTGTTTTTGTTTTCCAACAATGACGCGACAGAGGTTGTCGCGGATTTCCGCCAGGCAAGAGGTGGTTCGGGTCATTCGGCTCCTGGTTGTGTCGTGATCCAAAATCCGCAGGGTCTTGATTGTTACCTGCACGCTGCTGTCTTGCAAATGGATTCAAAAAATTTCCCTCTATCGTGCTTATTTTGGTTCGTCAATTATCTGTCCAATCATCAGGCGGTGGCCTTCGGGCGTCATGACCCCAAATTCACGCATTCCCCAGGGTTTATCGGCCAGTGTGGAACTGATTTTGACTCCTTTTCCGGTCAGTTCAGCAAAGTAACCGGCAGCATCGTCCACCCGCAGATAGCCAAAATAACTGTGGTCACCCAGTTCCCGTGCCGGAAGTGCATCCGAACACAATCCCATCATCACCATGCAATTGTCCTTTTGAACAAAAACCCAGCCGGGCGGTTCAGCCACAATGGCAAACCCCAGGCTCTGAAAAAAACCGGCTGAAACTTCCAGGTCATGAACCGCCAACACGTAATGATTTTGCAGGATGTGTGCCATAGGGCTTTCCTCATTGGTTTGCGAAGGTTGGGAAACAATTTTTTGGAGTGCGGGGACTTGTCACCGCTTTCATTGGTGGCGACTTGTCGCCACCCTCTGACAATATGCTCAAACGCCGGATTCGGCGACAAGTCGCCGAAAACCAAAGCGGCGACTTGTCGCCGCACAGACCTGGAATGGTTCCGTATTTTGCCTGCCAGACGGCACGTTCCTGTTCCATCCAGGGTTCAAGCATGGTCCATCACCTGTAAAGCCGGAAAAAGCGAAAGGGTTTGGGCCATTCCTCCCGTGGCTTGAAGGCAAGGGCGACTTCCTGACCTTCCAGGGCCGATTCGGTGATGACCACATGGTCGGGGGTTTCCTTGGCTTTTTCAAACTCGGCTTCGGAAACCCGGCAGATGGTTTTGTAAAACGGTCCGGAAAGCCATGCGGCAACTTCCGGACTGTCTTTGAACCGCAGATAGGCCCCCAGCGAGGCATGGGCGACAGCCACCAGGGCAAAGCCGATGGGAACGGTTTCTTTAACCAGAATATACATTTTCATTGGGGGATTTCTCCCGGAGCATGCGGTCCGATGTGAAACCGCATTCCCGTTACGGCTCCATCAAGATAGGTCATCGGACGAAAGAAGTAATAAAGAAACACCTGATTGGTGGGAAAAATGACATAGGCCCGCTGGTTTTTGTCCCAGACTTCGATATGGGTGACCCGAAAAACCAGATACCCGGCCAGGTAGAGAACCCCGGCAATCACAACCGCTAAAATCAGTTTTTGGGACGCAAACCGCATGGAACAAAAATCTTTCCGGATAGACTAAATCCCAAATTTTTTATTGGGGTTGTTGATTCTTTGGGTTAGATAGTTGCGGAGTTGAAATGCCTCGCGGGCAGGACAGCCTGGAACATGGTATGCCCCTTCACATTCGGTGCAAACAGCCTTTTCAAGTCGGTCAAGCATTCGCACTAGGTCCTTTGCTGCAGTGAGATTGATTTGTATCAGTTTGATTTTTTCCATGGTGAAACCTTCTGAACTCTTTTGGGAAGAATGGCAAAGGCATCTGTTAAAGAGATTCAAACCAGGAGGGCAGATTACTCTTCCTCAATGAACAATTTCCTAACACTCCGCATCTTTTTCAACCCATTTGGTGACCACGGGCGGCTGGTACTGAAAGAATTTTTCCACCAGTGCTTCCGGGTCGCTTTCCACCAGCAACATGGAGCGATGGGGCGGTTTGACAAACTGTTCCGTCATGGTGTGGTCCAGAAAGGCGGCCAAGGCGTCGTAATATCCTGCCACATTCAATAAACCGCAGGGCTTGTGATGAAAGCCCAACTGAGCCCAGGTCCAGACCTCAAAGATTTCCTCCAGGGTTCCAATTCCGCCGGGCAGTGCGATGAATCCATCCGAAAGTTCGGCCATCCGCATTTTGCGTTCGTGCATGGATTTTGTCACGTGGAGTTCGGTCAGATGGTGATGAGCCACTTCCTTGCGGAGCAGGGCTTCGGGGATGACGCCAACCGCCTCGCCCCCAAGCTGGAGCACGGCATCAGCCACCACACCCATGATGCCGACGCTGGCACCGCCATACACCAGCCGGATGTTGCGCCGGACCAAGGCTTGAGCCAGGGCACGGGCGGCGGTGGCATAGACGGGCTGGCGTCCGGGATTTGAACCGCAATAGACACACAGACTCTTGATGGAGGAAACGCTCGATTCAGTGTTCATTTTTTGAGGAAAGAAGTTCAGAGTTCCGCCTTCAGGCGGCGGTTCAGAGTTCCGCGTTTACGCGGCGGCTTAGAGTTCCGCCTTCAGGCGGCAAAAAACGAAAAAAAACAAAACCAGCCTAAAGGCTGTACTCCAAACTGCCGCCTGAAGGCGGGACTCAAAACACAGTGCAGATGGTTTCCAATAAGGGCCTTTCCTGTCCGGGCAGGACTGTCCGCAGGTCGAGCCACACATGGTCGTTTTCCACCCGGACAATCACCGGCGGGTTTGCCGCCCGCAATCTGGTTTCCAGTTCAGCGGCAGAAAATTCTGCTGGTTGCAGTCCCACCAATGTGGTGGGCAATTGGGCTTGCGGAGCGGAGCCTCCGCCAACCAGTGAAAAACCCTTCATCAGCTCGGTTTCGCAATGAATTCCCAGTTTTCGGAAACGGACCCGCAACCGGTTGCGCAAGGAGTTGGCCCGACTGGCCAATTCCCTGGGGCTCAGACTGAGGGCCGCCAGGGCCGGGACCTGTTCAAATGCCTGCCCGTCGGCATAGACGCGCAAGGTGGCTTCAAGTGCTGCGTAGGTCAGTTTGTCCACCCGCAAGGCCCGAAGCAGGTGATTGCGCCGGATTTCGTCAAGTGCCGTCCGGCGTCCGGCAATGATGCCGGCCTGTGGCCCGCCCAGCAGTTTGTCACCGCTGAAGGCCACCAAATCAAACCCGGCGGCAATGGCATCTTTCGCCATTGGCTCGGCAAAACCGCATCCGGTCAGGTCAACCAGGGCTCCGCTGCCCACGTCCTCACAGGTCAGAATGCCGGTTTCACGGGCCAGTCCGACCAGTTCCTCGCGGGATGGGCTCTGGGAAAATCCAATCAGTCGGAAATTCGACGGATGCACCCGCAAAATCATTTTCGTGTTGGGACTCAGGGCTTCCCGATAGTCGGCCAAGCGGGTTTTGTTGGTGGTTCCGACTTCGCGCAGGGTGGCACCGCTTTTGCGCAGGACTTCGGGTATCCGAAAGCCTCCGCCGATTTCAATCAGTTCGCCCCGTGAAAGCAAAACTTCCCCGCCTTGACAAAAAGTGTCCAAAATCAGTAAGACGGCGGCGGCACAGTTGTTCACCACCACGGCAGCTTCCGAGCCCAGCAATTCCTTCAGCAGTGTCTCGCAATGAACGTGCCGATGCCCCCGTTTTCCCTCTTCCAGGTCATATTCCAGATTCGTGTAGGCTCCGGCCACTTCTGCCACCGCCGCCAAGGCAGCAGGAGCCAGCGGGGCGCGGCCCAGGTTGGTGTGGAGCACGACGCCGGTGGCATTGATGACGGGCAACAGGCTCGGACGCTGCCGCTGCTGTAACCCGGCACGCACCCGTCCGGTGATGGTTTGCCACAGATATTCGGGCGTGGGCTCATCTTCCATCAACCGCAACTGCTGGCGCAGGTCGGCCAGGGTTGCGCGGACCATATCACGCAAAATTTCCCGTTGTTTCCCATGGGAAAAAGATTGAAATTCGGCTTGCGCACCTAGCTGCTGCAAAACCCGTTCAACCGAGGGAAGGAGGTGCAGCCATTGGGTTGAAATGGAGGTGGAAGGAGGCATGGAGCGGAAAATCCTGGGGAAAATTCGGAAGTTCTTGAAACGAAAGCTGAGGGTCAGGCGTCTTAATTTCTGTCGAAAACCAAAAAAACAGCAAAACAGGCTGTATTTCAAAAAATATTCGCGTATACTACGTGGTTGCCCAAAATCCTGTCAATTTACTTGACTGACTGCGGGACAGAACGCGTCGAAAAGAAGTTCCAGAGTTTATTGAACGATGTCAGCCGTAAGGTTGGCGCAAAAGGAAAAACCGAAAACCTGATGGAGTTTTGGATCCGGCATCACCCACATCCGACCAGCAAATATGCCTTTCCGTCACAAAACGGTTGCCTTTGGCCGCTTGCCTTCCGGTATAACACGTCACCGCTTATCCGGATTTCCGCCTCTGGGAAAGGACAATTATCGTGAGATCTGACTTAAAAGACAATTTAATGAACGGAGAAAATGATCCGACCAGTGGGGACAATATGGTCTCCAGCCTGGACCTTGAGAAGTTTCTTGCTGAAATCGATTCGGCGACTGCCGACGATGACGATTTTGTTTGGGAAACCGAAGCTGAAGACCTGGAAGAAGTCGAGGAACCGGAAGAAGTTGCCGAGACCATCGCGGCTCCGCAACCGGACCTGAGCGCCTCGGAAGCCGACCGTTCGCTGGATGCCATGACCCTCTATCTGCGGGAGATGAGCAACGTTTCGCTGCTCACCCGCGAAGACGAGGTGGCGATTGCCAAGCGCATTGAACGGGGCCGCCGCCGGCTGCAAAAAGCCCATGCCCGTTCGCTCATTGTGGCCGAAATGCTCGAAGAACTGGCCGTTAAACTGCAAAACGAAGACCTTAGCATCCGCGCCGTGATTGATACCTCGGATTCAATTGCCGAAGACATCACGCTGGAAAACGAACAGAAATATCTGGCTGAAACCATCGAAAAGTTTCAGGAAGTGAGCAAACTGCTGGCGGGCATCCGCAAGGAGATTGCCAAATTTCAGGAAGAACCGGTCAAAACGCCCAAGAAGATGCCGCGCCTGCTGCGTAAGCTCGCCAAAAAACGGATTGAGCTGTCACGTGAAATCCGGGTGGTGCTCTTTTCCAACCAGATGCGGCGCGAATTCACCAACCGCATTCAGGGTGTCGTGCGGCAGATTTTCGAATATGAAGACCAAATCACCCGCGCTGAAAAGAAGCTGAACAATCCGAAAAAGCGCGTGTTTGACGAAAACGAGGAAAAGAAACGCATCCGCAACGCCAAAAAGCGGTTGCAGGAAATTGAACAGCGCTATGCCTCGACCACAATTGAAATCAAGCGCTCGCTCAAACAAATCATTTCAGCCGAAGCCGAGGCCGAAAAAGCCCGCCGTGAAATGATTGAAGCCAACCTCCGGCTGGTGGTTTCGATTGCGAAAAACTACATCAACCGTTCGCGCGGCTTGCAATTTGCCGACCTGATTCAGGAAGGCAACATCGGGTTGATGCGGGCGGTGGAAAAATTTGACTACCGGCGCGGGTACAAGTTTTCAACCTACGCCACGTGGTGGATTCGTCAGGCCGTGACCCGGGCGATTGCCGACCAGGGCCGGACCATCCGGGTGCCGGTGCATATGGTGGAAACGATTAACAAGATTGTCCGCACGGCCCGTTTGATGGTGCAGGAACTCGGACGCGAACCTACGCATGAGGAACTGGCCAACCGGACCGACCTGCCGGTGGTCAAGGTGCGGCAGGCGCTCAAAATTGCCCAGGAGCCCATCAGTTTAGAGACGCCCATCGGCGACGACGGCGAATCGAACCTGGGGAGCTTTATCGAGGACCGCAACAGCCTCAACCCGGCGGAAATGATTGTCGGCAAGGGGTTGCGTGAAGCGACGCTCGAAGTGCTCAACACGCTCACGCCGCGCGAGGCGCAAATCCTCAAAATGCGGTTCGGCCTCGATAACGAAGGCCAGGAACGGACCCTGGAAGAAGTCGGACGCCATTTTGCGGTGACCCGCGAACGCATCCGCCAGATTGAAGCCAAGGCGCTCCGGAAACTCCGCCATCCGTCACGCAGTCGCAAGCTGAAGACGTTTTTTGATGATGAAATCCGGTAACTCAGTCCTCAGTCCTGGATTTGTCCTCAGCCCAAACAAAAGCCGCCGGGTCGTGAAAGCAAACGACCCGGCGGTTTGCTTTGTACCGAAGTAAAAACCTGCCATCCTCCAAAAACAATTACGGAGTCTGTAAGAATTCTTTGACTCTGCTGATTCGGGGGTGTATAGATCACAAATCCCACAACAACAATTGGCTTTTTCTCCCAAAAAAAAGAAATAGAACCTACCCTATAACTGTTTTGACCGCTTTTGGTGGTTGATTTGCCAAGCATTTCTGGTTTTGAGGTTTATACAACCGAACAACCTGATTTTCAGGTTCTGGCGGCTAAGGACCGTTTTTTGAAAGGTATTGGTTATGCAAAGGGTTGTTATGTCAAATTTTAATCGTCGCACGATACAGTTTGTGTTCTTCTCACTGCTTTCAATGGGATTCGGAACCTGGTTGGTTGGACCAACCTTGGTGGAAGCCTGGCAACCCCTCAAAAACAGGGTTCTCTCGACTGAAACAGCCAAGGCCCCATTTGAATCAAAAGGGATTTCCAACGCTTCTGTTCCGGACCAGGAAGAACCGGCTGAAATTGTGGTTCAACCAAAGGCCAACATTTCAGTGACCAATACCAATGACAGCGGGGCTGGCTCGCTCCGGGCAGCAGTGGCGGCGGCTGTTTCCGGAGACACGATTGATTTTGGCGGGTTGACCTTGCCGGCGACCATTACCCTGACTTCCGGGCATATTAACATCAACAAAAGTCTGATCATCGTGGGGCCGGGGGCAACTCAGTTGACGATCAACGGCAATAACAACTCCCGCATTTTTCTGGTCCATGACGGAAATGATGCCTCGAATTCAAACGTTTCCATTTCAGGAATCTCTTTCACAAATGGGAACGGAGCAGGTGAAACCATACCGGGAGCAGGCGGGACATTTTTCACCGGCGGTTCAATCTATTCCAATGAAAATCTGACATTAACCAATTGTGCCATTTTCGGGAACACGGTTGGGGCCGGTAGCGGCGGCGGCGGTGCCATGGTTCTGAATGTTGGGACAAATCTCATCCAGGGCTGTACTTTTTCGGGAAACACCGTGACGAATTCCGGTTCCAACGGCGGTGCCTTCACCACCAGCAGCGGAACGACAACAGTTGTCAATTCGACTATATCCGGTAACGTCGCACCCAACAGCGGCGGAGCAGCCATTGTACAGTCAACCGGAAACCTGACTTTTCGGAACTGTACCGTTGTCAGCAATACGGCGAACGGTCTGAATGGCGGGGGCGGCCTGCGGGTTACCGGAGCCAGTGCAGCCCTGACCTTGATCAACACGATTGTGGCTGGCAACAGTTGCCCCAACACGGCCAACGCCAATGACCTGACTCGTTCGAGCGGGACCTTGACCGGCAACAATAACGTGATTGGCGATGCCAATGCAGCCGGCGGACTGACCAATGGCACCAATGGCAACATTGTAGGTGTTGGCGGAAGCGGCGTGCGTGCGCTCAATACCATCATCAATACGACCTTGACCAATAACGGCGGTCCCACCAATACGCACGTTCTGGCGGCGGGCAGTGTGGCGATTGATGCCGGAAGCAATACAAATGCTTCGTCGTTTCCGACCGACCAGCGCGGCATTGGATTTAATCGTTTCAACGGAACGGTGGACATCGGGGCGGTTGAAAACGGGGTCACGGCTCCGACCTTCACTGGAGTCACGCCGTTGGGCGTACCGGCGCAACAATACGGCACGTTGGCCGGTGCGACCCACACCTTGAATTCATTCACGGTACCGCCGGGAACCAACCGGCTGCTGGTGGTGACCGCCTCGCACACCAATTTCATTGATGTGAGCACCGTTACATTCGGCGGCACCGCCATGACCAAGGCCATCGAGAAAGACGACGCATCGGTTGCGGTTGATTCGATTTGGTATTTGGCGTTGGGCACCAGCACCAGTTCCACCACGGGAAACATTGTTGCCACTTTTGCCACTTCGGGAACTGTAAACAACGGGACTGGCTTGGAAGCCTTTCTCTCGGCGCAGGCGTTCAGTAATGTGAACCAGACTACGCCGACGACCAGTCCTGTCTCGTCAAACAATCCAAACGGCACTAACGTGAGCGCCTCCGACACTGTGACAAGCGCCACCGGCGACTTGGTGTTTGACATTTTTGATGCCTTCATCAACGGTACCGGCACCCTGCCTAATGTGACTCCGGGAGCGGGGCAGGCTTCCTGCACCAGAGTAACCGGCACAGTTACTGGGAGCGGTGGTGCTTTCGACTCAGCCGCCTACAGCACGAGCATCAAACCCGGTGCTGCTTCGGTCACCATGAGTTGGACTTCAAACACCATTGCGATGATTCATGCGGCCATCAATATTCAGCAGGTTCCGGCAGGTACCACGGTTTCCTCCATCAACCGGGCGAGCGCCAATCCGACTTGTAGCCCGGCTTCAGTGAGCTGGACTGTGACCTTTGCCGGCTCGGTGACCGGTGTCACGAGCAGTAATTTCTCGCTGGTGGATGGCACGAGCAGTTTGACGGGGGAATCCATCACGGGTGTGAGCGGGTCGGGAACGACCTGGACGGTGACGGCCTCAACCGGGACCGGTACGGGCACGCTGGGGCTGAACATGGTCAACAGCACGGGAGTTTCCCTCGCCGTGACGAACCTGCCCTTTACGGGACAGACCTACACCGTGAACGCACCACCGGCCACGCCGACGATTACGCCGACGCCGAGTTCGGTTTGTGCGAGTTCGACCGGCAATCAGGCGAGTGGACCAGCCGGAGCGACGAGCTATGCCTGGACAATTACCAACGGGACGATTACGAGTGCGACGAACATCCAGACCATCACGTACACAGCGGGAGCATCGGGCACCGTCCAGCTTGGGCTGACCGTGACGAACGCCGCTGGTTGTGCAGCCAGCAACAATGCCAACGTAACCATCAATGCGTTGCCGGCTGTGCCGACGATTACGTCGGCACCAAGTTCGGTCTGTGCCAATTCGACCCTGAACACTGCGAGCGCACCACTGGGAGCAACGAGCTACGCCTGGACGATCACCAACGGCACCATCACGGCCGGAATGACGAACCAGACGGTGACGTACACGGCGGGAGCGAGCGGAACGGTCGGGTTGATGGTGACGGTGACGAATGCAGCGGGTTGCAGTCGGAGCAACACGGCGAATGTGACGATTAACGCAAATCCGAGTACGCCGCCGATCACGCCGACACCCGCGACGGTTTGTGGCAACTCAGCCGGGAACACGGCGAGCGGCCCGGCGGGAGCGACAACTTACGCCTGGACGATCACCAACGGCACCATCACGAGTGCGACCAACATCCAGACCATCACCTACACAGCGGGAGCATCAGGCACCGTCCAGCTTAGCCTGACGGTGACGAACGCTTCGGGCTGTTCCGCCAACAACACGGCGAACGTGACCATTAACGCCGCGCCGGCCACGCCGACGATTACGCCGACGCCGAGTTCGGTTTGCGCGAGTTCGACCGGCAATCAGGCGAGTGGACCAGCCGGAGCGACGAGCTATGCCTGGACAATTACCAACGGCACGATTACGAGTGCGACGAACATCCAGACCATCACGTACACAGCGGGAGCATCGGGCACCGTGCAGTTGATGCTGACGGTGACGAACGCGAGTGGTTGTGCGGCCAGCAACAATGCCAACGTAACCATCAATGCGTTGCCGGCTGTGCCGACGATTACGCCGGCACCAAGTTCGGTCTGTGCCAATTCGACCCTGAATACTGCGAGCGCACCACTGGGAGCAACGAGCTACGCCTGGACGATCACCAACGGCACCATCACGGCCGGAATGACGAACCAGACGGTGACGTACACGGCCGGAGCGAGCGGAACGGTCGGGTTGATGGTGACGGTGACGAACTCATCGGGCTGCAGTCGGAGCAACAATGCCAACGTGACCATCAATGCGTTGCCGGGTGTGCCGACGATTACGCCGACGCCAAGTTCGGTGTGCGCGAGTTCGACCGGGAATCAGGCCAGTGGACCAGCCGGGGCAACCACCTACGCCTGGACGATTACAAACGGCACGATTACGAGTGCGACCAACATCCAGACCATCACCTACACGGCGGGAGCATCGGGCACCGTCCAGCTTGGGCTGACCGTGACGAACGCGAGTGGTTGTGCGGCCAGCAACAATGCCAACGTAACCATCAATGCGTTGCCGGGTGTGCCGACGATTACGCCGACGCCAAGTTCGGTGTGTGCGAGTTCGACCGGCAACCAAGCCAGTGGACCAGCCGGAGCGACGACCTATGCCTGGACGATTACCAACGGCACCATCACGAGTGCCACGAACATTCAAACCATCACCTACACCGCCGGAGCCTCCGGAACGGTGCAGTTGATGCTGACGGTGACGAATGCCGGTGGCTGTTCAGCCAGCAACACGGCGAACGTGACCATCAACGCAGCCCCAAGCGCGACCATTACGGCACCGGGCGGGCCGCTCTGCACGGGTGCGACCGGAAATACGGCGTCAGTGCCGGATGCGGGGGTGGGCGCAACCTACAACTGGAGCATCACGAACGGGACGATTACGGCTGGGA
>JAIBAN010000089.1 GCA_019695185.1 Blastocatellia bacterium | reverse complement strand
ACCGGTCGGAAAGCTCCTCCTGGGAAAGCCCCAAATGGAGGCGCAGGCGCGCGATGAAGGCTCCGAGTTGTTTGGCGTATTCCTGACTTGTTTGCAGCACGGCGGGTGACAATAGTTCCCAGGCGAAACATCCGCCATATCGCAAAAGTCTATAGCATAAAAGTCAAGTCAGGCTTGCATAAATGCGCTGACCCGAATCATGATGAGGCTCTCAATGAAAGTTTGAAAACCCATGCTTTTTGGCAGAAGCATGGTATAGAATCGCCCGAATGCGCGGCCACTTCCGTGGGGTCGGAAGACCGCAAACCCAAAAACACGAATGCCGCCCTTTTCTCCTAAAAAGCCGGGCGGCACTCTCTAAGCAAAGATGTCAGTGGGGTGTGACGACGAAAACCTAACAAACCACCTTTCCCAAGTCAAATTCAGCCGCGCTTTTTGGCCAGATGTGTAACCCTTTTGGATTGAATGTTTTATCCATTTTGGTGAACGCACCTGACTGTATTGCCACTTTTTGTCCTCCGGATTTTTTTGGTGGAGTGAGGGGATTTGTGTCTTTCCAAGACTGAGAAAGTGCTTTCTTTTCAGTTGTTTGGGGAGATACAACCGGAATCCCGGAGCCTTCCCGAAAGCCGGAAGTTGGCAAAAGCGGCTGAACCAGATTTTTTGCAGTTTTTTTGACTGGTTGGGATTTTTTTGCCTGGAAAAGCCGTGGTTTGCCTGTTTTTTGATTCGTTCGCTTCCCTTTCGGCATCTGCACAGGTCCGCATATGCAGAGTTTTGCTCTTGATGCCGCCCGTTCCCACAGTAACCCGTCACCGTCCGGCTTGAGCTGGGTTGAGTTCTGTCGCCAGCCCCACACCGCCGCTGCTTTGGAAGCGGAAGCTGTTTCCTGGCTGGAATCCGTTTCCGGGTTTTCCGTTCCCTACTTGCGGAACGGCAAAAACCGGCTGGGCAAAAAAGGCGAAAAAGGCAGTCCGGTCGCGTTTTATCAATCCGGTGTCAGTCCGGACGGCGTTCCTTTCATCAACCTCACCTTCAGCACCTTCCGCAACGGCGGCTGGCAGGAACGGTTTGATTCCAGGGCAGCCCTCCATCAACTGTGGGAGTCGTTTCAATCCGGTCACCGGCTGGCTCCCCGCACCAGACTCCAACCTCAGCCGTCAGTCATCTCACGGGAAGAAACCCAGCGCCGCAAAGCAGAAATCGAACGCCAGGCCAAGGCCGCCAGCGTTGCAGCAGACCTGGCGCTCTGGGAAACCCTGGCCCCCACCGGCAGCAGCGCGTACCTGTTGCGCAAGGGCGTCCGGACGGTGGCAACCGGCTGTGCTGCCATCCGGTATGGAACCGACAGCGAAGGCAGGGGTTTCGTCGCGGCGCTGGTCACGGACATCTCCGGACAACCCCTGGGACTGCAAAAGATTTGGGACGACGGCGAAAAGCGATTTACCTTCGGCTTGGCCAAGCAGGGTGCGTTTATCCGGCTGGGAACACCGGCAGAGTTCAATCCCAAGCGTCCATCTTTTATCGTCTGTGAAGGGCTGGCCACCGGGCTTTCCCTCCGGGCTGCGCTGGGAGACGAGGCTGAAAGTGAAGTTCTCTGTGCCTTGGATGCCGGTAACCTGGCTCCCGTGGCGGCCGCGCTCCGGGCGCAGTACGGCACCAAATCGCGGTGCTGGATTGTCATCGCGGCGGACAACGACCAGTGGAAAGCCGAGCGACTGGAACGCGGTGAACCGCTGGGAAACACCGGCCTCATCAAAGCCCACCAGACCGCACTCAAATACCGTTGCCAGGTGGTGACTCCTGCCTTTGCCGACCTGGATACGGCGGACCAACCCACCGACTTCAACGACTTGCACCGGCTGGCCGGACTGGAAGCCGTCCGGGTGCAGCTTGCCTGCCCGGAGAAACCCGACCCGCACTTTGCTTTCTTCAAAGCCCGCCACAAAGCTGTCCGCAGGTTGCGCCAGTGGTTTGGCGGCGCAGTCATCGAGTGCCAGCGCCGCTATCTGGGCGATTTTGGAACTGCTGCTTTGAGCATCGCCCAGGCCGAAACCTTGCTGGTCCGTTCCGGCATCGGGACCGGGAAAACCCAGTTGGTGAAAAACCACATCCTGCCCCGGCTGGGCAATCAATCGGTCCTCTACATTTCCCATCTGGTCGCCCTGGCCACCGATGCGGCCAACCGGCTGGGATTTGAGTTGTACTCAGATTACAAGGGACGGCGGACGGGCAATGATTGCGCCTTCAGCGAGGTCCAATCTGCCGCGATCTGTCTCAATTCCCTGCCCATGCTGGCGGAAAACGGCTCCGTCCGCTGCTTTGACGTGGTGGTGATTGATGAAATCGAGCAACTGCTGCGGCGGCTCACCACCCGCATCGAGCACAAACGGCTGGTCCTGGGAGTCCTGCGCCACCTGATTGCCCAGGCCAAGCAGGTGGTGGTCCTGGATGCCCATCTGTCCCCGCTCACCAAACTCATGCTGGAGCTGTGGCGACCCAACCGGCGCACTGTCACCATTCTCAACGAGTACCATATCGGCGCAGGGCGTACCGTGACCCTCTATGAAAAGCCGGATGCGGTCATGGCCGCCGCCCTGACCGAGCTTCAGCAGGGTGGCCGGGTGTTCCTCACCTGCAACAGCAAGAAAACTGCCCGGACCGCCTTCAAGTTGTTTGAAGCCGAAGCCCCAGGAAAACGGGGCCTCTATATCAGTGGTGACAACAGCGGCGACCCGGAAGTGCTGGAGTTTTTCCGCGATGTCAACGGGCAGGCCCACCGCTATGACTACATCGTCGTTTCCCCCTCGGTGAGCACCGGCGTGTCCATCAACGAAGGGCATGGGTTCACCTTTGTCGGCGGCATCTTTACCCACAGTGTCAACACACCTGCCGACTGCCTCCAGGCCCTGGGCCGGGTGCGTGGCATGGAACGCCTTCATGTCTGGGTTTCGGACGTGAAGAACGCCAAGCCCACTGCCGAACGGGACATCGCTGCCCGCTGGGAATCCACCCACCAGCATGACCGGGAATTGATTGGCCTCGACAGCAGTGGCACCACGGAAATCGTGGATAGCGAGTATCACCGGCTGGCGCTCGCCGTCGCCCGCGAGGAAAACTTCGCCACCAACGATTTTCTCTCACGCTTCCTGGAAATGCTCGACGCCGACGGCTACCGGGTCACATACCACGAGGCCGACGAACCGGAAACCATCGTCACCGGAATGCTCGCGGACGAAGCCAGGAGCCTGGAAGCGGACGAGTTTCTCCGGACACGGGTTTCCGCTCCGGACCTGGAAACGGACACGGCAGCCATCCTGGAACGCAAGCACCGGCGCACCTTTGAAGAAACACGGGCGCTCGACAAGCATCACCTCAAAGAATTCTACCGGTTGCCGGAAACGGCAGCGGCAGACATCGTCGCGGCGGTCATTGAGAAAGACCGGCGCGGCCAGCGCCGAACCGAAATCAGCCACCTCGAAATCGCACTTGCCACCGACGCGCAACTGCGGGAGGTGCAGGAAGCCCACAACCAAACGGCGGATTTTCTGCCGGACCAGCGGAACCTCGCGGCGGAACGCGAATTTTCCCGGATGGTCTTACAGGCAGTCGGAATCGAACCGGCTACCCTTGAACAAAGTGCTGGCTGCACGTACTCCAAAACCAGCCCGGCCATCGTTGCCCTGGTCGCCTGGCTCCGGGCCAATCGCGGCTGGATTGGCGGCATTCTGAGAGTGCCCCCCGATGAACGCTTGAGTGCCGACCCGCTCCGGTTCGTGTCCAAAGCGTTGCGGCGGTTGGGACTCAAACAACGGCGGACGGGAAGACATGCGAAGGGAGAATATTGCCTGGATGTCGGTGTGGTGAACGAACTGGCCGAAGTGCTGTGGAGGCGAGGAACCCATCCGGAGCAGTGCGGGGACACTTACCGGAATATAGAAAGAACCGTCAGTGAGTGTCCCGAACAACTTGGGGTCTTCTGACAGCATTAAACCGTATAACTATTTTATAATTTTACTTTTAAACTATCAAATTAATATACATTTCGTTCCAAAATCAGAAAAGCGGGCTATTGAACACCCCTGTAGAATTGAGGGCGAAAAGTTTAATTATTTTATTATCATACCATTTAATTTTTGTTGACTGCAAACTATTAAACCGTTAAACTATTAAATAAAGTAATGATTTTATCGTTAGGAGAAATCGATGACTGCCAAAATAATTGCAGTGGCAAACCAAAAAGGGGGGTCAGGAAAAACCACCATCAGCATGCATCTGGCCGGGGCCTTTTGCCGCCGGGGAAACAAAGTGTTGGTGGTTGATGCAGACGTCCAGGCAACAGCAACCAGATGGGCGGCCAGTGCCAATGACGAAGAACCATTTCCTGCAAGTGTGACAGGATTGAGTGCAGCAGAAGGGAAGGTTCACCGGGAAGTCAAAAAATTCGTGAATGACTACGATTGGATTATTATCGACTGCCCACCTGCGGCAGATTCGCCAGTACCCAAAAGTGCATTGCTCATCGCCGACCTGGGTATCATTCCCGTCATTCCATCGCCACCAGACCTCTGGGCTGCCATCGGTATTCGGGAAGTCATTGAACACTGTTTGGTTTTCAACGAGCAGTTGCAAACCCGCATTGTGGTGAACCAACTGCAATCAAATACAAATGTGGCCCGCGAAGTCTCGGAGTTGCTACCCGAATACAACATCCCGGTTTTTGAAACCAGAATCGGAATGAGAACTGTTTACCGCCAGGCTGCTGGAATTGGCAGCACAGTTCATGCCCTGGGGTATGATGCAAAAACCGCCATCCTGGAAATTGAGACCTTGACTGATGAAGTTTGTGCTTTATTTGAGGGGGGACCACAATAATGGCTTTGAAAAAAGGAATGCTCAAAGATTCCGTTGGTAAAGCTTTGAAAGATGAAAAGAAGGCGGTTTCAGACCGGTTTGAAATGGCTGAAACCATCCTGACCGGTGGAGCAGCACTCAAACCAGAAGCAAAACCAGAACGGGGAAAAATTCATCGTGACGGTTTTACACTTCCCGAAGCTGAATACTCAGTCATTAAAGAAACCCAAATTCGACTTGCCCACAAAGGGAATATCATAGCCAACAAAAGCGAAGTGGTTCGACTCGCATTGCGCCAGTTGACTCTCCTGACTGATGAAGAGTTAGTCGACCAGTTTCAGGAAATGGAAAAACTTCCTTCCGGACGACCTCGCAAAGACGAGTAGTTGATTCATGTGTAAGGTGTAAGCTGTTGTTAGGTAACAGCTTACACCTGAAGTTATACCATATAATTATTTAACTATTTATTTTATTAAATAATTGTATTTTTTAACTATAAAATGTTCAAATTATTAAATCATAAAAAGCAAAGATTGGCTGTTTCGGCCAAAAAAAATATTTCGAGAGGGCCGCAACTTTTTGCCCTCCAGCGGGAAATAAGTAGATGTAAAAACAAATGTGCCGGAGGTGTGCCCATGCGAGGAAAATTCAGGAAAGTTGGAAAGTTTGGACCCTTTCTGATAGTCGCCTTAGGGTTTGTACTGTTGGCTGGTTGCAATTCGGATCCAAAAAAATCAAATACTCTAAGCCGTGAGGTTGCTCAGGAACTGGTCAACCAAAAAGTCAGGGAGCTTTTCAAGGCCGATTTTGTTCAGGTTGGTTTGCCGCTCGAACTGGCCATTTTCAAGAATGAGATTGATGCCGCTCAAACCGACAACCTGAACTTTTACCAGCAACTCGTGAAAGAAAAGATACTGCAACAGGTAAGCGTCCTGCCAACCGCCAACCCTTTTCATAAAGAGGAAAAATATTTATACAACTTGACCTCCCAACCTGAAGCCGAAGTTGATAGGAATTACATGCCACCAATGGCATTTTTCTTCCTTAACGAAATCAAGGTACAGGCAACAGGGGTGTCTCAGGACGGAATAAACGCCAAGGCGGAAATTGAGTTACAGTCCGGTCCGTCGCACATGATGAAAACATTGCAGGCTGTTATTTCCGGGATGGATGCGCAAAAACCATTGGGTTCCCAACCGGACCCAATATACTTCCGTGTCAGAGTTGCCCAATATTTTCAAAAAAATGCATTTGGAACCGACCCTATCAATTGGTCGAGAAAAGTGGTTATTCCGTTGACGAAATTTGATGATGGTTGGCGGGTTGGATGAACTGTATCAAAAGAACTGTTTCTCGTAAGGCAGGCACCATGTTAAGTAAATCTATTTGTTGGTCCTTATTGTTATATTTGGGGTTGGTTGCCATCGACATCAACGCCCAAACCAAATCGGGGAAAACCTCGCCAAAGGCGGAGAGTCAAAACAATAACCTGCCAAGTTGGGTGGGGAGGTATCCGGGGTGGTTATCAAAACCAAAGGAATCGTCCATTTGGAAGCTGCCGGAAGTCGGGCCTAAGCTGCGAAAAATCATGTCCCAATCTGACTTTCATTCATTGACCGTCAAAATGGTTTACCACCCAATTGAACGATCCGGGAACTACATTTACTTCAACGGCAGGTATACCTATGGTTCATCTTCAACCGTATTTAATCTGGATGACTCCTCAATTTTCGTAGCAATCGAAACCCAGGATGGCAAAACGCATTGGTATTGCACCCAAAAATCCCAGGAGAGTTTGCCTGATAAGCTGTTGCTCCTCCTTGACGCAGGTTACGGGGAGTACCAGCGGCGGCATCCGGAAGTGCAGGGAACCGCTCCAGTGGCAAATAATTTGCCGAAACCTGACCCAAACGAAGTTATCACAACCCAAAAAATCTCGGACTTTGTCGTCGAGGTGGTGACAGCCATATCCGAAGGCAACAAAATCGGAGTCAAATTTGAGATCAGCAACGAAGGCTATGACCGTAGTTTTGCTTTTTGTGAAGGCGGGTTGAGCAAGGCTGAATTGGTGGATACCGAAGGCAATACCTATGGGGACGCAACCGCCAAACTCGCCAACCAGACCACCATTTCCAAAACCTGTGCCGAAGCTTTTCTTATCAATGGAACCAAGGCACAGGGAGCGTTTGTGTTTGATAATGTTCCAACCAAAGGCGGAAAAATCACCTTCGGAAAAATCACTTCCCTCAAAGTGTATGCTCAAATCGGTGACAAAAGGTATGAATTGCGATTCAAAAACATCCAGATTTCCCAATTGTAGCAGAGGAAAAAAACTTAAACCAAACCCTCCCAAACCTAATCTCTGGAACGAAAATTGCTGATTTTACCGCCATCAATGCCTAATTTTAAGGCGAAACAAACCCAAAGGAACCGATGAAGTATGTTTTTGAAGAAAAGGCAGCAACGCGGATTTAGCACACTTGAAAAACTCATCGCGCTGTTTCTGGGAGGCATCCTGGCAATGGTGGTGGTCGGTTTGGCACTGGTCTATAACAAATACCGGAAAAATCGGGCAGCCTGGCTCTCGATGACCCGGAAACTCGACATGCTCCGGGCCAATGCCCAGGATGAAATTCAAAACGGCGGGCTGGGCATCAGCGGCGCTGACCCCAACTCGCGGCTGGTGGTGCAGGACCTGACCAGCGGCAAACCCCAACCGGCCATGTTCGTGAGTGAGGATTTGTCTACCGTGACAGTCCTCCAAACCAACGCCCAGGGAGCCGGAAGGTATTTGCCGGAGTCTCCTGTCGGTCATTTGATTGTCTATGGGGTGGAGGCTGATTCCTGGGCACAAATCAGTCCGGGTTCTCTCGTGTTTGCCGTCAATCCAACCGGGTACCCGACGCTGCTCCAGGTCACCACGACCCCGCGCAAAACGGAAGCAGCGGATTTGCCCACCAGCGAAACCCGCCGCATCAATCCCGACCGGGCAGTGATTTTTGACGCCTCGATTGCAAAAAATGCAAATGGACTGGCGTCATTGGGGACCGCCATCGCTCCCAACTGTTCCATCGTGCCGGTACAGCGATTGATTCACTACCAACTGACCGAAGGGGGGATGGTCCGTGACGAAACAACCGTCACAGGCAATCCGGAAGCCTACGGCATTCGCCCGCCGCAAGGCCAGCCGGTGAAAGTTTCCCTGACACCCCAACTCACGGTCGAAGGCAATTTCGTCTACCTGACCAGCACCGGAGTGGAAAAACGACTGCCCAGCGATTTGGCCACGCTGAAAGGGGTTCGCCTGTCATTGGCCGCAACTGCGCCGGACACCAGACTCTCCACGAAAGTTGAGGTTGACTCGTATGCTGAAGCCTGGAACTAAATTCCGCCGTCAGGCCGGGTTCTCCCTTTTTGAACTTTTGATTGTGGTGGCCATTATGTTTGTGGTCATGGCCGGTTTCGCCTCGTCAATGTTTGAGAGTGCCAAGGGCGAACAGTACAGGCCGGAAAAAGCAGCGGCCCAGTTTTATGATCTGGTCATGCAAAAACGATTGAATGCCCGGTTGGGAACAGGCATGAGCGAATTGCGCACGCTGAAACTCTCCGACCTGCAACTGCCAACCGGAGTCAGAATCAACTCAAACTTCAAACCCCATCAATTCGCCCCCAACGCCAAAATTTACGAGGGCAGCGAAACGATTGAGTTCGAGGCCCAAACCGGGCGGACCCAGGGCGGGGAACAGGGCGTGATTGTGTTTGAAGATATGGTTAAAGGGAGAATGGTCGCGGTCTATATCCCGAATATTTACGCACCTTTACAGCGATTCGTGAAGTACCCCAACCAGGATTTCAGACCCATGACCGACTCGATTTATTAGGGTCAGGAGGAAACATATGTTGAAAATAACCGCGAAGAGAAAGAAGCAAAACGGATTTACTTTGATTGAAATCCTGATCGCCATCGTCGTGGTGGCCATTGTCGGGTCTGCCATTCTGAGCCACATCCGCTCCCTGGGGGAGGCGTCCAAAATCACTGCCGAAGCAAACGGGTCCAACCTGATTGCCGAGAATCTGGCCCAGAAACTCGCCCGCGACCGGATTCCCGGCCCGAAAAGCGGCATCGTCTACCTGACACAAGGTGGCAAGGTGGTTGTTGACCCGGAAACGCCGCCGGATGGCACCCGCTACACCTATGAGGCCCGCCTCAATGTGCAGGCCAATGGCAATGTGTACGTGCTCGTCACGGTTGACGGTCCGAATAAAACCAGCATCGATGCCGGTGCCCAATACCGACTGGCACCGGTCAGTTAAGGAGGCCCCCCATGAAGAAGAGTTTGTTTTTCAATCGCGCAAAGAAACTGAACCGGCAACGGGGCATCATCCTCATCATGATGGTTTTCCTGATTGGCGTCATTTTCACCTATGCTTGGCTTATTACTGCCGAACTGATGAACGTCATGGTGGTCACCACCAACGAACGCTGGCGGGTTCAGGCCGCGTCATTCAGCCGCCTCACCTTTCACGACCTCTCGGACGCCGTCAAAACCTATTTGCAAAAGGTTGGGATTGCCATGCAGGTCGTGCTGAATAAGTCGAATCCCAAGGGGGGCGGGAGTGATTTATCGGTGGACGGTCTCGACCAGCTTTGCAAACAGACGTTTCCCCGCTATTTCCATTTGGAACTGCGTGGGAAAACCATCGCGCCGGTGGTCGACGATGCTCCGCCGCCGACTGGTTTCTGGGACCGGCTCTATGGCAAAGCAACAGTTCAAGTCAAATACGACGGAATTCTGCCTGCCTCGGATGTCGGACTGCCTGACGACACCACCGGGAAACGGCTGAATTACGTGATCGCCCTGACCGCCACCGTGCCCTACGACATCGAGGTCCACAATGCCCCCATCCCGGAGGATGGCGACGGCAGCGCCATCCTGAATTCCGCTTGGCGTCCCACCATCCCTGTCACAACCTGGACCAACACGAAAAAGGGCTTCAAGGCGCTCTCCAAATCAGGGGGGTTGTACGTCATGCCGAGCTACTCCAGTGCCGGCGAAATGAAATGCTACATTGCCTTTTCCGTTCCGGTGAGCGAGCCGCCGCCGGATTTGACTGACAGCACCTTGACTCCGAGCTGCACGAGTCAGGCCCTCGCTGGGTGTGGCGGTGTCAACTATGATGGGAGCTGCTCCCATTATGTCGTGTTTGATAGCTGCACCGGGCAGAACTACAGTGGGGTGTTTAGAGATCAAAATGTTGCGAATGATGTTGCAAATGCGCTCAACAATAATCGCGGTGCTGTTGCAGGCATACTTGAAACAAACAAATTTTCGTTCTCATCTACCCCTGTTGGAACCAAAGAGAAATTAACGACTGATTATTTTGGCAACGGGTTCTATGCCCCACCCCCGCCCTATTTTTGGGCAAAAATGCTTCCTCCCGGAATTGACCCAACTGTGCCAGGGCCTCCAAGCGGTGGAACGAAACCGATTAGCAAAATTGCGCCAACCTCAAACCTCAATGACGCTCGAATCATGTTTGGCGAAATGGTACCGCTGGCACCAGGCAAATATGTGCTGAAAAACTAAGTTTGCAGGAATGCTATGAAAAAAATCTTTCTCACAGGTTTGGTTGCATTTCTATTTGTGGTGGCAACAGTGCATTCGGATGGAACCAAATCAAAAAAGCAAAACCTGGCTCGATTGTGCCAAATTGTTGACCTGCTTGACCATAGTGGTGACCTGACACCAGAAGTGCTTAGGTCACCCCTCTTTGTGACAGCCTGCCGGGAAGCTGGGATCACCGCCACAATCGAAGCCGAACGTCTTGCACAGATTCGGGCCGGAATGGAACAGTTGAGAGTTGAAGCGCGGCAAAGCCAGTTGGAGGCTCTGGAGCCGCTGTCCTCCAAACAGCTTGAGCCTGCGGCTGGGAAATGGCAGGACGAGGCTTTCTATCAGGGATTGCAGCAGTTTGTGGTGACCAACACCAATGATTCAGGTGACGGTTCACTGCGGCAGGCTGTGGTTAATGCGGAAATGGCCAAGGGCGGCAACGTAGTTTTCCAACTTGAAAAAAGTGACCCCAATTTCAATGCAGCTTCTGGAACCTGGAGAATTTCATTGCTCAAGTCGGGAATACTCATCAAAGGAAGCAACATTTTAATTGATGGAAAGTCCCAAACGACCTATGGGGGTGATACGAATCCCAAAGGACCGGAAATTATTTTGGATGGAAAAGCGATTACTGAAAGCCTAAAAATGATTGATGGTCAGTTTGCTTTGGCCAATTTCTCTATTCAAATTTTTGAAGGCAACCAGAATTGGATTCGAGGGCTAGCTTTTGATTCCGGGTTAAGCGGCATGTTTGCGAATGGGGCAATTACAATCACAACTAATGTTTCAACAATTGCAACTGGAAACAAAATAACTGACAATTTTATTGGGTTATCGTCAGATGGGGAGACATTAATTTCAGGGTCAATGGTTGGAATAGATATTTTTAGAGGTGTTCAAAACACACTAATAGAAAACAATACAATTAGCTGTGCTGCTGTGAGTCTGATTCTGCAAGGTAATAGCTCTTTTCCCCAAACGTCAGCAAATAATTGTCAATCCAACACAATAACGAACAATCGTTTCCAAACCAATAATACTGGCAATCGTAGGGTTGCGCCTCTAGCCTGGGCTGTCGGGGTGACCGGGGTTCCAACACTTTCGGTGGTAGCCTATGATGGAACCAAGGACAATGTTTTTGAGGGAAACATCATCGGTGGGACAAGAAGCGGAGGAATTGGAATCCTGAACGAATCATCCATCTTTGCACTCACAACAGATACTTTTCGGAATAATCGGATAGGTGTTGGTGTGAATGGTGAAAATATAGCTCCTGGTTCACTCGGGGACACGTCTGGGGACCCAGGAACTTACGCTTGCGGAATTCTCGCTACGCCTCAAAATACCATTACGGATAATATCATTGGTAATTTCAAATTGGCTGGAATCACAATGCGCAATTTGAACGGAAATCCGAATTTCCCGACGGCTGATATTCTCAGAAACACAATTAGTAATTGCACCATTGGTTTACAAATCGGCCAAATGCAAAAAGGGGCGAATGTTGCAAACAATACGTTTCGGGATTGCCAAGCTGGGTTGGTCGTGGCGGAAAGCATGCTGGATGCAGCTTTTTTTTATGCCCCATCGCCAAAGCCCTCACCCAATCCAACCGGTTTGCCGAGCATCAACATCGTGGCAGCAGGGAACCGGTTTGCCGGAGTGACCGGCCCTGGCATCGCCCTGGTTCACGATGTCCAGGACATTCTGCTCAACCGCTACCAACCCAATCTGGCAACGGATGTGGTCAATGGTTTCGGGCCAAATGAGTTCCAGCCGACGCCGGTGCTCATGACCGCAAACCGGGCCAGCGATGGTTCCGTCATGGTGACCGGTCGCACCATCGGCGCAGGCACATTGGAACTCTCAATTTCAGAACGGCCACCGCGTCCGGACGCTCCGGACACGGATGTGACGGCCTATGGGATGGGAACCCCGGTTGGGATGTTTTCAGTTCCGGGTGGTCCATTCCAGGTCACGATTCCAACCGCTGCCCGTGACGCCGCTTCATTGACCGCCACGGTCACAGTGAACGGTCAGACTTCGGAATTTGCCCGCACCGTTGCGGTTCAAGCCAGTCAGCCCCCTCCAGACACAATCTCTCCAACAGTGACGGTGACGGCTCCGACCGCCGGGCAGCAAATTGAATCCAAAGCCGGAACTCAGGTTTCCATTGTGTGGCAATCGTCCGACAATGTGGGTGTGGTCCGGCATGACGTGTGGCTGGCCCGACCGGGACCGGGAGCCGTGGATATCATCGCCTCCGGGCTGGCTGGAACCGCGCAATCATTCACCTGGAACGTGCCGGAAAACCTTGAAGTGCCCCAAGCGCAAATTGTGGTGATGGCTTTCGACGCAGCAGGCAATCAGGGACAGGGTGTTTCCGGGATGTTCACTGTCAAAAAGCCGGTCGTGGTTCCGCCCGACACGGAAAAACCGGTGGTGACCACCGTGACGCTTTCCAAGAAGAAGGTGAAACGGAACGTGGACCCGACTGTGACCATTTCCTGGAAATCCACTGACAATGTGGGCGTGACCACCCAGGGTGTGCTGTACGCCACGGATGGGACGAATTTTTCACTGACGGTCGCCGCCGGACTGCCCGGAACCGCGCAGAGCTTCACCTGGACCGTGCCCAATACCCTGGCGAAATCCAAGATTGGCGTGGTCAAGGTGGTGGCCAGCGATGCGGCTGGCAATACCGGCGAAGCCGTATCAAATCCTTTTGTCATCAAGTAGTTGCAAAAAATTTTCGGAGGAAAACATGCACAATCCAACTGAACCGCCAATTTTAGGAAAAATCCTCGCAACCCCACAAAATGGGAATGACCTCCTATTCTTCTTCAATCGGCAGACAAATGAAATCACCCGTCGGCTAAAAATTGACAATTGCTGGACGGACCTCATTTCAATCCCGTCAAATCCGGACGAATTTCAAACGGTAGAAGCTTGGTTTGCTGAACAAGCAGGTTTGCCTGAAACATCACAAACAAATTTTTCCGGTGTTTTGCGCTCAAATAAGGAGGGTCATCAGTTTTGCGGCTGGCCAACTCAACTCAGTTCCATGGAAACAACAACTTTTTTGTTTGGTGTTCGGTTCAAAGCCAAGGAAAGGGATGGAAATGAAGGAAATTGATCCAAATGCATTGCCCCAACGTTTTGTCAACCTGGGCCTGACGAAAGAGGAATTGGACGAGTTAGATAACATCCTTCAGACGTCTATTGAAGGGTTGATAATTTTTTCCGGACAGATGAACGGCGGAATGAACGGACAAGGTTGTGCCGTATCGCGCATCGAAGTTAAAGCCCTGGATAGAAAAATTTCCAAATAGTTTGATGAAAGGAACTAAGGATTGCTTATGGAATACAAATACGGTCATTTAACTTACTTCGATGACAGGTACGCTGAAATGGTCGCTGCGGCCTGCCAGGCGGCGCAATCACCAATAACAGAGCACATTCTCTTGTCAGGACCTCCTGGCTCAGGAAAATCGGAACTGGCAAAAGCCCTCCACAAAGGAAGTCCCTCGACCTGCAACGGTCAAATTGTGCAAGTGCGTTGGGACGGGATAGGTTTGGACATTTCTGCGATGTGGGGAAGGGGTGGTTCCTCTCAAGGTTCGGTTGATTTTGCTGCCGAAGGAACCATCTTTTTGGATGACATCCAGTCATTCCCAGCCGAGATTCTGGAATTGCTTTGCAACTCAATCAAAACCAATTCATTCTTCAGGAATGGGGGCAGTGAATCTTCAGATCTGGGCTGTCGGTTTATCCTAATGACCAGTCGGACAGACGAAATTGGGACCGAGTCCCCAAACGGGCAAGCCTGGAAAATGTTGACTGAGCTAATCCCGCATAAAATTAGAGTCCCGGATTTGGTCGAGGCAAAAAATCAGGTTGTCCCAATCGCCCGCTTGCTTTTAAAAAACCGTAATTTCGGCTTCGAATTGTCGGCGGATGCCGAACAAACGTTGAGAGAGTGGCCTTGGACAGGGGGTATACGGGAACTCAACCAAACATTAGAGCGGACCGCTTGGGAAAAGAATCGGAGCGGTGGGAGCCAAATCATCACATCGGAAGACATCCGGTACGCTTCCGTTTTTGCGAAATTGCGGGCCGGTATGGCCTGACTGCACTGGGTGCTCGGCGGTCTGTTCATTGGCTGGTAGGAAGGATTTTTTTATGGATTTTAGATACGGTTTTAGACATGTTCGAAACTGCCCAAATCCGGATTGTGGAATGCCGGTCAGGGTAAAAAGTTTTGCTCCCAAATGCACCAACTGTGGTCACGAATTCACTTTGGGAAAACCCCCGGAATTACTTTTTAATCGACCGGAAACAGAATCCGGTCGGAACCTTCGGCTTAACCTGTTGATTGACAAATGGACGAGAACCCCGCTCGACCCGTTAACTGGGAAACCAGTGCCGGGTGCGGTTCCGCCGGTCAAAAAAATCACTTTGAGCCAATGGTATCAAACAAAAGGAGTTCCATTGTTATGGTTTGCCGCCAAAGGGTTGGTCCTGGCGGTGGTTGCAATCATCTTTTTGGGTGGAGCGATTTGGTGGGATAAGTACAGCCATGACTTGCAAATGGAAGCAGCGGCTCAACGGATTAAGGAGAAAGAAGCTAGGCAAAAAACAGAAGTTGAGCTGCCAGGGGAAGCCATTGCCCAAAACACTCGAAATTTGACGGCAACGATCAAAGAGGTGGACAAGGTTAGTGGCCAGGAGCTAGAAGAAACTAATCGAAAAAATGCCTCCGATTTGAGTACGTTCATGTCTTGGGGGGTTCCCATCGTCATTTGTATAATCATCCTGCTGGTGGGGTTTGGGGTCGGGACAGCTTTTGGAGTCGATTGGTCTTATCAGTTGTATAGGCTCAAACAAAGTTTGCGTTGAGGTTTCTGGTTTGGTTTCGCAGAAAACACCATAGGGAAGAAGCAGATGCCGCTCATTCAAGGCTTTTTGCATAGAAAGCTGAACACCAGAGCTTAAGGAGATTGAAATGCCGTTTCTACGCTTGAAGAACAGACTATTGGATTTTGATCGGGTTTCGATTGTTTGGCTGTTGGACTTCGGTGTCCGCATTCAGATATCCCACAAGCAGTATTTTGATATATGTCGAATTGAGGATTGTGACGCAGTTTGGAATTTTTTTCAGAAAGATTCATCTTTTGTTCAGGTTCGTCACGATGCCCTGGTGAATTTCAACAATGTAGTTGAAGTTTTCTCTCTTAATGATGTCGACATTCGGTTGGTCCTCCGAAATGAAGATTCAATTGATTGTTGTGCGGAATTTCGGAATAAAATAAGGACCTTTCTGGAAAACCTGGAAGCCATTCCAATGATGGCAACAGACCAAAAATTGGTTTCTCTCAGCCTTTCGGACCAAGAACGACATCGTGGAAGTCGGAAAACCAGAATTTAAACCAGGCTTCCTCCTGTATTTTCCAAACCATCACAGGAAATTCCTGAAAAAACCGGTTTGTGGCGGCGGGACGATTAGCCGATGCTCTGATTGATGTACAGGATGTGTGGAAATATAGGAAAGGCCGTGTCGAATCAATTTGATTACAAATTGTATAGGAGGGAAAAAAAATGGAAAAAAACAAAGTTTGGCATATAGGAGTTGGGTTTGTGTTGGCTTTAGCCAGTATGGGAGTCGTCAAATTAGTGACCCCGCCGCCGCCAATCACCCAGGTCAGTTATCCAATTGAGCCTAAAGCTATGATAGAGCCTGTTAAACCTGTTGCTCCGGAGTTAAAAGTTGCGCTCCAACCCGATGTTAATTCAAGATTGGAACCACAAGAGGTCATGATTGATGGCACTATTGAGCTGGAGGTTCCAAGGCCAACTGTTCTCAATTTGCGGTTCAGAGATGAAGTAAGGAAAATTGAGGTGGGAATACATCCCGATGATTTCGACTTGGTTGTGCCGCATCGAGCCAAATCGCCGGACGAAAAAATCGTACCACTGTCCCAGTTCCAAAAAGACTATTATGGAGTAGCCGAGTTCAACTTTGACCCATTCCACGACTATTCCAAAAGTCGTCGGTACTATAATGATATGAATCTGAACCTGACACCGGCAGCTTTGGCGAATTGGACTGAAATCCCGTGCCAGTTCATCATCACCACCACCCGTGGGAAGCAATCGATTATCTGGGTAGGCCAAAGTCTACGAAAAGAAATTCGCGCAGCGCAAACAAAAAGCAAAGGTAATTGAATGACGGGGTTGGGATGAAAAAGGCAAGCCAATTATGCCTCAGACCAAATCAAAACGCTTACCTATACTGGGCATTGCCCATATGATTTTCTGGCCGTTGTGGGCTGCAGCCGCAGTTTTTTTCCTTTATTCATTTGAGCAACAGGTCGAAGTAAAACTCAACCAAAACCAGTACGGCTGGGTTTTTGTGTTTTACGCGATTGTTTCCTGTGCCATCGGGTTGGCAGGAACGTTGATCGGCAACTGGATGCGGAAAGGCGAGCTGTGGACCTTGGTTGCCGGCCTCATGTGGGGTGTGTTTTCCTTGTACTTGGGGGTCCAGGTTTTCCGTTTCATCAATCGGTGGGCAGGAAGCCTGATGATACTTTTCGAGGTGGGAACCTGCCTTGTGCTGATCCTTCCCAGTACCTGGAATCTGTGCCGTAAACATCCGGTACAACTAACGAATTGAGAACGCTTATGGATCTTGCAGAAACACCTCGCGGAAGCAAAGGCTTTACCCGGTTTCATTTTGGTTTCATTTTTGGCTTCCTGGTTTTTTTGGCAGCCTGCGGAATAGTGTTGCCGACTCTGGGCATCGCCCTGGCTCAGGTTTACGAAAGCCTTTGGGGGAAACCAACCCCGGAGGAACAATCGAGGATGCTGGCATTCGCTTTTTCCGTCCCGACCACTTTGTCGTGGGCGCTTTGTCTCGGATTTGCGGTGACGAGTTTGGTCAGGTACAACGTTCGGCGAGACAAGTTCACGATGTGGAAAATGGTGAAAGAATTGGAAGAACTGGAGCTTGCCAGGAACCGCCGGGTGCCGGAATTGGAGATTGAGGGTGGTGCCTCCGGCAGATTATTCAATAGGGCGGCAGACCCAAAAAGCCGGAAGCAGGAACTGCGCTGACTCCTGTTCAAAGGATTAAACCTCGCGGGCCGACGATTTTATCGCGGCCCGTTTGTTTTGCTTCCGAA
Source organism: Blastocatellia bacterium (assembly GCA_019695185.1). Classification (GTDB taxonomy): domain Bacteria; phylum Acidobacteriota; class Blastocatellia; order Chloracidobacteriales; family Chloracidobacteriaceae; genus JAIBAN01. The sequence goes on along the minus strand of JAIBAN010000089.1, from coordinate 12,069 downwards.
AGCCGGGCGTTGGCGAGCAGCCGGATTGATTTTTCGAGGTTGGCAATCTTGTCCCAGAGCAGGCCCTGGCCTTCTGCAATTTCATTCTGGTCAAACGAACGCAGGGCCGCGACCGCCGCGTGATAGTGATCGGACTCGCCCATTTCAACAAACCCGCCGGAAACGGTGATTGAGCTGCCCGCCCGGAGCTGGGACTGGACCACTGCCAAAGCGCCATCTTTTTTCAAATCCTTGACTTCAACGCCACGGACGGCGTTTTGGATTTTGCCAATGCGGGCCTGCACCTCGGAAAGGGAAGCTTCGGGAAACACCGCCACAAATTCCTCACCGCCAAACCGAATCAGAAAGTCGTGCTCCCCCAGGTTTTCCCGGATAATGGCCGCCAGGATTTTGATGGCGGTGTTTCCCGATTCGTAGGAGTAGTCGTCATTGACGCGCTTGAAGAAATCAATGTCAAAGATTGCCACCCAGAGGGGTTTCCGCCCCAGACATTGTTGGATAAGCTGCTGCGTCTTGATAATCCCGGTCAGCGGTTTGAGAGCCTGCGTCAACTCGTCCTTTCCAAGCTGTGTCCGGAGTTCGACGACCTCATCCTGCAGTGCCAGCAACTGAGCCTCCAGGTTGAAGCGCAGAAAGAACATTTCCCGATATTTCCTCCGGAACCCTTCCACTCTCTCACCTAACCGGAGCATTTCCGACGTCAGGAAAGCGGAGCGGTTTTGCAAACGGGTGTGGACTCCAACCAGACCGGCCAAGGTGACCCCCAAAACCAGGAGCAACCCGGCAGCGGAATACAAGGCCAGGCGCAATTGTTGCTGCCGTTCGGCGCGGATGTGGCCGGATTCCGCAAAAAGGCCCGCCAGCGTCTGGTCGGTGCATTCCAGCAGGGATTTGGCCTGCCGCTTTCGCTCGCCCTCCGTCGCAACCAGGTAATCGTCAATTTTCTTTCTGAGGTCCGCAAGGTTGGGCGCAGCCGGGTCGTTCGTGGCCAGGGACTGGCTGATTTTGCGTAAATCGTCAGGATGGTTGAGCAGGACGACTTCGCGGACGCGACTGACGAGCAGGGGAAGCTGGGTGGAACGGGTGCCCGGGGCGCTGGAAAGCAAGGGCGTGAGCCAAATGAGATAGGCCACCACCAGCACAACGAGGACAGTGACCCAAACCGGTGCTTTTTTCATTCAAGGTTTCGATTTTTAAGAAAGCCGGGCGTGTTATGTGATTGAGCATTGTTCGGGGCTGGCTCGGCCAGCAGGCTGATTGCTTCCCGCAGTTCGTTTTCGTGGCTGGCGGTGGCCATTGCCACGCTGAGATTGATTTTATTCCCAACCACCGCTTCTGCCAAGGAATGAACCGTCGAGACTTCATACTTGAGCAGGCTGGTGTTGGCCTGACCCAATTCAGCGTAATAAACCTCCGGGTCCTGACATTTACTCCGCAGGAGTTCCCGGATGCGCAGGTTTTTGCGGGCCCGCAGCACTTCCTGAATCAGAACCCGCCCCTGGCCGTCGCTGGCCGGCAGGAGCTGCTGGGCGACGATGGCCTGCAGGTGGGTGGCCACGGCGTGAAAATTGTCCCCCACCAGTTTGCAGAAGTCGAGCAGGGCGGAGGCGGTATCGGTCAGCCCGTGAAACGTGCCGAAGACCAGCCGGTTGGCCCCCGCCAGCTTGAGGGCCTCAATCGCGGTCTGGTGGTCCCGGATTTCCTGGATGACCACAATGTCCGGGTCTTGCCGCAGGGCATTGCGGATGGCCTGGGGGTAGGAAATGACGTTCCGGTGGAGACTGATTTGCCGGATGTAGGCTTGCTTGGGCGGATGGCGATATTCAACCGGGTCCTCGATGGAAATGATATTGAGCGGCAGGGTTGCGTTGATGGCGTCCACCATGGCCGCCACCGACGTGCTTTTCCCGCTGCCGGTGGCCCCGATGACCAGCACCAGGCCGTGGGTGATGGTCCGGTCCAGGATGTCGTTCACAAGCAGGCCGGCGGCCGCATTGAACCCCAAATCCTGGTAGGAGGGGATTTCCGGCAGAATCCGGCGAAAGGCCAGATTGAGGCCGCATTCATAGGGTTTGGCAGAATCAGTGAAAAATATTTGCACCCGAAACCGCCCGGTCACGCCTTCCTCACCGTTCTCCCCTTTGGTTTTCAAATCGAGCCCCACATCAAAGGTTTCCGGCAGCGGAACCTTCGCAAACGCGGGATATTCCTCCTCAAGCAGGGAATCAAGGGGCAGGTCCGGATTGGCGGCACACAGTTGTTTTAACAATTCGCAGCGTTTTTGCAGGTAATCGAGTTTTTGGTGGAACGGGGTTCCCTGAGTTACCCATAACGCCAGTTTGAAGAGTTCTTCCTCGGTCACAATCCGGGCCGGGGCTCCCTCAAAATCAGCCAAAAATCCATTTGGGTTCCGTTGGAACGGCGGCCAGTCGGGATGAAAATGGGCATCACACACCCCGCACAGCACGAGTTCCCTCAGATAGTCCACAATTTGAGGGAAATAAATGACATCCGGTGATTCTTCCGGAACCGGTTTAGGTACCATAATCCAACCTCGACGGGGCCAGGATTTCAATGTGGAGGTGCGGCGCACGCACCCGGGCGTCTTCAAAAACAATGGGTGTCTTCCGGTGACAATCGTTCACAAATTCTACATAGTCAAAGCTGGCGGTTTCAACTTCCCAATAGAGCGTGTCGCCATTCACCGCAAGTTCACCGGCGGCCACGTTGTGACCCAGCATTTCCGTGACGAGATGCTCGATGACCGCCTGCAGGACGGCAGGGAAGTGGTTGGGAAAGAGGTGCTGCAACGCGGAAACCTCAACCTGGATGGAAATGATTTCACCCGTCGCATGCGCGCATAAATCAACCGCCTGGGCCAACCGGGAAAGCACCGGAGAGCCTCCCGCCGGAGCAATCTGATGGACCGTGGCGACCCGGCCCACTTCCTCCTCATCTTCAAAAATGAAGTGCTGCCCCGGCTGGAACGGGATAACGGTGGAGCTGGTGCCGGTGCGCTCCTTGAGGTCTTCTTCGGTTTTGGTGGTCCGATGGGGCGGTGGCGCAGGCGGAGGAGCCGAGGATTGGTTTTTAAGCTGGCGGCGCAACGTGCGGATTTCCTGGCCGCGATCAAAACAATCACTCGTGAGCTTTTTGACCTGCCCGTCCTTTTGGCCGAATTTTTCAATCAAATGCGTCACCTGAACATCCAGCGGCTGTTCTTTGAGAGTCGGTTCGGAAGGCAAAGCGTCTTCCCTGGCTTTGAGGGCGCGGAACACCTCACCCGCGATTTTCTTCTCCTGCCAGTAGGTTACCAGCAGCAGCACGGTCCCCAGCGCGGCAATGCAGCCGGCCAGGACCGAAAGGCGGACCAGCCTCCCCTCGTGTTGTTCCCGCAGCATGTCCCCTTCTTCCTGCGCCACCGCCGCAATCAAGCGGGAAACGGCCCGCTGGACCTGGAGCTGGGCTGCCGGGTCTTTGTCCTTGCCCGGTTTCAATCCGGAGGCCGCTTCATCCCGAACCTGATTCAACCGGTTGACTGCCGCAATCGTTTTGGTGAAGCGCACCGAGTAGGGGTCCGCCTGACTCAAAAGCACGCGAACCTGGGGCAGGTTGTCAATCAAAGTGGCTTCGTCACTGACCAGCAGGGAAACCGCAGGCGTAATTTGTGGGACAGCGGGTTGGCTGACAACGTGGTTGACCACCACGTATCCGGTCAAACCCAGGAAAAACAATCCGGCAAGCAAGGTTTTGTGCATATAAGGCTCCGCAACGTGAAATAGTTTGCGTACAGAACCGGCAAACGTCATGCCAAATCTATTGACCCTGCCGCCGGGCAATCTGCTCGGCCAACTTGCCAATCAACGTAAACAACGGGCTGTAGAGGGCAATCGCCACAAATCCGATAAACCCGCCGATGACTCCCACCGCGAGCGGTTTAATCCACTCAAGCAACTCGTCCCGAATGGCGTCCGCATCATGCTTGACCATTTCCAGATACCGTTCCAGTTGCTCCACCGAGGCATGGGCCTCCTCGAACGCTTTGAACTGGCTGTAAAAACTGCTGGGAAATTTGAAATAGGGATGGGCGGCGGCGGCGCATTTGTAGAAATATTCAGGGTTTTTCCGGCTAAACATATCCGCTGCCTTTTGAAAGGCCGCCCGGATTTCGGAATTGCGGACCGCCTCGGCAGCCTGCCAGATGGCCTCGTCCAGTCCGGTCCCGGCTTTGAACATGACAATAAAAATCCGCAAAAACGAAACCAGGTCCATCAACAGAATCCAGCGACCGATCTTTTTCACTTTCAGCAAAAAGGAGTCTTCTTTTTGCCGATAGGCGGGCGAGTTGGCCCGCAGATAACGAAATCCATAATACACCCCGGCGCACAATCCCAGGATGGCGTACCAATAGGACACGCAAAAGGTCGACAGGTTGAAGAGCAGCGCCGTCTGGATGGGAAGTTCGTCAGAGCCGAGCAGGGCGGCAAAAAAATCCCTGAAGGCAGGCACGATCACATACACCGATATCCCCATCACAATGGCGGTGGCTCCCACCAGAATTTTAGGATACGCCAGGTCTTTCCGAATCCGGTCACGGGTGTCCCTGGTTTCTTTCAGGTGTTTCACCAGAAAGGGAATGACTTCCTCGTATTTCCCGGCTTTTTGCCCGGCGTCCAGAATGACCAGCTCAACCGGTTCAAAGATACCAGGAAACTGGCGGCAGGCTTCATTGAACGGCTTCCCATGGATACACACCAGATGGTACATCGTCTTGAGAAATGCCCCTCCGGTGGGTTTGCCGCTAATCTCAAAGGAGCGCGGGTCAACTTCTGCTCCTTCGATCAAATCAAGCAGACTTTTCATCTCGGTGAAATAGGCGACAACATCCCCGCCGGATTTGATCCTGCCGCCAATGGCGTCCAGAATCAGAATTTTTTCAGGTACATCCAGTGTCATGGAACGGCGCTGGTTGATTTGTTCAATCGTCAATTCCTCTTTCGGTGGTTGTGCCACAGCCACGGTTGAACTCATATTTTCTCCTTAGTGGGTCATCCCTTCATCCGGTGTCTCGGCCGGGATATCAATAATGGGTGGTTCCGGTTGGCGGAAGGGGGACCGGTCATCCGGACGAACCGTCGATCCGGAACCGGCTTTGCGGGCAGCGGCAAAGCGGGCTTTCAACTCTTCCGCCTCTTCATAGATATCGCGCCTTTGAGCATCATAGATGTCGTAGTTATAGTCTTTCAAACCCTCACTGAGAGGGTCCACCCGCTGCACCACCCGTTTCGCGGAGGGCACGTCGATATATCCGGCAGCCGCAAACGTCATCGCCGCTTTGAGCCGGGTAATATGCCCTTTTTTCAGCGCCTTTTGCTGCAATTTCGCAAAATCGCGCCGGGAACGAATCAAATGTCCCATTTCAGCCGCATCCCACACCTCAAAAACCGCCACCCGCCCTTTATACCCCACCGGCTTGCCCCGAAAACTGCAAGCGGGACAAACCTTGTCCCCCAGCATTCCGGTGGCGATTTTCGGCTGAAAAGCCTTGATATCCGCCTTCCAAAACTCAAGGAGTTCTCTCAGGTGGGGATTCACCCGCGGGTCCAGGACTTCCACCGGATTCGCCGGAACCGCGCACTCCTGACACAATTTGGGAACCAGCTTCTGGTGGATGACACCCAACAGGACACTGCCCACATCCTCCGGCGGAACCCCCCAGGTTTCAAGCCGTTTGAGCACGTGAAAGGGACCGACGGCGTGAATGGTTCCGGTTGTATAGTGGCCGGAGAGCGCGATTTTCACCGCCGCCGCCGCTTTTTCCCCATCCTGCAATTCACCCACTTGATAAATATCCTCAGCCAGCCGGAGCATGCCATCCAGGTAATCGGCCGCTTTCATTTTTTTATGGTGGGCAATTTGGGTTTGGAAGACGCCCGGCTGGTCAAATTCAAGCGGGTCCTCCAGGTTGTGCTGGTATTTACCTGCATATTTGGCCCGCAGGTAATTTCCCAGGGCATAAAGGGTGGTGGTTTTGCCTGAATCCGTCCGGCCCGAAATCAAAACCATCCCCTCTTCCGCCTCCGTCAGCGACTCGATCAAACTGAACTGCTGCGGCAGAAACGTCAGGTCCGACAGGCCGTAAAATTGATTCGCCTGCTTGTGGAAACGGATGGTGATCCCGACCAGTTGCACTCCGTCGGGAGCCACGCCCTGGTCGAGTGGATACAATTCAACCCGGCCATTGAACCGGAGCACCGTGCCCCCTTTTTCCGGGATCCGAAACGAGATGCGGCCCTGCTGCGGTTGATGATTCTCGACTCCATGGATTCCGGCCAGGGTTTTACAGTGCTGGAGAATTGACATGAAATTTTCAAACGTGAACGGAATCGGATCATCTTCAATCCAGACCCCGTCCAATCGCACGCTATGGATCAAGCCACCCCCTCTGGACTTGACATAATCCATCCAGATTTTGACGTCCGAACAGCCCTGTTGATACGGCAGTGCCACAAGCTTGTAAAAAAACGCGAGGGTTCTTGAAATTGGTTCGGAAGTGGTCCGCGCGGTATTTGCCGGAAGCATTCCCAAAGCAGCGGATTCACGTTGAATTTCCCGCACATCCCGCAACAATTCCTGCCGGGAATGGTCCATGTGGCGATGATAGTTTTGGTAGGAAAGCTCAAAAACCCTATCGAAATCAGGCTTATCCAACCGGTTCAGTTCAAGTCGCAGGGTGTTTATGGTGGTTGGGTCGGTTGAGAGCCCGGCGGCCAGAGCCAGTTTCCGGCGAAACTCCTGGCGGGTGGTGGTGTCATGGAACTGCCCGTCAAGCCACTGGCGTCCCATCCCGTCAACATAAAACGCGAAAAACGTGACGCCCGCCGCCCGCTCCACCAGCACCTGCCTTTTTTCACTCACCTCTTTGGGGATGACGTGGGCAATCTCCGGCACGATTCGAATTTCCAAAGCCTGCCCGGTCGGAGTGCCTGTGGTCTTTGGATAGGAATTCTCAATGCCACGCAAAATATCAACCAGGGCCGCTTTTTTCGGTGAAAACCGCAGTTTTTTGACGACCGGCAAGGTCAGCCGGGCGGCCCGACAGAGGTGCTCCTGGACGGAATTCCGCTCCAGTTCCTCGGTAAACCAGTTCACGGATGATTGGTACAGGGCGTCGTTCCGAACCGCAAAACGGATTTCACGCTCGTCAATGCCGGTGATTAATATCCCACGCTCAATCGCCAGTTCTTTGGGGATGATGACGCAAATTCGGGGATTGGATTTGAGGTTTTCCCGGGTAAGGGTTGCGAGGAGATTTGAGATCATAAATTTATTTCAGCGAATCAACCGATTTTTTGGCTGCCGTGTCGGCATCGGAAGGACGGTCAACCGGTACATACCCATTCAGGGTGAGGGTGGTGGTATTGTCGCCGTTATTGCGAAACTCGCCCTGGGGAAACACTACAAACAGTTTGAGCTGGGCAATTGTCCACAGCAGTTTCATCTGGTTGGGAAAAGTACCCCGCGTTTGCAGTTTGACCGTCGATTCATTGAGGCCGGGATGATAGGCAAGGTGCGTATCTTGTTTATCTTCAATGGCTACATTTCCGCGGGCAGCCAGATTCAAATCATTAAACAGTTGAGAGCATTGAAAATCAGAGGGAATGTTTTCATCAAATGATTTCCATCGTGCTCTGGCATTCTCAACCAGTCGAAGCTGTTCCTCACGCTCCTGACGATATTTGTCGGACAGGTCATTCTCTTTTTTTAAGGCGTCGATCTGTTGTTGTTTTTGGGTGACAGCAGCATCCCAAGACCAAAACCAGAACTGGTACAGCAGATATTCACCAAGTACCAGAACCCCACAGAATAGAGCCGCTTGGAGTACAAAATTGTTTTTCATGACAAACTCCTATTTAGCCGGAACGGGTTGAGGCGCGCCAGCGGCTGGCTGGGTCGCCTGGAGGATGAGGGTTGGAATCGCCTGTGTCTCGATGGATTGGGTGACAACCGGACCCGTATACGTACAGGTGATCGTAAATTCAGACCGCTCCGGACTCGCTTTGTACGGGTTTTGCAGGTTGGAAAACAGGTGTGACTGTTCCAGATTCGTGGCGAAATCAATCGCCGGTTGCGCCACATCGATGGCGGGATTGGCAACCGGAACCTCTGTTCCACCGGCGTTCAGCGTGGTCGTGACCGTTTTATTCTGCGCCTGGGCCGCACTCAAAACCGTAGTGTAGGCCGTAATCGTGACATCCCGGCCACTTATCTTAATGGATGAAACCGTCACTCCTTTGGGCGTGGCATCCACAATTTTCGTACAGATCGTATAAAAGCTTTTCCGGATCTCACTTAATTTTTCGGCGATCCCGATTCGTTTGTTCAACGCATCCAGGAAGGCGCGAATGCTCATCACCTCCTTGCGCATAACTTCATTCCCTGCTTTCCGGCTCAACTCGGTGGCCTGTTGCCCGTCCAGGTTTTTCTCTTCACGGTATCTAAATCCGAACTGGGTCGTGGCCAGCGCCAGCAGAACCACCAAGCTGAGAACCCCGCCTTGATACCGTCGCCAGCCACGAACCTCGGCTTTGGGACCGGAAATCCACCAGTTCTGCCAGAACCATTCTCCCTTTTTGACTGCAACGGGAACCGGTTGAATGATGCGCCGGAAATCCGCTCCCTGGCGGGCCAAATACTGTACCAGTGCCCCATACATCACGAAGGGAATGCCCGACCGGTGATGCGGACTCAACTCCTGCTGGATGATGCGCCGCCCCTCGTCAGGTAAAGAAATCCCAAACAAACCCGACGTCTCAATGGTTTCGCAGACTTCCGTCACCAGGTCTGTATTGAGGTGTTCACGGTGGCGCAGATTGCAATAGGGATTGCCCCCGGAAAAGGTCAGCAGGCTGACCGGCCCGGCAATCCCATTTTCGTTTAAGAGATACTCGACTGACGCCAGATACGCATCCCGGTCGTCGTGCTCCGGCACATCCCGCCGATGGGACACCAGTTCCGACCCCTCATACAAAAACGCATCCACCTGGCGGGCTGCCTGATGGATATGCAGGGAGCGATGATTGTACTCAAGTTGTTCCTGGGCGGCGGCCCGAAACGCGGAAACCAAACAGGCCGCTTCGGAAAAAACCGGCCCTTCGGGAATCTGGGCAATCGCTTCGCGCTCGGTATAAGAGAGCAACACATTACGACCGGAATACAGTTCAGCCGCCACCGCACTGGTTTGTCCCGAAATCATGGCCTGAACCACAGCCGGTTCATTGAGACAGACCTCAGTCACTGAATTTTTTATTGAGCACACCGGACTGGTGCCAATCAAACGCCGCAAGGTTTCCAAGGCCGTGGCCTGGTCGGAAAACTGCTCATAAAAGCACAAGGTTGGATGTTGGAGGTCGTCAAGTTTGAAAGCACCGGCAGTCACGCCGGTGACAGCATAGCCATAAAATAAAAAACCGATGTATTGCATGTAGATGTCCTAGAAGTGAGGAATAGAAGTCTGCTATATGGAAAGCAACTGGTGTTCCATAACAGAAAAAGGAAGATTTTTTTGTATGACGGTTGGAAAATCGGAAAAACTGGAATCAAGAGTGGGAAACCACTGATACTACGAGCCTGCCTCATCCTGAATAAAACGTAAAAAGGCACCAAAGGACTCGATGTACATTTCAAACAAGGCCACAAACGCCTTCGTAATTGCAGGTTGATCATGCTCAATCAAAACACCCCGGTTTAATACGATGATTTCAGAAACCTTATGGTCCCGAAGACGATAAAAGAGTTTATTTAGCTTAACCCGGTCAAAGTCACTCCAGTCACTGATTTCAGTGACTTCAATAAATGTCTTCCCTGGCCTTTCCCTGGCAACCCAATCCCGTAACATCACAAGCTGACCATCAAGTTCAGCCCGGCAGTCCGGAGAACTGACCCGTGCATAGATAACAATCTGCGCTTGATTTACTTCCTCCATAATCCTGGTAATTTCAGAAAGAGGTACGCGGTTTTCACCTTTGTACTTAACAGATTGTAGCCGACCCGAATAAATCCAGCGGCGAATGGTGATTTTAGAAAATCGTAGTCTCTGGGCTGCGACACCAATTCGCAGAGCGCCTTGCTTATGATTAGACACAGTGCTATGTTCCATTAAGTTTATCAGAGAGGTATTTAGCTTGCAATAAGCGAGATACAGCAAAGTAAGAAAACATTTTTCCCCCAAACACCGGCTCCGTATCCTTTTGGCATAGGGTTTGCGCAATGACAGGTCGGTGAACGCTTTCAATTGCACACCTTGCGTCCTGGTGACGGAGCGCGGTAGGATGGGACATTCGACGGTGCTCCAACACCGCCGGACAACCAAACGACGTTGCACGTCTTCAGGACGCAACTCCGCCTGGCTTACTGTCAGTCATACAGTTTTTATATCTGATAAGGACTGACGATGCCAAGATTTTCCGTTATTTTATGCAATTTTGGAGCGGATGGACGCCCTGGATTCTGCAGCTTTTTCTGCGGAAGGGTTTGCCATGCAATTTTTCCGATTATCGTCCCAAATAAACTGGCCGCAACCACATTATTGCGTGTGGCTGCGGCCTTCATGTTTGAACTCGTTTGTGAAATGATTGCATGCGATTGGTGGCCAATGCTTCCAGGCGAAGCCACCGTTATCGCGTGAGATTGTTCTTGTTGGTTTTCAACGGTTGGTTTTTCAACCATCAGCAGAAAGGAGGTCAGAAAGGAGTCCTATGACATAACCTGAAATCTTCCGGCTCATGTGCAATTCCCACGACTGCCTGCTGGCAGAACAGGGGATTTGTGTTTTCAAACTCAATCGTCGTGGCTATTTTGCAGATGATTACGGCAGAAGTCAACGACGATATGGAGGTTGTGTGTCTCAAAACACCACATCCCCAAACGCCCTGTGAAAACCCGTCTATAATGCAAGTGCCATAATTAAGCCCTAATTAGAGTATAATTAGAGTATAATTAAGCTCTAATTTTAACTTAATTAAGGCATAATTATAATTCACAGCGGCCCGGAGACAGCCGTGCAGTCACTCCAGAGTCAACCTGAATTGAAAGCTGTAGCGCAACCCCGGCGGCACCGGTGCCACAAGGTGCTCCGTCCTGACACCAAAGCGTTTTTTGCCTCACCCAAAGCCAGGAACCGTTTTTTCTCCGTCATGCCCCCCGAAATCACCCGCTGGGAGTGGCTGTGGCACCGGGCCAACCGGCACCGGTTTGAACCATGGGTGGAAACCCTGCTGGTGACGATCTCAAATCTGTCCAGCCGATTCGGCTGGACATTCTGCCACCAGAAGTTTCTGGCCCGTGAATTCGGCAAAAGCGAACGGTGGCTGGGTGAAATTTTAGGGCGGCTGACCGCGATTGGCGTGGTGGAAACGGACCGTCGGGCGGACGGCAACCATTACCGCCTCAATCCGGGGTTTGAAGGATTAAAAAATTTTGCCCAAAAACCGGGTTCCGTTGGGAGTTCGGCTGGGAGTTCCGGTCAAAAGTCACTTAAACCGACTGCAACCCCGCTCAAACAAATGAGTTCCGGTCCTGGTGCAAAATCCGACATGGTAAGCATGACATGCTATGACAATACGGAGCCTCCTCACACACGGGCGCAGGCCCAGGAACGGGCGCATGAGGAGGAGCCAACACCGGCAATAGGAGATGCAGCCAACCCGGAATGGGGCCAGCGGATGGAAATCGCCGAACAAATTCTCGCCGCCTGTAACCAACTGTTTGAACTCAAATTGCGCACCGTCGCCATCCATCATCCCAAACCGTTCGTGACAACCCTCGCGCAAAAGCCCCTGGCTGAACTGCAAGCGGATTTGGATGGACATCTGAGCCGGATTGCCGAGCACCAGCGGAAACGGGCAGCCCAGCCGGGACCGGGAGGAACCGCGTCGGTGCCGCTGACCGAAGCCGAAATCAAATGGCAGAAGCTGCCTGAACCGGAACAGGCCCATTGGCATGACCTGGCATGTGCCGAAATGGAGCACAACGGAACCTACGACCAAATCCGAAAGGAATTCGGCCCGC
>JAIBAN010000184.1 GCA_019695185.1 Blastocatellia bacterium | reverse complement strand
CGGGTCCACCGGCACATAGACCCCTCCGGCTTTGACCACTCCCACGATAGCCGCCACCAGTTCCACCGAACGCTCCAGATAGACCACCACCCGTGAACCAGAGGTCACTCCCTGCTCCTGCAGCCAGACCGCTATCCGTTCCGCCTGCTCGTTTAACTCTCGATAGGTCAGTGTTTGGGAACCAAAGGTGAGGGCCGGATTGTCAGGTGAACGACTGACCGAAAGCTCAAACCATTCCTTGAGGTTCATTTTCACCTGGGGTGGTTTTTGGGCAATTGCCAAGTGCCGGGCCAGTTGTTGCCGTTCCCTGGGATTCAACAGAGGGACGGAGGAAACGGCAACGGAGGGATTGGCCACAACCTGTTCCAAAAGTGACTGATATGCTTCCAACATTCGCCGGATGGTTGGCGGGGCAAACAGGTCGGCCCGGTATTCAACCCCCACCACCAGACCTGTGGGAGTGTCAGCCATTGAGAAATTCATCTCAAATTTGGCGGTCTGGCTGGCAAGCTCCACCTCTTGCAAGAACTGGCTGGACTGGGGCTGCAAGGTTCGGTTGGTTTGCCAGGGCTGGCGCAACGAATAGACCACCTGAAAGAGCGGCGAACGCTCCAATGCACGCGCCGGGTGCAATTCCTCAACCAGTTTTTCAAAGGGAATATCCTGATGGTCGTAGGCTTCCAAAGCCCTTTGTCGCACCTGTTGCAGAAAATCCTGAAACGTCTGCCCTGAATTCAAATCGCCCCGTAAAACCAGGGTATTGACAAAAAATCCCAACAGGTTCTCGGTTTCCGCCCGGTTGCGCCCTGCCACCGGGGTTCCAATGAAAATGGATTCCTGCCCGCTGTAGCGATAGAGCAACGAAAACAGGGCAGCTCCCAGGGTCATAAACAACGTTGCCCCGGATTGGTGGGACAGCACTTTCAAGGAGTCCAAAAGCCTCGCCGGAACGGTAATCGCTTCCCACCGGGCGGGACCGGTCGAGCGGCCACCACGCGGAAAATCAGTCGGGAGTTCCAGCGGGGGCAGCTCCTGGCCCAAACGGTTTTTCCAATATTGAACCTGTGCAGCCAGCACTTCATCACACAGCCAGGACCGCTGCCAAAGGGCAAAATCTGCATATTGAACGGGAAGCGGTGGTAGTGATACCGGCTTGTTTGCACTTAACCGGCGGTAGCTGTGGACCAGTTCGCGGGCAAAAATTTCACTCGACCAGCCGTCGGAAATAATATGGTGCGTCACGGTGGCCAACACCCACGCACCGTTTGGCAGTCCAACCACGGCCACCCGCAACAAAACATCCGTCTCCAGATTGAACGGGCGGTTGGCAAAATCCAACAAAAGCGAAGCAGGTTCCGCTGGACCGGCCTCCAGAATCGTGAGTGCAACGTTTCGCCGGGGATGAATCACCTGAACGGGCGTTCCATCCATTTCCACAAAATTGGTCCGCAAAATTTCGTGCCGTTCCACCAACAGATTGAGCGCCTGCTCCAGAGTCTCCGGTTTGAAATCCCCCTGAAACCGAACGGCATACGGTAAATTGTAGGCTGTGCTGCCCGGTTCATAGCGGTCCAGAAACCAAAGCCGTTGTTGGGCAAATGAAAGGGGAATCCGTTCCGGGCGCGTTTGAACCTCAAACCGGGCCTGATGCCGGGGCAACAGGTTCAATTCATTTTTGAGCCGGTCAATTTCCGTTGCCAATTTGGTAATGGTGGATTGCTCGAAAACCGCCCGTAACGGCAGGTGAACTCCAAAGGTTTGCCGTATCCGGGAAGTGATTTGAGTGGCCAGCAGCGAATGCCCTCCGACAGCAAAGAAATCCTCCTGAATGCCAATGCGTTCCCGCCGCAAGACACCGCACCACAGTTCATGAAGTATTTCTTCCGTCAGCGTGCGCGGTGCTGAAAATGCCTCTTCCCCACTTGGTTCCGCTCCAAAAACCGGTTCCGGAAGGGCATTCAAATCAATCTTGCCGTGGGAAGTCCGAGGCATTGCCTCCAGTTCCATAATTGCGGATGGAACTGCGTAATCAGGCAGGCGGTGGCGCAAAAAAGTCAGGACTGAGGACTGCGGACTGCGGACTGAGCCCTCTTCAAGGACTGAGGGTTCGGATTCTGCCTCAGTCCTCAGTCCTTTCACCTCAGTCCTGGTTGTAATGTAGGCCACCAGTCGCTTTTCTCCGGCGGCATCTTCGCGGGCCAGCACCAGGGCGGCGGAAACATCAGGGTGTTGGCGCAAGGCGGCTTCGACCTCACCGAGTTCAATGCGAAACCCACGAATTTTCACCTGATGGTCGTTGCGGCCCAGAAATTCAACATTGCCATCCGCCAGATACCGGACCAAATCACCCGTTTTATAAAGGACTGAGGACTGAGGACTGAGGACTGAGTTGTTTCCTTCAACCCTGATAAACCGTGTTGCTGTCAATTCCGGCTGATTCAGGTAGCCTCGTGCCAGACAATCGCCACCAATCAGGAGTTCTCCGACGGTTCCAGGAGGAACAGGCACTCCGGCTTCGTCCAGCACATAAAGCTGGCAGTTGGCCAGTGGCTTGCCAATTGGAACCGCTACCCCCCGGCCAGCCAAATCACTTGGATTGGCAAAGTATGTCGTCACTCCCACAGTGGTTTCGGTTGGGCCGTAATGGTTGAACACGAGGCACGTGTCCGGCACCAGGGAACAGACCTTGAGCAACCAATCCCGTTGCGATGCCTCGCCGCCGATAATCAGGCGTTTGTGGGGCAGGACCGCCGCAGGGTTCTCCTGTTGCAACAAAGCAGCCAGATGCGAGGGGGCGATTTTTAAGACCTCCACCTGATGACGCTGCATATATGCGCCAAAAGCCTGGGCGTCTCCGGCAGTTTCAAGGGAAATCGGATGGAGCGTACCGCCACAACATAAGGGAGGAAAGAGGACTGTCTTGCAGGAATCCACCGCCAGCGGTTGAACCCAGCCAAAGCTCATTCCGGGTTCCAGACGGCATCGTTCAGAAACGGCAAGAATGTAATTCACGACCTGCCGATGTTCGATGACAACGCCCTTTGGTTTTCCGGTTGAACCGGAGGTATACAAAATATAGGCCGCTTGGTTCGGGCTTCCGGTTGCCGACTGCGGGTTGCGGGTTTTCCTCTGGTCAACCGGCAAAATGTCAATCACCAAATCCAGTATGGTTTGTCTTTGTGTGTTCTCGGTGTTCTCGGTGTTCTCTGTGTCTCTGTGGTGAGAAATCCCAGGACTGAGGACTGAGGACTGAGGACTGAGTGCTTTTTCTGCTGTGAGGAAGTCTGGTTGTGTTAGCCAATTGCGGGTGAAGGAAAGCCCTGCTTTGGAAATGACGGCCAGGGGTTGCGCGTCTTCCACAATCATCTGAATCCGGTCCGGCGGCCAAGTGGTTTCGAGCGGAACATACGCCCCTCCCGCCAGCAAAATCCCCAACACGGCAACCACCATTTCGGGTGAACGTTCCAGGCAAATCCCAACTGGAATTTCGGGGCCAACGCCTATTTCCTGCAAAGCCAGTGCCAGTTGCCCGGCCCGGTCCCTGAGTTCGGCAAAACTCAACCGGACCTGCCTGAATTCATCTTCGTACACAACCGCCACCGTATGAGGAGCGGTTTGGGCCTGCTGCAAAAATAAACCATGCAGAGTTTGTTCAAGGTTGAAAGGGCGGGCGGTCGCGTTCCACTCAACCAGAATTTGATGTGTCTCTGCCGGAGTTAAAACCTGAAGGCCGGAAATGGATTGCTCAGGATTCGCAACAATGGCCGCAAGTAACACTGAAAACCGGTTTTGCCACTGTGCGACTGTGTTTTCGGCAAAGAGTGAGGCCGCAAATTCCCAGGTACAAATCAGGCCCCCCGCAGATTCCTCAATGAAAAGCGCCACCGGAACATTGGCTGTTCCCCGTTCAACCACAGGTACTAAATCCAGCGATTCAGCTTGCAGCGTTGAACCGGACCGGGCCGCCCGTCGGAATTCAGGCTGGACCGAAAACATGGTTTGGATGAGGGGAAAACGGCTCAAATCCCGGCTGGGCTGCACCGCCTCAACCAGTTTTTCAAAAGGGACATCCTGGTGGGAAAAAGCCTCCAGGACCGTTGCCCGAACCCGCTGTAAAAATCCGGTGAAATCAGGGTTTTCGGTCAATTCCGTGCGTAAAACCAGCGTGTTGACAAAACAGCCAATGAGTGACTCCAGTTCCCGCCGGTTGCGCCCGGAAACCGGGGTTCCCACCACCACATCCTGCAATCCGGTATGCCGGGCCAAAAACAGTTTGAAGGCGGCCAACAGAACCATAAACAAAGTGGCGTTCTGTTCGCGGGCCAGGGTTTTGACGCCGTCGGAAAGCTCCGGTGTCAGGTGGAAGGTGGTTTTCCGGATGTTCAAGGGGGCGTCGGAGGCAGTCGGTTTGGCAAAATCCAAGGGCATTTCAACTACCGGAAGCGGTTGCGCCAGTTTTGTCCGCCAGTATTCAAGTTGGGGTTCAAGTGTTGCGGGTTGGAGCATTTCCCGTTGCCACCAGGCGAAATCGGCAAACTGCACTTCCAACCGGGCGGGCTTGAAATCCGCGCCCGTCAAACAAGCCTGGTATGCCGCCCGCAACTCATTTTCAAAAACAACCAGTGACCACCCGTCGGAAATGATGTGGTGCATGGCAAAAGCCGCCAGTGTTTCCTCTTCTCTCTCAACCAGTCGAATCCGCAGGAGTGGTCCTTGTTCCAGGTCGAAAGGCTGATGGTAGGCAGCCACCAATTCGGCTTCACTGGCCGCCGTTTGAACCATCGAAGCCAGCGGTTGAAATGACCCAGCCGGATGAATCCGTTGGTAAGGCGTTCCGTCCTCTTCGTAAAAGGTGGTGCGCAACACCTCATGCCGTTCAACCATTCGGAAGACAGCCTGTTGCAACAACTCAATCTTCAGATTTCCTTTCAGCCTGATGGCTCCGAAAATGGGGCGTCCCGGTTCAATTTGTTCAAGCAACCAAAGCCGCTGCTGGGTGAAGGAAAGTGGCAACCGACCAGTACGGTCAATCGGAACCAACGGCACTTGAATTGAGTTCTGTTTCCCGCATTGGGAAATAAACGCCGCTTGCGCCGCCAAAACCGGAAGGTCAAACACCGAGCGCAAAGCAAATTCAACCTGAAATGATTCCCTGATTCTTGAGGTCAGTTGAGTTGCCAAAAGCGAATGGCCGCCCAGGGAAAAAAAGTTATCATTCCGGCCAATTGATTTGATTTTCAAAACCTGGGACCAGATTTCAGCCAGCATTTCCTCAATTGGAGTGAATGGTGGGGCAAACGCCGTTCCCCCCGATGTGTCAGCGGGTATCAAACCCAACAGGCGTTTGCGGTCCAGTTTCCCGCTGGCCAGCAGGGGCAATGCCGTTACGGTGACGATTCGGCTGGGGATGGCGTAAGCCGGAAGGCGGTCCCGCAGCCAGGGTTCAGGGTCCGGGGTCCGAGGTTCTGGGTGTTCCTCCTGAGAATTTGCGGTCCTGAATACAACCAGCGCCACCAGAGCCTCAACCGGATTCTTTTGGAGCGCCACGGCAGCTTCGGCTATGTCAGGATGGGAGCGCAACAGAGCTTCAATTTCGCCCAGCTCAATCCGATAGCCCCGGAGTTTGACTTGCTCATCCTTCCGACCCAGATATTCCAGTTCTCCACTGGGCAGCCAGCGCACCACGTCTCCGGTTCGGTACCCTGAACCCTGAACCCTCAACCCTGAACCCTGAAAGTACCCCCGCGCCACCCCCGCACCGCTCACGACCAGTTCCCCGGCGACGCCTAGCGGCACCGGTTGGCCCGCTTCGTCCAGGACCAAAACCTGCGTGTTGGCTATCGGTTTGCCAATCGGAATGGGACCCGTGGCGGGAAACTCCGGCGGCACCACATAAGCCGTACAACCCACCGTTGTTTCCGTCGGGCCGTATTCGTTGACGATTCCGGTCTGCGGGTCGGCCTGCCGCCAGAACTCCAGCGGCTCGGCCCGGA
>JAIBAN010000183.1 GCA_019695185.1 Blastocatellia bacterium | reverse complement strand
AGCCCATCCGCCCGCCTTGTTCAAACCTAACCTCCAGGCCGTTATCCCACCATTCGCAATCAAGCCGGGTTGCCCCCCACCATTTCGTTTTGGGGCAGTGGTCGAGTTGAACTGCCACTCCTTGTTGGTATTTCTGAATCCGGATTGGAGTTTCGGGAGTTTGAAACGGGTGAATAACAGCGAATGGGTTGATTACGGCCTCTCCAGAGAGCGCATATGCGAGGTCTGCCGGGCTCACCCAGGCCGTTTCCTGCCGGGCCATCTGTGAAACAAACCGATAGCCACTGGAATACATTGTCACACCAAACAACAAGCCTTTGGGGCAGTGGTCGATTTGGGTGGCAGCCGGAGCAGGTCCGAGGAGGCGGCGCGGGTCGGTAATGACAGGCATGTTTTTGTTTGTCCTTACTTGATTTTGGTGACCGGTTGGTCCGGATGAGCCGGATTCGGCACCAGCCGTTGATTGGCGCAATCCACCAGCAGGTCGGTTTTTGCCAGCACCGTTTGGCCCACCAGCACCTCTGCGCCCAAAACCAACGCTTCCTCAATGGTTTCCCGGTCGGAAATCCGAATGGAAAAAGGTTCGGTCACATCCACCACTTCTTTCCGGCCGTCCGCGTATTCAGCCATCCTGTGCCCGGTGGTCAACAACCCAAGTTTTTGCTGGACGTGCGGCGGTATCACCATGGCCACTGCGCCGGTATCAACCAGGGCATCGGCCTCGTAAGTGCGGACCTGATGCACCGACAGTTTCTTCCTGCGGGCCAGAGCCTGGTCCATAGCGTTTGCCAGCACAATTTTGACGCGAACCTCACCCACCGGCACCACCCTTGAGCAAAATTTTAGCTTTTGCCCCACTTCTCATCCCTGACTTTTCTGATCCGTTTTTCCCAGGTACTGACCACGTATTTGTGGTATTCGTCGAGAGCCGCCGGCAGTTCTCCGCATCGTTGTTGCTCCAGCAGCAGGTCAATTTCCTGGGTGAAATAGTTGAAACTTTTGACTGGTTGTTTGGAAGTATTCCCCCGCAGCTTTTTCTCCACTGTGGAAATGATGGCAATGTCCACCAGTTTGGAGTCCACGGCATTGTATCGTAGCCCATCCCGGTCGTCCCTGCGCGTCCACTTCTGTAAGGTGCATTCCTGGTAGCGCATGATGATATCTTCATGTGTTTTGAACATCATCATGTCATCATGTGTTAACTTGTTAACTACAGAGACTTCAAGGATTGTAGTTAACTCTACCTCCGGAAGGTTGAGTATGTAGTTAACTACTTTATGGAAAAAGTCCGTTTTTTGGAGGCCGTAGCGAACACAGGTTTCCTTAATTTTTTGATGCTGGTCTTTATAATAACGGATTCCAACCAACTCCAATCCCCTTTGGGCATAACTTGAAGACTGTTGCTGAAGGCGGTGATAATGTTTCTGAGTAGTAGTTAGCTCTTGGTTTGAAGTTGTAGTTAACTCTGAGCTTGGGATTGTAGTTAGCTTGTTAACTACATTGGTTTGATCTGTAGTTATCAAGTTAACTACAGACTCTTGTAGTAAACTACGGCTTGAAGGTGTAGTTAACTCACGTTGTTGCGCGTCTTCCAGGTCTTTCAAAATCTCCTTCATGGGAGATTTTGAAATCCTGAATGTTTCAGGGATTGCAGCCCGTTTCTTGTTTTTTGTTTTCAGACCTGGTTCCCGAAGTTCGGTTTTGATTTGCTTCTTGGTCATTTGACACCTTTCAAAATCTTGGACCGCTTATTGGGAAGTTTGAGCCGTTCCAAAACCTCAAGGGTTAATTCATCGAACTGCTGGATGGCCCGTGAAACCCCGGGAGTCAATGGTTGGTAGAGATACACCGGAACATGGAAAGCTGGCGCTTCAGCAATTTTGGTATTTTCACCAATGACAGTGGCAAAACATCTGGGACCCAGAACGGGGTCACGCTCTATTTTTTCACGAGCATCTTTCCCAAGTGTGGTTCGGGTATCAAATCGGGTTACCAAACTGCCTAAAATATCGATTTCGCCCAAATCCCTCAGGGAAAACAACAGATCGGAAACCCCTTCCAGAGGAAGATATTGAGCAGCAATTGGAATCAAAACATAACTGGCGGATTTGAGGGCCGCTGTGAATAAGAAGCCAAGGTTGGGCGGGGTGTCCAGAATGACCAAATCGTAATCGGATGCAACCCGTTGAATTGCTTTCACCAGCCGGTCAATCACAGTGACTGGCTGTTGGTCGAACTGTGCCAGTTTGATGGAGGCTGGAATCAAATCCAGATTAGGCAATTGGGTTTCGTAGACGACACTTTCAATTGGAACAAAATTGGCATTCCTGTTTTTCCCTTGATAATGCCACTCTGGAATCACCACTTCGGCCAAAGTGTTTTCCAGTTTTTCCCGATCAAAAACACTGGTTGTGGCATTTGCCTGTGGGTCACAATCAACAAGACAAACCGAATAACCTGCCAGGGCCAATCCGGCTGCCAGATTGACCGCTGTGGTGGTTTTTCCCACCCCGCCTTTTTGGTTGGCAATTGCAATGACTTTCACTTCCGGTGACCTCACACAATTACAAAATTGTTTACTTGATGACAAAGGAATTTGACACAGCCTCGCCGCTATTTCCAGCCGCATCTTTGGCCACTACCTTGACCACCCCGGCCTTGGTCTTGGCAACCGTTCCAGGCACTGTCCAGGCAAAGCTCTGGGCGGTTCCGGGCAGCCCTGCGGCGACCATCAGGGAGAAACTCGTTCCGTCCGTCGCATAGAGCACATCCTGCGTCATCACGCCGACGTTATCGGTGGATTTCCAGGAAATGGTCAGGTTCGGGTCAATCTTGCGCTTCACTTTCTTGGCCGAGAGCGTCACGGTCGTCACCACCGGTTTTTCCGTGTCAGGCGGCGGGGCGTTCGCTTTCTTCACCGTGAACACGCCGGAGTTGCCATTTCCCTTGTTGCCCGCTGCGTCCCCTGCTTCCACGTTGACCATCGCCTGGGGAATGTCCAGGTTTTCGGGAACATTCCAGGTGAAGGTTTGCGCGGCACCGGCCAGTCCGGAGGCAAGCAGTTCGAGGGTTGGCGTGCCGTTCGGAATGATGCGGGCCAGCCGCACGTCATGCCGCACCACGCCCACATTGTCTGAGGACTGCCAGGCAATCACCACCTGGGTTCCGGGTTTTGATTCGATCTGTTGCCCGGCTGTCGGTGCCGTCACCGTCACCGTCGGGGCCACCGTGTCCTGCGGCGGCTGTTCGCCCTGCACCGTCAATGTCGGGGAAAATTCGCTCGTGTCGCCGTTGACGGTCACCGTCGCGCTCACCTGTTGCAACCCGACCGCCTTGTCTGCCGGTATCTGCACCGAGTACGGCCCGCCGCTGACCTGCGCCGTCAGCACCGGGGTCACGGTGTTCGCTGTCACCGCCGCCAGGTCCAGCGTTCCCGCTCCCACCGTGGTGCCCGTCACCGTCACCACTCCGCTGGCAGAGCGGGTTGCCGTGGCCATCGTCGGGGTTGGCTGGAAATGGTTGGGGCCTTCCCCCGGCACCGTGCGCAGGTTCGGCGTATAGCCGTCCCCGAACACCGCCCCGGCATTCTCCGTCAGCGCGATTTTGGGGCCGGTCACTCCTGCATACCGATTTTGGCTGACCGTCACCCCAACCGTCGGGACAATCCGAAACGGGTTTTCCACCCGCGTCCGCTCCCCGGTGGTCCAGTCCAGCAATGCCTGGTTGACCACCACGCCCGCTTTGCAGTTCGTCATCTGGTTGTTTTCCACCAGCGCCGTTTTGGTCCAGGCCGCCTGCACGCCCATCCCGCAATTGCTGATTGTGTTGTTCCGGATTTGGGCGGGTTCCGCCGAATTGCCCACCGAGTCCCGCACCAGAATCCCGCTGCCGTCAAAATTGGCGATGATGTTGTTTTCAACCGTGTCGCCGGTGCTGGCGTAGATGCCCACCGCGAATTTCCCGGGGGGCGGGCCGATGTTTTCACCGTTGGGGCCGATTCCTATCCGGTTATTGCGGATGGTGTTGCGGGTTCCTCCCGAATAACCGTTGGGGACAAATGCAACCGAGCCGATATTGATAGCCCCAATTCCACCGCTTTCCGTACCCGCGATAACATTGTTTTCAATCACATTTCCAAAAACATCACTACCAAATCTTATCGTTGTTTGTATGGTGTTGTCGTAGAATGTTCGAATTGAGGTAACAGGCAGCCGCCGATTTCCGGCAGCGTTGGTCCCGAATTTGTTGTTTCGGACCGTGTTTCCAGTATCCGAGTTAATGCTGACTGTTTCCCTTGCGCCATTTATTAAGTTATTTTCAACTAGATTCTCTCCGCCAGAAAATAATCTAATCGCGTAAGATGGGGCTCCTAAATAGGTTTCTCCGTCTGGTCCCACACCAAAATAATTGTCAGTGATTTTATTGCGAAAGGAACCACCCTTTCCTGAATAAAGAAAAAGAAATCCCCCACTATCAAGAAATCCAGATTCAAAACTTGTTTGAATGATTACAAATCCTCTGACCCAACAGTCATTAACACCAGACATATTAAAAATGTAGGAATTTGCAGTTGGGATAGTAGTGGAAACATCAAAAACAATTGCTCGTTTGCCGTTTTGAGAAAATCCGTCCACAAAAATCTGATCAGCCTGCGGCCGCAATGAAATCCGCAGATCCATTCGCCAGCAATTGATTTGCGGGTCATACCCAGGGTCGGATTGAGGTATCCGGAATACAATGTGACGGCTGCCCCCTTCCTGGTTGGCCTGTTGAATTGCAGCCCGGAGGGACCCAGGCAACGGGCTGCTGTTGTCGCCATTGTCTCTTGTTGTGGTAACAGCGATTTCGGGCAGATTTTGCCAGTCTGGTTCGGCGTGAACAACAGTTTCACAAAATTGGCTGGGGAGAAAAACTCCCCAACCCAACAAAACTGCCAAAAACAAAATCAATGGAGAACGCAGCATGATTTTTCTCTATTGCCTTCCTAAAGTCCGCAATTCCAGATATTTAGGCTGTGCTGACTGGAGCACTGGGCCAAACGCAATTTGTGTTTGGAACAGACTGGGCGGCAGGGTTTGCCCCCAATTGGGTGTAGTAGGTGGCGGCGGATTGAGCAACGGGGCATACTGATTAGGTTTGAGGTTTGTCGTGAAAATCGGGCGGTTGTCGGCTGCCACGACGTTACTGCTGCCAAAGCGCAACCACATCATACCCATAAACCCTTGGGCTGAAAGCACATCTCTGTTTTCACGTGCCGAAGGGTCAAGAGCTATTCCTGCCGCTTGAGTTCCTTCACATGAATTTGCCACCACAATTTGGGTTCCAAACTCCGTCACGTAATCAGTTCCAGTTGATTGACTCAGTTTGGGTGCGAACCCATGCATTGTATAACAGGCTTTACCTGTTACGGAATCCGGTGGGGTTTCTAATGTTCCAAGCAATTCTGTTGGCGGCGGAGGCAACGGCGGCGGATTGCCACCGTTTTCGGCAAATCTGATTTTGGCCTCAAACTGAAATTTCCCCGAATAGCGTCCCAGAATGCGGCCACCGCTGGGCGGTTGCGGGCCAGTCACACCCGGAGTGGGCGGGGTGTCGGGTTTCGCATCCGTGTACCCATCGTACCCGAACAAATATTTGAAATTTCCTGCCTCATTTTTGATATCCGTAGCAGCGACCCATTTTCCGCTCGCACTGGATGGGATTTTGCTCGTGGGGGGCGCTGCGCCAGCGTCATTCGGAACCGCCAGACAAACCGGCTGGCCGTCAGTATCCACAAATTGGAATTCCAGGTGGGTGCCGGGCTGATTGCACTGGAACAGGTTGCACGGGCATTTGGGGTCGTCGGCAGCCGTGAACGTCCCGCTGGTTCCGCCGGTGGTTCCGCCGGTTCCACCGGCAGCCTTCAGTTTAGCTGCAAATTTCGTCAATTCGCTGCCGTAGTTGGGCCGCCAGGCGGGTGTCGCTTCGGCGTTGGGCGCAGGAGGTTGGTCCGGTAAATTTGGCGTGGTGTTTTCCTGC
>JAIBAN010000182.1 GCA_019695185.1 Blastocatellia bacterium | reverse complement strand
TTGAATGGCAGCGCGGATATGGGGTGTTTAGCGTAAGCCGTTCAAATCTCGAAAAGGTATCCAAATATATTGAAAATCAGGAATTCCATCACAAAAACCGTTCATTTCAGGAGGAATACCTTTGGTTCCTGAAAGAACTCGGACTGGAATATGACCCTCGTTACATTTGGGATTAGAGTTTCGCCGCTCTCGCGGCTTACGGTTGATTGGCACTCATTTCCTAGGGCTTGCGCCTAGGCGAGCATTCTTTTGCTGCTTCGCAGCTTCCAAACCGGATTTCCAAACACCCTCTGAAGACTGAGGACTGATGACTGAGGTTGGTTTCGCTTTCAACAGCGCATCATTTGTTCAACGCTGCTGTGAGGTTTGAGCCTGCAATGCAGGCGGCAGAATGTAGCCCACAGTGAAAACTGTGGGGACTGTGGGGCATCATTCACCGGAAATTTTCAGCCAGCATCAAGTCGCTGCCATAACGGTCGTCCACCACAAAGACGACTGTTTTTTGGTTTGGGAGCACATCCAAACCCCGTTGGGAGCGGGCCGGAGGCCGGGGCAGGCTGAAGAGGGTTTGTACCTGGCGGGACTGAAAGTCAAAAAACCTGATTTCCCAATTGGTTCCATTGGCGGCTACGGCAAAATAAATTCCGGTGGCGGTCACACACCAGTAGCGGATTTTGCCTGCCTCGGCCAGCTCAGGAACGGGTCTGGTTTCACCGGTCGCCACATCAAGTTGAAATATTCCGGGGGTCTGGCGGGCCAGCATGTAATAGAGATGTTTTCCGTCCGGGGCCGCCTGTGCTTCCCAGCCGCCCTGTTGGGTGACCTGCACGGCTTCGCCTCCGGCAACGGGCATTTTCCAGATTTGCTGACTGCCGCTCCGGTTGGAACAAAAGTAAATCCATTGGCCGTCCGGTGACCAGGAAGGCAGAAAATTCCAGGAGGAACGGTCGGTCAAGGGCTGCGGAGCGCTGCCTTCCAGTTTGACGCTGTAAAGATATTTTTCCCCCTCAAAACCCCAATCGAAAACAATCGTCGAGCCATCCGGCGACCAGCGGGGCGAACCGGCAATCCCTTTGTTAAAAAAGGAGAGCCGCACCGGGTCGCTGCCGCTCGTCCGACACATCCAGATTTCCCAGGTGCCGGTGCGGTTGGAGGAAAACACCATGCGTTGTCCATCGGGGGAAAAGTCGGGGCTGTCGTCCATAAACGAAGAGAGGACAATCGGGCCGGGGGCGAGGTTCGCGGGTTTTCCGGGCTGGGGCAGATCCATTTTCCAAATGTTGGTGTCGGAATTGCGCTGCCGAAAGACCAGTCGGGTACCGGAGCGGTCAATCGCCAGATTATCGCAATGCCCCGTCACATAAGGCACCGGTTGTGACTCTCCGCCGGTACGGGGCAACCGCCATAAACTCATGATTCCGCTGCGGCTGGAGGAATATATCAGTTCGTTGGTTGGGGCCAGCCACGCCAGATTTTCCACCTGTTGGTTGTCAAAGGTAAGTTGTTCCGGGTTTCCCCCTTGGGCCGAAATGACAAAGAGATTGCCGTCTGAATTTTTAATGCGGAAAAAAGCGATTTCCTTTCCGTTGGGGGAATACATGGGGCGAATATCGGAAAAAGGTTCGCCTGGCTGGGTCAGCAGCGTCCGGTTTCCGGTTTCCAGGTCGAGCAGTGCCAGATGGCTTCCGGTGGTCGGGTTGGCCTCCTGAATCACCATCCTTTTTCCATCCGGCGACCAGTCCATGCCATCGCCCACCAAGCCCCAGGAACGTTCGGTTCCGGTTTCCAGCGTCCGGACAATCAATTCCGTCGTGGTATCGTGCTGCCGCAAAAAGGCCAGACTTTTTCCATCGGGTGACCAGACCGGGCGCAGTTCCGGCAATGGCCCGTCGGTGATTTGTTTGGGGTTCGCCCCTCCCACCTGCATCAGATAAATATCCAGGTTGCCCAAGCCGGATTTGTCCCAGGCAAAAGCCACCTGTTGCCCGTCGGGTGAAAAAGCCGGGTATTTTTCCTCACCTTCCAAGGCTGTCAGAGGCCGCAGGCGGACCGGCGGCAGGTTGGTTTTGGCTGGGGAACGATTGGAATTGAAATACATCCAGCCAAATCCGAAGACCGCGAGCAGGGAAACCGCCATCACGGAAAAGATTGGAACCGGGGATTGAGGACTGAGGGCTGCGGACTGAGAACTGGGGTTTGGGGGCTGAGGGTTTTCCAGCAGGGCTGGAGACTGCGGACTGCGGACTGCGTTGACCGGCTGGTCCGCCGTGATGTCAATAATGGGTTCGGCGGGTTCGGTAAAGGTGGAGGTTTCAATTTCAGTCGTGATGACCTCGGTCACAGTGAACCGTTCAATGACCATCGGGGCTGGCGGAGCCGTTGCCGGTGTTTGCCGAATCAGATTGACATTGCCTTGAAACCGGTATCCCTGACGAGGGACGGTTTCAATGAACGAACGGTCCTGCGGGGTGGTCCCCAGCACTTTGCGCAGGAAGGCGATGTTGTTCATCAGGTTGGCTTCTTCGACTACTGTTCCCGGCCAGACCTGCTCCATCAGTTCCTGTTTGCGCAGCAGTTTCCCGTCATTGCGGACGAGCATGAGCAGCAATTCAAAGGCTTTGGGTGTCAGGGAAACCGGCTCGCCGGCCCGCAAAAGCCGCCGCTCGGTCACCTCCAGACGAAACGTCCCAAATTCATAAGTTTCGCTATCTCGTTCTACAACAGGCATTTATAAGTCTCTTAGAAAAATATTAGAAAAATAATGAAGACTTCCTAAGACTTTATCAGGACTTGTCAGTAGGTTGCTGGCACCGGAACTTCAGGGTCCAGGGTTTTTCGAGTCTTGGGAGTCTTGGGAGTCTTGGGAGTCAAAAGACGTTCTCAATCCTCAATTCTCAATTCTCAATTAAAAAGACCCTGAACCCGAAATGTGCATTAAACCAAATTCTGACCGAATGGAAAAGAGATGCCGAAACTGACCATCACCCGCACTGTTATCACAACCAGAGAAGTCATTCGGTTTTACCCTTCGGATGAAGTGAACTTTGGCTGGTGTGCTGTCTGTCGCAAAGAGGTGTTCCCGCTCACATTGGAGCAAACCGCTGAGGCCCTCAAGGTGGAGGTTGCCGAGGTTTATATCCGGCTTGCGGCGGGTGAAATTCACCTCCTTGACCAGTCAGGCGGGAGTTTAAGGATTTGTTCGGCCTTTCTTACAACAGAACCCTAACAGCTTGGATGGAGTAAGGGTTTCGCCTTCAGGCGTGATGCCTGGTCAGTTCTTGAAAAACAAAGAAAAAAATCTCACGCCTGAAGGCGTAAATCTGACCTTTTCTCCGCAAACAGCTAAAACAAGAATTGCTGTTCACCCTCTTTGAAACAGCTAAATGATTGAAAAGGAAACTTGTTATGTTTTTCCACGCACCGCGCCGTTCGACCTGGCTCATTCGGATGTTTCTTTTTGTTTTCCTCTGTCAGATAGGAGTAACGGGCTTGGTCCCGCCACCCAGCCGGGCGGACCAGCAGCCGATTGACGGGAGTGACTGGACAGATTTGACCGTGGCTCCGGCGGCAGCCCTCACCTTTGGCACCGCCACCAGTTTTGGGGCCGGCACCAGCCCCCGGTCGGTGGCGGTGGGTGATTTTAACCTGGATGGCAAACCCGACATGGTGGTGGCGAATAACGGTTCCTCCAACGTCTCGGTGTTGCTCGGCAACGGGGCCGGGTCGTTTGGTGCGGCCACCAATTTGGTGGTGAGCGGCAGCCCCTCCGGGGTGGCCGTGGGTGATTTCAACCTGGACGGCAAGCCCGACTTCGCGTCAATCAATACCTTTCCGGACAATGTGGCAATCTTCCCTGGAAACGGAGCGGGATCGTTTGGTGCGGCCACGAGCTTCGGTTTTCCGCTGGGCACCAATCCGGTTGCGCTGACGGTGGGTGATTTCAATCTGGACGGCAACCCGGACCTGGCGACCGCGAATTCCAGTGCTGTGACGGTTTCGGTGTTGCTCGGCAACGGGGCCGGGTCGTTTGGTGCGCCGACCAGTTTCGGAGCCGCCTCCGGACCGGTTTCGGTCGTGACGGGTGATTTCAATCTGGACGGGAAGCCCGACCTGGCCACCGCGAATGGCAATGCCAGCACCGTTTCGGTGCTGCTCGGCAACGGGTCTGGGTCGTTTGGAACCGCCACCAATTTTCCGGTTGGCAATGGTCCTGTTTCCGTAACGGTGGGGGACTTCAACCAGGATGGCAAGCCTGACCTCGTGACGGCAAACCGCAATTCGGCCAACGTTTCGGTGCTGCCCGGCAACGGGGCCGGGTCGTTTGGAGCAGCCACCAATTTTACTGTCGGCCTGAGTCCGCAGTCGGTGGCGGTGGGCGATTTCAACCTGGACGGCAAGGCCGACCTGGTGACCGCCAACCAGGATTCAAACAATGTATCGGTACTGTCTGGCAACGGGGCCGGGTCGTTTGGGACGGCCACCATGTTCGCGGTCGGCACGGCTCCCCGGCCAGTGGCGGTAGGTGATTTCAACCTGGATGGCAAGGCCGATTTGGTGACGGGCAATCAAACCTCCAACAACGTGTCGGTGCTGCTCAATCAGACGGACCAGGCCCCCTGTACCGGAACCAACTTCGCCACCCAAACCACCTTTGCCGTCGGCGACAACCCCACTTCAGTGGCAGTCGAGGATTTCAACCTGGACGGCAAACCCGACTTGGTAACGACCAACCAATTTACGAACAATGTTTCAGTGTTGCTGGGCAATGGTACCGGGTCGTTCGGTGCAGCCACCAATTTCGGGGTCGGCACTGCTCCTCTTTCGGTGGTGGTCGGGGATTTCAACCTCGATGGCAAGCCCGACCTGGCGGTGGCGAATGGCAATTCAGCCAACGTCTCGGTGTTGCTGGGCAACGGGGCGGGCAGCTTTGGCACAGCCACCAACTTTGGGGTGGGAGCGGGTCCGGCATCAATTGCGGTGGGGGATTTCAACCGCGACGGCAAAGCCGACCTGGTGACCGCCAACCAGAGTACGAACACCGTTTCAGTCCTGTTGGGCGATGGAGCGGGGATGTTCGGTACGGCCACCAATCTTGTGGTCGGCAACTTTCCCAAATCGGTGGCAGTCGGGGATTTCAACCTGGACGGCAAAGCCGACCTGGCGACCGCCGTCAGTTCGGGGAACGTTGCGGTGCGGCTTGGCGACGGAGCAGGGGCCTTTGGCACGGCCACCAATTTTCCGACTGGCAGCCAACCTGTTTCGGTGGCAGTCGGGGATTTCAATCAGGACGGCAAGGCGGACCTGGCTGCGGCCAATCTTGGTTCCGGAAACGTCTCAGTATTGCTCGGAAACGGGGCCGGGGCGTTTGGAGCCACCACCAATTTTGGGGTTGGCAGCTTTCCTACCTCAGTGGTGGTCAAGGATGTCAACCGTGACGGCAGGGCTGACTTGGCAGTGGCGAATAACAATTCGGCCAACGTTTCGGTGCTACTCGGAAATGGGGCGGGGTCATTTGGCGCAGCCTCCAATTTCACAGTCGGTTCCTCTCCTCTGACAGTCGCAGTCGGAGATTTCAACCTCGACGGCAAGCCTGACCTGACAACGGCAAACCAATTTTCAGACAATGCCTCGGTACTGCTCAATGCCTGTTGCCCGGTGGTCACCGTCACCAATCCGACGACGGCCACCGGAACCGTGGGAGCCCTCTTCAACCAGACTTTCACGCAAAGCGGCGGAAGTGGCACGGTTACGTTTACCTTGGACAGCGGGACGTTGCCAACCGGCTTGACCTTGGCGGCAAACGGCACGCTTTCCGGCACACCGGGTCAAATGGGCAGTTTTCCCATCACCGTGCGGGCGACGGATGTGAATGGCTGCTTTGGAATCGGAGCAACCTACAATCTGGTCATCACCGGTTGCCAGACCATCACCGTGATGAATCCGGCGACCACCACGGGAACGGCGGGCACAGCTTTCAGTCAGACCTTTACGCAAACGGGTGGCATTGGAACGGTGAATTTCAC
>JAIBAN010000002.1 GCA_019695185.1 Blastocatellia bacterium | reverse complement strand
CGGTCATAGTTGACCAGGGTTGAGTCAAACCGATTGGCCACCGTGCCACCCACCGAGAGAATGTCAAGCAGCATCGGCACGTCGGTTGTGCGGAAGCT
The DNA here is from genome assembly GCA_019695185.1 of Blastocatellia bacterium. Taxonomy (GTDB): domain Bacteria; phylum Acidobacteriota; class Blastocatellia; order Chloracidobacteriales; family Chloracidobacteriaceae; genus JAIBAN01. Next base: position 294,747 of record JAIBAN010000002.1, on the reverse strand, counting down.
GAAGTTGCCAAACTGGTTGAAGCCAAACAATTGTTCAGCATACACGTGGTTGAATTCACCGCCAAATTTGATGGTGTGGTTGCCTTTGGTCCAGGTGATGTTGTCAGCCACCTGGGCCCGCCAGTCAAACTGTTCGTTCGGCAGGAAGTTGACCGCGCCGAAGTTTCCAATAGCGTTGTTGACGGTCGGAAGCGCCGAGTTGGAGCCACGCGGACGGCGTTCCCGTGAATATTGAGCCCGCATCTCATTCACCATGCTGTTGGTGAAAAAGCTGGTGTATTGGCCCACCAAAGTGTTGGTCCGGTCTTTTTCCGTTCCGTTGTTGGACAATGCGCTGACGGTGGTCGGGAAAATGGCGTTCCCGGCGGAGTTGGCATTGATCGCTTCGTTGTCGCTGAAGCTGTAACGGATGTTGAACCGGTTGGTCGGATTGATTTCATAGTCGAAACGGCCGGTCAGGCTGATGGCATCGTTGGTGGTTTTGAAAACACCCTGCTGACTGGTATAAAAGTTGAATGCTTCGACCGAGGTGGGGGCCGGTGTCAGGTTGGCAATCCCGTTAAACACCGTTGCCCGTTCGTTTTCCAGTTTCTGTTGCTCATAAGCAAAGAAGAAAAACGCTTTATTCTTCTTGATCGGCCCACCGATGGAGCCGCCAAACTGTTGCTGCGTTGGGGCTGGAACCACTTTTCGGCGCAAGTTGGTTGAGACCTGATCAAAAAACGCATTGGACCTTGACAGCGATTTGTTCCGGTTCAGGTAAAAAGCCGAACCGTGAAATTCATTCGAGCCGGATTTGGTCACGGCGTTCACCAGACCACCCGTCGAACGACCGAACTCCGCCGAATATCCGGCGGCCACCACCTGAAATTCCTTGATGGATTCCTGCGGCACGGTGAAAGCGTTGTTGGAGCGTTCGCCTCCGCGAATCCCGCCAAAGAACCCTTGGTTATAGTCGAGTCCGTCAATATTGACGTTGCCGTTGATGCCGCGCTGACCTGACAATGAAATCTGGCCGCGTTGCGGGTTAACCTGGGCTGCCGGAGTCAGGGTCACAAAGTCCTGGAAACGGCGTCCGTTGATCGGCAGCGTGTTGATGGCGACTTCATTCTGCACCGCGTCAGCTTCGCTGCGGGTGGTTTGCACCGCCACTGCACCGGCTGAAACTTCGACGACTTCAGACTGGCCGCCGGCGGTCAGCGTAAGGTTGACTTCCAGCGTCCGGCCCACCAGCACCTGTGCTTTGGTCGCAGTGGCGGTGGCAAATCCGCTGGCAGTGACGGTGAGGGTATAGGTTCCGGTCGGCAGAAGCACGATCCGGAAAATACCGTCCTGGTTGGTTGTAACGGTTTGAGTCAGACCGGTGCCGTCGTTGATGGCTTTGACTTCAGCCCCGGCGACCGCCGCGCCGGTTGAATCGGTGATGTGACCGGAAATTTGTCCGGTGCTGGCCTGTGATTGGGCCCAGATGCCGCTTGTCAACATCACCATCGACAAAACGACGAGGGCAATCTGACAGGCCAGCTTGGAGCCGGTTTGTCGAGCATGTTCCCACATAAGCGAGGATACCTCCACTTTACTTTCAAATGATGCTGCCTTCTTTTTATTGAGCCTGCGGCCCGTCTGTGCGCCCTCTTCCACGCGCAAAACGGGTTACGTCAAGGCAGTCGCACACCTTTGGTTGAAGAAAGGTTGAAACGTAATACTGAAGCAGGCTTGGATTTGGTGGACAAGAAAAGCTGATGTTTGTCCTGAAAAAAACAACGTGAGACCGTAGCCGGATTACATTACGACAGTGTTACCGGAGAGTCAATTTCGCTGACGTGACAAATTTCAGATTTGTATTATTTTCAACCAGTTCAGTGAAAAAACAAAGACGACTCTTCCGAGTCGCCTTTGTATAAAGAAGCGCGATGGGTTGTTGTTATTGGACAAAGATGACTGGTACCCGGTCTTCTCCCAGGAGGTTTCCCTGGTTATCACGGACGAGAATGCGAAGGAATCCAGGGCCGGGTTGAACGTTCACCAATGGTTGGTTATAGGTTCGGTCGGTTGTGGTCAAATTTCCATTGTTTATCTTCTTCGGAGTCGTGAAGGAAAAGTCGGAGGAGGTTTGAATTTCCTGTTGGAACGGCCCGCTTCCCACCAGGGTCCAACCCAGAGCCGGGCTTTGGATGTTGATCCGGATCGGGTCCCGTAGAACCGAGCGCGGGCTTGTGAGGATAACTGAATACGGCTGGACCGTAATTCCGACTGCTACGGTAGCATACGAGTTATTCTGATTATCAATGGCCGTGATTCTGACGGCTCCTTGATTAAAGGCTGTCGTGGGCAACTTCGAAACCAAAAACATGAGTTGTGGTTGGCTTAGGTTGTCGCCAAGGAGGATTGTGTTTTGAGGCGCAAACAATGGATCATTGGCGTATTCAACTTTGTAGGATTTAACCGCCGGAGCAACTGGATCCGGTTGCCAAGTCAAAGTGGCTTGCTCGTTTGTCGTCAAAGAAAGGCTAATCACGCCAAATTGATTGCCAATGGGCCGTGGCGGATTGACTCCAATCAGAATGTTGCGAATCTGTGGACCAGATCCTCCCCCGCCTGCCGACAGCGTAACATTTTTTACCTCACCGAATGTTCCGGTCGAATCCAGGGCCGTCACCCGTAACGTTCCTGCAAGGGAAGTAAAATCTCCCAACAAACTCACGAACGAAAATGGCAATGGCCCGGCGAAGCTGGAGCCTTTCACGGTCGTGCTTGCTTGCCCACCGTTATCTGCTGTGAATTGAACCTGGAAAGTATCGTTTCCAGCACAAATGGTGTTATAGGTCCAGGAGATTGTGACTGGGGTTTTTCCATCGGCTACGAGCGATGTTCCTGTTGTGGGGCTGGTAACGATCAATTCGGTCTTGAGACTCCGTGGGTTTCCGGTTCCAACCACGTCTTGACTGGTACCTTCAGCATTGCTTGCCTCAACAAACAAACGACCAAAGTCTTTGAACGTTTGCGGAACGGTCCATTTGACACTCCGCACCGTGCCATCAAAATTACCGATTAAAATATCGCGCTTGAGTTTGGGGTCCGTTACCCCGCATTCAGCATCAGAACCATTGTGTCCTACAACAAAGAAGACCCGTTGGGTTTCAACTTTACATTTTGTATCAGCATTCCAGGCAATTGTGATTTCCGTTCCAGGGGGGAATTTTGCGTCCCTGGCAGGTGCGGTGATTTGGACTCGCGGTGGTTTGGGGCCGTCGCCAATAGCCTGTGCCACGGTTGAAAACAACCCGTCCGTATTTACAAAAACCGTATTCACTGCGCCTGGGCGGTCGTCAAACTTGCCTTTGTTATTGGTTCCAGGGGCCACTTTTCCTTTCCGCTCGATAATCATTACCTGACTTCCTTTGTTTGGGTCAGGGCTGGGCAAGGGCTGGAATTTGACGAGTCCACGAAACGGGGAAAGGAACTTTTCATTCAGGCTGACAAGGGTGCGCGGGTTAAAGTTGTCACCGTAAACCATGACCTGAGCACAGAAATATTCAATTGCCCGAACCACTGGGCGCGGGCGCACGGCAAACGGCCTGCTACTGACGGTCTGAGCCGTGTTTCCAGAAGTATCCCGGACCGTGATGCGGATGGAAACCGTATCTGAGTTGATGGACGGACCCGGCACCCAGTTGAATGAGCGTTTGTCACCGGCCACACTGGCGGCAATCACGATGGGGAAGCTGTCGGCAGGGCCGCCTCCGTTCATCAGCGGTTTGGTGGTGGCGGTAATGTCAAAGCCGGCGATGCCGGTGTCGTCCGCGGCACTCCATTCGATTTTGATCGGGTCGTCAGTTTTCGGGTCTTCTTTCTTCTTGCCGTCATTGGGGAAAATTGACTGGTCGGGAATATTGGCGTTGGGTGACACCAGGGAAATGGAGGGCGGCAGCGTGTCCGTCAAACCGGTGATGGCAATCCGTCCGCTGGTGGCGGAACCGCTGTTGCCGGTGGCATCAGTGGCAGTGACGCGAACCCGTCCACGTGTGGTACGCAAATCCTTCGGAACGCTCCATTGGAAGTCACGGGCGGTGCCGTCCAGATTGGCGGCAATCGAAAGCGGGAAAGTCAGGCCGTCGTCGCTGGAAAAGGACACATCCTGTTTATCAACTCCAACGTTGTCATCTGCTTGCCAGGCAATACCAAAGCTCGTGCCGGAGGGGATGGATTCCCCGTTTGCAGGGGAGAGAACCTTGACGGTCGGTGCCTGGGTGTCAATCGAACCGGCATCCGCAATCGAGATGGAATAGTCGGCGGTTCCGATACAACCTTTGTTATCCTTGGCCTGCACAGTGAAGTCAAACTTGCCGGTTCTGGTCGGAGTACCGGTCAATTCACCTGACGGGGCCAGGGTCAGTCCGTCCGGAGTATTTCCATCAACCGTAAAGACATACGGCGTTTGGCCTCCGCTGACCGTAAAGGTGACACTGTAATTGACTGTGGCCACACCGGGGCGCAGGGTCCCCGCAGCCGGGGAAAGGATGATTTCATCAGGACAGTTGGGGTCGGGCAGAACCGTGAGATTATAGGCTTTCGCGGTGGTACAGGGTGAAACCGCACTGTCGGACATCTGCACGTTGATGGAAACCGAACCGGCTTTGGTCGGGGTGCCACCGATGCCACTGTTGGTAAACTTCAAACCCGGCAGCAGGTTTCCCGAAAGCATAAAGGTATAGGGCAACGTTCCATTGGCTCCGGAAAAAATCTGAGTATAGGGAACTCCCACCGTGGCGTCCGGGAGTTTACTGTTATCCGGCAAAATACTGCATTTACCTTGCGCATTGACAACCGGGAGGGATGGAACCGGAGACCGGCCAACACCCAGCAAAAAGACAGAACTCAGTGCAAAAAACCCCAGGACAAGCAGAATTTTCGGGGATGAAAAACGGGCTGCGGTGAATCGGGCAGTCGTCATAAACATGATTCTCCACTTAACTGGCAAGGCAAAAGATAAGATGCCGCAACAGGGCGGTCGTTGAGTGCAAATGTCGAGCGTGAAAACGTAGGTCCCAAAACAGAAAACGGACTCGTATTGACGGATTGATTTTCCACATTTGGGTGGAAAGCGAGTTGTCCCGGGCTGTGAGTTTGATACGTGAAGATGTCCTTCAATAACAAAAAAGTGGCGGAACGTCAACGCGCAGCACGATTTGACAGACGTTCGGCAGCTTTTTTAGGACTGAGGACCAATAATCCAGGACTGAGGACTGAGGACTGAGGACTGAGGTTTTTGTTTCTTTTATTTTGGTCTTTGTCGGCAATAGGGTTTGAACATCAGGAAGGCTGCAAAAGGTCTTTTCTGGATAGTGTTTAATAAAACTCAGTCCTCAGTCCCCAGTCCTTTAGAATTACCCCATCTTCCACAGAAACAGAATAATCAACAAACAGACAACACCAAAGATGACGGCAGGCAGCAGCCACCGATAGGAATCAGTGGATCCGGGGGTTTTGACGTCTCCGGCTGCCTGGAGGGTGGCGACCAAAGACCGAGCCGCCACATCGACAGGTTGATTGACAGGTGGATTGGAGGACTCGGTAATTTGAGTTTCCGGTTTGGCCGGAGCTGATGAGGGGAGGGGTTGAAAATCTTCCACTCCATGCGATTTCGTCATGGTTGCCGCCAAGCGAACGGCCAACTCCAGTTCGCGGGCCATTTCAGAAGCCGTTTGCGGACGCCGCAACGGACTTTTTTCCAGTGCCCGCATCACGACCCGTTCAACGTGAGCCGAGATTTCAGGGCGGACCCGGCGTGGCGAGGGCGGTGATTCGTTGGCATGCTTGGCCAGCACGATTTTGGAGGGACCGCCGTAAAATGGCGGTTTGCCGGTGAGCATTTCATAGACAATGACACCCAGGCTGTAAATGTCGGAGCGGGCGTCCAGTTCAAGCCCTTTGGCCTGTTCGGGTGACATGTATTGCGGGGTGCCCATGACCAGATTGGGAGCGGTCAACGGGGCACTGTCGGTGGTGCTGTCCTGGACCTTGGCAATTCCGAAATCCACCACTTTGACGGTTTCGCGTTCGGGCCGGTCGGTGGCCAGCAGCATGATGTTTTCCGGTTTCAGGTCTCGGTGAATCACGCTCTGCCGATGGGCTGCATCCAGGGCTTCGGCAATTTGTTTGGTAACGTGAATGATGCGTTCAATGGAAAACGCCCCATCGGTCTGGATGGCCCGTTTGAGGGTGATGCCTTCCAGGTATTCCATGACCAGATAGACGTAGCCTTCCTCACTGGTTCCGAAATCAGTCACACTGATGACGTTCTGTTGGTCAATCCGGCTGGCGGCGAGGGCTTCTTTTTGAAACCGTTTGACGGCCTGACGTTGGGAGGCAAGTTCGGCGTGGAGGATTTTGACTGCCCAGTTTTTCTGGGTAAGAACGTGGTTGGCCCGATAGACCGTACACATTCCACCTTCCCCAATCCGGGCCGTGATCCGATAGCGGTCCAGCAATGTCCGGCCCACCAAAGGGTCATCCCCCAGGCTTTCCTCATCTGATGCCACTGTCAGGTTGTTGCCATCATAGGGGCAAAAGAAGATATCAGCCGTGAAGGTTCTCCGACATTGGCTACAGGCTTTCATAGGCAGGGTCTGGGGTCATGGGGTAAGGTTCAGGGTTCAGAGGCTTTCAGGCTTGAGGCTTGAGGCTTCAAACCCAAGCCTCAACCCAAATTCCGATGTTCGAAAACCCTCAACCCTGAACCCCGATGTCGAAAAGTTACTTGACAAACAACTCTTCAATATTCCAGGTTGCGCCAGGGTCAATATTGGTAAACCTGAGATTTCCCAATCCTGTTTTGGCACCCACCAGCATGTTTTCCGAAAACAGATAGATCAACGGGATTTGCTCGCCCCACTTTTGCTGGACCAGTTTGTATTGCTCTTTCCGGTCAGCCGTTGATTTGATTTTGAGGGCGGAATTCATGGCGCGGGTAACTTCGTTGTACCAGTTACCCTTGCGCAGGTCGAAGTTGCCGACGGGCCCATCCACCGTATACAGCCGATTGCCGACAACATACGGGGTGATGAAAGCCGGGTCCGGAAAATCGGGTGTGATTTCAACCAGCGTGGCGTCAAACACACCCTGATTCAGGTATTTCCACCATTGGGCCACGGGTACTTCGTCGGTTTTCATGGCGACACCCAGGGCCTTGTAATCTTCGGTCAGCAATTTGGCAATGGCCTGGGCTTCAGGGTCTTTCGGACACAGGAGCGTGAATCGGACCGCCTGATTGATGGGGTCTTTCAGTTCGGTTCCCACCAGGTTGTACTTGATTTCCGTCATCCATTTTTTGGCCGCTTCCATATTGTATGGATAGGACTTGGCACTGGACTCAAACCAAGTTGCATTTCCTGGGCTGATCAGATTATAGGCCGGTTTTCCGGCACCTCCGGCAACGGTTTGGATCATCCGGTCACGATTGGTTGCCTGCGAAAGTCCCCAGCGGAACCCCGGAATAAAGAAGTGTTTGGTTTTGTTGGGATCAACTTTTTGCCGGTCAATCCGGGTGTTGAGGACCAGAGCCCAAACCCGCATTGAGGTGCCTTTGTCGGCAACCGTGATTTTGTTGTTGCCTGACATGCTCTTGAATTGCTCGCCTGTGATGGAGTTACAGGCATCAAGCTCGCCCTTGGCAAATTTTTCGGATTGGGTTTTGCGGTCCAGATTGAGCTGATATTTGACCTCATCATAAAACGGCAGGAGCGTTCCGGAACTGTCCTGTTTCCAGTAATACTCATTGGCCACCAGCACAATTTCATTGGCCGATCTGGATTTGACTTTGTACGGGCCGGAGGTCACGATTTTTTCGGGCGGGGTTTCCAGGCTCAACACCCCAGCCGGGCCACCGGAGGTTTTGGCGGCGGCTTCCGTGCTCACCCGATCCATAATCGGCACCCGCGCCATAATCAACTTGGCCAAATCGGACGAAATCGCAACCGGGAATTTGATTTTGACGGTCTTTTCATCCGGAGCCGTGACATCAACCTGTTTGTCGTCAAATTTGAGCAGATTGCTGAGGGTGGAATCCGCGATATTCATCGCCGCATTGTAGGAATACACCACATCTTCGGCCTTGAGGGCGGTACCATCCGAAAACCGCGCCTTGCGCAACTGGACGGTATAGGTCTGCCCGTCTCCTTCGGCGTTGACCGCCGAAGCCAGCCCCGTATCGTCGGGCCGGTTTTTGTCATACTGGTAATCGAGCAAGGTGGCAAACAGGTTGCGCGTCACGGTTAGCGTGTCGGGACTGGAGTCAACCAACGGATTAAAGGTCAACGGGCCGAAGCGAAGCGCCAGGTTGAGTGGTGTGTGCATCTGCTTGCCGTTTTCGCACGAGGGGTTCTTGGCCTCGATGTTATCTTTGAGTTTACGCTTGTTTCCAGTGTCACAAGTTGACCCCAAAACCGCGAGCACAACCAAGGAGCCACAGAGTAGCACGCGAAGAGAAGCGCGAAAATTTCGTTTCATCCCAAAAAACCTCCAGAAAAAGATGTCGATGAATACAAAGCGAGGAACGGTTAGTTTTCAAACCCCGGCCCTGTTCAGCCGGAAAATTCGAGTCTGTAATCAATCAAGTGAAGCGGTAAAAAATGACTGGATGATGACGTTGGGTTGCGATGTTTGAAACGAATTGCGTTGGTGGCCGGTGGCCAAATATTGAAACCGAAAATGACGGTGCTTGATGCGCCAGTAATGTATCTCATTCCTTCCAAAATACGAAAGAGAAACTTTGGGCAAATGGGATTTCAATGCTTGGGTGTTTTGAGTTTTGAGTGTTGCGTTTCTCCAGGAGGTTTGGGGTTATTCGCAAGAGCCGGTTCAGCCGCTACTCCACAGCTTTGGAGTCAAATTCCCAAACACCATTCCGGAGAAACTCAACACTCAAAACTCACCGAACGGACAATGCACGCTGGAAAAACGTGACTGCCATTTGGCTGACAGTGCGATGAATCTCAGCCCGGTCCACGCCCTCCGCATCGCGGCAGTAGGGAAGCACGGTTTGACCAAAGGGCGAGCATTCGCTGAGAAAGGTGTAATGCTCCACTTTGCCGGGCAATACCGTCAGTTTTGCCTGCTTGATGTGTTGGGCCAGTCGAATGGCATTGGTGGCAGGCGGGGTGGTTGCGTCTCCGTCTCCGACCACAATGGCCAAGGGGATTTTGATGGCTTTCAGCCCGGCAGCCGGATAGGCGTTGACCACAGCCGGAGCCAGGGCAAAAACCGCTTTGATGCGGGAGTCACGATACGAAGCTCCGGCTTGCTGGCGCGCGGCTGCCACTGCCGGGTCCTGTTTCATGCGTTCCAGTTCCTTGACGGCATCGGGGAATTCGGGTTGGGGGTCGCAGGTGGCATCGTGTTCGGGTGACTGGCAAAAGGTTTCAAATGCTTTGAGGTCAATCAAGCCACCCGCCACCGAAATCACGGTTGCCCCGCCCAGTGAAAACCCTGCCGCTCCAATCCGGTTGCGGTCAACGTGAGGGCCGATTTCCGGGTCGGCCAGCACTTTGTCGAGCAGGACATGCAGGTCTTTGGCTCGTTCCCACCAAAAAAGAAACCCCTGGGCGGTGGGTTTTTCCTCTGCCCCGGTATTGCCGTGGTGATTGGGGCAGGCCACGATAAACCCATGCGCGGCCAGGGTTTGCCCCAGCCACATCATCTGGAGCGCCGAGCCACCGGTGCCGTGCGAGAGCACAATCAGCGGAAATCGTTTGGCACCTGCCGGAAATTTGGCATCCTGGGCAGCCGAGCCGGCCAGAAAGAGCGGTCTGGCCGGATTGCCGATGACAACCGGTTTTTCCGTTGCTGTCGGTTCTGCCGGATACCAGATTGTGGTTGTCAGCGGACGTTTGGCCGTACCTTCCCAATTCAGGCGGGTTTCGTCGGTAAACATGCGGTTGGTCAGGCCAACTTTGGCTGGTGCCGTCTGGGCAGAAGCCGGAAGGGTTCCAAAAGTCAGGAAAGCGCAGAGCAACAAAAGAATTTTCATAACACCTGATTTTTTTATCCGTTGGTTTGGTCGTTTGGGCGACCAGTGAAGGGAGCCGTGTGTTTTTCACGCACGAAACGAAGGCGGCAGGTCTGATTTGAGCCGCCCCAAAAATCCAAAAACCTCCGGTCATCATTCTGATTGTTTTGTCGGTGGCGAAATCAGACAGGTTTTGGTACATATCATTTTCGTCCACGTTTCCAAAAGTCAGTTGACGCATTCTCACAGTTGAAATTTCTGCACAAGTCATAATTCCAGGGGCCGTTGCATGAAGCGGAAAGGGGCAGGTCTGGCAGGTTTGCTGGTCGTGTTAGGGTGGATGTTCGCCACCTGTTCGCCTGCGTTTGCCCAAAAGCTGCCGCCAGTGGCCATTCCGCAGGGCCGTCCGGCTTTGCGTACCTTTACCGATAGCGACGGATTGCCGCAAAACTCAATTCAGACACTGGCCTTTGACCGGCAGGGGTATTTGTGGGCCGGAACCCAGGACGGAGCCGCCTTTTTCAATGGCCGGGCCTGGACCGTGGTCAACATGCCCAATCGCGGCCTTTCCAACTTTGTGCGGACCATGCTGGTGGCCACCGATGGCAGTCTCTGGTTTGGCACGGATGGCGGCGGGTTATCGCATTTCGAGGCCGGAAAATGGACCACCTACACAACCGCCGAAGGGCTGCCCCACAATCAGGTCAAGGCTTTGCTTGAAACCCGTGCGGCTGACGGCAGCCCGATTCTGTGGGTTGGCACCAAGGGCGGACTGGCATGCCGCGCACAAGGTCGCTGGAAAACCTTTGGCACTGCCGCCGGGATACCCAATCCGGGCATTTTGAGCCTGCTTGAATCCGTGGCGGAGGATGGCAGCAAGCGGCTGTGGGTTGGTACCCAGGGAGGCGGATTGGCCCTGTTCTCCAGCGGGAGCGCTGCGGAATTGACTTTGCAGCAGGTCTTCAGTGTCAAGTCCGGGGAACTCCGCCATGACGTGGTGTTCCGCCTGCTCGAAACCACGGCACCGGATGGGAGCAAAATGCTGTGGGCGGGCACGTATGGCGGTGGCCTGACGGTTTTTCACAGAGGATTGTGGAAAACTTTTGACACAGCGGCGGGCCTGCCCAACAACATTGTGCTCAGTCTGCTTGAAACGAAATCATCCGGCGGGGGGCGGGTGCTCTGGGTGGGTACCTACGGCGGCGGGTTGATTGCACTCAATCCGGACGCGATTCAAACTGCACAGGTTGAACTTCTCAGTTTGTATGATGTTGCGTCTGGCACGCTCACCAATAACGCCGTGGTATCACTCCTGGAAAGCGCCGGGCCGGACGGATTGCGCACTCTCTGGGTCGGCACCAATGGCGGCGGACTGGCGCGGCTGGTTCCTCATCAATGGACAACCATTGATAAAACCGGCGGCCTGCCCAACAACCTGGTTTTGAGTTTGCTCGAATCAACCGCAACCGATGGCTCGCCGGCCTATTGGGTTGGCACCCGCAACGGATTGGCCCATTTCAGCAATGGGCGATGGGAAACGCTGACGACCAAAACCGGCCTGCCCAATGATTTGGTCCTGAGTCTGGCGGAAACGGTTACCGACAAAGGTTCCCGCACGCTCTGGGTCGGCACCAATGGCGGGGGACTGGGATGCCTTGCCGCCGGGCGGTGGACCACCTTCAACAGTCAAAAGGGATTGCCCAATGATGCCGTGCTCTGTCTGCTCGCCACCCAAACCGGTGATGGCACAAGGTTGCTCTGGATAGGAACGGATGGCGGCGGGCTGGTGCAGGCCCGCCTGACTGAAACGGACAGCCTGGAAATCGTCAAAATCCACGATGTCGCCACCGGGGCCTTACCGAACAATGTGGTTTTCAGCCTGCTTGAAACCGTTGCTCCGGATGGTCTGCGGACACTTTGGGTGGGGACCAATGGCGGGCTGGCGACCCTGACAGGCAAAGGGATGGAGTGGCCGCCGGGAACCACCTACACCACCGCCAACGGCCTTCCCAACAATGGGGTGAATGGGTTGACGGAAACGGTTGCCGCCGATGGAACGCATTCGGTCTGGGCCGGCACCTATGGCGGTGCGGCCCGGCTGGACCTGGGAAAACCGGCAAGCTGGACCGTTTTTTCCGATACCACACGGGTGGCATTGCCAAACAACACCATCTATCAAATTCGGCAGGATGCCCAAAAACGCATCTATCTGTTCACCAACAAGGGAATTGCCCGCCTGACACCGCGCGTTTCCACGGCTGAAAATCCGGCGGAATACGAAGTTTATACCTTTACGACAGAGGATGGGCTGCCCAGCAATGAATGCAATGCCGGAGCTTCTTTGCTTGACCGGCGAGGCCGGATTTGGGCGGGAACCGTCGAGGGGGCCGCCCTTTTTGACCCAGCTCAGGAAACAGCAGACCGCTGGTTGAAACCGCTGATTTTTGAGCGGGTGACGCAACATGACCGGGTTTTCGCGGACCAGTTGGCACTCACATCGGTGCAGGGCGGGTCATTTTCCCATCGGGAGAACCAGTTTATTTTTGAATTTGCTTTGCTCAGTTATTTTCGGGCGGCGGATACCCGCTATCGGGTGCAATTGGTCGGGTTTGACGGCGAGCCTTCGAAATGGACCACCGAACCCCGCAAGGAATACACCAACCTGGGAGCCGGGTCATACATTTTCAAGGTTTGGGGGCGTGATTACGCCGGGAATGTAACCGGACCACTTGAACTGGCGTTTGAAATCCGTCCGGCACCCTGGCGGACGTGGTGGGCGCTGACCGGGTTGGCCCTGGCACTGTTTGCTCTGGGATATGGCTCAGTGCAGCTTCGGCTCAAGGCTTTGCAACGGCAAAATGCAAAACTCGAAGCCCGCGTGCGGGAACGCACTCTGGAATTGGACGAGAAAAACACCAAACTGGCCTCGGCATTGGATGAACTGGCGGCTTCCAAGCGGGAAACCGAAGTGAAGAATCAGGAACTGGTTCGGAAAAATGACGAACTGGTGCGTTCAAAGGAAGACCTGGTTGAGTCACATAAACGGGCCGAACGGATTTTCACGGCCCTGGCCGATGTGCTGCCCGGCACGGTGCTGGATGAGAAATACCGGCTTGACCACAAAATCGGCGCGGGTGGTTTCGGCGCGGTTTACCGGGCAACCCACCTTGGGTTGCAGCGCCCGGTGGCGGTCAAAGTGTTTCGCCCGGCAGGCGGCAATGCCTCGGTTGAAAGCCTGGAGCGGTTTCGCCTGGAAGGCGTCAACAGTTGCCGCATCAATCATCCGAACGCCGTGGCGGTGCTTGATTCGGGGATTTCGTCGGGCGGAATTGCCTATCTGGTGATGGAATTGCTGGTGGGCCACACCTTGACGGGCGAGTTGCAAAACAAACACCGCCTGTCGCTTTCCCGCTGTGCGGAAATTGTGATTCCGGTCTGTCGGGCGCTGGCCGAAGCCCACAGTGCCGGACTCATTCACCGGGACATCAAGCCCGACAATGTGTTTCTCCATCAGGGAAAAGAAGGCGAAGTGGTCAAAGTGGTGGATTTCGGAATCGCCAAATTGATGGGGGACACCGGCAACGTTGAATGGCAAACCCTGACCGAAGCCGGTGGGCTGGTGGGAACCCCCACCTACATGCCGCCGGAACGGCTGGCCAACAAACCTTATGACGGACGGGCGGACATCTACAGCCTGGGTGTCATGCTGTACCAGATGCTGGGCGGACAACCGCCGTTTCGTGCCCTGGAAGGAAATCTGGTTTCCCTGGTCTTGATGCACATCCGGGAAGCGGTTCCGCCCCTCAGCCGGCTGGTGTCAAATATTCCGGATGAGGTTGAAGCTCTGGTGCAGCGGACTTTGGCCAAAGACCCGGCGCAGCGCCCGACGGCAGCCGAACTGGCTGACGAACTGAACCGTCTTGCCGCACTCTATCCGAATTGGCAGGCTGCTCCCTTGCCTCGCCAAACACATACCATTGAAGGCAATATTCCGACCGGGGAAGGGGATGACCTGCCAACGATAAGCCTTGATATGCGTTCTGATACGAGTGAACAGGACGCGGTGGAAACCCGGATTGTCCCGGAACGCATCACGCAGGAAGGGACATAAAACAGTCCCCGGCTGATGCAGCCTCAGCAAAAACCAAAGTGGTGATTTGTCGCTGCACTCCAAATTTTTCTGTCCGTTCAGATTTCGCCGGGTGCCCGCAAAATCTTGGTTTGAAAAGCAGGAGTCGGTTATGTTTGGAGAACCATGAGAAATTGCATCGGGACCATTTTTCAGACCATCTTGTGGCTCTCCGTTTTACTGCACGGCGGTTGGAATGGTTTTGCCGCACCAAACAAGCCGGAAAATCCGGAGATTACGACCGCTTCCACGCCTCAAAAAGTCCGCATTGGGCTGTTTACCCTGTTTCATCTCCAAACCATTGGCCTCAAACCGGCAGGAACGGAAATCCTGGTGGGAAATGGAGCCGAAACCAGACGTTTCGAGAGCACTGCCGCATTGACCGTGACCCTGCGCAACGGCCAACTGGCCTGCATGCAGGGCAAAGACCAGGAAGCTGTCCCGGTTCTCAGCGGGGACCGTCTGACCGTTGATTTTCCGCATTCGGACCTTTCCCCAAGGGCACTGCCAGCCATTGATTTGGAGGTTTCAGGCCGCAAAACCCACCTCATTCGGCGGGTTTCCGGGGAACTTGTTTTTTCCGTGGTGGAGAATGAAATCCAGACCGTTCTGACTGAAGATACGGAAGCTGCCGTGGCCATCATCACGGCTTCGGAAATGCGCGGAGTGAAATTGCCCGAAGCTCTCAAAGCGCAGGCCGTGGTGGTCAGGAGCTTTTTGCAAACCCACCGCAACCGGCACGAAGCAACCGGGTTCGACCTCTGCGACAGCACCCATTGCCAGTTGTTTTTCGGCGAACCCCCGGCTGAGGAATTTCAAACCACAAAACAGTTTCAACTGGTCCAGGAGGCAGCCCGCGCCACAGCCGGAAAAATTTTGTGGCAGGATGCAGCACCGCTGGAAGCGTACTTCACGGCCTGTTGCGGCGGGCGCACGACCACGCCCGAAACTGCCTGGGGAACAGGAAAAGAAAGTCTTGAGAGTCTTGGGCGGCTTGGGAATCAGAAGTCAACAACAGTCTGTTCCTGGTGTACGAAAGCCCATTTCTACCAATGGCAGCGGGCGGCCAAACGGGATGGGCTGATGGACGCATTGAAATCTTTGTGGGGCACCAAACCTTCGGATGCCGTCAAATTGCAGGTTGCCAAACGCACGCCCCAAGGGTTTGTGACCGAACTGGAACTGACCGACGGCAAACGGCGGGTGACCTTTTCCAATATCAAATTCCGCACGCTGGTGGGGCATTCACTGGGCTGGAATACGGTTTTGAGCAATACCTACGGCGTGGAAGCACGAGGAGAAACCTATCTGTTTCGCGGCAAGGGGTTTGGCCATCAGGTTGGCCTGTGTGTGGAAGGCACCATTGCCCAGGCTCAGGCCGGACGCGGTTATGAAGCAATTTTGCGGATGTATTTTCCGACGGCAGAGCTTCGTTAGGGTTCAGGGTCTTTTTAATTGAGAATTGAGAATTGAGAATTGAGAATTGATAATTGACAATTGAAACCCCATTCAGAGCTTCAAATTTCCTGATATTCGAAAACCCTAGACCCTGAACCCTGAACCCTGTCTTATTGAAAATCCTTGATGTCTTCAAACGGCAATTCGGGATTGCTGAAATCAGGCCGGTAATAGTTGGAGGCCGATTCAATTTCCTGTTGCCAGCCTTCGCGCATTCCCAGAATTTCCATGGTTTCCAGCACCCGCGCATATTCGCCATAGCCCACCCGGCGGTTGAGCAGGTTATAGCGTGCCCCAATGACATCATCCCGGTTGACCTTGTTGGTGGGGAAAAACTGTGCCATGACCGACAGTGCCACATTGGGTGAAAGGGTGTCGTGAATCCATCGGAGTGAATCGCAGACCCCGCCGACATTGTTGGGTAAAACCAGCAGGCGGATAATCAGTCCGCGCTGAAGCAGTCCGGTTTCATCAAAAACCATCTCATCCCCAACCTGTCGGAACATTTCCACCAGTGCAGCACGGGCGTGCCCGACATAGTTTTCGACTTTGGAAAATTCCTCGCCCATGTCGTTTTCGCTGTATTTCAAATCCGGCAGGTACACATCCACAATTCCATCCAGCAGCCGCAACACCTCCACTGAATCGTAGGCATTCGTGTTGTACACCACCGGCAGCCGCAACCCTTGTTCGACCGCCAACACCAGCGCCCGCACCAGTTGCGGAACAAAATGGGTCGGGGAAACCCAGTTGATGTTATGACAGCCGTGCCGTTGCAGATGGAGCATCATTTCCGCCAGCCGTTCATGCGTGACTTCGTTTTTGCGTTCGACTTTCGGGTTTTGGCTGATTTGAAAATTCTGGCAATAGACACAGCGCAGATTGCAGTTACCCAGAAAGATATTGCCGGCTCCACGGGTGCCAATCAAAACAGGTTCTTCGCCGAAATGCGGCGTATAGGTCGAAACCACCGGCAGGCGGCCCGAAAAGCACTTGGCGATTTCGTCTTCCAGACGGTTGATAAAGCAATCACGCGGACAGATGTTGCAACTGGCCAGCATGGCCTCCAATGCGTCGGCACGCCGGTACAGTTCTCCGCTTTCAAATAGTTTTAAGTAAGAAGCCATAAAAACAGTCTTGGGAGTCTTGGGAGTCTTGGGAGTCTTGGGAGTCCTGGGGGTTCTGGGAGTCCTGGAGGTCCTGTGAGTCTTGGGAATCAGGAAACTTTCACCCTGTGAGGGTTTTGACTCTCAAGACTCCCAGGACTCCCAGGACTCTCAGGACTTCTTAAAGAAAGCGGAGCGGTTCCGCCCGTTCAATCAGGCCCCATTTGGCAGCCAGTTCATAATAGCGTCGGAGTCCGGCCAGATTTTCTTCGTCCAATTCGTAACAGATGTTTTCCGTCAGATATTGCACCAGGTCATCTTCACAAAGTCCGAGTTGTTGGCTGTAGGTCCGTGCCAGTTCCTTTCGCCGGGACAGCCCTTCATCACGGGCGGCGGCGAAATCCACCCCGGCCAGTTTGGGCAGGGCTGAGGCATCCACGGCCCAGACGGCAAACACGAAGGGAAGACTGGTAAACGAACGCCATTCCTCGGCCAAGTCATAGACATAGAGCCGGGTCCGGTCAAAGGTCATGGCGGGGTCGCCAATAATCACCGCCGCATCGTTGGAAGCCAGCATTTCGGGAATGTTCGGAGCGGCGGCGGAAAAGGTCGGGTTTTTTTCATAAAATTCCCGAAACAGAATCCGAATCAGCGAGACAGAGGTTCGGGAAGACGTATCAAGCGCCACCGAGGAGACTTCATCAATGGGCACCCGTGAGGCCAGCACGACGCTGCGCACCCGGTGCCGGGAGGCAACGGCGACGCCTGGCACAACCCGTAAATCAGGAATGCGCTGGTATTCGATGGCCGGAATCAAGGCGGCATCCACTCGTCCGGAACGCAACATTTCCGCGCACCGTGCCGGAGCGGCATCGGGAAACAACTGGCAGCGGGTTTGCTGGTGGCCTTGTTGAAAACTGTAAATCAGCAGTGCCGAATTGAGATAATTCGAGGCTGCAATGCGTGGTAATGAAGAGGGTGTTGCTTCGGTCATGGAAAACTATAGTTCAGGGTTCAGGGTTCAGGGTTCAGGGTCTTTTGAATTGAGAATTGAGAATTGAGAATTGAGAATGTCTTCGTTGCATAATTAGCTTGTTTTGTTTCAGTCGGTTACAAGGAGCGTAAAAGGCTTTTTGCTTGACTTCGCGTTTTTTATCTTGGTAACCCGTTCAAAAATCAGCAGTTAATTATGTAACAACACAATTCTCAATGCTCAATTCTCAATTCTCAATTCAAAAGACCTCTGAACCCTATTTCACCACCGCATCGGGTGCGGGTTGTTCGCCGATGGCAAACCGGAGCACGGCGGCATGCTGGGCTTCGTCGGCGGCAATGCCGGCTACCACCGGTAACAGGTCCTTGGTAAAAAGCGATTGCAAAACGCCCAGGTAGGCCGAAGCTGCTCCGGCTTCGAGTGCCAGGGCGAACCGCAGCACATCGTTGGCTTCTTTGATTTTGGAGGTGTCAAATTCATATTTTTCCTTGGCCGGAACCGGCGTGCCACCAAACTTTTTGATGGTGGCTTCAAGGGCATCCCGGTGGGCCTTGTGTTGACTTTGGAAATGAACCGCCAAATCAAGCGTTTTATCCTTGAGGAGTTTTGAATCCGCTCCGACTGCATAGGCGGCAATGGCCTGATGTTCCAGGGCAAGTGCCGTATTCATGATTTTAATGTCGCCTGCTTTACTGGCTTTTCCCTGTGCCAGAGCTGGAAGGGAGAACACATCGCCGATAAGGGCTGCGGCTCCTGTGATTCCAGCGGCAAACCCAAGTTTAATCACTTCCCGTCGTCCGCGAATGAGTTCACCGGCTTCGACGATTTTGTTGGTCAAGTCTTTCTCTTTCATGTCGGAGGTCTCCTTTGAGAAGTCAACGGTTGGGCAAAACTTGAAATGTGGTTGAGTGCGGCCACAGTGTACGTGAAGCGAGGCGATTCGGCTAGAATGCTCACCGTTTTCACCTATGAAGCAACACGGAGAGCACAAAGAAATTCGAGGAATTCCGGCGAAAAATAGTTTTTTCTTGCTTCGTGTTTCTGGGTGGATAAAATTTTCCGAAAGCCATTTATTCCCGCACAATCACCCTGAGTTCCTGCCGCCAATGTTCGCTCAGGCCCAGCACCCGCACGGGCACTGCCGGGTTCATCCGGCGGCACATCAGGCGCAGGGTTTCGTGTCGCCGCAGCACAGGTGCGACCAGATAGAGCAGGGGAGGAGCCGAGAAATCCATTTCCGCCCCGGCAAAAAAGCCGCGCCGGGTGAAATCACCGCGCCGGGCATGGGCCTGAACCCGCCGCCAGTAATCAAGCCCCTGCCAGGGCAATTCACGGTCTGCTGTGGTTTTCAGTTCCATGACGGCCAGTCTTCCGGTATGGGTGCGGGCCAGCACATCCACATAGCCGGCTTCGTTCAGGTCATAAGCCGGTGCCTGGGCATAGGCGAAAGCCGGGTCAAGCTCAACATCCAAAACCGCAGGATTGCGGCGGACCAGGGCTTCCAGCCAGCGTTCGCTCTGGGTGCGATAGAGCCAGTTGGTCCGGTCCGCAGGTTCCGCCGTGCGGAATTTCCGTAACTGTCCAATCATGGTTTCAAGCTGTTGGTGCGGTTGAGTGGAATCCAGCCAAAACAGATGGTCAATTCCGGGAATGCCAACCGTCATTGCCGGCGGTCTGAGTGCGGTTTCCCGGCGGAGTCGGGCAAATTCGAGCCCCAGCCAGCGAAACACAAGTTGGCGGCTGCGCAAGGGCAATGTCACGTCTATCATTTCAGGTGCCTGGGTGACCACCTTTTCAACCAGCCGGGTTTCTGTGGAGGTCAAGGTGCCTACCGGCTTGGGCCAGATGTAGCGACTGGCCGGACCCGTCACCAGGGCGGGCTGTTCCGCTGGTTCAATCCGCCGCGCACGGGTGCCCGCTGCATCCATTTCATACAGTTCCGGACAGGGAGCCGTGACCAGTCGCAGCCGCTCGGCCAGCGTTATACTTTGGTGTTCCGGGACAAACAGACACACCCGGCAAATGTCCCGCCCTTTGGCCCGGAGGGCAGCCTCAGTTTCCAGGGCCTCGGAAAGAATCCCGTTGACTGCCGGTTGAAGCTCATCCGGGTTGATGCCAAAGGCAAGCAGGATTTTCCCTTGCCGTTCCAGTTCGGCCCAAACATAGCGCGAAAGCCGGGCCGATTCCTTGCGGATGTGTGGGTGTCTTCCTTTCCAGCCGGGAAAAAAACGTTTGAGCAGCGTCTCAAACTGAAGGGAAAACTCGTTGCGGCGTTCCGTGACGGAAACCGGCAGCGGAAGCTGCTCCCCTCCGGTCAATGTGAGGGAGGCGCTTACCTTTCCGGCCTGTCGTTCCAGGTTAAGCGTCAGGCGGTCAGGTAAAATTGCATATTCCTTCACCCGCCAGCTCTCCGCCCGCTCCTCACCAAAAAGGCACAAAATAACTTTGCCAAACTCAACCGAAACAGAAATCCGGTCACGTGCCAGAGTTTCCGGCGGACGGTGGGAGCCTGTTCCCCGCCAGAATGCCCGGATTGGTTCGCCTTTCGTTTGGGTATGCTGCTCCAGATGGAGCAACGCCAGCTCCAGGTCATATTTGGCAGCGTGAATGTCAACGACGGATTTCATTTTACCAACCCAGGACTGAGGACTGAGGACTGAGGACTGAGGACTGAGGGCTGAGGGTATTGCCTGATGTTCCAAGGTTCTGGAACCTATTTTACCAACCCAACGGTTTTGAGATTAGTTGTAAATACTCCGACGTGGAAAACAGAAACTCAGTCCTCAGTCCTCAGTCCTCAGTCCTTAATAAGTCTTCAGTCCTTAAAAAATCAGCTTCAATCCAAGCTGCACCTGCCGCCGGCCATCGCGGAAGGCGGGTACGTAATCCACCCGGCTGACGTCAGTCTGTTCGGTATTGATGAACAGATTGGCATGGTTGGCCAGATTGAAAATTTCCAGCCGCATTTGGAGCAGGATTTTTTCCGTCAGGTTGACCCGCTTGGAAAGTCCCACATCCGCGTTCCATTGGCCGGGTCCACGAAAGACGTTGCGACCTGTCATGCTGGAAGGAAACGGCCCAAAATCCGACGAGCCTGTGATGGGGTTGAGGTACGCTCCGAAGCCGGACGCCTGATTGCTCAAATCAATGTATTTGAACAGGTTGAATTGCCCCGGCACCGGAGGCGGATTGTCCGCCCCGTGATGTTGCAGCGGTGCGACTTCGACCAGCCGGGAAAAGATGGCATTGGTTTGGTTGCCGTCCCAAACCGTGAAAGGCGTGCCGGTGGAAGCCTGGAAAATACCGCTCAGTTGCCAGCCGTCCAGCAACCGTTTGGGCAGCCCGGTCAGCTTGTGAGCATAAGGAATTTCCCAGATGCCGCTCACGACAATCCGGTGCCGGATGTCAAAATCGGCGTCTCCCCGGTCCAGTTTGGGGTTAAACGGGTCCAGCAGGCCATAGTTGAAATTGTTATCCGAGTTGCTGAAGGTGGAACTCAAGTTATCAATCGCATGGGCCCAGGTGTA
The DNA here is from genome assembly GCA_019695185.1 of Blastocatellia bacterium. Taxonomy (GTDB): domain Bacteria; phylum Acidobacteriota; class Blastocatellia; order Chloracidobacteriales; family Chloracidobacteriaceae; genus JAIBAN01. Next base: position 273,527 of record JAIBAN010000002.1, on the reverse strand, counting down.
ATTGGCCGTTAGGTTCAGGCCGGAATTGAAAAGGTCGCCGGCGTCAAACTTGAAGGTCAGGCTGTGATAGAGCGAACTCCCGTTGTTACCTCTGGTGTTGAGGTCGGCATAACGCGGCAGCAGGCGGGCTTCGGGGTCGGCGTCACCAAGGTAGACGGCACCCGAACCAAGCCGGTTCAAATCCTCAAACGTGTAGAGTTTGACACCTTTCGAACCGGAATAATCAAGCGAAATCGCCACATCCTTGGCCACTTCGTGTTCGAGCGAGAGGCTCCAGGTGTGGGCATAGGCGGTGCGGATGTTCTGGTTGATGTGGCGCAGTTCGATTTGTGGGATTTGGATCCTGCCGCCAGTCGGAAACAATCCGGCGATGCTGGTGGCAAGCGGGATTTTTTTAATTCCGGCAGTATCTTCAATCAGGGAAACCACGGCGAAGTTCGGCGGGTTTTCCAGCACTTCAAAATTCACCGCCCCGAAATTGCGCTCGTACCCAATGCCGTAGCCGCCCCGCAAACTTGTTTTTCCATCGCCCAAAACGTCCCAGGCAAATCCCAGACGCGGTGCGAAATTGTTCAAATCCTTGTGGTAAAGGCCACCCACCGGACTGTCTGGCGCAATCTGCACGGTGGCGTTGCGCAATTGCTCGAACATATTCTTGCCCGGTCCGAAATACAGGTTCGAATCAAGGCGCGGGTCGGCGTTGTGCTGAACTCCGAAATATTCATAGCGCAAACCCAGGTTGAGCTTGACGTGCGAATGCACCTTCCAGGCGTCGTTGACATAAAAAGCAAGGTCATGAAACCGGTTGTTGCGGGAAAAATTCGGCGAAGTCAGCGGCAGTGAAATCGTATCGCCGGGGAATTTTCCCTGTGGGTCAATGGCTGCCTGCACCTGATGGACGCGGCCCAAAATCAGGTTGTCGAGTGCCCGCCGGACATTTCCGCCCAAAACTTCCAGCCCGCCGCCAAAAAAGCCGAAGGTGCGGTTGTCGCGGATGTGAATATAGGAACCGCCAAACCGCAACTCGTGGTCTTTGGCCTGATAGCTGGCGTCGGCAAAAGACTGATAGAGGTTTTGCGGCCCGCCATTGGGCACCGTCGTAAACGGGTCATCGGGCGTGTAGCCGGGAAAGGTCAACAACGAACCGCCCACCCTGGCCGGAATCGAAGTCGAATAGAGTTGCGGAGAAAGCGGGCGTTCACCCAACGGTTGCTGGAAACGGATCCGGTTATAGACAAATTTCGATTGCAGCGTCAGACGCGGCGTCAGGCTCTGGGTCAGCGAAAGCAGCGTGTTGTAGTTTCCTTCCAGTTGATTCGAATCAAATCCCTGGTAAGGACTGGCCGACACGGTGCCGGGGAAGGTGGTCCGCCGCTCCAGCGCATAACGTCCGTAAAAAGAGGTGGTGCTGTTGATGTTCCAGTCCACCCGCCCCACAAACAGATGGGTATTTTGCGGCGGGTCGGCTCCGGCGTCGGATGCAAGGTTGACGATGGATTGCCCAAAGACGGGAAAATTGCCCGGCAGGGCATCAAACACACCGCCGGTGGTACCCACCAGGGAGGTTACTTCGGCGCGGGTGAAAACCCGCCCGTTGATGGCGGATTTGAGCGGGAAGGTGCGGAAAAAACTTTGCGTGGCCGCATTTGAGGCAGCAATCAGCTCCGGTGTCGGGACCAGGAAAATTGTTGGGGTGGTGCTCCGCACCCGGACCAGCTCTTCGCTGGCAAAGAAAAACAGTTTGTCCTTTTTGATGGGGCCGCCGATGGAATAGCCAAACTGGTTCCGGGTAAAGGTGGCTTTGGGAATTCCGGTGGCGTTATGGTCGTAGCCATTGGAAGCCAATGCCGAAATCCGGTTGAATTCATAAGCCGTGCCATGAAATTCGTTGCTCCCCGATTTGGTGGCCACATTGATGATGCCACCGGAGGCCCGCCCGTACTCAGCGGAAAAACCACCGGTCACGACACTGAATTCCTGCACTGAGTCAAGCGGTACGTTTTGCCCGATTGCCGAACTGAAGTTGTCGTTGTTGTCCGCACCGTCCAACAGGATGTTGATGCTGGCCGCCCGCTGTCCGTTGATGGAGGTTCCCAGACCGGTTTCGGACTCATCTTTGGGTGAGATATTGCCTGACAGCGCCACCAGGTCGTACGGATTGCGGGTGATGGTCGGCAGTTCGCGGATTTGTTTTTCCGAAATGGTGGTCGCAATCTGGGGCGTTTCGATATTGATTTGCTTGTTGCCGCTGATTTCAACAATCGCCCCCTGTTCTTCCACCGAAAGCTGTACATCCGCGACAATGCGGGCCCCGATGGTGACTTTGGCCTGCACGGTTTTGCGGGCAAAGCCGGGGGCTTCGACCTGCACCTCATACCCGCCGGGAAGCAGATTGGTCAGCGTAAAAGCTCCGTTTTCGTTGGTCGTAAGGGTGCGTTCGGTTCGCTTTTCAATGGAACGGATGACCACGGTGGCACCGGGAATCAGGGCTCCGGTGGTGTCGGTCACCGTGCCGGTGATTTGCCCGGTTTCAGCCTGGCCAAAACTTTGGACGGTGGCCAGCAGTACAACCATCAGGGTTGCGGTCAGGAGTTGGTAAAGGTCCTTAAAACAAGGGAAGAGGCGGGTGTTGCGGGGTGGTTTCAAACTCGACATTTTGAAAAATCTCGCTCAGGTGCAGGGTACAGTCAATCGAAGGTACATACAGACTGCCCGTGAGGTCGTTGGCCTCAGTCTGAATCCATTCGGTTGCGGATTGTTTGACAAACAAGGTGGCATGCGGACGATGTTGGGCCAGCAAGAGGTATTCGTGGAAACTGGGAATTGATTTGTAGTAACTGAACTTGTCCCCCCGGTCAAAAGCCTCGGTTGAAGGGGACAAAATTTCAACAATCAGTGAGGGGTTGGTCAAGGTTTTAACACCGCCGATTTCCTCATACTCAGGTTTGTCACAAAGAGCGGTCAAATCCGGATAACGATAAGGCGGGTATTGTGGAACCTTGACTCGCAGATTCGAAGAAAAAACCCGACAGGGGCGACTTTTAAGCTGATTTTTGAGTTCAGAAATCAGGTTGACGAGAATTTGCTCATGTTCCGGGCTGGCTCCGGACATGGCAAACACCTGACCATCCCAGTATTCATAGCGAATTTCCGAATCGCGTTCCAATTCCAGATATTCTTCCAGCGTGTATGAGTGTTTGGGTTCAGCCGACATAAATACCTCACTTATGGTTCAGGAATGTTTTATCATAACCACAGTTCCAGCTCGATTTCATCCCGGATGGGAATCCCGTTGGGGGCAATCGGGGGGATGGTCGGCTTGATTTTGCGGGCTTCGGTAATGGCGTCCGGATAAATCGCCGTCATTCGCATGTTGAACCGCTGATAAAACCCAAGAGCGTTGATATTGTCGTTGGAGGTCACCAGCCACAGCCGTTTGCAGCCATGTGAGCGGGCATATTCGGCGGCTGCGCCCAGGAGTTCGGTGCCAATGCCGCGCCCCGGCTCAAAACTGTCGAGCGTCACGACTTCGCACCCTTTCCAGTCAACCCGGAGCGTAATGAACCCAAAGACATTGCGTTCCGCATCCTCAGCCACAAATCCGGGAAGTTTGGCGGCATCAATCTGGTTGCCTCGTGAAACAATGGTGGTTGAACCCCAGTTTTCAATCAAAAGCCGGGAAATCATGTCCGCATCGGTTCCGGTGATAGGGCGAAGAGTAAAGTCAGAGGTCATAGATGTCTCAGTTGTGCAGCAGAAATGGAAAAGGCCATTTTAAGCCTTTCAGCATCAAGGTGCAAAAAACATAATGGTTCCTGGAAGGTGCTCCGGCAGGAGCGCCGGGAAAATGGTTGAATCGCGTTCCAGGGGGGTCGCTGCGCTCCACACCATAGCTACCATAACTTGCCCCTCCGGAGCGGTTTGCGCTCCTGCCGGGGAGCGTAAATCCAACTTTGTTGGTTCTTGCACTCAGTCTTTTTTGTCCGGAATTTCTTCCACAGAGGCGGTCTGCCGCGCCTGCGGCACGACGGTGATGGCTTCCTCCCGGACGGCTGGGGTTTTGGTTCTCTTTTCAATCGGCATGGTATCAACCATGAAAAAGCCGGTGGGGATTTCGGAAATATCGGTTTCGACATCCGGGCCAGCCAGTTCATGAGCGGAGGTCTGTTCGGCCACAATCTGGGCAAATTCGGCCACCATTTCCGCCGCCGTCGGGCGTTCTTCCGGTTTTTTGGCCAGCATGGTGAGAATAACCCGTTCAATCGTCGGGGAGAGATGCGGGTTGAAGCTCCGGGGCGGAGGCGGTTCGGTTTGCAGATGTGCCATGACCAAATCGAGAAAACTGTTGGTTGATTCGGAAAAAGGCGTGCGCCCGCAGACGCATTCGTAAAACACCACCCCCAGGCTGTAGACATCCGAGCGCCCGTCATAATCCTGATTGCGCAACCGTTCGGGGGCCATATAACTGGGGGTTCCGACAATGCTGCTGGTGGCGGTGAGTTTATGGGCTTCGGCTCCGGCTTCCTCCATCAGTTTGGCAATGCCGAAATCAACCACCTTGATGATTTCACCTTGTTCGGTCTGGTGGAGGAAGATGTTTTCCGGCTTGATGTCCCGGTGGATAATGCCGATTCGATGGGCTTCGGCCAGGGCCAGGCTGGCGGCGTGCAAAATCTGGGCGGTCCGCCGGACCGTCAACCGGCGGCGGGCGTGCAATTCCTCAGCCAGCGAACGGCCTTCCAGCAATTCCATGACCAGATAGGCAATTCCATCGGGCGAAACGCCCGAATCCAGAACCGTCACAACATTGGGATGGTTCAGCCGGGCGGCTGAAACGCCTTCGCGTTTGAAGCGTTCGACCGCTTGAACCGAATCATTTCCCGGCGTGGGGCGGAAAATTTTGACCGCAATCGGACGATTAAGCCCCAAATGCGTCGCCCGAAACACTGCGCCGAAGCCGCCGGCACCGATTTTCTCACCAAGCCGGTATTTTCCTTCGAGAATGGTGCCGGGCAGGGCTTCCGCCAGAGCCGAGAAAATCCGGTCAGCCTGTTGTTGCGAGGCCACCAGTTCCTGAATTTTTTGGTCCAGTTCCTTGTTTTTGCGTTCGGTTTCGCGCTTGGCAACCCGCAATTGCTCCAGGTTGGCCGCCAATTCGCTGTTTTTCTGGTCAAGTTGGACGGTTCGTTCGGCAACTTTGGCTTCCAGTTGGCGGTTGCGGATTTTGAAAGACCGGACCCGCCACTGCATGCCCCCGAAAATCGCCCCGGAGACGCTGAACAGATAGAATCCATAGGCCCATTTGGTTTTCCACCAGGGCGGGGTGACCCGCAGGCGCAGCACCGCGCCGGTTTCATTCCAGAGTCCGTCATTGTTGGCCGCCTTGACCCGGAGGACATATTCACCAGGGTCCAGATTGGTAAAGGTGGCCGAGGGGTGGGTACCGGCCTGAATCCAGTCCTGATTGAAGTTTTCGAGTTTATAGGCAAACTGATTTTTTTCGGGATTGGTAAAACTGAGGGCGGCAAATTCAAAGGTAATGAAATTATCGCGGTAGGAAATTTCCAGTTCCGGTGCTTCCGTGATGGAAACCGGCAAATCAACGGGTTTGTTGAATTTCTTGAAGCCGGTCAGCACCACGGGCGGGACGAACGGATTTTCGCGCACCTGTTCCGGCTGAAAAACGGTAAACCCGCCCTCTCCGCCAAATATCATTTCGCCTGCCGGATTCAACAGCGCCGCATTCACTGAAAAGTCCGAGCAGGGAATTCCGTCCCGCTGGTCAAATGATTGAAAGACGCGGGTCTGCGGATTGAAACGGGAAAGCCCGGCAGTGGTTGAAAGCCACAAATTCCTGTTTCTGTCCTGCAAAATGCCCTGCACACTATCGTTGATGAGGCCGTCTTTCTCGCGGTAATGGATAAAGGTTCCGGTTTGCCGGTCATAGCAATCCAGCCCGCCGCCCACCATTCCGACCCATAACGTTCCGCTTTGGTCTTCAAACAGACAGTTGACCGAATCACTGGCCAGACTTTGGGGGTTGTTCGGGTCATGGGTAAGGGCGGTCAGTTGTTTGGTCGCCCGGTCAAAACGGCACAGACCGCCGCCTTTCGAAGCAATCCAGAGCGTACCGGTCCGGTCTTCCAGCAGCATCCGGACCGGGAATTTTTGCAGCCCCGGCGAGGCCAAAAGCTCCTCCCGATAGGTGGTAAACTGATTGGTTTTCCGGTCGTAGCTGTAAAATTCCCCGCCGCGTGTGGTAATCCACACAATTCCGGCGCGGTCTTCGGTCAGTCCGAGAATATTGTTGTTGCTGGAACCGGTTGGTTCAAGCGGTTCGTGTGGATAGATTGTAATGCGGTCGGTCGCCGGGTCCAGGCTGCATAATCCACGTGAAGTTCCCACCCAGAGTGTGCCGGTTCGGTCGAACAGGAGCGACAGGACCACATTTCGTTTGGTGGCTTTCGGGTCTTTGGGGTCGGGAATCAACGTTCGGTAGGTTTTATATTCCCCGGTTTTCCGATTGAACCGGCACAGCCCGTTGGAAGTGCCCACCCACAGGGTCCCGTCCGGGCTTTGCGCCAGCGTGCTGACGGCAAAGGTGGTCAATTCCTGAAACATCGGCAAACTGGTGGGAAACGATTGAAAACGGTCCAGTTTGCGGTCGTAGGCATAAAGCCCGTCAGACGACCCAATCCAGACAATTCCGGAACGGTCCACACAAAACGACTCGACGGTATTGCCCAGGGGTTTGTCGGCATTGGGTCCCGAAAGCCGGAAGCGGGTAAACTTCCCGGTGGTGCGGTCCAGCGCGCAGACTCCGGTGACGCGGGTGCCAATCCAGAACATACCGGTTTCGTCCTCGGCATAGCCGAACACCATATTTCCACTGATACTGTCAGCCGCCTGCGGATTGCTTTTGAAAATGGCAAACGTTTCGCGGGTCCGGTCAAAGCGGCATAACCCGCCGCCAAAGGTGCCGACCCAGAGGGTATTGGAACGGTCCACATAGACCGAACGCGCATCATCAAGGGGCAGACTGTCGGCCTGGGCCGGATTGTTTTTGAAAACGGTGAAATCCCCCCGCTCCCGGTTAAAACGGCTGAGTCCTCCGCCTTTGGTTGCCACCCAGAGAACATTTTGCTGGTCCACGGCCAAACCGCGAACATCATCATGGCCCAGACTGTGCGGATTTTGCGGGTCATGGCGATAGGTGGTAAAGGACTTGGTGTTTGGGTCAAAAGAGCAGAGGCCTCCGCCACGGGTTCCCGCCCAAATGAGCCCGGAGCGGTCTTCAATGACTTTGCGGACTTCGTTATGGCTCAGGCTGTGCGGGTTTTTCGGGTCGTTGCGATAGGTTGTAAAATGTTCCGTCCGGGCGTCAAAGGCGGCCAGCCCGCCGCCCTGGGTGGCCACCCAGAGCGTTCCGGAACGGTCCACGCAGAGTGACAGCACATCATTGTAGGGCAGCGAAAAAGGATTGCCGGGGTCATTCCGAAACACCGTGAACCGTTGCCCGTCAAAGCGATTCAGGCCGTCTCCGGTGCCAATCCATAAAAAACCACGGAGGTCCTGAACCAGACAGGTAATCCCACTGGTTGACAGCCCCTGTTCCTTGGCAAACCGCTTCAACCGAAGGGGAATGCCTGCCGGAACCGGATTTTGATTGGAAGGGAGGTCTTTGGATGAATCGGTGGCAGCGGTCTGTGCAGGTGGTTTCTCGTTTTCCGCCTCATTCCGGGACTTCTGACCCATCACCGAGGGTGACAGGAGGCAGATTCCCACCGCCAGTGCGCCAATAAGTTTTTGCAACCTGCCACAAAAGCTGTGCCGCCCCTTGAACATAGGTGAAAAACAGGAAAAAAGGAAAAGTGCTTGGAAGAGGTGGCATCATAACCGGTTCATTCAATTGAAAGCAAAGCGGAGCGGAAAGTCTTGGGAGTCTGGGGAGTCTTGGGAGTCTGGGGAGTCTGGGGAGTCACTCAATTGGAAAATACAATTAAAATTTAATGGCATGGCATTTGCTTTTGAACAAGGCCAGGAAGAGTTCAGACAATTTGAAAACGACAATGGTCTTAAGTCATTCAGGTATCTATGCCAACTATTACCCGTTTTGAAGATATTCTCTCCTGGAAGAAGGCCCGCGAATTAACTTATCTGGTCTATGAAGCAACCAACCAGGACCGTTTTTCCAGAGATTATGCCCTCAAAGACCAGGTTCGCAGAGCAAGTCTGTCAATTATGCTCAATATTGCCGAAGGTTTTGCTCGCAAGACCGACCGTGATTTTGCTCATTTTTTGGCTCAGGCACATGGCTCAACGGCGGAGGTTCAAGCTGCTGTGTACGTTGCACTTGACCAAGCATACCTTCAAGAAGAGCAATTTCAGGACCTTTATGATAAAGCTGAAGAATGCTCCCGTTTGATTCAATCATTTGGAAAGTACCTTGGTGGTTCCTCATCAAGATAGACTCCCAAGACTCCCAAGACTCCCCAGACTCTCAAGACTCCCCAGACTCTCAAGACTCCCCAGACTCCCCAGACTTTCTTATCCACGTCGCTCGCGCCAGAGATAAAACACCTGGGTGGCGACAATCAGGGCCAGGGCTGTGGTTGCATAGGCCAGTTGGATGCGCAGGGTGGCTGTACCAAACCAGCCGGCAAAATCCAGGGCCGGATTTCTTCCTTTGCTATCCAGGGCAATGTACCAAAAGAGCATAAAGCTGCATAAAAAGGCTTTGGAACTGCCGGTCACCGTTCCCAGCGCGGTGGCTGCTGCTGCCACAACCAGCGAACCAATCACGAAGGACAGGGCGGCATGAGGTTGAAACACAGCCAGTTTGGCCAATGGCACCGCAATACAGAGCAAGGTCAGAGTGACCGCCGTGGCCAGTTTCCACACAATAAAGCGGGGCTTCAGGAATGGGGAAGCAAAGGTCAGCAGGCTCAATCCGGCCCGTTTTTCCCTGGCGGCAACATCGGCAATCACCGCAGCCGTGGCGACCATCAAGGGTGGCAGCAGCTTTTGAATCTGGGCTGCCGGTTGCATGGCTGCCACCAGAGAAAATCCCAAGGGCACCAGCAAGGCCAGCGGGGCCAGCCGGAAGGTGGTCGTCACATCGGCCAGAATCGAGTTTCCAAAATTGGGACCAGCCCCAAATTGAATGCGTTCCAACAGACTGAGCGGCACGTCCGCCACCGGTTTCATCCAGCCGTTGAGACGGGCAAGCAGTTTTTGTCCGCCGGAATGCGCCGAAAGTTTCAGCCGGGTGGGGTTGAAGCGATGGAAAATCAAGGCCACAAGTCCCATCAGCAGCAATGGAATCAGGATAGAGCACAAACGGGGCAACACATATTGCCAGCCAATGGTAAAGCCTGAAAAAACCATCGGTGCCAGTTTGGTGTTGTAGGGGGCACTGCCGATGGAAAAACTCGAAGTGTGAAATGTATTTTGAATCTGGGCAACGACAAATCCCAGTCCATAGGTGTCAACATAAAGAGTCCAGGGCAGAGGTTGGCCGGTTTTGTAGTTGGCCATTCCTATGGGCGCAATCACGGTGGTGAAAAGCCAGACGAAAAAATAGGCCACGTCTCCGATTTTGCCTGACAGAAAAGGAATGGACTCAAACAGCATGGCCACGACCGAAACAAAAACAATCATGGACGGGGCAATCCAGAGGTAATGCCAGATGAAGACAAAGGGTTCCAATGCCACTTCGCCTCGCAGAACCTGCATGCCCATCGAGCTGCCCATGAAGGCAGCCATCACCACTGACAGAAACACAATGTTGCCCAGCAGCTTGCCCAGCAGGTATTCCCAGTTTGCGACGGCAGTTGAGGCAATCACAAAGCCGGTGCGGGATTGGATGTCACGGCGCAAGGCATTGCTGACCAGATAAAACCCAAAAAAACCAAGGATAAAGGTTCCCAGCATTCCGGTTCCCACCGCCACCAAAGCCGAATTGTAGAAACCCCGGTGGCCGTCGCTTTGAATCAGTGTATGACCGGTGGCTGGGTCCGGCACAAAGTTATAGGAGAGGATGCACAGCAACAGGAAAATCACCAGCGTGGCCGGTTTGCGCAAGCGAATCAAAACATCGGTTTTAACAATGGCCAGAATTCTCAACAGTCGTTCTTCCATACGTTTAGGCCACCTTTCGCAGGGATTCCTGTCCGGCAAAGTTCATAAAGTACAAATAGGCATCTTCCAGATTCGGTTCGGCTCCGACCGCTCCGACAAACGGGCGTTCCGGATGCACCATCCGCACATGAACCCCGTCGGATTTGCGAACGGCGTTGGAAACCTTGAGACTGGTGCGCACCGTATCGAAATGCTCCGAGGACACAACCGCTTCCCACACTGTGCCGGCGGCTTGCTGCAACAGCCGTTCGGGGGTGGCGCAAACCACGAGCGAGCCCTGCCGGACCACTGCGATTTCCGTGGCGATGGATTCAATATCCGAGACAATGTGGGTTGAGAGAATAACCAGTTTCCCAAAGCCGATTTCCGACAGGATGTTGCGAAACCGGACGCGTTCCTCGGGGTCCAGTCCGGCGGTGGGTTCATCCACAATCACCAGGTCCGGATGGTTGATGAGGGCCTGGGCAATGCCCAGGCGTTGTTTCATCCCACCCGAAAATGCTCCAACATTTCGTTTGGCCACGGTTTGCAGGTTGACCAGTTCCAGCATTTCGAGCACCCGTGCACGGCTGTGAACCCCTTTGAGAGCAGCGAAATAGCTCAGAAACTCAATGGCCGTCAAATTGTCATAGACCCCGAAGTCCTGGGGCAGGTAGCCCAGTTTGCGCCGCAATGGTTCAGGGTTTTTCAGAATATCCGTTCCTTGAAAGTGAATCGTTCCGGCAGTGGGTTGGGTGATGGTGGCCAGCATCTGCATGAGGGTGGTTTTTCCGGCTCCGTTGGGACCGAGCAACCCCAGCACCCCGCCTTTCAGTTCGAGGGAAAAATCTTTGACGCCGTAATTTCCTCCGGCAAAGCGTTTGGAAACCGATTGAATTGAGAGCATAGACATTCGTCCTTGGAAAACAGGCACACAACTCCCCAAACCGGGATGAAGCGGCCTTGGAATGAAAATTGTTACAATGATTTGGATGAAGGTTGCGGCTGGAAACGAAGCAAAGTGGAAAAGGGTTTCGCAAATTTTACTTACGATTTAGACTGAACGCTGTGTTTCAGAAGGCAAGCTGAAGCTTGAACTCCGAACTCAGCGGTGCAGCCACTCCAGTTTTCTTTTTTGATTGCCTTATGCCAACTCTCTCCATCGGCCCCGGAAAATGTTTTCCGCTGGGTGCCACTTTGTTTGATGGAGGCGTGAATTTCAGCCTGTATTCGAAACACGCCACCCGCATTGAACTGCTGCTCTTCAACCACATTGACGATGCCCAACCGGCCCAGGTGATTGCGCTCGACCCCCGGCGGAACCGGACTTACCACTACTGGCACGTGTTTGTTCACGGGCTGGCGGGCGGTCAGGTCTATGGGTTTCGGGCGGACGGACCGTTCGATTTGACCAAAGGCCACCGGTTTGATGCCCAAAAGGTTTTGCTCGACCCCTACGGATTTGCAGTGGCCGTGCCGCCGAATTACGACCGGAAACTGGCCCGCCGGCCCGGCGACAATACGGCCACCGCCATGAAAAGTGTGGTTTGGGACCGCCGTTTGTATCATTGGGAGGACGATGCGCCCCTGCGCCAGCCTTTTTCCGCCACGGTGATTTATGAAATGCACCTCAAGGGATTCACGGCCCATCCGAATTCCGGCGTTTCACCCGAAAAGCGGGGCACCTATGCCGGACTGATTGAAAAAATTCCCTATTTGCAGGATTTGGGCGTGACCGCCGTGGAACTGCTCCCCGTTTTTCAGTTTGACGCCCAGGACTGCCCCGAAAATCTGGTCAATTACTGGGGCTATGCCCCGGCCTCGTTTTTTGCGCCGCACGCGGCCTACAGTTCGCGCACGGATTTACTGGGGCCGATTTACGAATTCCGCGACATGGTGAAAGCCCTGCACCGGGCGGGCATCGAGGTGATTCTGGACGTGGTGTACAACCATACGACCGAGGGCATGGAAGCCGGTCCCACGCTTTGTTTTCGCGGGTTGGCAAACACCACCTATTACATTCTGGAAAAAGACAAGGCACGGTATGCCGATTATTCGGGAACCGGGAACACGCTCAATGCCAACCATCCGATTGTGCGGCGGATGATTTTGGACAGCCTCCGGTATTGGGTGCAGGACATGCACGTGGACGGCTTCCGGTTTGACCTGGCTTCGATTCTGTCGCGCGATGAAACCGGTCATCCGGTTGAGAACGCCCCGATTTTGTGGGACATCGAGTCAGACCCGGTGCTGGCCGGAACCAAACTGATTGCCGAAGCCTGGGATGCCGGGGGACTCTATCAGGTCGGAAGTTTCATCGGAGACAGTTGGAAGGAATGGAACGGCCTCTTTCGGGATGATGTACGGGGGTTCCTGCGGGCGGAAAACGGCATGGTCAAACGATTTGGCGCACGTCTGTTCGGCAGCCCTGACCTCTATGGCCACGAGGAGCGCGAACCGGAACAAAGCATCAATTTTGTGACCTGCCATGACGGATACACCCTCAATGATTTGGTGTCCTATGAGCAGAAACACAACGAGGCCAACGGTGAGGCCAACCGTGACGGGGCCAACGACAACCGGAGCTGGAATTGCGGGGTGGAAGGTCCCTCCACCGACCCGGCGGTGGAGGAACTGCGCCGCCGGCAAATCAAGAATTTTCTGGCTATCAACCTGCTTGCCCTGGGCACGCCCATGCTGCTCATGGGAGACGAGGTTCGACGCACCCAGACCGGCAATAACAATGCCTATTGCCAGGATAATGAAATCGGCTGGTTTGACTGGTCTTTGGTGGAAAAACATGCCGCGCTCCACCGCTTTGTCAAACGCCTGATAGCCCATCGCCTGCATCTGGCCACAGGCCGCCGCTCAGATGACATGACGTTGAATGAAATCCTGCATTCAGCCAGGATTGAATGGCATGGCACCCGTCTCGGACAACCTGATTTCAAGGATGATTCGCATACCCTGGCCGTGACGGCGCAGGATATCAAGGGAAAAATCCGTTACCACATGATGTTTAATGCCTATTGGGAACCGCTGGGGTTTGAACTTCCAACCTTGGGAGGGCCGGACGAGCCTGTTCCCTGGCGGCGTTGGATTGATACGGCACTCGACTCACCCGAAGACATCTGTGAATGGAAGGAAGCCCCGGTCATTACCGGTTCCTGGTATCTGGTGAGCAAGCGTTCAACCGTGGTGTTGGTGGCGGTGACGTAACCGAATGGAGTGCTCTGGGAGTTTTGAGTTCCGCGTTTACGCGGCTGTTTTGAGTTCCGCCTTCAGGCGGGTGGTTTCTTTTTTTTAGCCGCGTAAACGCGGAACTCAAAACTTCAAGGTGCCACCTCATAATCGGCGCATTCGTAGACCACATTTCGTTTGGGTTTGTCCGGATGATAGAGCACCGTCACCGGAGTGTTGGCCTGGAGGTGGTCCCAGTCTTCCTTGCGCACTTCCATTTTACCGGTCAGGGGCTGCCCGTAGGCAAAAAGCTGGAATTGATATTCAATCAGGTAGGTCGTGGTTTTGCTCTTCTTGATATCCTTTTTGGTAATCATCCCTTGCGTGGCTTTTCCGTTTTTCACCAGCCAGCGATACAGCCAGGGCCGCAGGTACAGTGTCCACCAAAAGAATGTCATGATCCCATTCCAGAAAACTGCAAAGATAGTCAGAAAAATCGGAAAGACAGCCATCTCGCTCTGATTGTATGGGTCAACCACAACCGACATGGGAATGATTGCCAGAGGTGAGATTTTGACTTGGACGGTCTGCCCGGCTTCAGTTTGGGTATAGAGTCTTTTGGAAACCCAATCATCGCCCTGTTGCTGAACCCCATTGCGGGCATAGGTGTACGAAAGGCGATAGGTAGTGGTGTGCTTTTTTTGATTGTAGAACTCTTTTTTATCTGAAACCTGACCGGGAACCACCGTTCCGACAAGCACAAACAGCCAGGCATAAAGGGCAAAAGTGGCGACCCCGACCCCGACCAGCAGATGCGGCAGGGTAAACAGGTGAATCAGTCCCAAAAACCAGCCGCGTCCGCTCCGCCGGCGAATCGGGCGCGGGGTTGGGAGGTAAACCTCAGCACTGACCGGCATTGGCTCGTTGGCAAAAGGAAGCATAACAATTCAGGGTTCAGGACTCAGGGTTCACGGTTCGGGGTCTTTTTGATTGAGCATTGAGAATTGAGAATTGAGAATTGAGAATTGAACGCCAATTCACAACTTCGATTTTCTGGTATTCGAAACCCCTGAACCTCAAACCCGATTTCTCATTCAAACTGTTTTTGAAACGTTTCGAATTTCTGTTTCAGTTCCTCAAGTTCCTGCCGGAGCCCGGCTACCTCCTGTTCCAGAGCAATAATCCGGTCCTGAGGTGAAAAGCGGGAGGTGGAGGGAGCCGGAGCTGCCTCCGGCAAAGGAGGAAGAACTTCGGTTTCAACTGCTCCGGAAAGCAGATGGGCAAACCGTGATTCCTTGGTGCCGGGTTGCCGGGGGAGCCGGGCAACCAGGGAACGTTCCACCAAACCCTGCAAGGTTTCTTCAACTTCGGCCAGACCATTGAATTCAAACAGCCGCCCCGTGCGCCCCCGAATTTCCCCCGGCGTTTGCGGGCCGCGCAACATCAGAACGCACATTGCGGCCATTTCCGGAGGAGACAGTTCCAGTTCTTCGGTAAGGATTTGCTCGTATTTGGGCACCCGCCCATCACCGGTAATCATGCGGGCGCAACGTTTGCCACGCAATTGAAAAAGCGTGTCCTGAACCGTTTTCTCATCATAGGAAACCACCGGTTCCCGGTTCGAGAGCTGATTGCAGGCGTTGACCAGTGTGTTGAGCGTCAGCGGGTAATATTCGGGCGTGGTGGTCTGTTTTTCCATCAATGCGCCGATGATGCGAATTTCGACATCGTTCAAGAGAAAGTCCACAGTTTCCGACTCCTTTGAAAAAATGAGGGAACAGCTTGTTTCTGAGAGGCACCATGTTAATCTTTTTTCTCATTTTTCTCACAATCTTTTTTTAGGGTTCAGGGTTCAGGGTTCAGGGTTCAAGACTGCTGAATGGACAATGGACAAAAGACAATTACAGCCCTATTCGATACTTCAATTTGTCTGGTGTTCAAAAACCCTGAACCCTGAACCCTGAACCCTGGACCCTGGACCCTGGACCCTGAACTCGCCATGCGCTCATTGCTCCGTTCACTGTGGCTGCTGCTCATCATTATTGCTTGGGGAGGGGCCGTTTGTGCCGAAACGGGTGACGTGTTGTTTGAGCACATCACCAACACGGAGGGGCTTTCGAATAATGCCGTCCATTGTCTGTTTCAGGACAGTCAGGGGTTTTTGTGGATTGGAACCGAAGACGGGTTGAACAAATACGACGGGACCACTTTCACCGTCTTTCGCCGCGACCAAAGCCGGCCCGGATCACTTTCCGCCAATTATGTGACTTCGCTGTTTGAAGACCGCGAGCATCGTTTGTGGGTGGGTACCAATTTGGGACTCAACCGGTTTAATCGCAGCACAAATACTTTTTCCTCATTTTTGACTGAGACCTTGCGCCAATCGGAAGGGGCCTACACCACCATTGACGCTATTGTGGAGGACGCCAGCGGACGGTTCTGGCTGGGAACAGGCAAGGGGCTGGCCTCTTTTGATGAAGCCAGCGGTACGTTTCGCATATTTGAACCGCCGGGGGTGTATCCGTATGTTCATGTGCTTTCCCTGCTGGAGGATAAGGCCGGAACCCTGTGGGTCCGCACCCTGAACCGGCTGTTGATTTTTGACCGGAAGACCGAGCAGTTTACCAAGGTTTACGAGTTTGAACTGACGGAAAATCAACGCTGGTTGACGGTGGACGGCAATATGCTGGTGACACCCTCCGGTCACTTGGTGGTGACTTCTTCGGACGGGGTTTTTCTCTTTGACCCGCAAACCAGACAACCCGTCAAACATTTTCGTGATGTGGATATCTCAACCATCCCCTTGTTGCGTCGGATGTCAACGGCGGTCCTGCTGGCTGACGACGGCACCCTTTGGGCCGGTTCGGATGGACGAGGGGTATTGCGGATTGACCTGCAAACCAATGCCGTGACCTCGCTGCTGCACAATCCACGCCACCCGACGAGTCTGGGAGGTGATACGGTGACGGCCTTGCTGCAAGACCGTTCCGGGGTTATCTGGGTAGGGGATTTGATTGCCGGACTCAGCAAGTATTCACCCGTCGCACACAAATTCCGACTGGCGGTCAACAATCCCTATGATTCCAATTCTCTCAGCAGCAATTATGTGCGAGGTCTCTGCGAAGACAACACCGGGGCGGTCTGGGTGGGCACCCAGTTTGGCGGCCTCAATCGCTGGGACCGGCAGACCAACACATTCACTGTCTATCGCCACAATCCCCAGCGTCCGGATTCTTTGGCCAATGACAACGTTTGGGCCGTTTTTGCAGACCGAACCCACAGGCTCTGGGTAGGTTCCTATGGCGGAGGCTTGCAGACCCTGAATCCTGCCACGGGAATCTTTTCCCGTTTTGACCAAGTGACCACCAATTTCGTGACCACCATCATGGAAAGCCGGGATGGGGCTTTGTGGGTTGGCACGGATACCGGGTTTTTTACCATTGCACCGGACCGGAAATCCGTCCGGCATTACAGAGACTTGCCCAACTATATGGAGGGCCGAACCCAGGTTCAGGCAATCTTTGAAGACAGTCAGGGGTATCTCTGGATTGGTACGGACCGGATACTGGCCCGCCTTGACCGGGGGACGGGGCTCTTTCGAGGGTATGCGTTGTTGCCCAATCAGGATGTGTTCGTCTCCAGTTTTTTAGAGGATTCAACCGGCACTTTTTGGGTCGCCACGAAAGGAGCCGGGCTGGCTCGCTACGAACGGGAAACGGACAGTTTTTTCTATGTGACGGAAAAGGACGGTTTGCCTCACAACAATGTGTATGGAGTATTTGAAGACCGGCGGCATAACCTGTGGGTCAGTAGTGACAATGGCATCGCCCGCTACAATCCGGTTTCCGGAAAATTTCGCACCTATAACATTCCCGATGGGTTGCAGGGAAAGGAGTTTAACCGGCGGGCCTTTTTTCAGAATCAGAACGGGGAAATATATTTTGGCGGGACCAATGGCCTGAATGTCTTTCAACCCGAAGCCATCCGGGACAACCTGAAACCGCCCCCGGTGGCTCTGGTGGGAGTCAAGATTTTTCAGGAGGCGGTGCTGTTTGAAAATGAAGACGGTTCGTTGCGCTCATTCGAATTGCCGTATGACCGGAATTCGCTTTCCTTTCAATTTGTCGCCCTTGATTTCAATGCTCCGGAGCGCAATGGATACACCTATCGATTGAACGGGTTTGACCGCGATTGGCTGGAGGCCGGCAACAAACGTGAAGCTGTCTATTCAAACCTCAATCCGGGAACCTACCTTTTCCGGGTGCGGGCGGCCAACAGCGACGGGGTTTGGAATGAAACCGGAATCAGCATCGCCATCACCATTTTGCCGCCGCTGTGGAAACGGTGGTGGGCCTATGCCCTCTACCTGCTGGGGGGCAGCGGGTTGTTGGCGGGAGGGGTGCAATGGCGGGTACGCTCCCTCAAAAAAAGAGCCGACTTGCTGGAAGGAAAAGTCCGGGAGCGCACGGTGGAGTTGGCTCAATCCAGCATTGCCTTGAAAAAACAGGCTGCCGAGCTGGCCCAGACCGTGGCCCAATTGCGGGCTTCGGAACAGGTGGCCGTTCAGGCCCGTGAGGAAGCCGTTCGGGCTGCGGAAACCAAGAGTGTCTTTCTAGCCAACATGAGTCACGAGATTCGCACTCCGCTCAACGGAATTCTGGGCATGATGGGGTTGTTGAGCGAAACCAAACTCAACACCGAACAACGTGACTATGCCGAAACAGCCTATCATTCCGGAACCGCCCTGCTGACGATTATCAATGACATCCTGGATTTCTCGAAAATTGAAGCCGGGCGGGTCGAGTTGGAGCAGGTTGAGTTCAGCCTGGAGCGGGTGGTCGAAGATGTCCTGGAACTGTTTGCCCTCCAGGCCGGCAGTAAAAAGCTGGAGTTGGTGGCATTGCTGGATCCGGAACTGTCCGGTTGGGTATTGGGTGACCCAGGACGATTGCGCCAGGTTCTGCTCAATCTGGTGGGGAATGCGGTCAAATTCACCGACCAGGGGGAGGTGGTTGTCTCAGTTGCCAAAATCACTTCAGAAAGTCCAGGGAGTCGGGAAGACTGGGTTCAGGGTTCAGGGTTCAGGGTT
This sequence comes from Blastocatellia bacterium, assembly GCA_019695185.1. GTDB lineage: Bacteria > Acidobacteriota > Blastocatellia > Chloracidobacteriales > Chloracidobacteriaceae > JAIBAN01. The sequence goes on along the minus strand of JAIBAN010000002.1, from coordinate 255,139 downwards.
CAGGGTTGCAACCACTCCCAAGACTCCCAAGACTCCCAAGACTCCCAAGACCCCCAGGACCCCCAGGACTCCCAGGACTCCCAAGAGTCAAAGTTGTGGGTGCGGTTTATGGTTCGTGATACCGGGATTGGGATTTCGCCTGAGGGGCAGGAGCGGCTCTTTCAGCCCTTTACCCAGGCTGACAGTTCGACTACCCGGCGGTTTGGCGGGACCGGGTTGGGGTTGGTGATTTCCAAGCAGTTGATTGAACGGATGGGAGGACGAATGGAGGTTGAGAGCACGGTTGGTGCCGGGACGACTTTTTCATTTTCCATCCGGTTTGAACCGGTCACCCGTTCAGTTCCGGAACCCGAAACCGAAAAAAGCGCCGAGCTGGCCGGAAAGCAGGTTTTGGTCGTGGAGGACCATCCGGTGACCCGCCAGATGCTGACGCACATGCTGGCCAGGTGGAAAATTGTGGCGGAGGCCGTGGCATCGCCGGAGGAAGCCCGGCAGATGATTATGGAAAGAGGGCTGCAATTTTTCGACCTATTGTTGGTGGATCCTGAAATGAGTGGCTGGCAGGTGGTGGACCCCTCCACCAAACAGCCGTTTTGGCTGTCGAGCCGTCTGCCGCTAATGATTACCATGACATGGCTGGGGCAGGGTTCGCTGGCTACGGAATGGATTCGCCATCAGGCGGTGGCTTCACTTTCCAAACCGGTTCGGCGCAACACGTTGCGCTACGCCCTCCTGCGTGGCCTGCATCCGGGAGAAGTCAGTGGCTTTTTTGAGAAAATCAACACCCCGGTTTCCCAGGCAAGTCCCAATCGGGCGGAGCGTTCCCGCTGTATTTTAGTGGCCGAAGACAACCTGATTAACCAGAAAGTGGTGGTCAAACAGTTGAAAAAACTCAATTACGAGGCAGTCGTGGTGGAAAATGGCCAAGGTGTATTGGAGGCATTGGAGACCGGCAGCTACGATTTGGTGCTGATGGATTGCCAGATGCCAATTATGGATGGATTTTCCGCCACTCGTGCCGTGCGGGAACTGGAAGCCGCAGGGCGGCGCTTCGCTCCGGATGATGACCGGATGATTATTATTGCACTCACCGCCAATGCGCTCGACGGTGAGCGGGAAAAATGTTTTGCCGCCGGGATGGATGACTATTTGGCCAAACCTGTCACGCTGGAAACGCTGGCCGGAATGCTGGAACGGTGGCTGCTGCCTGCATCCGAGGCCAAAGACTGATGTAAGAAATAGGACTGAGGACTGAGGACTGAGGACTGAGGACTGAGCCGGTTTTCATGGCTGGTGGTGCGCCGCCGCCGCATGAAGTCTGACCTGAAAAGAAGACTGAGGACTTTGGAAAAAGTGGCGCGATTTGTTTATTGCGCTCGGAAAAGAACCTATTGGTTCTCTAAATTGAATGGACGAGAAGGACAGAAGCGCGATGAAACAAATCGCGCCACAGTTCCCAAATACGTGCTCAACCTGCTCCCAAGCCGATGGGAAAATTTCTCCATTCGGAATCCGGCTGCACTTGTATTTTTTTTAGAACAAGTTAAAGCTTCTGCTACAGGTATCCAAGTTTGAACCACAAACTTTTCCAAATCCCATGCGAGTCATTCACCGGTCAATCCTGATTTTCATCTGGGTTTTGGTGCCTTTGCTCATGGCATCGGGGCAGGTGTATCGCTTCAAGGTTTTCAATTCCAGTACGGGTGCCCCCAGCAATGTCATTTATGGGCTCTATCAGGACCGCCAAGGGTACATGTGGTTTGGCACCGTGGCCGGAGCCTGTCGCTATGATGGTCTGACCTATCACACGCTGGGGGTTGCCCAGGGATTGATTGACCCCAGTGTCCGGGTCATTTTTGAAGATTCCAAAGGGGTTTTCTGGTTTGCCACGCAGGGTGGCGTCAGTTGTTATGACGGAACGAAGTTTACAGCCTATACCACGGCCAACGGCTTGATTTCGAATGAGGTGTACAGCGGGCTTTGCACCCGGTCGGGTGACCTGTGGTTTGGCACGGCCAGTGGCCTCAGCCGGTTTGATGGAAAGACCTTTACTTCGTTTGGTGCCGCCCAGGGGTTTCCCAAGGGCCGGGTCTGGACCTTGTTTGAAGACCAGCAAGGACGGCTCTGGGCCGGGATTCGTGGGAATGGGGTGGTATGTCTGCCTGTTGCCGGTGGTGCCGCACCAACCTGGATAAGGTATGGCAAGCCGGACGGTTTACTGGATGAAAATGTTTTCGCTTTTGCCGAAGATGCCGCCCACCGTATTTGGATTGCGACCAGCGGTGGCCTCAGTGTCTGGGACGGTCATGCCTTTCGCACCTACACGACCAAAGCGGGACTGGGTGTCAACATGATTAGCGGCGTGCTGGTTGACCGCCATGGGCGTATCTGGTGCTCCACTTTTGGAGGCGGTCTGGCGCGGCTCGACGGCGAGCATTTCACGGTTTTCAATCATGGCAACGGACTTCCGAATGATTACCTGACTTCAATTGCCGAGGACCACGAGGGCAATATCTGGTGTGGCACCTGGCTCAACGGGGTGTTTCGTTTAAGCAGCGAGGCATTTGCCAACTATCTGCCCTCCACCGGTCTTAGTGACGGCGGAATTACCGGAGTCGGCCAGACAGCGGACGGCACGCTCTGGTTTTCCTCCATCAACAGCGGATTGTCGTCGCTTGACCTGCAAGGGCACATCCGGCGCTACACAACTGCCGACGGATTGCTGGAAAACAGTCTCTGGTCATTGGGGATTGACCATGCCGGGCACATCTGGACCGGAGGCTATCAAGGGGTTTCCTGTTTTGACGGGAGGCGGTTTGAGAATTTCCCCAACTCCCGGTTGGGGGTCGGAGATCGGATCACCTGTATTCAGGAAGATCGGCAAGGTCATCTCTGGTTTGGTTCCCATACCAGCACCAGTCGAGGGGTTGCCCGGTACGACGGGCACGAATTCAAACTGTTTTCCACAGAGGAGGGACTGGTCCAAAATCAGGTTTCCACCATTTCGCTCGACCATGCCGGAAATCTCTGGTTTTGTTGCGAGGGCGGCCTCAGCCGCTATGATGGAGCGGTCTTTCACAACCTGCACACGGGCAACGGGCTGCCGGGTAAGCGGGTGCGCTGCATATTTGAAGACGAAGACGGCAGTTTCTGGATTGGCACAACCGACGGTCTGTGCCGCATGACCGGCACCCGGATGGAAAAGTTCGGCATTGCCGAGGGCTTGCCCAACAATTCGATTCGGACCATTACCCGCTACAACGGAGCCATCTGGGTTGGCACTTCCTGCGGAATAGCGGTTTTTGACGGTCAGCGGTTTTGGACCTATGGCCTCAAGGACGGACTGCTCAGTAACGAGTTTTTCACCGGGGCCTGCCTGCGCGCACAGGACGGTTCCCTCTGGTTTGGCACCAACGAAGGGGCTGTCCGGTTTCGTCCCACGGTGGAAATTGCCCGCCCGCTGCCACCCCGGATGTACCTTCAGGAAATCCGGGTCACCGGCAGTTCCACCTTGAACGTGCGGGCCAATGCTGCCGGAGTGGCAACTCCGCTCCAATTGGCCTTTGACCAAAACAGCGTGACGTTCGGTTTTTTGGCGCTCTCCTTTGTGGAAGAGGAATCCATTCGGTATAGCTATCGGTTGCAAGGGTTTGACCGGGATTGGTCGGCCCCGACGCCGGAACGCTCGGCCCGGTTTACCAACCTGCCGCCGGGCGAGTATACCTTTCTGGTCAAAGCCGCGTCGGCTCATGGATTGTGGAGCGCACCGCAAGCGGTGGCGCTCACTATCCGCCCCCCTTTTTGGAATCTGTGGTGGTTTCGCCTGGCGTTGGCGGCGCTGGTGCTGGCTGCGGGATACGGTGTCTTTGCCTGGCGGATTCGAAATCTTAACGAAAAGCAGCGCCAGCGGCTGGAGCGGCTGCGCGAATTGCAGGAACAACGGTTGACCACCTTGCGACAGTTGTTGGACAGCATTCGTCTTATCAATTCGCAACTTGACATGACGACGGTGCTCCAGAACACGGCGGAGGAAAGTGCCCGGTTGGTGGGGGGCGAACCCGGCGGTCTGGGGTTGGTGGAGGGCGGAGAGCTGATTTTCAAGCGGAGGTTTCTGGAAGGGCAATGGCAGGATTGTCATCTGGTGATTCCGCTGGGCCGGGGAATTGCCGGACAGGCTGCCGCCGAAGGAAGAACCTTTGTCATCAACGACCCGCAGGCCGTAGCCCTGATTTCGGCTGCCAATCAGGAATTGTATCCGGTTGACGGCTTTATGGATGTTCCGATTCGGACCCGTAGCGGGAACGTGCTGGGAGTGCTGGAGGTCAAGCGCAAACCGGGGGCACCGGCCTTTTCGGAGGATGACCGCCAATTGATTGAGTCACTGGCGGCGCAGGCTGCGGGCGCGATTGAAAATGCGAACCTCTATGGCGAATTGGAGGAAAAAAACCTCATGGTGGCCGAGTCGTTGAAGGAACTCGAACGCCTCTATGCCCAGGAACGCGAAGTCACTCATGCCTTGCAGGAACTCAACCGGATGAAAACCAACTTCCTGATGGTCACTTCGCACGAGATGCGCACGCCGCTGACCGTGGTCAAAGGCTACAATGAAACCCTGCTGGCGGAACTCTTTGGCCCTCTCACCGACATCCAGAAACGCTCGCTGGGAGTTTCCCAACGCATGATTGAGCGGATGGTGACCACGTTTCAGGATTTGCTGGAAATGCTCAAAATCAACGAAGGCCGCGCCCTGCTCAAGCCAACTGTGTTTGATGCGGCGGCTTTGGCAGCGGAAGTGGTGGAAGACCTGCGTCCCTTTATCGAAAAGCGCCGGCAACATGTGCAGGTCCAGGCTCCGGGGCCGGTTTCCCTGACGGCTGACCGGGAAAAGGTGCATCTGGTGTTGACCAACGTCCTCCAGAATGCAATCAAATTTACCCACGATGAAGGGGTGATTTCACTGACCCTGGAAGCTGTTCCGGAAAGAGTCCGGTTGACCGTGATTGATAGCGGGATTGGCATTCCCGCCGGGGAGATTGACCGGATTTTTGACCAGTTTTACACCAACTCGGATTCCTCCACCCACACTTCAGGCCGTTACGAGTTTTCCGCCCGTGGCACCGGACTGGGGCTGGCCATTGCCAAAAGCTATACGGAAGCCCACGGCGGTCACATCCGGGCAGTTTCCCAGGGCATCGGTTGTGGTACCACGATTGAAATTGAGTTTCCTGCTGCGTGTCAGGCACCAATGGAAGAATTGGCTCCAGACCTTAACCGGCAGGCAGTCAAAGAGGGAATGCGTTAATTTTTTGAACCCGCAATTCTCGGTTTGGATAGTGGCGCGATTTATTTCATCGCGCTCGGAAAGAAATTTTTGGTTCTCCAAATTGAGTGAAAAAGACGGGTTAAGAGCGCGATGAAACAAATCGCGCCACTTTTTTCCCAATCGAGGATTGCTGGTTAAGAAACGATGAAAGACAAACTAGCCCACTTCCGCCTGCAAAGACGCCATGTCAATCACAAAGCGGTACTTCACATCGTTTTTGAGCAGCCGTTCATAGGCTTGGTTGATGCCGGACATCGGTATCAGTTCAATGTCGCAGACAATGTTGTGGGCGGCGCAGAAATCAAGCATTTCCTGGGTTTCCTGAATGCCTCCGATGAGCGAACCGGCGATGTTCCGGCGGGGTATCAGAAGGTTGAAAATCGGGAGCGGGAGCGGATGTTCCGGGGCTCCCACAATGGTCAAAGTGCCGTCCACTTTGAGCAATTGAAGGAAGGCTCCCAGGTCATGCTGGGCTGAAACCGTATCCAGAATAAAGTTAAAACTGGTGGCGTGATTTTTCATTTCCTCCTGATTGGTGGAAACCACGACTTCGTGGGCACCCAGTCTTAGGGCATCCTGGATTTTGCCGGGAGAGGTGGTGAAAACCACGACATGGGCTCCCAGAGCTTTGGCAAACTTGACGCCCATGTGGCCCAGACCGCCCAGGCCAACAATGCCGACTTTCTGGCCGGGACCAACATTCCAGTGGCGCAAGGGAGAATAGGTGGTGATGCCGGCGCAGAGCAGCGGAGCGGTGGCGGCCAGGTCCAGACCTGCCGGTACTTTGAGGGTAAATGCTTCATCCACCACAATTTGCTCTGAATATCCGCCATAGGTGACAGCGCCCAAATGCCGGTCTTCCGAGTTATAGGTAAAGGTGGGGTGCTGCTCGCAGAATTGTTCCAGCCCTTTCCGGCACGAAGGGCAGGACCGGCAGGAATCAACCAGACAACCAACGGCAGCAAAATCGCCCACTTCGAATCTGGTGACGGCGCTGCCGACCTGTGTCACCCGTCCGACAATTTCATGACCCGGAACGCAAGGGTATACCGTGTTGTGCCATTCATTCCGGGCCTGGTGCAAATCGGAATGACAGACGCCGCAAAACAGAATGTCAATCACCACATCCTGGGCCAGCGGGGCACGGCGGGGAATGGTCAAAGGAGCCAGTTGCGCATCGGCGGATGAAGCTCCATAGGCTTTCCGGCTGGTGCCGGGAAGAGGGGAAGAGGTAGTGGCAGATTGGGTTGTCATGGTCAAACTCCTTGGAAAAAATGAAGCAGAATTTTTCAATCACGTACAGGAACAACAGGTGCTTTGGCTGTCCTCGTTCATAACGGGTCCATCCTAGCGGGGACCGGTTCCACAGAGGTAGCCTGATTCTGGCGGATTCTTGCCTGATGCTCCAGGGGCGGGAAAACCGGCTGGACATCCAGCACCGGAGCAGGTAAATCCTCACCCGTTGACCAACCGCTTTGTTTGCCTGACCTGTCCTGGAAAAGGAGACTTTACCGTGAACAACCCGGCACTGCACAAACAGCAGGAAATTGCTGACCTGATTGAACGATTCACTGGCCGTGATGGGGCTCATGCAACCTCCATTGGGTCATTGGTTTTGTTTCGGGCCACCCAGCCCTCCCAGCCGGTTCACAGCGTGTATGAACCCGCTCTCTGTCTGGTGGCGCAGGGAAGTAAAGAGGTTCTGTTGGGTGATGAGGCGTATGTTTATGACCAGTCACGGTATTTGCTGGTTTCAGTGGACCTGCCGCTTGTATCCCAGGTCGTGGAAGCCTCCCCCGAAACTCCGTATCTCAGTCTGCGGCTGGCACTTGACCCAACCGACATTGGCGAACTGCTGGCGGAAGCCAGGTTGTCGGAGGCCCGTCCCCAACCCACGCAACGCGGGCTGACGGTCAGCCAGCTTGAGCCGTTGCTGCTGGATGCCATTCTGCGACTGTTGCATCTGCTCGAAACCCCATTTGACCAAAAGGTGATGGTTCCCTTGGTCACCAGGGAAATTCTCTATCGGCTGCTGATTGGCGAGCAGGGGGGGCGACTACGGCAGATGGCGATGGCCAACAGCCAGGCCCAGCGGATTGTGAAGGCTATCGAATGGCTCAAGCAGAATTTCACCCAGCCGTTGCGGATTGAAAACATGGCCCGCATCGTCAACATGAGCCCTTCGGCACTGCACCACCATTTCAAGGCTGTGACGGCCATGAGTCCGTTGCAGTATCAAAAACAGCTTCGGTTGCAGGAAGCCCGGCGGTTGATGCTGGGCGAAGCTGTGGATGCCGCCACCGCCAGCTATCAAGTTGGTTATGAAAGCCCTTCGCAATTCAGCCGCGAATACAGCCGTTTGTTTGGGGCTCCTCCGTTACGTGATATTGCCCGGCTGCGGCAAAGTGCAGCCTCGGCCTGAAGCAGTGCTCAACTCTTTTTTCCAAACAGCCGCCTGAAGGCGGAACTCCAAACAGCCGCTTGAAGGCGGAACGCAAAACCAGAGCAGAAGCCAAATCGGTATTTTCTTTCGGAGCGGCATCAAGTAAAGTGGTGGCTCCCGAATCCGGTAAAACCGAGCATTTCATTTCCTCCAATTGCCTCACGGCGAAATCCTGAATTTTTCACTGACTGGTGCATGGGCTTATGCGTTCCGTGCCACTTTTCCTGCTGTTGCTGCTTCAGGCCATGGTTTGGAGCCTCCCGGTGTCTGCGCAAGACGCTCCGGGCAGGTCAGGGGAAAGTTCTGCCCTGGACGGATTGGGGAGGCCCTTTTGTCGGCGGTTCACCGACCGCGACGGCTTGCCGCAAAACATCATCCGGGTGATTCAGAGCGACCGGAAAGGATATCTCTGGATTGGCACTCAGGATGGACTGGCGCGCTACAATGGGCGTACCTGGACGGTGCTCGATTTGCCGAACCGAACCTTGTCAAACGACATCGCCGCGCTCTTACAGGCACGGGACGGCAGTTGGTGGGTGGGAACCAATGGCGGCGGGGTGTCGCGCTACCAGGATGGCGTTTGGACCACCTACACAAAGGCCAACGGGCTGACGACCAATCCGGTGTTCAGCCTTCATGAAACTTTCACCCCTGACGGGAAATCTGTGATTTGGTGCGGAACCTACGGCGGCGGCCTGCTGCGGTTTGAAAACAATGCCTGGGTGCCGGTGGTGGTGGAGCCGGTACTTGGCATGGAAGCCGTGATTTTGTGCATGCTGGAAACCAAAGCCGCCGATGGGAGTTCGAATTTATGGTTTGGTTCGCGGGAAGGCGGTCTGGCCCGGTGGCACAATGGAAACTGGAGTTTCCTGAACCGGAAAATGGGATTTCCGAGTGACCGGATTGAATCCCTGGCAGCCACCACCACGCCGGACGGGCGTTCCCAAATTTGGGTCGGCACCTCAGAGGGGTTGATTTGTCTTCAGGTGGAAGACAATCCGGCGGCGGCACAATGGAAATTATTCGACCGGAGCCACGGGCTGCCCAGCAATCAGGTTTCCAGTCTGGAGGCTTCCACCGGATTTGACGGTGTTGTGCTGTGGGTTGGCACGGAAGCCGGGCTGGGGGTGGTCAAAGCCCCGCCACACCGTTCAGCCAGTCAGCCGTTTGATTTTTCCATCAGTGAATTTCCGGTTACTACCGGTCTTTCAAACCCGCATATTTTCAGTTTGCGTGAGGTCAAAACCTCTCCAACGACCTGTACGCTGTGGATTGGCACCTTCGGAAGCGGGTTGCTTTCGCTTGAACGCGGCCACTGGAACATCCTCGACACCAAGTCCGGATTGCCGGTGAATTGGGTGCGCAGTTTTCTGGAAACGACTGCTCCAAATGGCAGCCGGGAGTTTTGGCTGGGCACATTTGGCGGTGGGTTGGTGCGGATTCGGAAGACAAGTTCAGGGAGTTTGGGGAGTCTGGGGAGTCTGGGGAGTCTGGGTAGTCTGGGGAGTCAATTGAACCAGAACTCAAAAACCAGAACTCAAAACTCAGAACTCAAAACTCAGAATTCAAAAGGCTCTTCCGACTCCCCAGACTCCCCAGACTCCCCAGACTTTCTTCGCTATACCGCAGGGAATTCAGGGTTGCCCGACAATCAGGTACAGTGTCTGTTGGCTTCGCAGGAAGACGGAAAAGAGGTGATTTGGGTGGGAACCGCCAACGGGCTGGCCCGCTTTTCCGCTGGTGCCTGGCGGCGTTTTACCGTGGCTGACGGGTTGCCGCACCCGGAGGTCCGGTCGCTGTTGGAAACCATCGCTCCTGATGGCACCCGGTCACTTTGGGTCGGCACCTATTCCGGTCTGGGGAAATATGAAAACGGGCGCTGGCAAACCTACAGCACGGCCAATGGAATGTTGCATAACAACGGGGCCAACTGCCTGCTCGAAACCCGTGCGGCGGATGGCAGTTCCGTGGTGTGGGTCGGTACCTACGGGGGCGGGCTATCGCGCTATGCCCAGGGCCAGTGGACGCATTACGACACCAGCAACGGATTGCCCAACAATGTTGTGTTTTGCCTGCGCGAACTGGTTGAACCGGACGGCACCCGGATGCTCTGGGTTGGCACCAACGGCGGCGGGTTGGCCTGCTGCCGGCTGGATGAGCCGGTGCTGCGCTGGAACGTATTTTCCGAAACCACCCAGCCGGCCCTGCCGAGTAATGTCGTCTATCGGATTGAAGCCGACCGGAAAGGGCATATCTACCTCTGCACAAACAAGGGAGTGGCGCAGTTCACCCGGCGGAAACCGGGTGCGGGAATGGAAAGCGGGTTTGAATCCGCCACGTTTACCACTGCTGATGGGCTGCCGAACCGGGTGTGCCTGATGGGAGCTTCGCTGGTGGACAGTGCCGGGCGGTTGTGGGTTGGGACCAGCGACGGAGCGGCGATTTTTGACCCGGCCAGCGAAGTGGAAGACCAGACGCCCAAATCCCTCCGGCTGGAACAGGGCTGGGTCAACGGCCAGCCCGGTGGGTTCAATGGCATGTTTGAGCCTGGCACCACCTTTGACTACGACCAAAACAATCTGGTCTTCTCCTATGCGCTGCTGTCATTTTTCCGCGAAGCCGACACCCGCTATGCCACCCAGTTGGCCGGATTTGAAAAAGGGCGTTCAGTCTGGACCAGCGACTGGAAAAAAGAGTACACCAATCTGCCCGAAGGTCATTATGAATTCCGGGTCTGGGGCCGCGATTATGCCGGAAATGTGAGTGGTCCGGTCACGCTGGCCTTTCGGATCAAACCGGCTCCCTGGCGGACCTGGCCTGCGTATTTCCTCTATACGGTTGTTACTGTTACCTTTTTGGCGATTCTTTACCGGCGGCGAATTCAGGACCTCAAACAACGGCAGGCCGAACGCATCCGCTACCTGAGTCAGTTGCTGGAAAGCACCAGAGTCATCAATTCACAGCTTGATTTGCCAACGGCGCTGCAAAGCATTGCCGAGGAAAGCGCCCAACTGATTGACGGCGAGCCCGGCGGCATCGGGCTGGTTGAAAATGGTCAAGTCGTTTTTCACCGCATCTGGAAACAGGGCCGGTGGGTGGATGCTTCGCTGTCATTCCGGTGGGGCGAAGGGGTGGCCGGGCAAGTGGCCGCCACTGCTCAGGCGCTGATTGTCAATGACCCGTCCCAGGCTCCGGAAATTATCTGGCCCGAAGTGATTCAGGAATATTACGTTCATGGCTTGATGGATGTCCCGATTGTGACCCGTGCGGGCAAAGTGGTGGGGGTGCTCGATGTGCGCCGCAAGGCCGGGCAGCCGCCTTTTACCGAAACCGACCGGCAGTTGATTGAATCGCTGGCCAATCAGGCTGCGGTGGCGATAGAAAATGCCTCGCTCTATGGTGCGCTGGAGGAGAAAACGCTCGAACTTGAATCAAAAAACGATGTGATTGTGAGAGCCATGCGCGAGTTGGAAGCGCTCTACCAACAACAGCAGGACGTGGCCCGCAAACTGGCGGAACTGGACCGCATGAAAACCAACTTCCTGATTGTCACCTCGCACGAGATGCGCACGCCCTTGACGGTGCTCAAAGGGTATGCCGATGCCCTTGGTTCGGGCATGCTGGGGCCGTTGACGGAACTCCAGCAAAAATCCCTGGTCGCCTGCCAGCGGATGACCAACCGGCTGGTGAACAGCTTTGAAAGTATTCTGGAGATGCTCAAAGTCAGCCAAGGGGAAGTCCTGCTGCGGTTTTCGCGCTGCAATCTGGCTGACTCGTTCCGAACGATTCTGGCTGAACTGCAAACCTACATTGAGCGGCGGCACCTCCAGGTAATTGTTGAAATTCCGGAGGAGGTTTTCGTTTGGGCCGATGCCGCCAAACTGGAACTGGTTTTGATGAATGTGATTCAGAACGCCATCAAGTTTACCTTTGACGAAGGCTCAATCGAGATTACGGTCAGCGCAGAGGGCAGTCTGTGGCATATCGTCATTTCCGACAGTGGAATTGGCATTGAACCGGAAGACCTGGAACATGTTTTCGACAAATTTTACACCCATGCCGACACCTCGACCCATACGTCGGGCGAATATGAATTTTCCGCCCGTGGGACAGGGTTGGGGCTGGCCATCGCCAAGAGTTACATCGAAGCCCATCAGGGGCGCATCTGGGCCGAGTCGGACGGCATCGGCTGCGGCAGTTCGTTTCATATTCTGCTGCCCAGTGCGGTAACCAACCCGAAACCCCATTCCACCGCCGCCAAAGACACAGCCGAGCATGAGGAAATCAAATTCTTTTAATGCCGGAGCCGGTCAGGAACCCATCGGCAATTCTCAGTGTGGCAAAAAGTGGCGCGATTTGTTTAATCGCGCCGGGTTTTGGGTTGAAACGAGAAAATCCTTAATTGAAGAACCATTGCCCGATTTGCTGACCGTTTGAAGACCTAGAAACCCCGCGATTAAACAAATCGCGCCACCTTCCAAACCTGAAAAGTCTGTCATGCCTGAAACATACTGGATTCAAAAGGAAATCATCCTCCCGGCCCGGCGGCGCGGGTTTCATCTGATAACCCGTGAACTGACGGACCGGTTGCCCGAACTGCGGGAAATCTCAATCGGCCTGGCCCATGTGTTTATTTGCCACACCTCGGCCTCGCTGACCATCAATGAAAATGCCTCGCCGGATGTGCGGGCTGATTTGGAACGCTATCTGAACCAGACGGTGCCGGAACAGGCACCCTATTATGCTCATACGGATGAGGGGCCGGACGACATGCCTGCTCATATCAAAGCCTCGTTGCTGGGCAGCAGCATCTCGGTGCCGGTCACCAACGGGCGGTTCAACCTGGGAACCTGGCAAGGCATCACCTTGGGCGAACACCGCAATGACGGAGGACCCCGCCGCTTGGTTGTGACCCTGTACGGACAACGCGGACGCTGATTTTTTTTCAATTTCAGGTTACACTGCCGTTTCCTGCATAGAACACTGCCCTGTGGAGCGGTGGTCTTTCCTTTCCACTCGTTCAAAACGGTGATGACGTGACCTGCGGACCAAGGTTCTGGTTACAATCAACGGCCCTTCGGCAACGGGCCTGGATTGGCCTCTGGCTGATACTTGCCGGGCTGCCGTTCCTGTCTTTCACAGGAATGGCACAAACCTTTCATTTCAAAAACTATACCGCCAGCGATGGGCTGCCCAGCAATACGGTTTGGGCCTTGCATCAGGACCGCAAAGGGTATCTTTGGTTTGGAACCGACAGCGGCCTGTGCCGCTATGACGGGTTGAATTACACCAATTTCGGAATTGCCCATGGACTCGGAAGCACCAGTATCCGGGGAATTTTCGAGGACAGCCGGAACCGGCTCTGGGTGGCCACCGGCCTGGGCGTCAGTGTTTTTGACGGCGAGCGGTTTACGACCTACACCACGGCTCAGGGGCTACCCGACAATCAGGCGTTTGCCGGCATTTGCACCAGCGACGGAACGTTGTGGGTCAGTACCGCCAAAGGGCTGGCCCGGTTTGACGGGCAACGGTTTACCCCTTTTCAGATGCCGGTTGCCGCGCCGGTCTGGGTTTTTTACCAGGACCATGCCGGGACGTTGTGGGGTGGTTCACGGGGCAATGGACTCCTCAAAATTGGAAAAGACGGAACCCAGGTGATTGGTCGCGCCCAAGGATTGCCGGATGAGTTTGTTTTCGGCCTGGGCGAAGACCAGGACCATCAACTGTGGGTGGCCACCAGTGGCGGGCTTTGTCGGTCTGACGGCAACGGGTTCCGCGTTTATACCCAGGCTGACGGGTTAGGGAACAATCTGGCCGGAAGTCTGGTGATTGACCGCTATGGGCGGGTGTGGGTTTGTACCTACGGAGCCGGTTTGTCCCGGTTGGAACGGTCGGGCCAGGTGACGGTTTTCAATCAGCGGAACGGCCTGACGGATGTCTATCTGACCGGACTCATGCAGGACGCCGAGGGAAACATCTGGTGTGCCACCCGTTCAAATGGGGTTTTCCGTTTGAGCAACGAGGCATTTGCCGCTTTCTCAAAAGCCGATGGAATGGGCGAAGGCAAAGTGGCCGGGGTGGGCGAAACCCCCGACGGCACGGTGTGGTTTGCCAGTGTCACCGGCGGATTGACTGCATTGAACCCCAAAGGGGAAATTCGCCGCTATGGGGTGAAAGACGGTTTACAGGAGGAAACCCTCTGGTGCCTGGCGGTGGATGCCAAAGGAAATGTCTGGACGGGGGGCGGCAAAGGCGTTTCCTGCTTTGATGGAAAAAGGTTTCGGAACTACAGTTTTGCCGAGATGGGAGCCCGTGACTCCATTACCTGCATGACGGCTGACCGCCAGGGGAATGTCTGGTTTGGTTCTTTTCCGATTGAAAGCACGGGACTCATTCGCTACGACGGCACCACTTTCACCTGCTTTGGGAAAGAACAGGGAATGCCGCACAACCCGGCCAACAGTGTGACGGTGGACCAGGGCGGTACGGTCTGGGTCGGGTCGGAAGTCGGGCTGATTCGTTTTGATGGAACCGGTTTCCGGTTGTTTACCGTGCAGGACGGTTTGCCCAGCAATCGGGTGCAATGTGCTTTTGGCGATGAGGGAAACATCCTGTGGGTCGGAACCGACAGTGGTTTGGTGCGCTTTGACGGGAAACAGTTCCGGACCTACACAACGGCTGAGGGGCTGGTTGGCAATGTGGTGCGGGCGGTCACCAGACAGGATGGGAATGTCTGGATTGGCACGTCACGCGGCATTTCCATTTTTGACGGCGAGCATTTTCGCAATTTTACCACCAGGGATGGCCTCCTCAGTGATGACATTGCATCGTCCGCCTGTTTGCGGCAGCAGAACGGCACCGTCTGGTTTGGCACCAATCACGGCGCGTTGCGCTATCGGAAGGTGCCTGACATCACCGTGCCGGTGGCACCGCAGGTGCATTTGACCGGAGTGCAGATTGCCGACCGCGTGCTCCAGGTCCTGCAGGACGGCGAGTTCCCCAACCGGCTGCCCACCTTTCCCTATACGGACAATACCCTCACGTTTGAATTTTTGGCCACTTCGTTCACGGATGAGCGTTCGGTGCGCTACAGCTTTTTTCTGGAAAACTTTGACCGGGAATGGTCACAGCCGCAACGGGAGCGGTTTGTCCGGTTTACCAACCTTCCGGCGGGCAATTACCGGTTTTGGGTAAAAGCCGCTTCGGCTGCGAGTTCCTGGGGGGAACCCAAGAGCGTGGAAGTCATGATTCGGCCTCCGTTCTGGCAAACCTGGTGGTTCCAAATTGGGATGGTGGCCGGTCTTTCATTGATGGGTTTCGGGGCCTATACCTTACGGATTCGTTCACTTCACCGGCTCCAGGCCGAGCGGTTGGAGCATTACCGCCAGTTGCAACAGCAACGGGAGGCGCAACGGCTGGAACACCTGCGGCAGATGCAGGAACAGCATATTGAGCATTTGCAGCAGATGCAGGAGCAACGACTTTCAGCGCTGGGGCAATTGCTCAAAAGTATTCAGGTCATCAATTCGGACCTGGACCTGAAAACGGTTTTGCAGAATCTGGCCGAAGAAGGTGCGCAACTGGTCGGGGGCGGTCCCGGCGGGATTGGTCTGATAGAAGGTGACCAGGTGATTTTCAAACAGTTGTGGCGGGACGGCACCTGGCAGGATGAACAAATGGTGTTCAAACTGGGCCAGGGAGTGGCGGGCAAAGTGGCTCAGACCGGAAGGGCCATGATTGTCACCGATGTGCGGAACTGCCCGGAGATAGCCTTTCCCGAACGGCTGGCCGAGTTGCAAATTCATGGCTTGATGGATGTTCCCGTCCGGTCACGGACCGGGACGGTGATTGGCGTGTTGGACGTGCGGCAAAAAGCCGGCAGCCCGTCGTTTACCGAAGCTGACCGGGAATTGATTGAGTCATTGGCCAATCAGGCGGCCATTGCGCTGGAAAAAGCGGCCCTCTATGGCCAGCTTGCCGAAAAAAATCAGGTCATCGTCCAATCCATGCGGGAATTGGAAACACTCTATAAACACGAGCAGGAATTTGCCCGGCGGGTGCAGGAACTGGACCAGATGAAAACCAATTTCCTGGTGGTGACTTCGCACGAGATGCGGACCCCGCTCATGGTGCTCAAGGGTTATACCGATTGCCTCAACGATGAATTGTTTGGCCCGCTCAATGAGGCCCAGCGCACCAGCCTTGAAACCTGCGGACGGATGGTGGAACGCATGGCGGAAAGTTGTGAGGAAATTCTGGAGATGCTCAAAATCAGCGAAGGCCACAGTAAACTGCTGACCTCTCCGACTGACCTCAGCGCCCTGGTTTACAAAGTCACGGAAGAACTGAAATCCTTTGTCGAGCAACGTCGGCAACACATGCAGGTGGAAATTCCGGAAACGCTGCCAGTGGCGGTGGATGCCAAAAAAATCGAACTGGTGTTGCTCAATGTGGTGCAGAACGCCATCAAATTCACACCGGATGGCGGTTCGATTTCAATTCGGGTGAACGGCTCGCCGGCCATGCTTCACATAGCCGTGGTTGATTCAGGAATTGGAATCAGCCCGGAGGAACTGGACCGGATTTTCGATATGTTCTACACAAATGCGGACACCTCCACCCATACATCCGGAAAATTTGAATTTTCCGCCCGTGGTACCGGCCTGGGGCTGGCAATTGCCAAGAGTTATGTGGAAATGCACGGCGGGCGCATCTGGGCCGAATCAGACGGTGCGAAATCCGGCAGCACGTTTCACATCGAACTTCCCCGGTCAAAGCCAGGACTGAGGACTGAGGACTGAGGACTGAGTTTTCTCAATCGGAAAAACAAGGGTGGATTGAAAACCGTTTCTTTCCCCTGCCTTTCAGATATAAGCACAAATGGTTCTGAGGGGAATCAAGCTCAGTCCTCAGTCCTCAGTCCTCAGTCCTGGCTGGAGAGCCATTCGGAGGGCTGACCGTGCCAGTGTACGAGTGGAATCCAGCACCGGCAGAACAGAGTCTTCCGGGGAAATCAGGAGTGGGATTTCGGTGCAGCCCAAAACCACGGCATCACAGCCCCGGTGCTGCATCCGTTCGATTTCCGCCGCAAAATAGGAACGGGCTTCACTGGTAAATTTCCCGTTGACCATCTCGTCGAAAATGTAGTCATTGATGCGTTCCCGCACGGGAGCTTCCGGGATTTCAGAAGCAAGGCAAAACTGGGCCAGCCGGCTGGGGTAAACCGGGCCTTCCATCAGAAATTTGGTTCCCAATACACCCAACTTGGAAAAACCGCGTTCACGGGCGTTTTTGGCGACTTCCTCGGCAATATGCAGCCAGGGAATGGGTGAAGCGGCAATCACCTGGTCAAACACCTGATGAATCGTGTTGTCGGGGCAAATGGCAAAATCCGCGCCACAGCGAGCCACTTTTTCCGCCGAAGCAATCATGAGGCGGGCGACCCCGCTCCAGTCGTCGGCTTCGATGAATTTCATATATTCGGCGAGCGGATAGGTGTGGAGCGTGACTTCCGGATGTCCGTACCGCCCAAACAGTTCCGCCCCTTCGACACAGAGCGTGCGATAACAAAGGGCTGCCCCTTCAGCGCTACAGCCGACAATCCCGATGTGTTTGGCCATAATCGAATTGAGAATTGAGAATTGAGAATTGAGAATTGAGAATTGAGGAAAGTCAAAGCAGGGAGCAGCTTAACAAAATCACCTTTGAGAAACGAATTTCTCAATTCTCAATTCTCAATTCTCAATTGTTTTACCGAAGATTATGCTTTTTCAGAAACTTTTCGAGCGTGAGATTGGCCTCGGCGCGGACTTTGCCTTGGACAAACGGCGTAAATCCAAGCAGTTTCCCGACCGGACCCAGGGCCATGCCAGCCCATTTCCACAAATCGAAGCTGTCACGGTGATAGACGATTTTGTTGTCCTTGAATTGAAAATCCGCGTGGATGACATTGCGGACTCTCCGTTTGGTTTTGGAAAAGGTATAAACCGCCACCCAATCGGCACTGCCGGTGTCGTCGGTGGCTTTCACGTTGGAAAAGGTAATGGTCAGGTCGGTGCCCCGTTCCAGCAGCATCTGCCACATGGCCCGTGCCTCAACCCCACGCAGATTGCGGAAAACCGGGTCGGAAAATTCCACGTCGTCGTCATAACAGGCGGCCATGGTTTGGTGGTCCTTGTTTTGAAACGCCGTATAGAATCTGGTGATGACTTCCTCGTTTGGGTGCATGGACGAGTCCTCCGGGGGTGGTCATGTGCGATTTGTGATTGGCAATTCTGTGGATTGTTGGTCCTTGGTCGGGTTCGCCGGTAAAATAGCACATTGACCTGCGAAACCAAGAAGCTGCAACCCCCTCACTCACAACTCAAAAATGGGAAATGACAGTTCGCAACCGGGCAATGGCACATTGCGAATGTCACTGGGTTTTTTCCTCTTTTTCAACCAGCAAGGCCAGGATTTCCTCCAGGAGCAGAGTCTGACGTTCTTCCAGGGCTTTCAGTTCGGCCTGATAGAGCGCCTGCATGGAATCCACCTTTTCGTGGAGCCGGGAGATTTCAAACTCGGATTTCAGATTGACCTGATAGTCCTGTTCGGCCTGGATGCGGTCTTTGGCGGCCTGCCGGTTTTGGCTCATCATAATAATCGGTGCCTGCAAGGCTGCCAAACAGGAAAGCCCCAGATTGAGCAAAATATACGGATAAGGGTCAAACCCTTCACGGGAAAAGGCACGGGGGAAGATGAAACTGTTGAGAATCATCCAGCCGCACAGGACCATTCCAAAGAGAAAAATAAAGGGCCAACTGCCGCCAAACGTCGAAAGTTTGTCGGCCACCCGCTGACCAAACGTCAGATGTTCTTCAAATTCCTCGTTGACGTTGGCTGAAACCAGTCCCCGCTCGGCCAGCCTGCGAATAAAGCGCTTTTCAATTTCCGTCAGTTTTTTGCGGTCGCGTTGCATGAGGCGGGACGCGACATCTGTGATTCTGGTGGACACGGTTTCCTCCCCAGGGTTCAGGACCTTAGAAGGACTGAGGACTGAGGGCTGAGGACTGAGATTTTACAATCCAAATTGCTCTGGAGTGTTTCAGATTTTTCGGGCGGTGTTTGCTTTTGGTTTTGATGCTCAGTCCTCAGTCCTCAGTCCTCAGTCCTTGTTCCTTCTTTTTTGCACAATAGCCCGCAACAGAAGGCTTTTCAATTGAACTTCGTCGTCAATCCGGGCTTTGATTTCAAGGACTGAAACCGGCATTCCGACAAAATCAAAGGCTTCCAGTTTGACAGCGTCTTTCTCCGTCGTGACCAGGATTTCAGCCTGTGCAGCACGGGCTTCGGCCACAATTTGCTGCACATCGCTTTGAGTGTAGGCGTGATGGTCCCGCCCGGTTTTCTGATAGACCAGTTGGGCTCCCATCCTGGTCACGTCTTCCACAAAGACTGCCGGGTTGCCCAGGGCACAGACCACCCCGACCCGTTTTCCCGCCAGCAGGCGCTGGGCCTGGGGCCGGTTGGTTCCGAGTTCGTGAAGCCCCGTCACGTCATGATAGGTATAAATGACCGGAACCGTCACGTCGCAGGCTGCCAGAATTGCTTCCAGTTCGTCCTGGTCAAAAGGCCGGTCGGCCCTGGTGACCAGAATCACATCCGCCCGTTTGAGGGCATAGAGCGGTTCACGCAATCGTCCAAACGGCACCATTTCACCACCGCCAAACGGGTCGGTTGCATCCAGCACCAGGATATTCAGGTCCCGGTTGAGTTGAAAATGCTGATAGCCATCGTCCAGCAGAAACACATCGCAGGAATTATGTTGTTCCAGCCATTGTCCATTCTGAAACCGATGTTTGCCAACCAGGATTTTTGCCTGGGGTACCTGCCGGGCGAGCATCCAGGGCTCGTCGCCGGATTCAGCCAGCGTGGCCCGAACCTGGGTTCCATCACTGACCAGAACCCGTTTCTGGCGGGTATCGGAACGGGCATAACCGCGCGTCAGAATACCCACTTCAAAGCCTTCGTCAATCAGGTATCCAGCCACAAATGCAGTCAGCGGAGTTTTCCCCGTCCCGCCCAAAGTCAGATTTCCAATGCTGATAACCGGAGTTTGCAGTGTTTTGGCTTGAAGGTATCCGGCTTCATAGAGGGCCATGCGCAGCCGCACGCCGAATTCATAGAGTTTGCCGGGAAGGTACCAGAAGAACTGCATAGTCTTGGGAGTCTTGGGAGTCTTGGGAGTCTTGGGAGTCTTGGGAGTCTTGAGAGTCAAAGCCAAGTGACAGGTGACAAGAAACAATCCTGTCACTGTTTACTTGTCGCTGTTTACTTCTTCAGACTCCCAAGACTCCCAAGACTCCCAAGACTCCCAAGACGCTTCATAAAAGGGTCGTAATTTCCGCCACCGCCTGCGCCGTTGCCCCGCTTTGTGATTCAAAAGCCAGTCGGGCACGGCGGCCCAGTTCGTGGCGTTGGTCCGGATTGGTCAACAGTTCGTAAAATGTATCCCGCAATTCATTGCAGGCAATCACATAGGATTCACTTTCCAGTTGGCGCACGGCCTGGGCTGTCCGGAATGTGTGCATGATTTCGCGGAAATTGCTGGTAAAGGCCCCGGTGACAATGGCCCGTCCATCAGAAGCCGGTTCCAGAATGTTGTGGCCGCCACGCGGAACCAGACTCCCGCCAACAAACACCACTTCGGCAAAGCGATAGACAGCAGCCAGTTCTCCCACGGTATCGAGAAAAATGATGGGTGCCTGTCTGGATTCAGGATGGGGAACACTGCGCCGGACCGTAAAAATGCCGGTTTCCTTCCGCAATTCGGCCAGCACCTGCGAGTCAGACTGTTTCAGTTTCTCAATCGCCTGGGGGCGGGAGACAATTTCCTGGACGGCTTTGTTTTCCATAATATATTGCACCGGAGCCGTTGTCAGGGTTTGTGCCACTTCGGCAAAGCGTTGGGGATGACGCGGAGCGACCAGGAGCCGCAAATTTTGCAGTTCCGGAATTTTCCGCAGCCAGAGAAAAGCTCCCACCAGAACATGTTCTTCGTTTTCGACCGTACTGCCGGCGACCATGAGCGGACCGCCCTGACTGAGATTGAACTGTGCGTCAAGACTGGCTGCCACTTTGTCCCGCCGGGCAGTTTCCTCTGCGTCGGGCGGTTCATACTTGAGATTGCCAATCATTTTGACCCGGTCCGGCGGTGCCCCCAAACGCCGAATCCGCTCCGCATCGGCTTCGGACTGCATCAGCAGCAGGTCAAAATGTTCCAGCAGGGGCTGCATGGCGCTCCGTACCTTGCCGTAGCGGCGAAAGGAACGGTCTGACAGCCGCCCGTTGACCAGGACAACCGGAATCTTTCGATTGCGGCATTGCCGCAAAAAATTCGGCCAGATTTCGGTTTCCAGAATCACCACCACATCAGGCCGGATGAAATCCAGCGCCCGCCGCACCGCTCCGGGAAAATCGAGCGGGAAGTACAAAATGCGGTCTGCCCAGGCAAGCTGTTCGTATGCTCGTGCCTGACCGGTCTCAGTCGTGGTTGAAATAATCAAGCGCGCATTGGGAAAAGCTTCGCGCAACCCCAGGGCCAGCGGACGGCAGGCGAGCACTTCGCCAACGGAAACGGCGTGAATCCAAATGGTTGGTTGTTGGGTGGAGGCCGGAAGCGGGGTGGCAAAATACCCGAACCGCTCTTTGAGGCCCGGAATGTATTTGCCGTGCTTGAACGCACGGAACCCGTAATAGGGCAGCAGAAAGGGAACACTTACCAAAAGGGCAAGATTGTAGAGCAGGAAGGGGAAACGCGCCATTTTCTAAGGACTGAGGACTGAGGACTGAGGACTGAGCCACTAAATTCCAATTGTAATTGTAAAACAGAAGGTGAGTTAAGCTTCACTCCCAACTATCTTTGTTTGCAGTATGTCACTGGTCAAACGGACAGGTTTCGGTTCGAAACTCAGTCCTCAGTCCTCAGTCCTCAGTCCTTATCTTTATTATTTGACTCGTTCAATATACTTGCCTTCGGTCGTGTCCACCCGGATGAGTTCGCCTTCGGTGATAAAGCCGGGGACGTTCACCATCAAACCGGTTTCCATTTTGGCCGGTTTGGAGGAACCGCTGACCGTGGCACCTTTGAGTTCCGGTTCGGTTTCAACCACGCGCAATTCCACGGACGGAGGCAGGGAGATGCCTAGCGGGTTCCCGTCGAAAAATTCGACCTGAATGTTGAGGTCCGGAATCAGGTAATAAATGGCATCACCCATCATTTCGTCGGTGAGCGCGATTTGCTCGTAGGTTTCGTTATTCATGAAATGGTGCATATCTCCTTCGCTGTAGAGATATTGCATGTCATGTTGTTCCAGTGTGGCGCGTTCAACGTCTTCCGTCGCGCTGAAACGATGTTCAAAGGTGGTCCCGGTGCGGATTCCTTTGAGTTTGGTCTGCATCATGGCCCGCAGGTTTCCGGGCGTATGGTGACGACAATCAATCACGCGATAGGGTTCTCCCTCAAACATCACGATCATGCCACGACGAATCTGGTTGGCTCTCATAAAAACAAACTGCTCCTTACGGAAAATGAAGGCGAAAATCGCCCGAATTTTGAAAAGAGGGCAGACTAGCCGAGTGGTTGCGGCTGGTCAAGTCGGTGCAGGTGGCGCAGGTGGGTTTTTCAAAATATGATGGGAAAATGGAGGCTGGTGTTTGACTTGAGAGCAAGAGCTGGCCGGTATTTGTCCAATATGTTCACCGGTTGCCAGAAGTGGACCGGGTTGAAGTCATCCAGCTTGAAATTATTCATCCAGGTATGCCGGCGCATCCAACTGCCGACAATACGTTTTGCGGTTGGGAGGCCAAAATCAAAGTCCAGAAGGTGTTTACCGGTGAAAAGGCGGAGTCAATTGGTTCCATGTGGCGTGGGATGCAGGAAAGCTGGATGGGGGTGGGGTGTTTTGACCCAGCCTTTATTTTCAGGTTTTACCAGAAGGACAAACTGTTGGTGGAATCCTGTGTTTGCTTTCATTGCTCAAAAATAACCCTTCCGGATGGAAAAGAACATAACTTTGACCCTCAGAGCGAAGGGGCGGAAAAATTACTTGAATTTGTAAAGGGTATTATTGGGGAATCACAGGAACCCCAGGTCAAACCAAAGAATTGAACGTGTTTGACAAAGACAATTGCACCCTGGGGATTTTGAGACTTCGTGGTAACTGAAAAAGTGTGGTAGAGTCCAGCTTGCCCATAAAAAGTTTCCTGACATTTCCACTCGTGGCCCAAGTCTCCCCATGGAATATCAAGTCATTTTTGAAAAAGCCGGAAACGGATCCTTTGAGGAATGCGCCCGCGTGCGCGACCAGTTGGTGTCGCAGTTCCGGGTTCCTTTCGAGATGGCCGAAGCCATGATTCGTCGGGCTCCGGTGATTGTCAAACGCGGACTGTCACAAGAGCAGGCGGTGGCTTACCGGGATGCACTGCTTTCAATTGGGGCAGTGGCTTCGGTTGAAACAGTCGAGTCGGAACCGCAACCAGTGGCTCCGCCGGTTTCGGCCACGGTGCAGGTTCCTCCGGCCACCTTCACGCCCAGTGCTCCACCTTTGCCCATGTCGGCTCCAGCAGCACCTGGGTTGAATACCGAAATTTCATCGGTTTTGGCCGGTACGACGCAAAAACCCCCGGCACCTGCCCCACCGGTTTCGGCCACGGTGCAGGTTCCTCCGGCCACCTTTACCCCCAGCGCGCCAGTGCCACCGCCACCCGCTTTCACCCCGGTTCCTGCGGCTCCGAGTCCGGTTCCTTCCCAAACGTTTGCACCTGTGTCCGCACCTGTTCCTGAAAGCGCTCCGGCACCGTCCGGGAACCTGGCCGGAGCAACCGCCGACTGGTGGGCGACCATGCAGGTGGTTCAGCCCCCTTTTGATGAATCGGGGCGAGGGATGACGCCACTCACCGCCGGTCGGATTGCAGCTTCGGGAGATGGCTTCACGTTGGCTCATCCCATGATGAACCGGATGAACTATGAAGATATTCTGATTATCAGCGTGTTTCAGTCCGGCCCGCCCACTGGTGAGCGGAAAAAGTATGTTGACCTCTATGCTCCCCATTCGGTCAAACCGGTTCGGCTGGATATCTCGTTTCTAAACTTCAATTCGTTCAAAATACCCGAAAGCGAAGACATCCTGGAGCGGGTTTCCTACTTTGTGCGGCACTTGCTGGAACGGGCCCCGCACGCCGCCGTGGATTTGGCCACGTACCGCTTTTTGCGCGACCCGCAGGACATCAAGACGGTCGGTAACGAGCGGGAGGTGGAAAAATATTGCTCCAAACTTTATGCCCAATCGGAAATTGGCATTGACCCGGCTGAAAATGCCAATGTCATGACAGGCATTCAGGCTGAGGAAAAACGTGAAGAACCCGACCAATGGACCCCACCGCCACCGCCACCGCCACCCCAATCCATGAATCCTTTTGGTGGCCCAACCGGAGGGTTTGGGGCGATGGATCCAATGGGAATGCCGCCCGGAATGCCTCCAGGCATGATGCCGGGAATGATGCCTCCGCCAGGGATGATGCCTCCGGGGATGAATCCGATGGGGGGGCTGACTCCGGCACGGGGAATGCCAGCCATGCCACCTCCACCGGGGATGATGCCCCCAGGCGTGAATCCAATGGGTGGCCCCACTCCAGGCAGGGGAATGCCGGCCATGCCACCTCCGCCAGGGATGATGCCCCCACCGGGGATGATGCCGCCGGGTATGAACCCGATGGGAGGGATGACCCCAGGCCAAGGAATGCCAGCCATGCTGCCACCGCCGGGGATGATGCCAGGGATGCCGCCGCCCATGCCTGCTCCCTATGGAGGGCCGCCAAGTCACGGGTTTACCTCACCGGAGATTGAAACCGCCAAGTCAAAGGCCAACACGGCATTAATTCTGGGGGTGGCCGGGTTTCTGCTTTCGGCTTTCTTTATTGGGGTAATTCCTGGAATCTACGGCATGATCGAAGCCCAGCGAGCCATCAAAATCTTTGATGCCCACAACCATAACCGGGACCGGGGAAAGGCCTCAGGAGCCATTGTGCTGGGAGTTTTAAGCATCATCGGGTTTGTTCTTTCCCTTGTGGCGCGGTTGAAGTCCTAACCGAAAGTTATGAGTTCCGCCTTCAGGCGGCTGTTTTGAGTTCCGCCTTCAGGCGGCGGTTTGGAAACCAGCCTTGAGGCTGGCTCTTGACTTTAAATCAAAACTGCTGCGTAAGCGCGGACCTCACAACCGCCGTCTGAAGGCGGACCTCACAACTAAGGAGTCATTTTTTTCACATGTCACAGACGCAGTATCCGGAAGTCAAAATCGGCATCATCGGAGGCAGTGGCCTCTATCAAATGGAAGGGCTTGAAAACGTGCGCGAAGTCATTGTGGACACGCCGTTTGGCAAGCCTTCAGATGCCTTCATCACCGGAACACTGGAAGGTGTTCCCGTCGCATTTTTGGCCCGTCACGGACGCGGCCATTATCTGTTGCCCACCGAATTGCCGTTCCGAGCCAACATATATGCACTCAAAATGCTGGGAGCGCAGTTCATTCTGTCCGTTTCGGCGGTTGGCTCGCTCCAGGAGGAACTGAAACCGCTCGATATGGTGATTCCGGACCAGTTTTTTGACCGGACCCGCGCCCGTGCCCATGAATCCACCTTTTTTGGCGAAGGCATCGTTGGCCATATCACGTTTGCCGACCCGGTGTGCGCCATGCTCTGTGACCACATGGAGGCCGCCGGACGGAGCCTGGGCGATGTGACGATTCATCGGGGTGGAACCTACCTGTGCATGGAAGGCCCGGCTTTTTCGACCCGTGCAGAATCGAATGTCTATCGGATGTGGGGCATGAACATCATCGGCATGACCAATTTGCAGGAAGCCAAACTGGCCCGCGAAGCGGAAATGAGTTATGCCACGCTGGCCATGGTGACCGATTACGATTGCTGGCACGAAGGCCACGACGCGGTGACGGTTGAAATGGTGATTGATTACCTGACCCGCAACGTGAAAAACGCCCAGCGCATCATCCGGGCAACCGTTACCCGGCTGGCGCAGACCGAAATGCAATCGCCTTACAGTTCAGCGCTCAAGCACGCAATTATGACCCGCCCGGATTTGGTGAGTCGGGCAACGCGCCGGAAACTGGCGGCCATCATCGGGAAGTACCTTCCAGTGGAATAGGGTTCAGGGTTCAGGGTTCAGGGTTCAGGGTTCAGGGTTCAGGGTCTTTTGAATGGACAACGGACAATGAACAATTAAACCCCATCCAGAACTTCAAAATTCCTGAAATTCGAAAACCCTGAACCCTGGACCCTAGACCCTAGACCCTAGACCCCAGACTCTGGTTTTACTATGCAAGTTCTACTGATTTCTTTTTTGCTGTTGGCTTTCCATTCAAGTTTTGAACCGTTGAACTCGAGCCTCCCGCCGCAGTCAGCGCAGGACGACCGCGCTCTGGACGGAACTCAGGACCCGCAACTGGAGAAAAAATCGGACCACAACCTTGAAGTGGCCGAGTTTTACATGAAAAAGCGCAAGAAGTACGATGCCGCCATCAACCGGCTCGAAGAAGTGCGCGAGATTTACCCGCAATACACCAAGATTGAAAAAGTGTATTTTTTACTTGGCGAAGCCTACGCCGGTGCGGGTAAAATTGATTTGGCCAAAGAAAGCTACAAGTTCCTCATTGAGAAGCACCCTGACGGTGATTTTGCCAAACAAGCCCGCAAACAGCTTGAAAAGTTGAAGTGACACCAGAACGCTATCAACGCATCAGCCAGATTTTCCAGGATGCGCTGGAATATGGTCCGGCGCAACGGGATGGTTTTGTGGCTGAAGCGTGCCAGGGTGACCCCTCGCTGCTGGATGAAGTCAAAGTTTTACTCCAACTTCACCAGGAAGAAGATACCTTTTTTGATGAGGGAGGGGTTGAGGCCGGTTTTCAGGTTTTAGCCGGTCAGGAACCGGTTGCTCCGGCAGAGGATGTTTCCGGGAAGGAAATCGGAGCCTATCGGCTGGTGCGTGAAATCGGGCGGGGCGGCATGGGCGTGGTGTATGAAGCGGCCCGCGCTGACGCCGCTTTTCACAAACGGGTTGCGCTCAAAGTTTTGAAACGCGGCATGGACACCGATGCGGTGGTGGCACGGTTCCGGGCCGAACGGCAAATCCTGGCCGGGCTTGAACATCCCCACATCGGTCGCCTGCTTGACGGAGGCACCACCGCCGAAGGGCTGCCGTTTTTTGTCCTTGAGTACATTGACGGCCAACCCATTACCAAATACTGCGATGAGCATAAACTCTCCATCACGGACCGGTTGAAGCTCTTTCAGCAGGTTTGTTCCGCCGTTCAATTTGCGCACCGGAATTTGATTGTTCACCGCGACATCAAGCCGGGAAACATTCTGGTGACATCCGAAGGCGTTCCCAAACTGCTTGATTTCGGCATTGCCAAGGTGGTGCGCGGAGAAAATCCCCTTTCCAATCTGGACATGACAGCAGCGGATTTGACCGTGACAGGCCATACTCCGATGACACCGGCCTACGCGAGCCCTGAGCAGGTACGCGGAGCCACGGTCACCACGGCTTCGGATGTCTATTCGTTGGGCATCTTGCTCTATGAACTGCTGACAGGCCAGCGGCCCTATGATGTTTCCGGGCCGTTTGAGCAGGCTGCCCGCCTCATCCAGACCCACGAACCGCCCAAACCAAGCGCCATTGTCACCCGCAAAAACACGGCTCCGGTGGAGGAATCTGCGGCCACGACCACCACAGCGGAG
Source organism: Blastocatellia bacterium (assembly GCA_019695185.1). GTDB lineage: Bacteria > Acidobacteriota > Blastocatellia > Chloracidobacteriales > Chloracidobacteriaceae > JAIBAN01. The sequence goes on along the minus strand of JAIBAN010000002.1, from coordinate 227,579 downwards.
CAGGCCAGCGCCGTCCGCGAAGGCACGCCCGCCCGGCTGCGCAAACGGTTGCAGGGTGACCTGGACACGATTGTTTTGACGGCGCTCCAGAAAGAACCGGAACGGCGCTACGGTTCGGTCGAAGCCTTGGCCGAAGACCTCCGCCGCCACCTTGAAGGAATGCCGGTCAAAGCCCAGCCAGACAGTTTCCGTTACCGGGCAGAGAAGTTCGTCCGCCGCAACCGCCTAGGGGTGGCTGCCGGGTTGCTCCTGACGCTTTCCTTGGTCGGAGGCATTATTGCCACCACCTGGCAGGCCCGCGTTGCCCGCGCTGAACGCGCCCGTGCCGAAGCTGAACGCGCCGTTGCCGTAGCCCGCTTCAATGACGTGCGGGAGTTGGCAAATTCCTTTCTGATGGAGTTTGACCAGGATTTGGCGAAACTGCCCGGAACCACGCCGGTGCGTGAAAAAATCGTGAAAAAGTCGCTGCTGTACCTGGACCGTCTGACCTCGCAGGTGCAGGACGACCCGACCCTGCAAATGGAGTTTGCGATTGCCTACCAAAAAGTCGGGGATATTCAGGGACGGCCTTACAGCGCCAACCTGGGTGACACGCCGGGAGCCATCAAGAGCTACCGCAAATCACTCGAAATCCTACAAGGACTTACAACTGCCAAACCTGGAGATTTGAAACTGAAGGCAGAGCTCTGTACGGCGCAAGAGAGGCTGAGTGATGTGCTGGTTCGGTCCGGTGACTTGGATGAAGCATTGGCATTGCTGCACAAGTCCAAAATTGTGCGGGAGGAAATGGTTCAATTGGAGTCGGGGAATGCTCAGTATTCATTACGACTGGCTTATTGTTTGATGAAGCTTGGGGATATAGCTTTAGACCAAACTGATGACCCTATCCAGGCTCTGAAGTTGTTTCAGGATTCAATTGCAATCAGCGAACGTGTAGTAGCCAGCCAGTCCAATGAACAATCAAAACGGATGCTGGCAATAGGCCATTATCGGGTTGGTCATCTTTTTGAAAGTTTGGCAACTCGATTGGAGGAGCAATCCGAAAACCGTTTGTCAGTTATTGATTTGTTCCAACAAGCGGTTGAATCAGATCAAAAAACATTACATATCACAGAAGAACTAGCCTCTTTGGTACCAAGCCAATCAATAAAACAGCTAGATGTGGCAAGTGCAAGTGCACAAGTTGGTCTATTTTTGGCAAAATCAGGTTCTTTTCAGGAGGCTGAATCATTGATGGAACGTTCATTGAGAATTTGCGAAGAGTTGAGCGCGAGTGACCCTCAAAATGCTGAAATCCGGGGTCAGTTGGCTATGACATACTTGTGGACCGGGGATATGTTATTTCGAGAGGGAAACATTGGCCAAGCGCAAACTTTTTACCTGAAGGCAATTGCTTTACGGGAAGGGTTGGCGAATTCTGATGCAAACAATGCTGAGTTCAAACAAAATCTGGCCGAAATGTATTATCGGCTTGGGGTATGTAGAAAAAGTCAAAAACAAATTGTAAAAGGAATTGAAGCATTAACTAAAGCTGCGGATTTATTGGAAGACCTTTGTGTGAAACGGCCAAAAAATGCAACACTTTTCCGAATGCGGGTACAAAACCTGTATGAACTATCCCATTTGATGGGAATAAATTCGAATCAGGCCCGTCGCTATACAGAACGGTTATTTTCAGAATTAAAGGCTCGTGTTGACTTGCCTGGTTCGAAATCATGGGAATGCGAAGCCTTTGCTTATTTGCTTGCAACCTGTCCTTATGGGTTAATTCGCAATCCAGGTCAGGCATGTTTCTATGCACAAAAAGCAGTGGCAATATCCGATCACAAATCTCCAACGAGCCTCTTTGTTTTAGCACTAACTAGTGCCAGAAACGGCGATAGTGCCTCTTTTCACAAGAGCACAGAAAAGTTTTTCCAGCTCCTGACTCAAATCGTACCGAGTTGGCACCTTTCGAAATCGGACGAAATGGAATCATTTATTAAGCATTGAGTAAAAGTGTTCAGGAGCAGGAAAAGGGTTCAACAGGATGAGCAACCTCCTCCACACAATGAGGTGCTAACTGTTTTAGGTGTTTCACCGTTGTCATCAAGAATAAAAACCCTTTTACGTGGAATGACTCGTCGAGTGTTCTGAGGAAGGGTTAGAGCATCGTACAAACATTCAAAATCCTCAGGGCATTCACTATCAGGTTTACCATCATGGTCACTATCCTCTGGAACACAAACATTGGAAAGTGTTATCTCGCAATTTTTTTGAAAGAACTCATAAAGGATACCTTTATGATCTTGAAGTGTTACTTTTTTATCCTTTGGTACTTCTAAGGTGACTTTTATGATCTCAGCTACAAATTGTTTATGTATAGTATTTCCTACTCCTTTTTCTATGAACTCAAATTCCCATGGAGTTTTTGGATCCCTAGGGTCGGGAAACAGCTTGGAAACCCCGATTCTACCGTAGGTAAACTGAAGGCGTCCCTTAAATGTCGCTGACTTCAGTCGGAAGTCCTTATTGTTTTTGAATAACCGAGATTTTATATGTAGGACATATGGGTCGAAATTGAAATCTCCTTCAACATCTTTTGGGTCTCCTGTTGAGTAATTTTTTTCTGGTATGATTCCGGAATGGTCTTCAACTATCAATTTTGTAACAGTCTTTCGATCAAGGAACTGCTCCAAGTGGTGCGTCGTGTCATCTTCATATTTAGCTTTGAAAACAGTTGGATGTGGCATTTCTTTTCTTGTATCGGAAGGTTGGCTAGGGTCGTTTGGGTGTATCGGAATCAGTCCGAATGTTGCTGTATTCTGGTCCTTGAAATGCAACAAAAATAAACCTTGAACAAAGAGCTTGATAGTGTATGTATCGTTTGTTGTGGTTTGCAGTTGGTTTTGTTCGGGGGTATTCATAATTCGAAGTCTCCTGTTTGTACGGTGTTGCACAAAATCGGTTGAAGTTTTGTGTGTCGAACGGGCAGGATTGGCGTTCATTCACACAAGCGGAAAATGGCCCGTGATGGGGGCCAGGATTCCAGAAAAAAACTCTAGGAGAACGACTGCAATGCGAATTCGCAGATTGGGGATATTACTGCTCTGCGCGGTGCTGTTGGGGATTGCACCAACCAGCTTTTACCAGAGCGCACAGGCGGAAGTCAAACTTCCGAAACTCAATATTCAAACCGCCGAACTGGCGAACGGACTCAAAATTGTCATGCTCGAAGACCACCGGCTGCCGCTCGTCGGCATTCAGGTCTGGTATCACGTCGGCTCGAAGGATGAACGCCCCGGACGGACCGGGTTTGCCCATCTGTTTGAGCATTTGATGTTCAAGGGAACCAAAAACACGCCGAGCGAAGCGCTCGACCGGATGACCGAAGACGTGGGCGGGATGAACAATGCCTTCACCAACGACGACGTGACGGTCTATCTGGAAGTGGTTCCGGCCAACCACCTGCGGCGGCTTCTGTGGGCCGAAGCTGACCGGATGGGTGCGCTCTCGATTACCGAGCCGAATTTTCTCTCCGAGCGCGACGTGGTGAAGGAAGAACGCCGTCAGAGCGTCGAAAACGCGCCGTATGGATTATCAGAGGAAACGATGAATGCCGCCGCCTTCACCCGGCATCCGTATCAGCACACCACCATCGGCAGCATGACCGACCTCAACCGGGCGACACTGGCCGATGTCAACGAGTTCCACGATACGTTTTATGCGCCAAACAATGCGACGCTCGTGATTGTCGGTGATTTCGATGCGGCCAAGACCTTGCCCATCATCAAGGAATATTTCGAGCCGCTCCAACGCAGCAAACAGCCGATTCCACGGGTGACGCTGGTGGAACCGCCGCAAACCGCCGAACGGAAACTTTCCTACACGGACCCGATTGCTTCGCTGCCGGCGGTCCAGTTTGTCTATCACATTCCGGAAAAGGGACATCCGGACAGCTATGCCTTGCGGATTCTGGGCAACATTCTGTCACGCGGAGAAAGTTCGCGGCTGTATCAGGAACTGGTTTACAAACAGCAGGTCGCCGTTGAGGTTTCCGCTTTCGGCAATTTCACTGAGCATCCCAATCTCTTTTCTGCCTTTGGCGTAGCGGCACCGGGCAAATCACTGGCCGAGGTTGAAAAAGCAATTTTGGCAGAGATTGAAAAGGTCCGTACCAAAGGCGTGCTGGAACCGGAACTCAACAAAGCCAAGGCCCAGGTGCTGGCCTCCACAATTTTAGGGCGGCAATCCCTGCTGGGCCGTGCCCAGGCACTCGGTGAAGCCGCCACGTTTTTTGGCGACCCCAACCGGGCCCAAACCGATGTCGAAAAATATGGAGCCGTAACGGGCGAAGATGTGAAACGGGTGGCTGAGAAATATTTTACTGCCAACAACCGCACCGTCATGCAAATCCTTGTCAAAGAAGGAGGACAAAGCGATGCGAAATAATTTTAGGGTTCAGGGTTCAGGGTTCAGGGTTCAGGGTTTGAAAAACCGGCTCTTGGGTTTGAAGACAATAACCAATGGAATCATTCTTTCATTGTTGCTGGTGTTCATAGGGCCGGTTTTTGGCCAAGGACAGCAACCGCCTCCGCCGGATGCGCCGAAACAGGCTTCGTTTCCGCCGGTCGTTACCAAAAAGCTCAAAAACGGATTGCGGGTGTTTGTGGTGGAAGACCATTCACTCCCGGTGGTGTCAGTCCGGCTGACGGTGAACGCTGGGGCCGGAACCGAAAGCACTCCAGCAGGTCTGGCTGCGTTCACGGCGCGGATGCTCAAGCAGGGAACCAAGTTCCGGGATGCGCAGGCAATTGCCAACTATATTGATTCGGTGGGGGGAAGCCTCTACGCCAATGCCGATTATGACGGCGTTTATATTGGCTCGACGGTCATCCGCGAAAACATCCCGGTCGCTTTCAATCTGGTGTCGGAACTGGCCAGTAAAGCCATTTTCAAACCCGAAGAAATCGAGCGTCAGAAAACCCAGTTGATTGGCGAAATCCAGGTCAATTACGCCAACCCAACCTATGTGGCGGATGTGGCGTTTCGCAAACTGGTGCTGGGAGACAGCCCCTTCGGGCAACCGCTCGACGGGACGGCTGACACCATCAAGGGTTTTACCCGCGAACAGATGGTGGATTTCTACCAAAAACACTACCTGCCGAACACTTCCTTCCTGGTGATTGGCGGCGACATTACCGCTTCCAATGCTGAGGAACTGGCCAAGATGTTTTTTGGCGACTGGAAAGCAGGAAAAGCCACTCCTGCCGCAAAAATTCCGGTTGCCGGAGCGGCCAAGGCTCCGGCAGTGGTCGTGATTGACAAGCCTGGAGCCGCGCAAACGGCGGTGCGGGTTGGAAACATCGGCATCACCCGGCGTGACCCTGAATATTTTCCAACGCTGGTTATGAATTCAGTGTTGGGTGGCGGATACTCAGCCCGGTTGAACAAGGAAATCCGCATCAAACGCGGACTCAGTTACGGAGCGCGGAGCAATCTTGAAATTGGCAGTACCGTAGGGCTTATCCGCGCCGGTTGTTCCACCAAATCAGCATCAACTGCCGAGGCATTGGGCGTCATTCTGGATGAACTCAAACGCATTCGCGCCGAAGCGATTCCTGCAACTGAACTCGACACCCGCAAAGCGGCTGAATCCGGCAGTTTCGTGCAGGGGTTGCAAACCGTCGGTGAACTGGTTGACTTGGTTTCAACCACAGTGCAGTACGGGTTGGATTTGCGAACCCTGAACGACTACACGAAAAGCATCAACGGCATAACGGTTGAGCAGGCCAAACAGGCTGCCCAAAAGAAACTGGCGGAAAAACCGCTGATTGTGCTGGTGGGCGATGCCAAGGTATTCCGTGATGGAATTGCCAAGACCTACGGTGAACCAACCGTGATTCAGTTGGCGAATTTCGACCCGCTCAAGGCGAATTTGACCAAGTAGGGAATTTTGGGAAGAGGCGTTTATGGAGGGTGGAAAGAAGCTTTTTGGAAAAGTTGACCAGGTAAAAGACCAGTTTTATGTGGCGACACTTTTTCAGTTCATTGGCTTCTTTCCATGTATCCCGCTTCAGACCTACCTGGTGATAGATGGAACTGAAACCGAACAAGGATTTCACGGATTCAAACTCTCAATGAGTGCCAAATCGGTTTTTGCCGCTTACCTGCGGGCATTCTCCATTTTGATTGGAGGATTTACGCTGATTCGCGGAATGGTCATCTTGTTGGGGAATCCGGAATATCACAACGAAGCTCCGATGACAGGAGTCACGAATCTTGTCATCGGAGCTTTTTGCTGGTTTGTGTTCGGAATTTCATATCCGCTGCTGGCAGCCAATGCCCATCGGGCTGCCGCTTTGGCACATATCCTGAAAAACGAGAATCAGGATTTGCCGTAACGCTCCAAGCCTTCCTCAACGGAAATTTTCTTTACTCGTAACACCTCGTCTTTCAGCTTTTCCGCCCGGTCCGGGTCCAGGTTTTCAATCACGGTTGGTTGCTTGGGATTCAGGCGGTGAAGCAGAACGTCAAAGGTATAGGCTGTTTCGCTTTTGGCAATCAGCCAGTGGATATTGTCTTTTTCATCGGAGATGGTCGTGGCAGTTCCGGCCCCGGAGTGCCGGTCAATGGTGGGGCGCATGTGGAGGTAATCAGCTTCGTCGTGGAGCCGTTCGAAATGCCGCACATGCATTTCGCCTTTGATAATCAAATGGCCCGACACCATATTGCGATGGCCATGCGGAATGATGGCCCGTCCCCGTGACATGGCAAAGACCCGTCCGATGAATTCCGTTTCTTTCGGCAGTCCGGCCAGTTTTGGAAATTTGGCATCCCGTGTGGTGACACCCAGGTCCGGCAGTTCGACACCCTTCATCAATTTTTCAAAATCAATGAAGCGCAGCAGGTCCGGCAGGGGAACCCGGTTAAAAAGCGTTTCCATCTGTTGTTGCCACAGGTGCGGGGCGATTTTTTGCCCACGCAGTTCGTGGCCGAGGTCGTTTACTTCCTTGAGCCAGTGTTCCGTGACTGGTTTCACCTGAGAACCAAAGGCATCGGCCCGGAACACCGTTTCGAGTAAGGACGAGGTGACCAGGGTTGAAAAAAGTGCGGTGGTGAATTCTCTGCGAGTAAGCATTGATGACCTCAGTAGAAGTTGTCCAATAAACCTTGGGAGAAGTTCGAGTGATGGCTTCAGGCGTGAGGCTTCAACGAACATTCGCTCATTTCTCATGCCTGAAGGCGTCACTCTGACCTTTTCCAAAATGGTTACAGCAATCCCTTGTCCTTCAGGAGTGTCTCGACCATACGGCGCACGTCCGGCCCAATTACTTTGCCAGCCGGGTCTTCTGCGTTGGCGGCAAAAATGTAGGCGTTCCCGTCACGTTCAACATAACCCACAAACCAGCCCAGCGAACCCTCGTTGTCTCCATACCAGGAGCCGGTTTTTCCGCGAAAAATGACACCCTTCGCATTGGAAAGCGTGGTGATGTCTTTCACGATTTTGAGGGAGCGGGCCGAAACCGGAAGTTCGTTTTTGTGGAGTTTCAAGAGGAACTTGACCTGTTCCTCGGCTGAAATTTTGATCGAATCATTCAGCCAAAACCGGTCAATCCCGCCGGAGATGTCTTCGTTGCCATAGTGCATGGCCGTGATGTAATGCTTCATTTTTTCCTGCCCCACCCGGCGGGCCAGTTCTTGATAGTACCAAACCACCGAATCACGGATGGCCGTCTGCAAATTATGGTCGTGGTTCCAGGGTTCGCGGCTGCGTTTCACACCGTCCCATTTGATGACGAAATTTTCATCGGCAATCACACCGGTTTCGAGGCCGATTAAAGAATTGGGGATTTTGAAGGTAGAGCAGGGTGAAAACCGCTGGGTGCTCCGCTGTTTGTTGAACCGGGTCCATTTGTTGTTTTTGACATCAAAGAGGACAAAGGTCGCTGTATGACCATGAAAATACTTGCTCAGGTCTTCTTCGCGGTCCTGAGCGCAGACGGAAAGTGAACCAATGAATAACAAAATGGGCAGGAATAAAACAAAGGCGAATTTTTTCATCGTCGAGTGTTCTCCAAAAGGGATGGGCTTCTTTTCGAAAAAAGAAGGAAAAAAGGGTTTAAGGAACGACACGGCACAACGCTGCGCCCCAGGTGAATCCTGCGCCGAAAGCCAGCACCAGCACCCGCGCTCCCGGATGGAAGCGTTTTTCGACGGCAGCCTGATGGAGTGCGATATAGGCCGATGCGCCGCTTGTGTTACCGTAGCGTTCGACATTGCGGACAATGCGTTCCGGCGAGATGGCCAGCTTTTTGGCCAGTGCATCCAGCAGGTTGGCATTCGCCTGATGCGGTACCACCACGTCAATCTGTTCGGGGGCAAGTCCGTTGCGGCGCACGATTTCCTGGGCTGCCTCCGCCAGTTTGCGAACCGCATGCAGAATCACCGTGCGACCGTTCATGGTTGGGAAGATGGATGAAACCGACTCGGAGCCAAGCCAGAAGGCACCGTTGGCCGTGCCAGGACTTTTGACGCCGAGGTCTTCGGCAAAGGTTCCATCCGTGCCAATCAAAATGTCTTCAATGTGAAGGGAAGGACCGTTTTTCCGGGGTTCGGTGCTGACCACGCAGGCACCTGCCCCGTCGCCAAAGAGCATGCTGATTTCGGGTGTCCGGCGGCTCAGGTCAAGCCCTTTGGATTGGGCTTCCGCGCCAAAACAAACCACCGTTTGGGCGGCACCGGAAAGGGTCAGGCTTTTCGCCAGTTGCAGGCTGTAGAGAATGTTGCAGCAGGCCATCCGCACATCAAGGGCCGGAATCATTCGGCACCCGGCCAGCTTGCGCTGCACGAGCGGTGCAATGCCCGGCACCTGATAATCCGGCGAAAGGGTTCCGCCAATCAGATAGTCAATCTGTTCCGGAGCCAAGGCCGCATCAGTCAGCGCCTGTTCCACCGCCGGAACCGCCAGCGTAGAGGCGGTTTCGTTGGGTCCGGCCCAGCGGCGTTCACGAATGCCCGAATTGGCGACAATCCAATCGGGTTCAACCTCCAATCGGGAGGCCAGTTCGAGATTGGTTACGATACGTTCAGGGAGATAACTGCCGAATCCAATAATGTAGGTCATAAATCTTTCAATTTTCCTTCACCGCAGAGACGCAGAGGATTCGCAGAGAACTCGCAGAGAAAAGAGAATACCTCTGCGCAACCTCTGCGCCTCTGCGGTGAAAGGAAGAGGAGAATTCAGTGAGCTTTGGCAATAAAGGCTTCGATTTTGGCAATCGTGTCAAAAGTTTCGGGGCGCAGTTCCTTGTCCGGAACGTGAATTCCACAGGTTTCTTCGAGCACTGCCACGAAATCGAGCAGAGAGAACGAATCCAGCAGACCGGAGAAAAAGAGCGACGTATGGGCATCCGGCAGCGTCGTTCCGGCGGTTTGAGCAGCTTGTGTGAGGTAATGCAAAACGGGGGTCGGTAACATATAAACTCCTTGTGAATACTTGATGGTTGTTAAAAATTTTTCTGGTGATTGAAGGGAGACGCTCAGTTCTTTTTCCTGTTTTCGTAAGCCCGTACCATTGCATCTGAAATGAGCGAGCCGACGATTTCCGAGCCTTGCCACGTGGGGTGCGTGTAATCGCTTCCCATCAGTTTCGGGCGGGCGGCAACCCAGGCGGCCACGGTGCCTTCGCCGCCCATGGCCGTGAAGGTATCGAAAAAGGCGCAACCGGTTTCGGCTGCGATTTTGCGCTGGATGCTCACCAGCTTCGGAATCATCGGGCGTGTCATGATGCCGCCACCGGGCGCACGCATCCCACGGTCCATCGGTGACACGAGCATGATTGAAACTTCCGGAAGGGCCGCCCGAATGCGTCGAATCGCTTCCTTCGTGTCGGCTTCGTACTGTTTGACCGGCAGGTTTTCGAATTCGCTTTCATTGGTGCCGTAATTCAGAATCACCAAATCGGGTTGCCGGTGCTGGAGCTGTTGGGTCCAGTGTTCTTCGTCAAGGTAGTGGGTGAGCAGACCAATGAATGCGCCGTTGACGCCCAGCGAGTCATACTGAATGCCAGGATGGGAACTTTGCAGGGTGATACCAAACATCCGCACTTCTCCGTTGCCAACAGTGCGGATTTGCAGGGTGTGGGGACCTTCGGCAGCTTTGACGGCAAAGAAGGCTGATTTCACTGAGTCTCCGGCGGTGGAGACACGGGCGTATTGGGTTCCGTCCAGCAACAGGTCGAAATCACCGCCGCCCGGTTGGGCAAGGTAATACACGTCGAACCCTGAAACCGTGTGGCCGACGGTGCCATCCGTGACGGTGCTGAATTTGGCGGTGACGTTGGGGGCTTTGGCCGTGAAACTGGCTCCGCCAAGACCGAACCGATGGTCGCCCCGCGAAATGAACATCGACTGGCTTTCCCATCCGTCACCGGGTGTTTGGGTGACGCCAAGATGTCCGTACCAGCCCCACGGCTTGTCAATCAGAATGAATCCATGTCCGGCATCGCCAAACCGTTCCTGCAATTTCCGCCGAACCGTCGAGGTAATGCCGTCATTGGTTATCGGAGAATCACCGTAGTGGGTGATGCGGACCTGTTGGCCTTCAGTTTGCGACTGGTCGAGTGCTGTAAAAAAATGATCCAAAGCGTGGCCAGACGGATCCTCAATCGCACCTGGTATGGCTTGAGGTTGCGCTGGAGCAAAAGTTTGATGAGTTGGTGTTGTAACGATTTTCTGAGGGGAAGCATAAGGCGGTACCTCCTGCGTTTCCGCCGTAATCGGGGTTTCCGCAAACACCGGGTTTCCCTCCACGACAGGTACGGAAGCGACCGGTGTTGAATGCGGTTGAATCAATGCGAGCACTGGGGCCGGCAACAAAACCCGCAACTGTTCCAGGCCGGGCACGAGGTAAGGGAACACAGCCAAGGCGGCAAAGAACAGGAGCGTATGGGCGGTTTTGTTTTGCCAGATTGGTTCGATGTGAGTTGCAGTGGAAACGGTTTTCCGTCTCCACCAGGGAAAAACCAAAAACTCGCTGGGTTTGAAAGTCGAACTCATAGTGAAATCCTAAACGTCTGGTTGAATTCAAAATTTGGCGTAAATAAAGGGTGCAACGTCGCTGCTGGCCACGTAGTAAAGCCCTACTGCCAGCGCAAACAGCATGGCTGCCTGACCAAGCGCCGGCAGTGTCACAAACCGGCGACCCAGGCTGTTCCACCAGTTTTCCGGCAGCCAGTGCGCGGCAAACCCAAGCAGGATGACGAGCAGCACTGGCAGCGTCAGATTTGAAGTATCGGTAGAACCCCGTCCGATTTGACGCAACAAGCCGAAAGCTTGCGAAATAGTTTCACTCCGGAAGAAAACCCAGGTTAGACAGACAAAGTGGAAGGTGGCCAACACACCAGTCGTCTTTGACCAAAAGGTCGGTTTGCGGGTCAGGAGGCGGGTCACCAGATTGGCTGGTTTGGCACGCAACGCATCAAATCCACGATACAGCGCCAATCCAATTCCGTGGAGCAAACCCCAGAAGACAAACGTCCAGGTTGCGCCATGCCACAATCCACCGACCAGCATGGTGATGACCAGTCCCGCATAAAGCAGGATTTGGTTGCGCATCCGCCGTCCGGCAATGGTGAAAAAGACGTAATCGCGGAGCCAGGTGGAAAGCGAGATGTGCCAGCGCCGCCAGAATTCGGGCAAATCTCGGGAGACGTACGGGGCATTGAAATTGAGCGGGAGCGTCAACCCCAGCAGCATGGCCGAACCAATGGCAATGTCGCTGTAGCCCGAAAAATCCGCATAAATCTGCAAGGCATAGCCGTACACCGCCACCAGCACTTCCAGCGAAGAAAACCGCTCCGGAAAATCAAACACCCGCTCGACAAAATTGGTGCTCAGGTAATCGGCAATCGCAAATTTTTTGGTCAGCCCCACCGCAATCAGAAAGAGTGCCTGGCCACCCATTTCCGGGGTCAGGACGGTTGACTGCCGGAGTTGTGGCAGCAGTTGTCTGGCCCGCAAAATCGGCCCTGCCACAATCGTTGGAAAGAAGGTCACAAACCCGAAATATTCGATGAAATTCGGGACGGCTTCCGTGTCCTTGCGATAGACATCAATCACATAGGCCAGTGACTGAAAGACGAAAAACGAAATTCCCAGAGGAACCAGAAATCTGAATGGATGAACCGTGATGGGAAATCCCAGCCGGTTTGCGCCTTCGGCTACGGTGGCGAGAAAGAAATTGGCATATTTGAAAAAGCACAGGGTTCCAATATCCGTGACAAGTGAAATCGCCAACAGAAATTTCCGTTTGCGTTCGCTTTCGGTTTGCGCCATGAGGCGGGTCGTCGTGAAATCAACCAACGCCATCGCCAGGAGCAACAGCAAAGGTTTCACTCCGGCACAGGCATAGAAAAAACAACTGGCACCGGCCAGAAATGTGACCCGCCCCGAAGGTTTCGTAATCAGCCAATAAGCAAAAAAGACAGTCAGTAAGAAGATGAAATAAACGCCACTGGTCAAGAACATAGTGAAATCCTTTCAAAACCGCTTCAGTCCAAGCCGGTTGAGAAATTTCATGAAAAAAGCGCGCCAATCAGCCCAGACCGGCCCCATTGTCTGCCGGGTCAATTTAGGAAAAAGACACTCCGCGACCAGCAGGTACCCCTGTTTCGACAGATGCACCCGGTCCGGCTGGGCCAGGGGTTGGGGCAATTGGGCCCATTGATTGATGGAGCCAGGACCCCCCATTGCATGGAAAAGATCAAAAAAAGCGGCTCCGGCTTCACGGGCGGCCCGCCGTTGCGCTTCCACCAGGGCACTCATATTGGGGTGGCTGTGCCAGCCCGCGCCGCTGCGCACCGCCCGGTCCGGTGGAGCCAGCACCAGCAACGAAGCCTGCGGGGCAACCGTGTGAAAGCGGCGGAGCAGTTCGGAAAAAGCCGCCTGATACCCGGCAGCCGTGAAATCCGCATCGCTTACTTCATTCGTTCCGTAAGCAATCACAATCAAGTCCGGATTCCGCCGTTTGAGGTTGTCCGAAAGTAGTTTCCAATCCCATTGCAGCGGACGTGAGGCCCGTGCTCCATTGATGCCAAACACGTCGTAGACCACTCCAGCCCTGGACTTCTCGGCGGCCACTCCCAGCACCCGCACGGCACCGCTGGAGACCGTGCGGATTTCCAACGTGTGTGGGCCTTCGTACCGGGTGGAAAATTCCAGGTAGGTAGGTTCAAACCAGGCTGCATCCAGCGAAACCCCTCGCCGCACGGGAGCGCCATCCAGCAGAATTTCAACCATTCCGCCAGCAGGTTGTTGAAGCAGGTACACCTCAAAATTGCGGCTATCCGTTGTCAGGCGCAACCACTCTCCCGCCCGGTTGGTATTGAGGCTGACGCCGGTCAGGCCAAACTGGCCGTCACCCGGCAAGTTTCCATCCGGAAAGCCCATCATGCGCCAGCCGCTGCTGGCTGCCTGTTGCACGCCGCGCCGTGAAAACCAAGGGTAGGGAAATCCCGGTAGGATAAATCCCGGTCCGGCATCCCCAAACATGGTTTGCAGTTGTCGTCTAAGCGCACCCGTGGTGATGTCTCCTGCTGTGTGGGAATCGCCATACTGAACAATCCGGGTTATCCGTTCTTTTCCGTTGCGGAGCGTATGCGTCAGCGTCTGTTTTAACGCCTGGGAGAAATTCCGGAGCGCCATTCCGGTTTCATCCTGAATGGAGCCCCGCAGCAAAGTTGTTTCCGCCACTGCTCGCGGTTCAGCCGCCACGGGTGCCGTGGGGGTCCAAACCAAGAGAAGGCAGAGGCTCACAATGATGGTTGCACGCATGTCGTTGGGCTCCTTTACACTTGTTAGCAACCATATTCGGGCAACGATTTTCCATATCGTGCCCCATATTTTCTCAGCAGTTTCTTCATGCGCTCATCAGAGGTGAAATTCAGGGCCGTGGAGCCATAAGCGTTGACTTGATTGACGTTGGCACCTTGTTCGAGAAGTGCCTCAACCATTGTTTGGCTTCCCCATCCAACTGCTCTCATAAGCGGAGTTTCATCGGTTGAACCGCATTGATTGATGGCGGCACCTTGATTCAGAAAAAAACGAATAACTTCATAGTTGTGATAATCAGGTTCAGTCGGATAGGGGTCGCTGATAGCTTCATTCAGTAAATCAACTTTGACAGTCGGAGTTCCTGCCAAAGCCAGCAGGGAGAGGGCTGTCAGGTGATGCCCGGAAGTAATCGCTGCTTTTATTGGTTTGAAAAGGCTGGTCGGAACTGAATACAAATCGGTTTTTGATTGGTTAAGGAGCAACCTCACAACTTCCGTGTGACCTCGTTCTGCTGCTGCGATTACAGGTTGTTCAGGAAATTGTTGCGATTCAGACTTTTCGAGCAGCAGCCCAACCAGTTCTGTATTGTTGGCTTTGGCTGCCAGGGTGAGCGCGGTTTCGTGGTTGGAATCAGCCAAATCAACCATTGCAGAGCTTTCCAGCAACAGCCGGGCGATTTCGTTGCGCCCGTATTTGGCAGCCAGCATCAAGGCCGTTTCGCCGGAATTGTTGCCAGTGTTGATGATGATGCGATTGCTTTTCAAAAGCAGGCGGGCAATTTCCACATGCCCATATTGGGCAGCTAGCATCAGCGAAGTTTGATGTTGACCGTCCACTGTATTGACAGAGGCTCCTCCCAGCAGCAGCCGCCGGACAATGCGGGTTTCGCCATGTTCGGTTGCTTTGAGCAAAGCTAACCCTTTGGCTTGAGAGGAGACGCCACAGAAAAGGAGGGCATCCAGAACTGTTTCCTGTCCGTACTCTGCCGCAACTGCCAGAGCGATTCCGCGCTCTGTTTCATCAATCCCCATGGTCAGAAACGTACAGGTGGAAAACACATGATTGCAGGCTGCTGCATTGGTCACGTACTGCATGAAGGCTGGCTCATCATGAAGGAAGGTAAAGGTGGGGATAAAAATTCGAAGCCCTAAAAAAGCCCCCAGCAAAAAAGCACAAACCGAATGGGAAAGAGGTAATGACTGATGTTCTGATTCAGGAGAGGTTGGGGAAAGTCGGAAAATCTTGTGATTGCCCCAATGACGGGTGTACTGACGGGCAAGCCTATAAATAATTGGCAACCCCATCAGCAAACATCCCCAAACCAGTATCAGCAGCGGCCAGTCGAACCGATGCAATGTCACTACGAAGTGGAGTGCCAGCAGAAGCGAAACACCGCTCAAAAAGCCAATGCCAGCGGATTTTCGCACCAAGGGCGGAAGGGAGCGTTCAACTGTCAACCCGGCCCACACCTTATCAATCGTTTCCTGTCGGGATTTGAAAAAAAAGCCAAACAAAAAGGCAGGATGCTGACATTGTCGTTTGCACCAAAGGGAGAGTTTTGAAAGGGGAAACAAGGAGGGAGAAACCACGTTCCGAGTCATTTGGGAGAAGTCTCGAAGGTTCCATTTGTGATTCATAGGTATCTTGCCTTTTTGTTTGTCTGAAATCGAAATTTGTTAATCTGAACCGGAGTAAAAGTGGCGCAAGTATCGGTCGGGGAAGGGAATCGAAGTACGCCGGTTGCACCAGTCGCACGAGGGGATGTGCGAACCCTACGGACAAGGCAATCACGTGGAATCTGTGTGGAAATCCACAGGACAGGGGAAACAAAAAAACCGTGCCCTCTCAGGCACGGTTGGTAAAGGCTGGTGAAATTTTGGAAGTTTGACCTCAAAGGTGAAAAGAATAAGGGTAATCCATTTGAAGACGGATGCTCTCTTTCACCTCGTGGCCAAAGTGTTTTTCAGTCAGATACAGGCCCAGGTCAATGGCAGCGGTGACACCACGGGCGGTTATCACACTGCCTTCGTCCACAATGCGGGCGTCGCAGACTTCGCCACAGTAGGAAGCCAACTCACCAAAAGCATTTGGATGTGAGGTGGCCCGTTTCCCATGCAAAAAACCGGCTGCCCCCAGGAGCAGTGACCCGGAACAGACCGAGGCTTTGAGGGGACAATCCGCTGCTGTCCGCAACCACTCCAGAAAATCCTGGTTCCGCTGCAATTCCCTGGTGCCAAAACCGCCAGGGACAATCACCCACTCATATCCAGCCAGGGATTTCCCAATCTGGGTTGGAATCAGCCGCAATCCCTTGTCATCACCCAAGGGTTCAGCCAAAGCACACAAATCCCATTCCAGATTTGGGACAAACCCCATCGATTTCAAACGGGTCAACGGGTCATAGACACCAATGAAATCAAGTGCGGTCAGGCGGTCAAAAAGAATGAAAGCAATACGCATGGAGAATTTTGAGTTTTGAGTTTTGAGTTCTAAGTTTGGGCCTAACTTGAAAAATCTCCACATCCAATGAAGGTTTCCCCTTGAACTCAAAACTCAAAACTCAAAACTCAAAACTTATGTGGCTGGTTCTTCGCTGTCATCAGGCAGGACGGCTTCCCCTGCCTCATGGACAATGATGGCATAGGGTTCAAAGGCTTTTGGTTGTTCGCTGGCTTTGAGGTTGATGAATTCAAAGGCAATCCCTGCATCTACATCATCATAGTAATCAATCGCATACCCTTCGCCGGAGGTTTTGAAAAAACGGCTGCGCGTGAGGTTTTTGTGATGTCGACGGATTTCACTAAGTGAGCTTTGGGATGTCAGCCCGGTGGTGGTACTGAATTTCGGTGAAGTGACTTTGATTTGCCACACTATCCCGTTGCGGTATGTGACCCAGACATTGTTTCCCGTTCCTTTTCCAGCCCACAGGTCGCCCAGGTAATGTTTGTCTTCCAGGGCATAGCTGGCTGTTGCCTTTCCCAGAAGTTTCAGAACCTGAGTGCGGGAAATGCCCAATTCAATTTTGCCGATACGGGAACCGGCTTCGATGCCAAAATTCTGGGCGGCTGAACCCAGAACCGTCCAGAACACCAAAGCCAGTGACCACATCCAATGCCGCAATTTCATAACCACCCCCTGATTTTCAGGTTACAGTTGCGTTCAGGCGTTGAGCAGTCGGGCTGCTTCTTTGGCAAAGTAGGTAAAAATTACATCCGCACCAGCCCGCTTGATGGCAGTCAGGATTTCAAGCATACAACGTTGGCCATCAATCCAGTCGTTTTGGGCGGCAGCTTTGACCATTGCATACTCACCGCTGACCTGATAGGCCGTCACCGGTACATCCACCGCCTCTCGCACCCGGCGAATGACATCCAGATAGGCCAAAGCCGGTTTGACCATCACCATGTCAGCTCCCTCAGCCACGTCCAACCGGACTTCGCGCAGGGCTTCGCGGGAATTGGCCGGGTCCATCTGATAGGTTTTCTTGTCGCCAAAACGGGGTGCGGAATCCAGCGCATCCCGAAACGGGCCATAAAACCCGGAGGCATACTTTACTGCATAGGACATAATGCCAACATTGGTAAAGCCTTCCGCATCAAGCGCAGTCCGAATGGCACCAATGCGGCCATCCATCATATCTGAAGGGGCGACAAAATCGGCCCCGGCACGAGCCTGAGCCACAGCCATCTGGGCCAACACTTCCAGGGTTTCGTCGTTGACGATGTTGCCATGGTCATCCACGATGCCGTCGTGGCCGTCGGAAGAATAAGGGTCAAGTGCCACATCGGAAAAAATCATCAACTCCGGAACGGATTCCTTAATGGCGGCAATGCTGCGTTGAAAAAGGCCGTTCGGGTTGAGACTTTCTGTTCCGCGCCGGTCTTTTTTAGAGTCGTCCAGAGCCGGGAAAATAGCCACCCCTGGAACACCCAAGGCGGCCAGTTCTTTGCATTCAGCCACCAGCAAATCAATCGTCAGCCGGGAACAGCCGGGCATGGATTTAATCGGGATATTGGTGTTTGTTCCATCAATCACAAAGAGTGGAGCCACAAAATCGGCAGGGGTAATCAGGGTTTCACGAACCATGCGCCGGATGGCGTCGGTCCGGCGGTTGCGGCGGGGACGTTCAATCAGATGGGCCATAAAACTTCCTTTGTTGTGCAATGGTGAAATGGAGTGGGGAATTCCCTTTGCAACCATAAAAGGATTTTCAGGCGAGATGCAACGGCTTCCGGGCAGACCTTCAGATTTTCACGACCTCAAAAGAAAAGATGATTGACAACTGACCAATCCGGGGATATAGTGCGCAACTTGCCCGCAAGCTAAATTTGTTTGCGGGTATCATATCAGGCCATCAGGTCCCACGCGTCTGTGCCCTTGCGAACCCCGCCAGGGCCGGAAGGCAGCAACGGTAGTGAGTCGTACGGAGTGCGTGGGGAAACTTGATGGCCTGGCCCTTTTTCCAGCCTCTTTTTTTCCTTTAGACCACTTTCACTGTTCCATCCACTCAAATCCCTCAATTTGCTCTCATCTCGAAATTAAACGAAAAATTCGTTTTGTGCTGTTTTTCTGTGGCACATCGGTTGCTCTAGGTTCACGCATAGATTTCGTTTTCGGCGAAATTAAATTCTTGAACTGTGAGCAATCAGGTCATGGGCAACCGCACCCTCCGCAACCGGACTCCGGAACTTGAAGTCTGGCGTGATTTTTACACCCATCAAGGGTATCTCAATTTACCCGCTGTCACCAAAACACGGATTCAACAAGGCTGTACCCTGAGCAGTCATCCGGGTGACCTGCAAAACGGACTCGACGTTTTTCGGGCGAAAGAGGCCCGAACCCAAGTCAATCGGTCTGGTTTTTCAAACTTTCCTCGCGCCCATCAACAACGAACTGATGTGCCGGTCATACCTGTGACAACCCGGAACCAGCGTCCCACGGTTTCGGGACAATGTATGTTCCCTCCGCTGGAAGACCTTTCCGAGGGCCGCCAGTCGCTTTTGAAAAAATTAAATGTCAATTGGGATTTGGATGAGCGCCAGCCTTGGGTCAAGGTCCTGACGGAAAAACAGAAAGCCTGCTTTCTGAATATTACCGGATACCTGGTTTGGCTTGATTTTTCGCTTGACGGACTGACCCTGAAAGATGTGGCTGAGGGCGAAAAACACAGTGGCGTGCAGGAAGACCAACTGGTGTTTGACACCGAAAGCGGGAAAACGCTCCGCCCGCAGTTTGAACTCCACGTCCAAAATCGCAAAAAACTGGGAGACAAGGGGTTCCTTTATGACAAACCAGGCAATGACCACCAGGGTTTGAATGAATGGGGTGCCCGCCAATGGGTCACCCGCGAGTCCATGCAATTTGGCGTCGGAAAAGCCGGGGCTTTTATTGACATTGACCGGTTCGGCCCAACCACAGATTTGGCCGGCTTTTTCGGACATGTCTTTGGCGAAGTGATTCCCCACAAAATCAAAAAAAACAAAACCGACCCTTTTGAAGTTGGGAAAGCCCTGCGCAAACGGGGTGTCGAAATCAGTTATGTCTGTAAATAAAAATTTATGAAACAGGGAGAAAACAATTATATGAAACGCTTCTCTTTCAATACTGGTCAAGTGACCCGGCGCTACGCCTGTCTGTTTGAACTTGGGATTGCCTTGACGATTGCCGTTTGCCTGCTCTCAGGACTGGCCTTTGCCCAGGAGCCCGTGACGGGAACGGAAAAACGGGAGGCACTCCGGGTGGCCGGTGAATGTGTGGCCCAATTTGAAAAAACAGGTGATTTCTCATTTTTGCTGAACGATACAAGTGTTTTTCCGGCGCTTGATTTCGGGGGAGCCGTCATCACCGAAATCGGATTGGCACCACAGCTTAAAAAACAGGTAAACCCGGCGGAATTGCGGGAGTTGGTTGTTACCTACAGCACGTTTGGCATTCTCTGCCAGCAGTTTCGGGAAGGAAGCGCAGGGGCTGGCTACCCGGCCTCAGTCAGTGAATTTCTGGCGCAGCACCCGCTGTTTGAACAACGCCTGAATGGCCAGCCGGATGGGAAACTGCAAACCCTGAACGAATTTCGGGAATACCTCTCGGTTCTCAAACAGGCAACCAGGCTCATGCAACAATCCTTGCTGGCCAATCAGAAGGAACCGGCACACCCTGTCCGGCACTTTGAGACGGCACAGGAGGATTCGACCGAAGTGGTTTCCTTTCCTTGTTCAAAAACTGGGAATTGCCCGCCATCTTTGAGGAACAACCGGTTTCTGGCTGTTCGGCTCGCTGGAATGCGCATCCTGCTGACCCGGATTGCTGACCGGTTGAAGGTTGTTTTTGTTGCGCCGGATGCGGATTGAGGTGGTTTCTTGATATGATGGTCTGGAACATGTCAAAGAAATGGCCTTCATCCAAACTGAAATCGAAGTGGAAGAGGAATCACTCCGGAGAAAGTAGGAATTCATGGCAGACCAGCAGGAAACTTTTACCTCGGCTCGTCCGGTTTCACGGCAGGTGCAAAACGTTCTGCTCTGGCTGCTCATTGCCAATTTGGCAGTCGTCATTGCCAAAGCAGTGGCCGGATGGCTGGCGTCCTCTCTGAGCGTGATGAGTGATGCCGCCCATTCCCTGACGGATTCGCTCAACAATATTGCCGGAATCATTTTAATTCGCTTTGCCGCCCAGCCGGCGGATTACAATCATCCTTACGGCCACAACAAAATCGAACAAATCGGGGCGTTTGGCATCTCAGGGCTGATGCTCTTTACCGCTTACGAGATTGGCCGTGAAGCTGTGGTCGGCTGGTGGCAGGGAACACATCCAACCGTCAATATATCCCTTCTGACCATTGGTGTGATGGTGGGCACGTTGGGTATCAATCTGGCAGTCGTGTTTTACGAGCGTTATCAAGGTAAGCGGCTGAACAGCGTTTTTTTGACTGCTGACGCACAGCATACAATGAGCGACGTGTATGTCACACTTGGGGTTTTGAGCGGGCTGCTGTTTGTCAAACTGGGGTTCCTCTGGGTGGACCGGGTGGTGGCGCTGCTGGTGGTGTGCGCCATTGTATATGGTGCTTTCCAGGTGGTCCTCGAAGCCGGTTCGGAGTTGATGGATACGGTTGCCGTTCAGTCTGCCGAATTGGAAACACTTGCTTTGGGTATTTCCGGGGTGGCACAGGTCCGAGAAGTGCGTTCACGCGGACGCGGTGAAAACGGTTTTGTGGAACTAACCATTCTGGTAAATCATAACGACCTGCGCCAGGCGCACCAAACCAGTGAAGACGTTGAGGAGGTTATCCGCCGGACGTATAACCTGCGACATATCACGATACATATTGAACCCCTTGATGAAAGGACTGAGGACTGAGGACTGAGGACTGAGGGCTGAGATTCAAAAACGAGGCCAGGTTTACATTCCACACAGATGTTTTTCGTTTCCTCAGCCCTCAGTCCTCAGTCCTCAGTCCTCAGTCCTGTATAAAAAATGACTGCCACCAAAGCCGACCTTCGCAACCTGTTTGACCATTCCCTGGATGGAATGTACTTCATGTATTTTGATGAAGGGGATGGGCTGCCGTGGCGGAAGGAAGCCTCGGAGGAGGAAAAAAAGCTCTGGCTTGATTTTGCTTTTGAACATTTGCGGATTACCGAAGCCAACCCGGCCATGGCGAATATGTTTGGTTTGGAGGAGCCCAAGCAAATTGTCGGACGACGCCTCAAGGATTTCTTCCCAAATTCGGAAAAAGGCCGTCGCTATATGGCTCACTTGTATGACCACGGGACTGCCATGGCGGTCACCCAGGAACGGGATAGAACCGGGAAAACCGTTTGGATTGAAGGTCATCACCGATGTTTGTACCGGGACGGGAAAATCATCGGAAATTTCGGGATTCAGCGTGACATCACTGCGCGGCGCGAGCGGGATGAGGAAATTGCCCGCCGAACGGAAGAGTTGCGGGTGTTGCAAACCATGAGCACCGCCATCAGCACCACCCTGGATGCCCCAACCATTATGCAACTGATTTTGACGCGGGCGGTTGACATGCTGGAAGCGGATGGCGGGTCGCTGTGCCGGTATGACTGGCATAAAGGAATTGAGTGGACCGCCTATTCCATCGGGACGGATAAACCTGTGGAAGGATTGGTGATTCCGGTTGCGGAAAGCCAAAGCGGACGCATTGCACAAGAGCGTCAGGCTGCCATCCTGCCGTGGGAGGAACATCATCACGAAGGGTATCAGCCGGCCATCCGTCTGCTGCCTCCCAAACATACCATTGTGGCTCCCATGATTGCCCGTGACCGGGTGCTGGGTTCGGTGATTATCAGCCGGTTGCTGGTTCGCCCGCCATTTGCCGAACGGGATTTATCGTTTCTTTCCACTATGGCCGAACAGGTGGCCATGGCGCTGGACAACGCGGAACTCTATGCCACGATTGCTGCTTCGGAGGAACGCTATCGGGCCACGCTGGGAAATTTGCAGGAAGTGGTTTACAGCCGGAGCGTACAACCCGAATTTACAATGCTCTTCATCAGTCCGGGAATTGAACGGCTGACGGGTTGTCCGGTGGATGCTTTTCGCACCAATCCAAATATCATCCTGGATTTGATTGAAGCCGATGACCGGGATGCGGTTGACCGCAAGCTGGAGACACTCTTTCTGGAAGGAATCGAGTTTGTCGCCGAATACCGCATCCGGAACCAGGAGACAGGTGTGGTCCATTGGGTGCGTGACCATCTGCGCCCCCGCTTTGGCTCAAACAGTACGGTTGTGGCGTATGACGGAGTGATGGTGGATATTACCGAACATAAGCAGCTTGAAGCCGAACTGGCCCGCGCCCGTGACCGGGCTGAGGAAGCAAACCGGTTGAAATCCGAGTTTCTTTCCAACATTTCACACGAATTGCGCACCCCGCTCCACGGGATTTTGAGCTATGCCGGATTCGGGTTAAAGCGTTTTGAGCGGGCCGAGCGGGAAAAACTCCGTTCCTATTTTGATGAAATCCGTGACAGCGGTGAACAGTTGCTGACCCTCATCAATGATTTGCTGGACCTTTCCAAAATCGAATCGGGCAAGATGGAATTTGAGTTTGAGCCGGTACCCCTGGCAGTGTTGGTTGACAGCATTCAGTCCAAACTTTCAAATCTGGCGGAGAGCAAACAGATTGAACTGATTTGCCCGCCGGTGGTGGATGATTGGACGATTGGAGGCGACCGGGGCAAATTATTCCGTGTGCTCATCAATCTGGTTGGCAACGCCGTCAAGTTTACTCCGCCGGGCGGCTCTATCAGGTTGGCGGTTGAACCTCGTGATGGCGGTTGGTATCGGATTGCGGTCACCGACAACGGACAGGGGATTGCCGCCGAAGACCTGGACCGGATTTTTGATAAGTTCGCTCAAAGCCACAGCACCAAGCACATTGGGGGAACCGGTCTGGGGCTCGCCATCTGTCGGGAAATCATCCGGGCTCACGGTGGTCGGATTTGGGCCGAAAGCGCCGGCATGGGCACCGGCAGCACGTTCTTTTTTACCTTGCCTCAATGGGAAGATACGAATCCAACCCGTCGTGGCTAAACCTGTTTGGGGCCGGTACTGCCCAGCACAGTCCGGCTGCATCCTTTTACTTTTTTCTGTTTTTGATACTTATGGGCCAAGCACGAATTCTGATTGTGGACGACAATGCCAAAAACCGAGCCATCTGCGAAGAAATCCTGATGGATGACTATGAACTGGCACATGCTGGGGATGGAATCGAGGCATTGGAAAAAGTAGCTTCGTTTCAGCCTGATCTTGTCTTGCTTGACTTGATGATGCCCCGAATGGATGGATATGAGGTGTGCCGCCGGTTGAAATCCACGCCGGAAACTGAAAATGTGATGGTTGTCTGTGTGTCGGCCAAGGGACAGACCTCGGAAATTGTCGAAGGGTTTCGCGCCAAAGCCGATGATTATATTGTCAAACCTTTTAGCGAAGAGGAATTGGTCGCACGGGTCCGGGCTGCGCTCCGGTTGAAGCTGACACAGGATGAGCTCAAACGGCTCAATGCCAATCTTGAGGAAATCGTAGCCAAACGGACTGCCCAGTTGATGGAAGTTGAGAAACTGGCGGTGGTCGGGCGCAATGTCTCGCAAATGGCCCATAATTTACGTGGCGCTTTGGCCACAATCAGTGTGTCGGCCCAGCTTGGCTTGGCTGGCGTTGGCAATCCGCATGACCACTTTGGCCGGGTTGAGCGTTCCGCCCAAAGCATTGTCAAGGTCATTGCCACCACCTTGACGCGCATTAAAGACAAACAAACGGTTGAACCTGAACCGGTGGCCGTCAACGACGTGTTGCAGGCTGTCCGCGAATTCCTGGAACTGGATGCACGATTCAAGACCTGTCATGAAAAATCTTTTGAACTGGAGGAAAACCTTCCCCAGGTGATTGGCGTGGCCAGCGATTTCCAGCAGGTCTTTGAAAATTTGATTTTCAATGCGCTGGATTCCATGGAGGGTGGCGCGCGCCGCAGTATCAAAGTCCGCAGCTACCTGCTGGAAGGACAAGTGGCCGTAGCCGTGACGGATTCCGGTTGTGGCATTCCGCCTGAAAATCTGCAACGGATCTTTGACCCGTTGTTCACTACCAAAAGTTCCGGAACCGGGCTGGGGTTGGCAAGCTGCCAGCAGTTGCTGGAATCCTACGGTGGCTGTATCCGGGTTGAGAGCAAGGTTGGCAAAGGTTCGACCTTTATTGCCCTGATTCCAGTGTCAAAGGCGGTTGGCGAAGCAAATCCCGACACATTAAGCCACTCCAATCTGATTCCCATCGGTGCAACCAAAACAATTTAGAGGCACCTAACCCAGGCTCCTCCTGTGGAGTGTCCCTGAAATCAAACTGGCACGACCGAAGATAAAACTCGGACCTGCGGGGAACTTGACAGTGACATCAGCGTTCTCGAAGATTACATTTCAATGTGAACCCCCCAAATCCAATCGGGTTGACCCAAACCATGACCCGGATACTGATTGCCTACCGAAGGAGCCTGAGGTTTCTATGAACAGTTTTCAACGATTCCCCAAAAACCTATTAAGCGGATTATTCGCCGCAACCCTTGTTTTTCTGGCGGTGATGGGCTGCAAAATGGTCGCCACCCGCGCTATCGGGGAAAGCCGTCCCAGTATTTTGGCAACAACCATGGCCCCGCGCCCTGAACTCCCGGCGATTTCCTCGCCTGCCGATCTGTCCAATGTTTTTCGCTCGGTGAGCAAGGCCGTCAAACCGGCAGTCGTCAACATCAATGTGACGGAAAAGGTGGACACATCAAAGATGTTCAAGTTTGGCAACGGGCATCCAGCGGTTCCGGGCTTCCCGGATTTGGATGGTGGTGGTCCGGCCATTCAGCGCGGAACCGGGTCAGGTTTTTTGGTCAGTGCTGACGGATATATTGTTACCAACGAACATGTCGTGGGCAAAGCTGATAAAATCGAAGTCAAGCTCCATAACGGAAAAACCTATTCCGCCAAGACCATCGGAGTTGACAAAAACACTGATGTGGCTGTCATCAAAATTACAGATGGGGACAAGTTTCCCTTTGTCGCCTTGGGTGACCAGAAACGCGAAGAAGAAATCGTCAACGGCATGGAGCAGGGCGATTGGGTGATTGCCATCGGTTCCCCCTTTGGATTGGAGCAAACCATCACGGCAGGCATCATCAGCGCCACCGGGCGGGATTTGCCCCAGGGTTCCCAATACAGCCGGTATTTACAGACGGATGCCTCTATCAATCCGGGAAATTCCGGTGGACCACTGGTCAACCTGCGCGGGGAAATTATTGGGGTCAACACCATGATTTTTACCGAATCGGGCGGCAATGAAGGAATCGGGTTTGCCATTCCGATTGATTTGGTGGCCAAGGTGGCTGACAAGTTGATTCGGACCGGCCGGGTTCAACGTGGTTGGTTGGGGGTCAGCCTTTATCCACGTTCGCTTTCCCCTGAAGAAGCCCAGGCCCACGGGTTGCCTACGAACGAAGGAGCACTTATCCAAGATTTGGTTTCGGATGACGCGCCGGCAGCCAAAGGCGGTCTCAAGTCTGGAGATTTTGTAACCCGGTTTGACGGTCGGGCGGTAAAATCGGGACGTGACCTGACCAGTTTTGTGGCTGACACGGAAGTCGGCAAGGATGTAGAGCTGACTTTTCTCCGGGATGGCAAGGAACAACGCACCCGCATCAGACTGGCAGAACGGCAGGACGACGTAGCCCAGGCAACACCAGCCGGCAACGATAAAGAGGCTGATAGCAAAATGGGGCTGAAATTCAAGAATCTGACTCCGGAAATAGCCGAACAGTTGAAATTGCGTGACGGTCAAAAGGGTGTGGTCATTGAATCGGTGGCACCGGGCAGCCCGGCTGAGGAAGCCGGTCTGCGTCGAGGTGATGTGCTCTTGAGTGTTAACCACCAGCCAGTGACTTCACCGGAGGAGGCACTGAAACTTATTTCCTCTCTGCCCAGCGGAAAGGTCACAGTCCTTCAGGTGGCACGGCTTTCGAATGGCGGAAGGACTTTGTTTTATATCACCGTAACGCCAAACTGAGAGGTCTTTCACCTGAGTTGGTACCAAAAGAGCAGGGCTGCCGAGTGAATTCGGCAGCCCTCACTGTTTTTCAGCCTTTCGTGGCGGCGGAATTACTCTAGTTCAGCAGCATTTTTACAGGCTGATGAGACGACAAATTTCAATCTCTTGCGAGCGTTGATTTGGATTGGTTCACCAGTGCGGGGATTCCGCCCCGTGCGAGCCTGATATTCACGAATGACAAGTTTGCCGATCCCGGGAATAGTAAACCCGGCTTTGGCTTCGCGGGCCGCCAGGGCTGCCAGTTCGTCAAAAAGGCTTTTCACCTGGGTTTTGGGAAGTGTGAATTTTTGGGCAAAATGGGTGACCAAAGCTGTTTTGGTCATGGGTGGTTTGGGAGGGGGGGCTGCGGCTTTCTTCGCTGGAGCCTTGGCCGCTTTGGCCGGAGCTTTCGCCGCTGCTTTGGCTGGAGCCTTGGCTGGAGCCTTGGCTGCTTTGGCCGGGGCCTTGGCTGCCGCTTTGGCCGGGGCTGCGGGCGCAGCCTTTGCTGGTTTGTCGTTTTTTCCACCTTTTGCTGGCATACGCGAGTGTCCTCCTGGAGCGTTATCAATGAATGATCCGAAGTGGTGAGCCAGGCAACCATCAGCCGCAGACTGCGCAAAATCCGTTTGGGGTACGCCAGTCCTCAAAAAACGGTGGGTCCACCCACCACAGACAGGGTCCGGAATCAATCCGGGAAAGAATAAGTTCTGCTTTGTATTTGAGTGATGGCGTGTGAACGAAGGCTGCGTGTGCAAAAATGCTGATGGATACACGCTTTTTTAACGATTGAATGGTATGCTAGCCACAAAACCCTTGAAAAATCAAGCAATTTTCGTGGTCACCACAGGATATTGCGTGAAAATACAGGGTAAACCGCGATATACAGGACGCAATGAACGGTATTCGGGTTGGATGGAGCCACAATGGAATGTGGTTGAAGTTTTGCGCACTTCATTTTTTGTTGACAGTTGTGGAAAATCCACAACCTCGTCACACCGTCGGAAGAGTGTGCAGTTGGGCAGGGAATCAATATGGCACTGATTGGAATCGAACCCCGGAATGGATATGCAATCCTTCGCCTCAGTGGAGATAGTGGCCTCCATCGGCTTGAGCTGGAGACGTTGGAAGCTCTCCAACAGGCAATCAATAGATTGGCTGGTGAAAAAGAAATACAAGCAGTGGTGGTGACAGGGATGCCAGAGCCCTCCTTCGCGGTTGGTGCCGACATCCGGCAGTTGCAAAATCTGTCGGCTGAGGTGGCACCCCGCTATGCACGGCTGGGGCAGGACCTGTTTGCCTCCATGCGAAACGGAAGGCAACTGTTTTTGGCTGCGATTGACGGACACTGTCTGGGAGGCGGGTTGGATTTTGCCTTGGCGTGTGACCTCCGGTATGCCACGGAGCGGTCCCGGTTTGCCCATCCCGGTGCCCGTCTGGGGATTATTACCGGTTTTGGAGGTACCTCACGGTTGCCGCAGACAGTTGGGTTTCAGGCCGCTCAGAAGCTGTTGCTGGCTGGAGATACCATTACCGGCAGTGAAGCGGGGCGGCTGGGATTGGTGGAAAAAGTAGTGTCGTCCGAAAATCTGCTGACCGAGGTGGAGCAGGTCGCGCAGCACATTGCGACTTTGCAGCCGGGACTACCGCAACTGCTGAAAGAACTAGCCTATTCCTCATCCCGGCTGGCCCCACGACAGGCAAAAATCTTTGAGCAACGGGGCTGGGACTGGTGGGAAGCGAGTGGATATTGATTTGGTTGGGATGGAATCTGTAAACGCACCAAAGGGGAGCACAATCGTTGTGCTCCCCTTTGGTTGTTGACCACCTGGATTGTGGGTCAAGTTTATTTGCCGTAGCGATAGCTCGTGAAGGCTGAATCCATCCGGGTATCCTGACCGGTGGAGAAGCGGTTCATACAGGCATCGTTCGAGTAGTCCATGTAGTTGTTGATCGGGTCCAGACCAGCGGTGGTGCAGGTGTCGCGGCCCGTCGGGCAACCGGATGCCGGTGTTTTTTCCGCCGGGGTGTCAGACACATAGTCGCCGGAGCCAGTGCAACCATTGCTGGTGTTGCCAAACGTATGGTAGAGGCCCATCCAGTGACCGATTTCATGCGTGGCAGTGTGGCCCAGGTTGTAGGGAGCTGCGGTGCCGCCCGGCAATGAGGAGTAGAGAATCACCACACCATCCATTTTCGGTTTGCTGGCATAATCCCACGGGAAGGTCGCCCAGCCGAGCAATCCGCCACCGATGTTGGCCGTGTAGATGTTCAGATCATCAGCCGTTCCTTTACGCAAGGCATTTTTCATCTGGCTTTCAGCCGTGGTGCCATAGCCCACCGTGTACCAGGTGGCATTCGTGGTGCGATCCGTGCTCACCAAATTAAAAGACCAGCCAGTGCCTGCATAAGCGCTATTGAGCACGCTGATTTGGTTGGTGATTTGTGAAGCCGGCACGTCACCGTTGGCAATGCCCGTTCCTTTGTTGATCACATGGAAGTACACATTGATGACACCGCCCGTCACGTTCGGTTGATATTTGCTGCGCTTGGCAATTTCAGCTTCAAAAGCAGCTTCAACTGCGTTGGCCCGTTCATCGTGCATGTGGGTGGCGCAACGCCGACCGCTTTCGATGAACTTCTTCTGGTTGAGGTATTCGGTGCCTTCAAACATGAAGGGTTCTTCAATATCGAGGTCTCCATCCGGATCAATGGATTCGATTTGGGGATCCTGAAAGGCAGAGACTTTTGAGAACGATTTGCCATTCATGTTGACGCCAAAGCTGACGGCCAGGAACAGAACGAACGTGAACATTACAACAAGTGACTTTTTCATGACGCGCTTTTTTCCTCTTTCCAAGTGGTTGATTTTTTTCTGATTGCGGGTTTTTCCCGCTTGATGTCTTTAAGTAAAGGCAAGACGCGTGCCAAAAGTCGGAAGTGTTATGGTTGCATAGAATTTTTTTTCAAAACCCCGATTTTTCAGACTTTTAGTGGCTTCCAGGGCGGGAAATTAGGTCTGGAGGCCCGGTTACGTTTCCTGCTTTTCACTCTGACGTTTCTGTAAATTGATGGAAAAAGTGTATACTAGCTATTCGTTTTTCAAATATTTGAATTCTAACCTTCTTGTTCTGAATAGGTTACGGAAGTGTTAAGATACTAGCAAAAAGTCAAGAAGCTTGACACCTGTCAATCATGACGACAGTTCTTTTGGAGGCAAAAAACTTTGAACCTTGAACCCGGTTGTGGCAGGTATTCTGAATCGAGACGGTTTTCCACTTACAGAAAAAACACAAACGGGGAGCACTTTGAAAGTGCTCCCCGTTGGGTTTGACCACCTGGATTGGGGGCAGGTTTATTTGCCGTAGCGATAGCTCGTGAAGGCCGAATCCATCCGGGTATCCTGACCGGCAGTGAATTGGTTCATACAGGCATCATCGGTATAATCCATAAAGTTGGTGATGGGGTCCAGACCAGCGCTGGTGCAGGTGTCACGACCCGTCGGGCAGCCAAAAGCAGATGATTTTTCGGCTGGGGTGTCAGACACATAGTCGCCGGAACCGGAGCAGCCATTCTTGGTGTTGCCAAAGGTGTGATACAGGCCCATCCAGTGACCGACTTCATGCGTGGCAGTTTGGCCCAGGTTGTAGGGAGCAGCCGTGCCGCCTGGCAACGAGGAGTAAAGTAACACAACGCCATCCATTTTCGGTTTGCTGGCATAATCCCAGGGGAACGTCGCCCAACCGAGCAACCCACCGCCGATATTGGCTGAATAAAGATTCAGATCATCAGCCGTTCCCTGGCGCAAAGCGTTTTTCATCTGGCTTTCAGCCGTGGTGCCGTAACCCACTGTATACCAAGTGGCGTTGGTGGTTCGGTCAATGCCTGCCAGGTTGAAGGACCAGCCGGTGCTGGCATAGGCACTGTTGAGGACGCTGATCTGGTTGTTAATTTGTGAATCAGGCACATCGCCGTTGGCAATGCCGGTGCCTTTGTTGATCACGTGGAAGTACACGTTGATGACCCCGCCAGTCACATTTGGCTGGTATTTGCTGCGTTTGGCGATCTCAGTTTCAAACGCGGCTTCAACCGCGTTGGCCCGTTCATCGTGCATGTGGGTGGCGCAACGCCGACCGCTTTCGATGAATTTCTTTTGGTTCAGATATTCGGTGCCTTCAAACATGAAGGGGTTTTCAATGTCGTCGTCAGCATCCGGGTTGATGGATTCAATTTGTGGATCCTGGTAGGCCGAAACGCCGGAGAATGATTTTCCATTCAGGTTGACGCCAAAGCTGACAGCAAAGAAGAGAACGAAGGTAAACAAAACTACAAGTGATTTTTTCATGACGCGGGACTTTCCTCTTTCCAAGTGCTTGATAAGTTATGATTGCGGTTACTTCCGCTTGATACTGATACTTAGGGCAAGATGCGTGCCAAAGTGAGCGGGAAATGCTTTAAGAGAGAAACTATTCCAAAAAACCAGGTTATTCACGGTTTTGTGCTGTTTTGTTGGTGTTTTGATCGTTGGTTTCACCAATTGCTTGCTTCAAATGAAATACTTGGTGCTGTGAGAAAAAGGTGAAAAAAGTATACCCACTATCCGATTTTCAGGATTTTGAAGTCCAACCCCTTTGTCTCAAATGGTTTAGGAACGTGTTAAGCCACTAAGCGAAAAGTTAAGCACCTTGACACCTGTCAATTTTCAGAACCGAGGGTTTTTGGAGGACTGAGGGTTAAGGGCTGTAGACTGTGGAAACGTATTGAAGTGGTAAGAGAAACGGCGGCAGGAGCGATTGACTCCTGCCGCCGTTTTGCTGTGTTTGAAAGGGTATCGAAACTGCTTTTCCTCAGTCCTCAGTCCTCAGTCCTGAGAATAAGGCTATTTGGTTCGAATTATGGTGAAGGTCGGTCCGATGGCAACCCCGGTTGTGGCACTGGCGGTCACCGGTCCGGTTGCCCCACCTCTTGGGACGATAGCCGTGATTTGAGTCGGGGAATCAATCGTAAACACGGCTTCACCTCCACCAAACTGAACCGATTTGACCTGGTCCAAACGGAACCCTGTGATGGTCACGCTTGATCCAATCAACCCAACATTGGGAGTGATTGAGTCAATGAACGGTGCTTTGATAAACGGTTGGGTGGCAAGCGTAAAGGTTTGAACCGTGCTCACGCCGCAATTATCCGTGGCGGTTACAGTTATCAGGAACGTCCCGCCGGAGAACGGGGTCAGTGTCACCACGCCGGTTGCCGGGTTGACGGTCAGCGTTCCAGTATATCCGACTGATGCCGTCACCGTGACCGAGGCAACGGTCCCATTGTCTGACGGAGGTGCGCTTGGCGTCACAGTTCCTGAGTTTCCGGTTGAAATGGTAACCGCCGGGTAGCTTCCCAAAACCGGTGCCGTATTCGCCGTGACATTCACTATGAGGTTGGCTGTGGCCGTTAAGCCGTCACCGTCGGTCACGGTCAGAACCACGGTGTTGGCTCCCACGGTGGCCGTACAACTGGCCGTGACGGTGGCGGTCACGGTGCCGTTGGTATTGGTGATGCCGGTTACGGAAAGCCCTGCCGGGACCGTCGTGGCTGTGACCACCAGGCTTCCTGCCGCAGTTTCGGCATCGGATACGGTGGCAATGGTTGAAACGGTGCCGGTGCTACCTTGCTGGCGTGTGATCCCTGTAGCTGCCGTAATGGTCGGACGGGCTCGCACAATCAAAGTATAGGACTGCGTGCCCGTGCAGCCGTTTCCGACATTCATTGCCTGCACGGTAAAGGTGAAGGTTCCGGCCTGAGTGGGAGTTCCGGACAGGGTTCCGCCGCCAGTCAGCGAAATACCGATGGGCAATCCTCCACCCGGTACCGAGAAGTTGTACGTTGCTGCCGGGCTGGCTGTCAGGAGTTGACTGTAGGCAACGCCCTGCATGGCCGGCGACAGCGTGGTTGGGCTGATGGAGATAGCCGGGCAACTAATCACCAGATTGTAGGTTGGGCCGGTTCCGGAACAGTTGTTCTGGTCGGTTGCCCGGACGGTAATCGGGAAGGTTCCGGCCTGGGTCGGGGTGCCTGACAATAGGCCGTTGGTGCCCAAGGTCAAACCGGTTGGCAGGGTTCCGCTGGCCAGGGCAAACGTGATGGATTCTCCGAAACCGCCGGTTTGGGTAAAGGTCTGGCTGAAGGCCACCCCAATGGTTCCGGTTGAAACCGTGGGGTTGGTGACCGTGATGGTCTGGCAACTGATGACCAGGGTATAGGTTGCTCCCGTTCCCTGACAGCCGTTTGTGTCGGTTGCCCGGACGGTAATCGGGAAGGTTCCGGCCTGAAGGGGCGAACCACTCAACACGCCCGCCGTGGAAAGGCTTAACCCGGTTGGCAGCGTGCCGCTGGCCAGGGCAAAGGTCGTGGTTCCGATTCCGCCTGTTTGGGTGAAGGTTTGGCTAAACGCAGTGTTGATGGTTCCGGTAGTGGTGGTTGGGTTCGTCACCGTAATTGTCTGACAGCCAATCACCAGATTGTACGTTGCTCCTGTTCCCTGACAGTTATTTGAGTCGGTCGCCCGCACCGTAATCGGGAAGGTTCCGGTTTGCGTTGGGGTCCCGCTTAAAACACCCGCAGTGGACAGTGTCAATCCCGTCGGCAAGGTACCGCTGGCCACTGCAAAGGTTGTGGCTCCATTTCCGCCGGTTTGGGTGAAGGTCTGGCTGAAAGTTGCACCTGCTGTGCCGGTGGCAACTGCCGGGTTGGTCACGGTAATCGTCTGACAGCCAACATTGAGAGTGAACGTGCCATCTGTCGTAGCCCCGCAGTTGTCGGTTGCCCGCACTGTGATGGTGTGTGAACCAACTGGAGCTGCATTGCTGATGGTCACCACGCCGGTTGTGTTGTTGACTGAGATTGTTCCGGTATAAGTGCCCTGGCTTTGCAGCACAATCGAGGCCACGCTGCCGTTGTCGGTTGGTCCGGTGGCCGGATTGACCGTCAACGAGCCTCCCACCGTGACGTTTTGCGGAGTGGTGAAGGTCAGGGTCGGAGCCGTGTTCGGCGTCACGGTGACGGTCAAATCGCCGGTCCCGGTCAGGCTGCCACTGTCCGTCACCTGGAAGCGCACGGTTCCCGGCGTAGCCGTGCAACTGGCTGCCACCATCGCCGTAATTGTGCCGTTGGTGTTGGTGATGCCGGTCACGGTGATGCCGGTGGCGGTTCCTCCGGCGATTTGGGTTACGGTCAGGGAACCGGCGGGGGTTTCCGTATCCGCAGCAGTTCCAACCGTGACGGCGGCACCTGCCGGACTCCCCTGTTGCCGTGTCAGCGCTCCTGCGGGAGTAAAGGTCGGCGGCGTGTTGGCCGGTGTATTCGTCAAACTGAAACTGGCCGAAGTCGAACCGTTGGCCGAGGCCGTCACGGTGTAGGGGCCGCCTGCTGTTCCATTGGCCGTGGCCGTGCCGCTGGTGGCCGTGCCGCCTGCATTGATGGTGGCCGGATTCCCGGCAATCGTACAACTTGCACCGGCTCCCGGAGGTGTAAAGGTGACCTGTCCGCCCTGGACTGGCTCAATCACCTGATTGGCTGTGACCGTTGCCGCCAACGGGTTGGTAAAGGCTGTGCTGACAATGGTGCTTTGGTTGTTGCCGCTCGCCACCGCCATGGTGAACCCACGGGACTCAAAGGCACCAATATCCACATTTCCAACTCTTGCAATGCCGCGCTGGTCGGTTGTCGGTGCTCCGGTCGCCGAACCCGCGTTGATGGCCGGGCTGCCCGGCAGCAAGGCTCGCGTTTGGGTCGGCCCGCCGTAGCTGCCCAGGGCCGCCAGGAGCGGATTCATATTCATCAGGTCACCCGGTCCACCCAACGTCAGTGTATTGTCACTCGACAGGTTGTTGCCGAGCGAATTAACCGTCAGGGTTCCTGCGGCTCCGGTCATTCCAAAATTCCCGCCCGTGCTGCCAAAGATGCTGTTCCGGGTGGTGAAGGTCAGGGCGTTAAACCGTCGGTCAAAAAAGACTGAGGTTCCTGCCCCATGGGCGATAGTCGTGTTTTGCAGGGTCAGGGAGACCGGTCCTGCATCCGGGAAATAGTTAAAGCCAACGCTACTGACACCGCTGATGGTTGTATTCGTCAGCGTGATATTGCCGGTATGGGCGAGAATCGCCCCTTGGTTGTTTGTAAAGGTGCTGTTGGTAACGGTCACGTCGGCCAGCGCGCAAATCCCGCTACCAAATCCGCCACCGTTGGTGTTATTGCTCAGGGTACAGGCATCCAGCGTCAGCAAAGCAAAGTTCTGGAACGCTCCACCAAACGAGACATTGGCTCCAAATCCACCATTGACTGTGATGCCACTCACCGACGTGGCGGCCTGGATGATAAAGATTTGGAAGGTGTTGTTACCGGTCACGGTCAATTGTGTCGCACCCGGTCCGGTAATCGTCAGCGTATCTGTGACAGTCGGCAGACTGGAGGCCAGCGTGATGGTGCCTGTCACGGTGAAGGTGATGGTATCAGGTCCGACGCAGCCGTTGGCGTTCAGTATCGCCTGCCGCAAACTCCCCGCGCCACTGTCATTCAGATTGGTCACCACGGTTGAGCCACAGGCAATCACCACTGTATAGGCTTG
This sequence comes from Blastocatellia bacterium, assembly GCA_019695185.1. Classification (GTDB taxonomy): domain Bacteria; phylum Acidobacteriota; class Blastocatellia; order Chloracidobacteriales; family Chloracidobacteriaceae; genus JAIBAN01. The sequence goes on along the minus strand of JAIBAN010000002.1, from coordinate 192,569 downwards.
GCTGCCGGTGCAGGTCCCGAATCCAGTGGCGGTAACCGTAAAATTAAAGGTGCCGCTGACGGTTGGCGTCCCTGAGATAACACCGGTCGCACCTGTCAGGGTCAGGCCGGTCGGCAAAGAACCAGCAGTCACGGCAAAGGTGTAACTGCCTGTCGGGGTTGCCGAAACTGTTTGATTGTAGGCGGTTCCGACTGTTCCTCCGGGAAGTGTCGGAGGCGTGACTGTAACCGTCGGGCAGGCCACCGTCAGGGTGAAGTTTTGGATTGCATCAGGCGAGTTGCCGTTGGTGGCGGTAAAGGTCAGCGGATATGTCCCCTGGGTACCGATGGCTGGTGTTCCTGATAAGGTGGCAGTACCGTTTCCGTTGTCGGTAAAGGTGACACCGGTCGGCAACACTCCGGTGGAGGATAGGCTCGGCGTAGGGTTGCCGGTCGTCATGACGGTGAAACTGCCTGCTGTCCCGATGGTAAAGGTCGTGGCGTTGGCACTCGTGATGGTTGGGGCGGTTGGGGCGGCTGTATTCGTCAAACCGAAGTTCACCGAGGTGGCACCGTTGGCTGAGGCAGTTACGGTGTAAGGTCCGCCTGCCGTGCCGTTGGCTGTGGCTATGACGGCTGCCAGATTGTCGCTGTCAATGGTGGCCGGATTTCCCGTGAAGGTACAGCTTGCCCCACTTCCCGGTGCCGTAAACGTGATTTGTCCGCCTTGAACCGGGTCGGTTTCGTTGTTGCTGACCACTTCCACTATCAAATTGGTGGGAAACTGAGTCGTGATCGGAGTGCTTTGTTGGTCACCGTCAAAAATGAAAAGGGTGAAGCCGACCGTTTCATATGCCCCGATGTCCACCGCGCCTTGTTGCGGACGCGAAATGCCACGCTGGTCGGTGGTTGGCGCACCGGAACCAGTTCCGGTGTTGATGGCCGGGCTGCCTGGCAGCAACGCGCAGGTCTGAGTTGGGCCGCTGTTGGCACGTAACGAGTCGATGATTGGGTTGGTGTTGAGCAAATCGCCTGCTCCACCGCCGCAGGTACCGTCGCTCGACAGGTTGTTCCCTTGGGAAAAGATTCCCGACGGCGGACCCGAAATAAAGGTCGTTACTCCGTTTTGCCCGCTGTTGCCAGCCAATAGGGTGTTTTTGAGGAAGAAAGCCGCTGTCCCGCCGCTGCCATTGGAGGGAAGCAGGCCGTTGCCCGTGTTGTTGGCCACCGTGCAGTTGGTCAGGGTAATGGACGCCATCGCATTGGAGGCGGCGTTATTGACAAACACGGCATTGCTTGCACCAGTGCCGATATTGCCGCTGAACGTGCAGTTGGTAAACGACATGGTGGCGGGCGTCGCCACCAAACTGGTTTGATTGAAGACGGCTGCGCCCGACGAAGTGGCGGTATTTCCGGTAAACAGACAGTTGGTTACGGTCGCCGTACCGCCATTTGGAATGGCTAGGCCACCGCCCACTCCGGTGTTGCCGTTGGAAATCGTCAGATTTGTGAGGGTCAGATTGCCGGTTCCGGTCACAGTGAAAATGCCAAAACTGCCAGAGCCACGAGTAATGGTAACGCCGGCTCCTCCCTGAATGGTCAGGGTTTTGTCAACGGTCAGGGTGGCCGAAGTCAGGATGACGGCTGAAACGCCGGAAAAAGTGATGGTGCTCCCGGAACAGGCATTGGTGATAATTTGCCGCAATGAGCCCGCGCCGCTGTCATTGCCATTGGTGACCACTGTCGCAGGACAGGCCACCGTCAGCGTGAAGTTTTGGGTCGCGTTGGGAAGGGCTCCGTTCGAAGCGGTAAAGGTCAGCGGGTAGGTACCGTTGGTTCCCGGTGCCGGGGTTCCGCCCAGGGTGGCCGTTCCATTTCCGTTATCGGTAAAGGTTACGCCACTGGGCAGCGTTCCGGTTGAAGAAAGGCTCGGCGTGGGGTTGCCGGTTGTCATTACAGTAAAACTGCCCGCCGTGCCAATGGTAAAGGTGGTTGAATTGGCACTGGTGATGGTCGGAGGCGTTGCGGCTGCCGTATTTGTCAGACTGTACGAGGTGGTGCCGATGATGCCGTTTGCACCGGCGGTGACCGTATATGGCCCACCCACGGTGGCGTTGGCCGTGGCTGTGACGCTGACCTGTCCCACCCCGTTGATGGTGGCCGGATTGGTCGCCAACGAACAACTGGCTCCGGCTCCTGGCGGGGTAAAGGTCACTCGTCCGCCAGTCACCGGCTCGCTTTCATTGGCGGGGAAAACCGTCAGGGTGAGTGGTTGGGCAAACGCGGTGCTCACGGGGGTTGATTGCCCGCTGCCGGTCGCGCCAAAGGTATTGAATCCCATGCTTTCAAACGCGCCAATGTCCACCGTACCCTGCTGCGGGCGGGCAATGCCACGCTGGTCAGTGGCGGGTGCGCCGGTCGAGGTTCCGGCATTGATGGCCGGGCTGCCCGGCAACAGCGGCAGGTTTTGCGTGGTTCCGCTATAGAGTCCGAGTGTGCCAAGCAACGGAGTGGCGACCCCAACAAGGTTGCCGTTGACTCCGTTGGTCAGGCCGCCCGTGCCGTTTGTTCCAATCAGGTTGTTGAAAGAACTGCCGGTGTTGACCGTTCCGTTGATGTTGCTGGTTGTGGCTGCCGTGTTTTGGGCCACGATGGTGTTGACCAAAATCACATTGGCCGAAAAAACCACCAAGCCACCACCCAAGGTTCCAGCCGTGTTGTTGGCAATCGTGCAGTTGGTCAGGGTCACATTTCCGGCACAGGCAATCCCGGCAGAATCGGAAACCGATTGATTGCCGCTGAGGGTGCAGTTGGTCAAGGTGGTGGTGGGGCCAAAAATGCCCAGCCCGCCGGCAAAGCCCGCCGTGCAGGAATTATTGCTGATGGTGCAGCGGTTCATCGTCAGCACGCTGTCGTTCTGAACGCCCCCGCTCTGACCCGAAGTATTGCCGCTGATGGTGCAGTCAGTCAGCGTCAGCGTGCCGCTGTTTTGAATGCCGCCGGCCTGAGTGGGATTGTTTCCGTTGGTGACGGTCAGATTATTCATCGCCACCGTATTGCCGCTCTGAACATTGAAAATCCGGAAATTGCTGGCACTGCTGCGGGTGATGGTCACACCCGTGCCCCCGTTGATGGTCAGGCTTTTGTTGACGGCCAGTTCGGCGGTGGTCAAGGTCACGGTGGAAACCCCGGAAAACATAATCGTTCCGCCTGCACAGACATCCAGAATCGCCTGCCGCAGGGAACCGGCACCGCTGTCATTGCCGTTGGTGACCAGTGTTGCCGCACAGACCACAATATCGTCCACCCCAACCCATTCGTCGTTTCCGACGGCATTGGAGGTGATAACCCGGACCTGGACCACCGGCTGGTTGTTGCAGGCCGCCGGCAGCATGGCGCTCACCGGAGTAACCAACGTCGCCAGACTGGGCCCGGTGGTCGCATCCGCCACAAACGCTGTGGGAATATTGGTAAAATTTCCCGTGTTCCCAACCCGGTATTGCAACGCCACTGGTTGCACTGCATTGTCGGTTGAGCCGTCAATATCACGCAGATTGTAGGAAACCGTAATTCCGGATTGGCCGGTGGTATTGAGGTACAGCATCACATAGGGCGCATCCGCCGTGCCCGACCCTTGCAGTGCAATCGTCGGATTGGCAATCCCGTCAAATTCCCCGACGCCGCCGGTGGCATTGGTATTCGGATTGTTTTGGTTGGCAATCACGTCCAGGTCGTTGGCAATGGCGCTGGTGGTGAGCAGTGTCTGCGGGTCAACCCCGGTGGTGGTGGTGATGTCTTGTCCCAGATACCCTTCAATCCCTGCCACCCCGCTCCAGTTGTCATTTGCCGTGATGAGGGTCGTGGTGGTCCAGTTTTGCGAAAGCGGCAAAACCTGTGGGTTGGCATCAGCCTTAACGGTCAGCCAGCGTTTCAGAAAGTGTGGGTTGGAACTGATAAAAATTGTGCTGACCAGGGCCAAAACGGTCAAAATGACAATCGCGGTGCGTGAGGCGGGGGCTTTGTAGATGCGCATAGGTTCCTCGTCCAAATGGTGCCAAGCAGGAGTTTTGTGGCTTCTTGTTTCTGCCAAATGCCAAGCCGCTTTCAGGACACAGCCTTGCGGTGTATTCCAAAAGCGAAGAAATGCAGGTGAGAGTGGTGTACCGAAGCGAGTTGAAAGATGTTGGGGTTTTCAGGAGAGATTTGCGGTGAGACCGGACTGCACCCTCGTGGTTCCCCTGGTTCATCCAGCGTGACACGCTGTTTTTTGTGAAGCCGAACCCTACCTTGAAACCAGGAAAATCACAAGACTAAAGGCCGAAAAACCAGTTCCGTCCAATGGAGCAAGGAACGGAGTGCAAGCGCCCGTTTGCATGATGGAACAATGGCGAGACGCATGAAGTGACCGACCTGGCCCGGCTCATCGCGGAAATTTTGTTGCTGGAGCCAGGACTGGACACCAATTATCAGGCGGTGAAAGCGGACTGCCACAGCTTTCGGGAAAAAAGCTAGAGTCACGCCTTCAGGCGTGTTTGGAGTGCGGCGACTTGTCGCCGCTTTGTTCTTCGGCGACTTGTCGCCGAACGTTGTGATTTAACGGTTTGAGGGGATTGGCGGCGACAAGTCGCCACCAGCCAAAGCGGTGACAAGTCCCCGCACTCCAAAGGGTTACTGCGTCTCGGCGTTGAGCACGTGATTGAAAAGCTGGGCCACGAAACTGACGGCGTTCATAATCCGGGTGTATTCCATCCGGGTCGGTCCCACGACGCTGATGCCGCCCATGACTTGGTTGCTGTAGGAATACGGCGAGGAAATGATGGTGCAGTCACGCATGTTCGGCGAGAGGGTTTCCGAACCGATATGGACCGCCACCCCGCCTTCCGGAACATTTGTCAGGCAGCGGTTCAGGATTTTGACCAGACGGCCTTTTTCCTCAAACATCTTGAAGAGCGCCTTCATTCGGTCTACATCCTGGAAGTCATTGTGTCCAAGCATGTTGACCGTTCCATCCACGTACACATCAGCCTGTTCCTCTTCGCCGTCAAGGCTCTGGCTGCACAACAGAATGGCGTTTTTGAGGAGCCGGTCATAGAGCATCTTTTCTTCCGACATGCGCCGGAGCAACTCTTCCCGGATTCCTGAAAGGCTGTGGTTTTTGAAGTTTTCAACCAGATAGCGGGTCGTTCGATCCAGCTCGTCCTGCGGAATGTCTTCGTCAATGCGGACCAGATGGTCATGCACCAACCCGGTCCGCGAAACGGTAATGACCAGAATTCTTCGCTCGGAAAGCCGAACGAATTCAATATGTTGCAGAATATCCTGGGAAAAGCGGGGCGACAGCACAATCCCGACGTTGTTGGAAATCTGGGAGAGGATATGCGAGGTCCGCTCCATGAAGTTGTCCTGCGTGATTTCGGGGTCACTGAGCAGGGAACGGCGGATGAACTCCTCGTCAGCGCGGGCAATCCGCGAACCGCGAATCAGATTGTCCACATAGTAACGGTAGCCTTTGTCCGAAGGGATGCGGCCTGCCGAAGTATGCGGCTGAACCAAATAACCGGCTTCCTCCAGGTCGGCCATGATATTGCGGATGGTGGCGGCGCTCAGGTTAAAGCGGGATTGTTTGGAAAGCGTGCGGGAACCCACCGGTTCTCCGGTGGCAATGTGCATTTTAACAATGGTGCATAAAATGTCCCGGCTGCGTTCGTCAAAAGTGAATTCCGGAGCTTTCCTCGTCATAACAGATGGTCAAAGGCACAACGTTTGCTTAAATTCGGCGGCCAAAAGTACCATTTTGCAAAAGGGGCTGTCAAGATATCCGGCTGGAGCCAGCATCTCTTTTACTTATTATAGTTTAGGCGGGTTTTATGCGGACTTTCAAAGGTTGTCCGGAAGGTTGCCCGGATGGACGGGGTGACTTGCTTTTTCGCGGCTTTCTGTGGTACTTCGGTGGTTTGTTCGGCACAGCCTCACAGATCGTGGGAATGAACCCTTGAGTACTGATTTTTTACCTGACCAGCCAGCGGTGTGGAAACCGCGCATTGGAGTGACGATTGGCGACCCGTCCGGGATTGGTCCCGAAATCACGCTCAAAGCCCTGGCGGACGAAGAAGTCCGGGCAGCGGCTCAATTGGTCGTGATTGGAGATGCCAACCTGCTGCGCCGCACAGCCAAGCAGCTTCATTGCGCCTTTGATGTGGATATTTGGCCCTTTGACGAGCTGGTGGCTGCCTTTGCAGAGTCAGCCGTCCCGCTGGAGCCGGAACGCCCGATTTTATGCACCCTTGACAATTTGCCCCAGCCAGTCGGAAAAGGGGAGATTTCGCCCTTGTACGGCAAGGCTGCCGGCGAATACGTCGAGGCCGCCGTCAAACTCTATCAGGCTGGCATTATTGAAGGGCTGGCCACTTCGCCCATCAACAAACGGTCTTTGCTGCTGGGTGGGTACAGCTTCACGGGGCATACCGAGCTGCTGGCCCATCTGACCGGGGTTCATACCTTTGCTTTGGGGTTTGTCTCAGCGGCTTTGCGGGTGGTGCTCCTGACGACACACCTGCCGCTCAGTCGGGCGCTGACCTATATCACCAAAGACCGGATTGAGCGAATGCTCTTTCTGACTCATCGGGAATTGCAGCGGTGGGGGATCCGGCGACCCCGAATTGCCCTGGCAGCCGTGAATCCCCACGGAGCCGAAGGCGGTCTATTTGGATTGGAGGAAGCATCGGAGATGATTCCCGCCATTGAAGCCTGCCGCCGGGTGGATCCGGATATGGATATTACCGGCCCGGTTCCGGCAGAGTCGGTTTTTCTTCGGGCAGTTAACGGTGAATTTGATGTCGTCCTGTGCTGCTACCATGATCAAGGGATGATTCCAATCAAATGCCTGTCATTTGGTGAGGCGGTCAATGTGACATTGGGGCTGCCGTTTGTCAGAACTTCGACCAACCACGGTACAGCTTTTGACATCGCCGGTTTGGGGGTGGCTGAACCGCAAAGTCTGATTGCCGCCATCAAACTGGCGGCGGAATTGGTCCGCCAAGGCCAGGACCAGGCGGGTGAATTGGTGGAAATCTAATTGAGAATTGAGAATTGAGAATTGAGTTTGAAAGCCTCCGGCGTTTAGGAACCGTAGCCTCTAACCAACATTGAAATCAGGAAAAGATGCTTCAATTCTCAATTCTCAATTCTCAATTCTCAATTCAAAGGATGCACACATGATCTTGGCACGAACCTGGGGCACGGTGGTCGCAACCCGCAAAGACCCTCGCCTGCAAGGGCAAAAGTTATTGGTCATCAAACCCATCAGCCTGGAAGGCAAGGATGAGAGCGGTTTTCTGATAGCTTTGGATACGGTCGGGGCCGGGGCCAACGAAACGGTTTTGGTGGTGCAGGGGAGTTCCGCCCGGCTGGCGCATGGGCTCAAGGAATGTCCGGTGGATGCTGCCATTGTAGGCATTGTGGATAGTGTGACTGCGACTGGATAATACGCAGGACAGCGGGCAGCAGACCCGGATGGATACGGGTTTTGAAGTTCAATCCAGGACAGAACGTTTTATGGCCAGAGTACGATATGATTGAAGAACTCCACACAATTGAAGCCATAACTGCGGCACTGTATGCCACCATTTCCTTTGCGGAAGGGCAAACCCCCAATTTTGACCGGTTACGGTTGCTTTTCACCGCTGGTGCCCGCCTGATTCATGTCAATGCCCAGGCCACGGTGGTACTTCCGGTGGAAGCCTTTGTCACACGGTTTCAGAACCGGCTGGCGGCTGGTGAACTGGTGGCTTTTCAGGAGCGGCAAATTGCCGCCCGGATCGAACATTACGGCGAAATCGCACATGTTTTCAGCACCTATGAGGCGGTGATTGTTGCACCGCAGGGAACCCAAACGGGCGTCCGGGGGATTAACAGCATTCAGTTGATGTGGGAACAAAACAGGTGGTGGGTGGTTTCTTTGATTTGGACGGATGAGCAGCCGGGAAAAAATATTCCAGCAGAGTACCTTCTGTAATAGCATTGGTGATTGCCAATTGACCATTGGCCGTTGTTTTTAGGAAAACACAACTGTTTTTCAAATGGCAAATCGCAAGTGGACAATCGCAAATGAGTTGGATTGGGCTTGAAAGGACTGTAGAAAGAAGTGCAAGGACGGCGGTATTTAGAGATGCTTCGGGCCGGTAAGCTGGCCGGAGGCGGTGTCATGCTGGCGGTATTGTTGCTGTTTCTGGGAATCGGCTGGTTGTCTCGTGAGCAGACCGGAACCGCCGAGCGGACCCGGCGGATTTTCCCGCAACCTGCGGCCCAGATTGACCGGTTTGACGACCCGGAAGGGCGGGAGGAATGGTTTTTTGCCCAACGGGCCTATCCGTTTGAAAGCATTCCGGGCGATGCCCGCTTTCGCGCTCTGGAGGAAGCCCGTATCCTGGCGGCCCGCCGCCCGCAACCTTTGGCGCTGGAAGGTGAAGAGTGGCGGTCGGTCGGTCCTTCACCTGCGATTGCCATGCCTTATCAGTGGGGAAGGGTATCGGGCAGAATCAGTGGCATTGCCGTTCATCCCCGTGATTCACAGACTATTTATATTGCCAGCGCTACCGGAGGCGTGTGGCGGACCCGTAACGGTGGCGATGTTTGGGAGCCTTTGACTGACAATCAGCCCACCCTGACCGCTGGTGCCATTGGGATTTCCTTGGCAGACCCGGATATCATTTATGTTGGGACCGGTGACGCCAATCACAGCAACCGGTATTACGGGGCTGGTGTACTAAAGTCAACCGACGGAGGCGATTCCTGGACCCAATTGGGCTTTGCCCAACTCAAATATTCAACGGTTTCCAAACTCCTGATTGATAACAAAAACCCGGACCGGGTGGTAATTGGAGTGGCAACGTCACGGGACCCGGAAAGCGGCCAGTTCAATTCTGCTGGAATCTGGCTGACGACCAATGGCGGTGTTTCCTGGCGGCAAACCCTGCCGCTGGGGCCGGATGGTGCCATTTATGATTTGGTCCGTGACCGGTTTGAACCGAATGTGATGTATACGGCAGCCTCTCTGCGAGGTGGTTCCAGCAACGGAATTTACAAATCCACCGATGCCGGATTGACCTGGACCCGGCTGGAACAGGGACTCCCTCCGGGAGCGGACATCCGTCGCATCAGTCTGGGGATTTCGGCCTCCGCACCTTCCGTGCTTTATGCTTCGATTCTTGGAAATATCAGATATTACGGGGTTTATAAATCAACTGACAACGGTGCGAGCTGGGCGTTGCTGCCATCCAGTACGACCTACTGCACCAGCCAATGCTGGTACGATCATTTTTTGGCGGTTGACCCAACCGACCCGCAAACCGTTTTTCTCGGCGAAGTTGACTTGCTGAAATCGAATGATGGCGGGACTTCGTGGAATAATCTTGTGTTCGGGGTGGCGGAAATCCATCCGGACTACCATTGCTATGCGTTTGACCCGCAGGACCCGAAAACGATGTATTTGGGGAATGACGGTGGCATTTACCTGACCAGGGACGGCGGGCGCACCTTTCAAAATCTGAATGGCAATCTGACCCTGACCATGCATACCAGTCTGGCGCTGCATCCAACCGACCCGGCGGTCATGATTGCCGGAACACAGGACAACGGCACGCTCAAGACCGATGGCAGCAAGGTTTGGCGACAGGTAACGTTTGGCGATGGGGGCACCACGCTGATTGACCCGCAGGACCCGCAAAAAGTCTATACAACCTATGTTTTCACCAACATTCTGAAATCAAACACGGCGGGCGAAAGTTTTTTTGACCTGACGAGTGAACAGACCTTCAAACGGGACCGGTCCTCGTTTTATGCACCGCTGGTCATGAATTCGGATAACCCGAATGTTCTGTATTTTGGAACGTTTCGGGTCTGGCGGTCCGTCAATGGCGGAGCCGCCTGGGAACCTACGGCCAATGTGGAACTGACCCAGACCCCAACCGGAACGATTTCCACACTGGCAGTTGCCAAAGGGAATCCCAATCTCATGCTGGTCGGCACCAATGATGGAGTGTTGACTCGTTCGACGGATGGGGGAGCCACCTTCACCCGGATTTTCGATGTGCCCAATCGGTTTCTGACCAAGGTCGTATTTGACGAACGCAATCCGAAGGTGGCTTTTGTCACCTGTTCCGGATTCGGCACCGGTCACGTTTTCAAAAGCCAGGATGGTGGTGCGACGTTTCGCAACGTCAGCCAGACCCTGCCCAACATCCCGGTCAACACCATTTTGATTGACCCGACGGATTCAACCACAATTTACCTGGGAACGGATATCGGCATGTACCGCAGTCGGGATGGTGGCGAAACCTGGACCGCTTTTAACCAGGGCCTGCCCAATGTGATTGTGACCACCCTCGTGGCCAATGCCAAAACCGGAGTGATACGGGCTGCTACGTATGGCCGGGGCGTGTTTGAACTGGTGCGGGGCAGCCAACCCAGTATTCCTGATATCCAGGTGGAAAATGTCCGGGGGGAACCGGCAACCGCAGCAGCAGGGCGGCCCTTGACGATTTCCTGGGGAACTCGCAATGGAGGAACCAAGGCCGCTGGCGCAACCAAACAGATTTGTGTGCTTTCCAAAGATCAGATTTTTGACCAGACCGACCTGGTGCTGGCCACAACCCAGGGGAAACCATTGGAGCCCGGTCAAATTCAGGCGTTGACGGTGACAACGACGCTGGCTGCAACCGTGACCGGAGGGGCTTACTTTTTGGGAGTTGTGGCGGACCCTGACCGGCAAAGTGAAGACCTCAACCGGGATAACAACCAGAGGTTTGTTCCCTTGACTGTCGAAACCAGGGGGGATACTCAGCCGCCTGTGGTGACTGCCGTAACGGTCCCCAAAACCGTCAAACCTGGAACCGAGGTGGTGGTGAACTGGCTGGCAACTGATAATCTGGTGGTGGCGGCCCAGGATATTTACCTTTCTTTGGATAACGGACAGACCTTTCAACCGTTGGCCACGGGTTTGCCGGGAACCCGGCAGACATTCAGTTGGAATGTTCCGGAGACAATTGGAAAAGTCAAAGCCGGGCGGATTCGCATTACTGCCCAGGATGCGGCTGGCAATGCCGGACGCGGGGACTCGAACCCGTTTAAAGTCAAGTAGGTTTAGGCTAAGATAAGTAGGTTTACAGGTTACCGGCTCTTTTTTGGATCTGCGAAATATGGCCCAAACGGAAATACAGCAACCAAACAATCAAGCCCCTCTGGTGTCGGTCGTGTTGCCTTGTCTCAATGAAGAAGAGGCAATTGGTGATTGTATTCGGCTCATTCAGGAAACCTTTGCTCACAATGGAATTGATGGTGAAATCGTGGTTTGTGACAATGGGTCAACCGATGCCTCAGTGCATATTGCCGAAAGTCTGGGGGTGCGGGTTGTCCACCAGCCGATACGGGGATATGGGAATGCCTATATCAAGGGCTTTGGGGCTGCACGTGGGCGTTACTTCATCATGGGTGACGCTGACAGCACGTATGATTTTCGCTTAATTCCTGCCTTCTTGGCAAAACTCCAAGATGAGGGATGTGACTTTGTCACAGGAAGTCGCTATCTGGCTGGAGGACAGTCTTCCATTCCATTCCTTCATCGAATTTTTGGCAATCCGGCCCTGACCGCAATCCTCAATCTGCTTTTCGGCTCTGCCTACACGGATGTGTATTGCGGCTTTCGCGGCTTTCACAATGAAGCCTACAGACAAATCAGCCCTGTCAGTCCCGGGATGGAATACAATTTGGAGTTGGCCATCAATGCAGGTCTGGCGGGTCTTAAAATTGCCGAAATTCCCATAAAGCTGCACGAACGCAAAGGAGAATCAAAATTACGCACGTTCCGCGATGGATGGCGCAGCCTGCGAATGATGCTGCTTTATTGTCCAAACAAAGTGTTTCTCTATCCTGGCTTGAGTCTTCTGGTAGCCGGGTTGCTGGCCCATCTCATGGTTTTGGGGGGACTACTTCACTATCAAGGTCGTTCCTTTGGTCCGGTAACCAGTATTTTTGCTACTGTTTTTTCAGTCATTGGTTTTGAAATCCTGGGGCTGGGGCTGCATGCCAAAACCTATTCGTGGGGGCGACGATTTGACCAAAAAAATCCTTTGCTCGAACGGTTCTACCGCTTCTTTAATCTGGAAATGGGATTGCTCCTCGGTTCATTTTTGATCTTGGCCGGAGTTATCCTCCTTGGTTTCATCATTTTCCAATGGTTCAGACAGGATTTACAGCCTGTGCCTCGTCCGGAATGGGCTTCATTTGGCGCAACCCTCGTTATTCTGGGGTGGAACACCATTTTCACTGCTCTGTTTATTTCTGCAATGTCAATGCAAAAGGCCGAACCCTATGAACCGTTCTCCAAATCAGAATGAATCAAGTGCGTATGTTCAACCTGATGTGGGTGGGATTGTCAGTCGGGTCGTGTGGCGTGCCCGGGTCCGGATGTTTTCAGCTTTGATGGAGCAGGTCAAACCTACCTCTGAAATCAAGGTGCTTGATGTCGGGGTTACTTGCGACCGGCGACCGGATTCCAATTTTTTTGAGAAACTTTATCCTTTTCCTCACAATATCACCGCTGTTGGTCTGGAAGATGCCTCTTTTTTAGAACAGGAGTTTCCCGGCGTTCGCTTTCTGCGCGCCAATGGAAAGCAATTGCCTTTCCCGGATAAAAGTTTTGATTTGGTGGTTTCCTTTGCCGTCTTGGAGCATGTCGGCAACCGCCTGGAACAACAACGGTTTGTCCGGGAATTGTGCCGGGTTGGAAAGCAGTGTTACATCACAACTCCGAATCGCTGGCACCCAATTGAATTTCATACGGTGCTGCCTTTGGTCCATTGGCTGCCACCCAAGTGGTTTCGGGTCATTGCCCGCCTGCTGGGAAAGGATTTTTTTGCATCTGAAGCAAATCTGAACCTGTTGGATGACCGGGAGGTTTCAGCCATGTTTCCAAACCAGGCAAAAATCGCCCCCAACCATCATCGCTTGGGCGGATTCATCTCAAATTTGGTTTATCTTGTCACTTTTTCAGACACTGGTGGTTGAGTTGGGGCGGGGGCAGGTATGAGATTCCGGGGCCGCGGTTTCAAGTGTTACTATCAGTCTTTCTTTTGAGCACATAAATACCCAGATTGGGAATTTCCGGTATCCGAATCCGTAGGTATTGAGGAAACAACGGTTTGTCAGGGGAATCATTCCAAACCACAAAATAGTCAATCTGATGGCGTTGCAAATCGCGTTCAAGCTGGCTGACCGTAATTCCTTTGGGTACCGTCCCATAATATTTGGCATTCAGGAAATAGGCCAAATAGAGAGTCCAATGCCAGTTGGTATCAGAGGCAATCCGGCCACCGATATGGTAATTGGTCCGGAGCACTTCGCTGAGTTCATACATTCCATTATTCACTGCCAAATCCAGATTGGTCCCCTTGACTGCCGAAGTCAGATTTTGCAACGGCGTGACGAGGAACGTCGCCGCCAACACACTTGCCAAAGCGATTCGCATCCAGTTTCGGGGCCAGGGCAAGGATTGAGCCAGCCAACCGGCCCCGCCCAGAAACAAGAGATAATTCACCCACAAATACCGGTCAAACACCAGAAACAGGCAGTTTCCAGCCGTGTAGAGGCTGAAGACTGACAGCCAATGCCACAGGCGGGGTTCGGGCGGCACAGACTGTATTAGCGGAGAATGAATCCAGCGACGCAACCAGCCAAAAACCACCAGGAACCCAAGCAAGGGTATCCACAAAATAGAGAAATTCTGATAGATGGAAACAATTTCCAGGCCGGTCCGCCAAAGAAAGGCTAATTGATACTGAAAGGATTCCCAGGATTCAAACGGGCTCCAGCTTTGGACGGGAAGCAGGGAAGGATCCTCCCATGCAGTTTGGGCGAAGTCATTGGCTGGTGCAATCAGGCCCAAGTGCTCCACCGGGTGACCGAGTGAACGCGGGCCAATTAAGGCATAGTTGTATCCGCCAGTCGTGGAAATGGTCAAACGGTGGTATTTGAGGGAAAGTATCCCAATCCAGGGCAGGCTCAAAAAGCCAAAAACGAGCATGCCTGTGAGGCAATGCCTGAGTACGTTTTGTTTGACCTGTGGTTCTGCGGCAACGTAGTGCAGCAGGGTGCTCAACAGGAAATGAGCCAGAAAAAAATAAAAGGCAAATGCTTTGGTGAGAAACGCAAGCGCACCCCACACGCCACACCACAAACCGCTCCGGGGTGTAGTCGGATACGATTGAGCAAAAATAATTTTGAAATAAAGCAGATACCATCCCAACAGGAACAAATCGGGGGTAATGACGGAAAGGGCAAAATATAGGATGAGAGGAATCGCCGTCAGTTCCAAAATCCGCCGAATGGCCGATGCCAGCTTGAAATCTGCCAACCAGTGCGCAAAACCTACCCAAACCCCCATTCCAACAGCCGTCGAAAGCAGTTTGGCGGCATAAATGGGTTCCAGCTTTACCCATAACAAAGGAACCAGCAGCCAGGAAATCATTGGCCCCCAGTACCCATTGACTGCCTGGGAATACTGCCCGGAAGCATATTCGCGGGCAATGCTGATATAGGAGACTCCGTCTGGATTTATTTGATGGGAGTAAAACGGTAAAAGAAACATTCCGGCTATCCAATAGGCCAAAAGGCCAAGCAGAATCGGAAGATTTCTCAAGAGAAAAGAGGCAGGGAAGGAGGATAAGGCTGAGGACTGAGGGCTGGCAGATAAATGGCTGTCTGTCATGGAAAGTAAATCAGATCATGAAGATTTCAATAAAACAGAGACAGTCTCAATCTTTCAGGTCTACGGCTGGACAATCAACCCTCAGCCCAGCGGAAATTAATTGGTCCGATAGTTGCCAAACTGCATATCAATACCGAAATCCTGTGTTTTCAGTTTGGCAATCACTTCCTGCAAGATATCACGGTCTTTACCGGCCACCCGGACAAAATCGCCGTTGATGGTGGCCTGGACCTTGACCTTGGTGTCTTTGATGAACTTGACAATGTCTTTGCATTTCTCAGTTGGAATGCCCTGCTGGATTTCGACCCGTTGGCGCACGGTGTCGCCCGCCGCCGGTTCGATTTTGCCGTACTTCAGCCCTTTGAGCGGGACATTGCGCTTGACCAGCCGTGATTCGAGGATTTCCGTCAGGCTTTTCAGCTTGTAGGCATCGTCCGCCGTGAGGACGATTTCATTCGCCTCCAGCGCGATGTCGCATTTGCTGCCTTTGAAGTCAAACCGCTGGCTTAACTCCTTCAACGCCTGTTGGATGGCGTTGTTGACCTCGGCGTGGTCAATTTTGGACATGATATCGAAAGTGTTTTGTTGAGCCATGTTTTTGAAGGACTGAGGACTGAGGACTGAGGACTGAGAACTGAATGAAGTGCCAGGGGCAACATCAAAACCTGTCTGTGTCGGAATATTCTTTGGGGCCTTCACTTCCTGGTTTTGAATTCCTCAGTCCTCAGTCCTCAGTCCTCAGTCCTCGTGTTTGACTGTTGCCAGCGCTGCCGCCAATGCGTCAATGGCGGCGCGGGTGGTGTTTTCGGTTACGCAGACCAGGAGTTCGTGGGTGCGCTCAGGGTAGTATTTCGCCAGCGGAAGCCCGGCGAGCAGGTTTTGTTCAAGCAGGGAGTTCACCACGGTTTCAGCCGGAGCCGGTGTGGTAATCACAAACTCGTTGAACACAGGTGTTGCAAACGTCCGACTATAGCCCGGCACACGGGTGATGGCTTCCAGCGCATAAGCTGCCTTTTGGGCATTGCGAGCCGCGATTTCCTGCAACCCGCGGCGGCCTACGGTGCTCAGGTAAATACTTGCTACCAATGCACATAAGGCTTCGTTGGTACAGATGTTGGAGGTCGCTTTTTCGCGCCGGATATGTTGTTCCCGCGTGGCCATGGTGATGGTGAACGCCCGGTTGCCATTCTGGTCAAACGCCTGGCCGATGAGCCGCCCCGGCATTTGCCGCTGAAACTTGTCGCGCGCGGCAAAAAATCCGACAAAGGGGCCACCGTAGCTGGGGGCCAGCCCAAAAGATTGGCCTTCACCGGTCACAATATCGGCTCCCAGTTCTGCCGGGGGCTTCAGAATTCCCAGACTGATGGCTTCAGCCACGGAAACAATGAGCAGGGCACCAACTTCATGGGCGGCAGTGGCAAACGCGGTCACATCTTCGACACAGCCGAAGAAGTTCGGCGACTGCACAATGACTGCCGCCACATCTTTTTCCAGCTTGAGGCTGCTGACCTGACCGATTCCTTCTGCTCCGGGGCCAACGGTTTCCACGGTCAGCCCGGCAAAATGAGCGTAGGTTTTCAGCACTGCCGTATATTCGGGGTGCAGCGCTCCGGCACAGACCACTTTTTTGCGTCCGGTAATCCGGGACGCCATGAGCATGCCTTCCGCCAGCGCGGTTGAGCCGTCATACATTGAGGCATTGGCCACATCCATCCCGGTCAGTTGGCAAATCATGGTCTGAAATTCAAAAATGGAATGGACTGTGCCCTGATTGACTTCCGGCTGATAGGGCGTGTAGGAGGTATAAAATTCCGAACGCGAAATCAGCGTATCAATAACCAAAGGCCGAATATGGTCATAGACCCCGGCTCCCAAAAATGAGGCATAGGAATCCGGATGGCGATTGACTCCCGCCAGTTTTTTGAAGGACTCAATCAGTTCCGTCTCAGATTCCGCCGGCGGAATCTTGAGCGGTTCGGTCAGCAGCAGATTGTGCGGGATTCCGACGAAAAGGTCGCCAACATTTTTGACGCCCATGCTTTCCAGCATTGATTCGCGGACGGATGCAACGGAATTGGGAATATATCGCATAACGCTTTTTTAATTCAGAATTGAGAATTGAGAATGACCAAAACCTTGGCGAAAGTTGAATAAGGACAGTTTCATCAGGCGAAAAAATTGAAACTCAAGAGATTGAAAAATTGCATTTCCAATTCTCAATTCTCAATTCTCAATTCTCAATTCTCAATTAGAGTTTCCCTTCCTTGATGAAATCCTCGTATTCAGTGGAAGACAACAGGCTGTCAAGTTCGCCTGTGTTACTGAATTTGACGGTCACCATCCAGCCTTCATCATAAGGGGATGAATTGACCAGTTCCGGGGCGTCAGCCAATTGGCCGTTGATCTCCACGATTTCCCCCGAAACCGGAATAAACAACTCGCTGACGGCCTTGACTGATTCAACGGAGCCGAAGGGGTCTCCTGACTGATATGACTCGCCCACTTTGGGCAAATCAACATAGACCACATCACCGAGCGATTCCTGGGCATAATGCGTGATGCCGACACGTCCTGTGTCGCCGGTTACGCGGATCCATTCATGGTCTTTCGTGTAATAGCAATCATCCGGATAGTTTGACATAGTGGTTTGTTTGACTCCTTGTTTTTTTCAGGTTTCAGGTTTCAGGTTTCAGGTTTCAGGTTTCAGGAGGGAGAAATCTTGAACGACCGGGTTTGCATTTCAAGTTGTGAAGCGAAATTTTTTGTCATTCAAAAATCAAAACTCAACACCCTGGACCCTGGATCCTGGATCCTGGACCCTAACCTTTGGCTCGCTTGTAAAAAGGCGTTGGAACAACGTGTGCAGGGACTTCGCGTCCCCGAACCAAAACGTGAAAAGCCGTTCCGATTTCCGTGAGTTCAATCGGAAAGTAAGCCAGACCGATGTTTTTCTTGAGGAACGGCGATGGGCTGCCGGATGTCACCGTACCCAGGTCCTGTCCATTGTGGCGAATCGGATAACCGTCCCGTACTGGAACCCGGTCATCAACTTCAAACCCCACCAGTTTTCGTTTCAGCCCCTCGGCTTTTTGCCGGTTGAGCACATCGCTGCCCAAAAATTCGCCTTTGGACAGCTTGCAAATCCAGCCCAAATCAGCTTCCAGTGGAGTGGTGGTGTCATCAATTTCATGGCCGTAGAGGGCCATTTTGGCTTCCAGTCGAAGCGTATTGCGGGCTCCCAGACCGGCTGGAATGAGACCTTCGGATTTGCCGGCGCGCATCAACCCTTCCCAAATGGCCACTGTGTGTTCGGGGGCAAAATACAGCTCAAATCCATCTTCACCTGTATAACCGGTGCGGGTCAAAAAAACCTTGACGCCAAAAAACTCAATTTCCGGCTGACACCAGTAGTATTTCAGCGTGGAAAGGTCGAAATCCGTTAAAGTCTGAAGAATCTGCACCGCTTTCGGCCCCTGGAGGGCCAATTGGCTGTAAGCGGAGCTGGAATTGAGGACTTCGACTTCCAGGCCTGCCGCATGTTGTTGAAACCAGGCAAAATCCTTGTCTACGTTTGAGGCGTTGACACAGCAGAAAAAATGCTCGACGTGCAACCGGTGGACCAAAATGTCATCCACAAAAGTGCCTTGTTCGGTCATCAGTCCGGAATAGTGAATCTGCCGGTCGGCCAGTTTGGCCACATCATTGCAGGTGATGAGTTGCATGAGGCGCAACGCATCCCGGCCCCGGACTTCGATTTCTCCCATGTGACTGACATCAAACAAACCGGCGGCGGTGCGCACCGCCATATGTTCGGGAATCAGGCCGGTATATTGCACGGGCATTTCCCAGCCGGCAAAATCGACCATTTTCCCACCGAGCGCTCGGTGGGTTTCTCCAAGTGCGGTGAGTTTCAGTTGTTCGGACAATGTGTGTACCTGTGGTTGTGTGTGATATGGTTGGAAGGCTGATATTTTCGGGCAGAAACTAGCACGCACCCTGGGGAGCGTCAAGCCGAAGTCTTGGGGAAAACAGGACTGAGGACTGAGGACTGAGGACTGAGTTTCTGAAATGTGAGAATTGATCGAATTCGCGGAGAGAGGTTTCTTTATCAATCTTTTGCCAGGATGGAAGACAGGTGGATTTCTCAGTCCTCAGTCCTCAGTCCTCAGTCCTGCCTGGGAAGTATATGGCCGCTTACGACACCAAATTGCAGCACATTTTACAAAGCGCGGCGCGCATTTTTGCCGCTCATGGCTATGAAAAAGCCTCATTGCGTGACATTTCCCGTGAAACGGAAATGAGTCTGGCCGGGTTGTATCATTACTTCCGCAGCAAGGAAGAACTGCTGTTTCTGATTGCGGACACAACTTTTGCCACAATCTGGCAACGGCTGGAAGCGGCGCTGGCACCCGTCAAGGGAAAACCGCTCCCTCCGGAAACCCAAATCCGGCGGCTGATTCACAACCATTTGGATTATTATATTTCGCACCGGGCGGAGATGAAGGTGTTATCGGTGGATTCGGATGCTTTGACCGGGGAATGGAGCAAACGCTTTCATGAACGAAAACGGCGATACACAGCCCAGTGTATTGAAATTTTACAGGCGTTGGCCCGCGAACGTGGTCTGCCTCTGGATGCCGCCGCCTGTCGGTTAAGCGCGCTGGCTCTGTTTGGCATGATGAACTGGCTGTATCAATGGTATGACCCACGCCGGGATGGGGATGCCAACCTGCTGACGGAACGCATGGCCGGGATTTTTTTGTGCGGCTTTCTGGCTGAGGGAAAAGGGGGGCAGATGCCCAACGCTGAGCCGGTTCGCTCCGCCCGACACGGTTTGTTCGGTACACCAAGAGCGGAATAGCAAGAAGACATCCCGCACATTGTCGAAACTTCCAAGGCACGTCTGACGGAGAAAACCGGCTTTCCTGTTCGAATGGCCAAAAACTGCAAACCATGTCGCGGTTTTTGGCTGAATTTTCGCAGCATTCAGGAAAAGGTACAAAGTTCGCGCACGTTGCGGCGGTGTTTGCGTGAAACGGGCAACCGGACGCCATCCCGCATTTCAAGCCACATTTCTCCTTCGCGGTTGGTGCCGACGATTCGGATGGCATCCAACCGAACCAGATGTTTCCGGTGGAATTGACGGAACTGTGCGGGGTCCAGGCGTTCCACCAGGGTATTGAGGGAAAGTTCGCAAATTCCTTCCACCGCCTCGCCGAAATAGACACAGGTACAGTGGTCCTGGCTCACAAAATACAGAATTTCGGCTTCATCCAGCAGGCGAATGCGCTGCCCCTGTTTGGCGGCAATCCGGCGCAGAGGCCCCTCACGGAGAGCCAGCTTTTGTTCCAACGCCCGGAGGTGGTCGGTTTCGGTCAAACGCTGGCAGGCGTGCTCCAGTGCCTTGGTAAACCGTTCCTGGGTAAAGGGTTTGAGCAGGTAATCGCAGGCATGTTCCTCAAATGCCTGGAGGGCATATTCATCAAAGGCGGTTTGGAACACCACCAGAAACGGACGGGTCTCAAACTGCCGCAACACATCCAACCCGGAAAGTCCCGGCATGGCAATGTCAAGAAAAACCAAATCCGGCTGAAAGGAAATGATTTTGGCAACGGCGTCCAGGCTATTTTCAGCCGTTTCAAGCAGGTGTTCCCGCCCGCTTTGGCGCAGGTAGCGGGTGATTTTCTGAAGAGCCGGAATTTCGTCATCCACCACAAGAATGCGTTTCATAGGAGGTGTGCTGTGCGCTGGTTCATTTGTGGCTTGCCACGTTCAGGGACCTCTTCAATCAAACTGCTTGCCGGAAAAAGAAAACCCGGCGCTTGTGGTTCCGGTCTTCGTGGTTTGCAAAGCAAAGCCGTGCCGGTCACCATAGAGTAAATCCAGCCTGGATTTGGTATTGTCCAGGCCGGTTCCAGTTCCGGTTGAGGCTGACCGGCTCGGACCGGGGTTTTCCACCGTCAGGTGATAGGAGCCGTGGTCGGTTGCCATCACCTTCACCTGAATCAGTCCTCCTGCGACGGAAGTGGCAATGCCGTGCTTGACGGCATTTTCCACCAGCGTTTGGAGGACGAGACTGGGCAGAAAAATCGCTTCCGGTTGCGGCGGGATTTCAATCGTAAAACGCAGTCGGGGACCAAAGCGCAACTGTTCCAGCTCCAGGTACGCCCGGACAATTTCGACTTCCGTGGCCAGACTGGCGGTTTTCCGCCGCGAATTGGCCAAAATCCGGCGATATAGGTCTGCCAGCTTATAGGTCATGTCGGCTGCCGCATCGTTGTGGGTTTCAATCAGTTCAGCCAGACTGTTGAGGGCATTGAAAAGAAAATGCGGCTGCATCTGGTTTTCCAGCGTCTGGTAGCGGGTTTCGGCCAGTACGGTTTGGAGCGCCAGCGCATCCTCTTTGGCCATGCGATAAGCCAGATGGAGAAAAAACAGCAGCCCGACAAAAAGCCCAACCAGTAAAGCCGTGAAAAACTCGCTGAACCGGGCTGGTTTTTCTGCCTGTCGGTTTGAAAGGTCAAGCAGGAACCAGACAGCCATTGTCATTCCGGCAAATCCAATAACCAGATTGAACCACAGCTTGCCGGAGCGTGTGCGCAGCGGCATGACTCCGGTTCGGATGCGAATCAAGGTCAGCCCGGCATATACCACGGCAAAAAGGAGCAGAATGAAGCCGCAAATCGCGCTGCCGAAAACCAGTGAATTCAGGGCATGCTCACTCACGGTTCCGGCTTTCCAAAAGGCAGGCAGATTCAGCAGAAAGGGAATAAAGGCCGTGGCGATGCCAAAAGGAATATACCGGAAGAAATCCAGCATCATTTTTTGGTAGTCACGCCAGGGAGAAGGCATAAGAATTGAGAATTGAGAATTGAGAATTGAGAATTGAGAATTGAGAATTGAGAATTGAGAATTGAGAATTGTCTTAATTATAGAAGCAACAGGAGTTCTGAATACATTACAAGGGATGAGAAGTGCAAAAAACCGTCAGCCCCCCGTTGTATTTCTTGTAATTTGATTGAAAAAGAACAAGTTGCGTTATGCAATTCTCAATTCTCAATTCTCAATTCTCAATTGGTTCCTTATGCAATTCTCAATTCTCAATTCTCAATTCTCAATTGGTTCCTTTGTGTTTCAGATTCATTTCAAAGAATTTCCGCCAGGTTTTGCCATCCATTGAATATTCGCCCACTTCATTCCAGGTGGCTTTCTCTGCGATGGTAATGGTGTAACGGATTTGTCCGCCGCGATTATCCGGCAATCCCCACTGCATGGCACCTGTTTCGGTGATGGAAATAACTGCATCGGTTTGGGCACCGGATGCCAAACAGGCTTTCATCCGGTAGGCTTTTTCCTTTTCATTGAAGGAAATAATTGCCAAAGCGTCATGAATGACCCGTTCCGGGGTTTTTCCATCGCTTTTCGACTTGTGCAGCCCTTGCACCAAAAGAGTGGTGCCGTTGGTTTTGGGTTGAATGGATTCATGACCGGTAAATTCCAGTTTTTTGCCGGGACCGAATTCAATCCAGCCGCCGCCTTCCCATTCACCGACCATGAGTTGCATGCGTTTCATCGCTTCAATTTGGGCGGTGGGAGCAGGTGGTTGTTGCGCCTGAATGGCAAAAGGGAACAATATCAAGGTCAGGGCCAGGAAAGACAGTTTTTTCAGAAACAACGTCATAGTTCAGGTTTCTCCGTTGGAAAGAAAATTTTCAGAAAAGGTTCAGGCCCACCCTACGGAGGAATGAGGCAAAGCGGAAGCAACTGCTTCTGAACGGTCGTTTTTCGCAACTGGATGGCATCTGTTCTTGGAAGAGATGCGAGTGACTGATTATTGAGAGGATTTCATGATGCAACGATTGGCGCTGCTGCTGGGAACAGCTTTTACAGGTTTGAGCCTGCTCCACGTGTTTTGGGCCTTTGGCGGCAAACTGATGATTGGTTCGGCGATTCCTGAAGCCCACGGAAAACCGCTTTTTCGACCGGGAATGGGCATCACCCTCGTGGTGGCACTGATATTAGCTGGATTTTCGGCGGTGGCGCTCTCGCTCGGATACGAGTCGCAGGTGCCTTCCGTCTGGTTCCGCTCGTCCCGGATTCTGGGCGGGCTGATTGGAGTGGTTTTGCTGGTTCGGGCGGTGGGTGAATTCCGTTATGTCGGTTTTTTCAAACAGGTGACCGGAACTTCATTCGCTGTTTACGATACGTGGCTCTTTTCACCTTTTTGCCTGCTTTCCGGCTGTGGGTTTTTACTGTTGGTGTTCCAGCAGTCCCTGTGGAAACAATGATATTGCAAAAAAGTGGCGCGATTTGTTTCATCGCGCTTGAAAAGTGCCCCCGCTCAACCCGAATTGAAAGTGAAATTGAGCCAAAAATGCGATTCAACAAATTGCGCCACTTTCCAAACCAGGAATTGCCGCCCGAACGTTGCAGGGGTTACGGATGATTTTGCTCAGTGACCAGAATCCGGTGCTGAAACAGGTCATCCTGCACAAAGAGCAGGGATTTTTCATCCGGCGAAACCGCCAGCCCGGCAGGTTCGCTCATCGGGGGATGGTCAAGCGTGGTCACTTCCCGCACCCGCCGGGTGGTCAGGTCGAAATATTTGATGTGCCAGGTTTTTCCATCACCTGAAGCCACAAAATAAATACCGCCTTTGGTCACGGCCCAATAACGTTGGCGGGCAGCTTCGGCCAGTTCCGGAACCGGTTTTTCCTCGCCTCCGCCAGTTGGAACCGACCAGATTCCCGGCAGGTTGCGCCCTTTGGTATAAAAGAGTGTGGTTCCGTCGGCTGATTCAAAACCTTCCCAACCGCCTTTTTGGGTTACCTGAATTGCCGTCCCGCCAGTGGCAGGCAGTTTCCAAAGCTGCCGGATGTTTTTCTCAAGTAAACAAAAATAAAGCCACTTGCCATCCTGTGACCACGAAGGCACGACTCTGATGGACTGGCCGTCGGTCAGTCGGACCGGCTGGCTGCCGTCGGCATTCATGACATAAATATCCGCAATGGTTGCCTGGTGAACGTCAAAAGCAATGCGCTGGCTGTCGGGTGACCAGCGGGGGGTGCCAACCATCCGGGCTGTAAGGGAAGTCACTGCATGAGGATGGCTTCCATCCGCGTCACAAACCCAGATTTGCCACCGTCCCGAACGGGCGGTGGCATAGGCGATTTTGGTTCCATCAGGTGAAAAACTGGGGCTGTCATCAGCCTCGGTCGAAGCCGCCAGTCGTTGGGGCGGCTGGGACACGTTGCTCAGTGAAATCTTCCAGATATTGGAATCCGAATTGATTTGGGCATAAGCCAGTTGTCCGGTCCGGGAAACCGACAGGTGATGAACCGGACCTTCAACCGGAACCGCCACCGGCTCACCCCCTGCGAGATTGATTTTCCATAAGCCGTAAACCCCTGAACGGTTTGAAGTAAACAGGATTTTGCGCCCATCCGGCGACCAGTCCAGACTGTCAATCACCCAATGGCTGGAGGTCAAACGGGTGACCGGACCGCCAGTGGTGCTGACCCGATAGAGGTCACCTTGGCCGGCTCCCACCCGACAAAAGGCCAATTCCTTTCCATCCGGGGAAAAGGCCGGGGAGGCATCATTTAAGGGAAGGCTATCATTAGTCACCAGCCGCCGCTCGCCGGTAGTAACGGCAACCAGATAAATCCGGCTTAGGCGTTCCTGATTGGGGCGGTCGGTGATGGCCAGAGACTGGCCGTCAGGCGACCAGTCAAGTCCATTGAGAACGGTTCCCAAACTGCGTTCCTCATTTTTGTCGAGGGACAACACGATTACTTCGGTTCGGTCATTATCCTGCCGCAGGAAAGCCAGTGACCGCCCATCCGGGGACCAGACAGGTTTGGATTCCTCAAACCGATTGGTTGTCAACCGGCGTGGAGCCACGTTTCCAGGTGAGGCGACGTAAATATTTCGGTTTCCTTCGGTGATGCCTCCATCCCAGGTATAGGCCACCAGTTTCCCGTCAGGTGAGAAAGCCGGATAGTCTTCTTTTCCTGAAAGTCCGGTGAGCGGGAAAATCCGTGTGTCAGCCAGGACAAATTCAGGTTTTTCAACTGGTTCCGCCCGGTGTTTGAACCACCATCCGCCCATTGCCAGCAAGACCGCGAAAAGTCCCACGGCAAACCAGGCCAGCCACGGATTCGCGGGTTGCGACGGAGTCGCATGGGCTGGCAGCAGCTTCACCGGTTCACCCGGAGCCACCGGCAAGCCGTCGTCCTCAATGACATCAAATTCCTCGGTGACAACATTGGTGATGGTAAACCGTTCCACCACCAGTTCCGGCTTCGAACCGTTGATGGTTTGCACTTCGGCGTCAAACCGGTACCCGAAGCGTGGAATGGTTTCGATGTAATCGTTTCCATCGGGCCGCGTTCCAAGGGCTTTCCGCAGCAGGCCGATATTTTTGGTCAGGTTGGCTTCTTCAACGGCGGCATCACCCCAGACCTCTTCCATCAGGTCCTGTTTGCGGCGCAACTGACCCGCATGGCGCACCAGCACCAGCAGCAAATCAAAGGTTTTCGGCTGCAAGGCAATTCGCTCTCCACCCCGACTGACCCGCCTTTCGGCAATTTCCAGCCGGAATCCATCGAATTCATAGATGTTGGTATCTTCCTTCTTTACAAGCATTTACCGAATGGTTTGAAAAAAGTTAGAAAAAAGTCAGGGTCTGGTTGAGACAAAAAACCGGGGTTAGTGCCTAGATATGCCACACCCGCAGACAGAAGGAAAGTCAGCGCATAGTTTTTAGAATAGAACCCGCCCTACAGGATTGGAGGAAACCGTGACGAATCGAAAACGCATTACCCAAACCAGAATTGAAACTCACGAAGTTATCCGGATTCATTTGAACGCTGGCTCGTCGCCCATCTGGTGCCCGGTCTGCCGAAAAGAAGTGCTTGGACTCCTGCCATATCAGGTAGCGGTCATTCGGTCCGTCACAATGGCCGAGGTTCAGCACCAGATTATGACCGGTGAATTGCATACGATGGAACTGGAAAGCGGTGAACTGGTTGTCTGCCCGGATGTGCTGCATAACAAAGAAACCAGAAGAATATCCCTTCCAATTCAAACAACCTGAGCCCCTGTTGGTGGCCTGACCGTCTGCAATCGGAGGATCACAAATCCCGTCCCGGTGGCTGAGTCCCGGTCCCGCGCTGCCTGGAAATCACTCTCTAGCACCCATTAGAGCGGTAACCATTGTGGTTGCCAGGGCCAACTCTTGTCGAAAAAAGGAAGTCCTGCCATGTTTTGCAATCTGAATAAAGCTGTCATCTGTTTGATTTTATTAACTCTGGGGGGAATGCTTCTGTTTTCCGGATCCTCCCGGTTGGTATCACATGCCGACCATTCGAAAAGCGTTTCCGGATTCGCTCCGGTCATCCAGTCGGAACCTGAACCAGCCACTCAGGCAACTGATGGCAAACGGGATACCATCGCTTTGTGGCAACTCCGGCTGGTTCACCACCCTGAGCCCATCGTCCAGGTTGTCAGTCCGGGCATTGAACTGGCGGTCAACGGTGACCAGTCGCACCTTGTGGCCCGCTGGACGGTCGCGCCGGGTGCCGAAGCAACCAGCATTCCTTTGGATTTTCCCAATATGGAACGGGTCGAACCTCTGACTGAGCGGGATTGGATGGTGCATACGTCACGGGGCAAGATTCACATCTTTGATCTTTCCATTACCCAAACCGTCAATTCCATCCGTCAGGAAATCCCCGGCGGATTGGAACTAAAAGCACGGAATCAGGTTGGTTTCTGGTTGGGTGAACACACCCTTGACCAGCCGGTCGTGATTTCCGCCAAAATCTTTGCCCCGGCACTGGTCCAGGTCCTGACCGGCGGAGGTATCTCGATACCAACTCTTGGAGCCGGAAATCCATATCCTTCAGGGTTGGTTGTTCCGGGCGGCAGCGGCATTGTGACGGATGTCAACGTGCAGTTGAATGACCTTTCGCATACCAGCATCCGGGATATTTCAATCATTCTGGAGTCTCCCGGCGGAATTCGGGTCAACATTTTTAACCGGCGGGGTCCGGACGCGCCGTTTACCGGAACGCTGGCCTTTGATGACCAGTCACCCAACCCGCCGCTTCAAGCCCTGGTTCCTTTTGGGACCGGTACCTATCAGCCTTCCGGAAGCTCAATCACCGACCCGTTTCCGGGCTTGGGTTCCGGTCCCTGGTCAACCAGCCTGGCGGCGTTCAACGGCTCAGTGGCCGACGGGCAGTGGAATCTCTATATCATTGACCCGCTGGCCAATGACGGTGGGTCCATGGCGAGTTGGAATCTGGTCGTCACTACCGGGTTTGCGCCCGCTTTCACACCCGCCGGAGCCATCGCCCGCCAGCAAGGCAGCCCGGCAGGCGCTGCCGTAGTGGTTGGAACCGTGAGCGACCCCGACACCGCAGCGGGAAGTTTGTCCGTCGCTCAGATTGCCGGAGGAACCGCCACCGGGATTACCGTCACTGGTTTAGCCAACAGTAACGGCACGGTGACAGCGCAGGTGGCCGCAGGTTGTACGGCCACTTCGGGAACCGTTCGGTTTCAGGTGTCGGACGGCACGTTTACCGGCACCGGCAGCCTTCAGGTCAATGTATCCGCGAACACGGCACCCTCCATTGCCTATACCACCCAGTCGGTGACCCAGGGTGGTTCGCGGACCATCAACCCGTCTTCCGGGCCAACCGACAACGGCAGTATCGCGTCGGTGGCGATTACCAGTCAGGGAACCTATACGGGAACCATTTCCATCAATTCCGCAACCGGCGTGATTTCGGTGAGCAATGCCGCACCGTTTGGGACCCACACCATCGCCACCCGCGTCACCGACAACTGCGGGGCAACCAACACCGCCAGTTTTTCCCTGAACGTCACCTGTCCAACCCTGGCGGTCAATCCGGCCACGCTGCCAAACGGTACTGCCGGAACGGGTTACAATCAAACGCTGACCGGGAGCGGAGGCACCTCGCCCTACACTTTGGGCGTGACGGCAGGCGCGTTGCCGACGGGACTTTCGCTCGGTTCCGCCGGAGCGCTTTCCGGGACGCCAACCACCACGGGAACCTTCAACTTTACGGTTACAGCCACTGACAATAACGGCTGTACCGGCAGTCGTGCCTACACGGTCATCATCGGCTGTCCGACGATTACGGTTAATCCCGCCACCTTGCCAAACGGAGCGTTTGGAATGGCTTACAGTCAGAACGTAACTTCGGGCGGTGGCAATGGAGCCGTTACCTTTGATGTCAGTGTCGGTACGCTGCCGACCGGCCTGACCCTCGGCAGCACCGGAGCCTTGACCGGAACGCCCACCGTCGCCGGAAGTTTTTCCTTTACGGTGCGGGCCACCGATTCCACCTTGGGAACGCCCTGTACCGGCACGCGCTCATACACGGTCGTGATTGCCTGCCCGACAATTACGGTCAGTCCGGCTTCACCGCTCCCGGCGGGAACGGTCGGAACCGCCTACAATCAAACCTTTACAGCCTCAGGTGGCAGTGGAACCTTCGGCTTTGGAGTGACAGCGGGCACGCTGCCGACCGGGATGACGCTTTCCGGAACGGGCCTGCTTTCCGGGACACCGACCGTCAACGGAACCTTTAATTTCACCGTCACAGCCACCGATACGACGCCGACCGTTCCGGCAGGCGGCTGTCCGGGTTCGCAAAGTTATGCCTTGACCATCAATTGCGCCGGAATTTCGGTCAATCCGGCCACCTTGCCGGGCGGAACTGTCGGAACAGCCTATAACCAGACCGTGACTGGCAGCGGCGGAACCTCGTCCTATTCATTCGCAATGACGGGCGGAACACTCCCAACCGGCCTTTCGCTCTCTGCTGCCGGGGTGCTTTCGGGAACGCCCACCACGACCGGGAGTTTTTCCTTCACCATCACGACGACCGATTCGACGACACCCACGGCTTGCACCGGCAGCCGTGGCTACACGGTGGCGATTTCGTGCCCGACCATTTCGGTTAATCCGGCCACACTGCCAAACGGAACGGCAGGAACAGGTTACAGCCAAAACCTGAGCGGCAGCGGCGGCACTTCGCCGTACAGTTTCGCGGTCACCTCCGGGGCGCTCCCGACCGGCCTCGCCCTGGCACCGGGTGGCACGCTTTCCGGCACGCCAACCGCGACCGGAACCTTCAATTTCACCGTCACAGCGACCGATTCGACGCCTTCGAATCCTCCCGGAACGAATTGCACGGGGACGCGAACCTATTCCATTCAGGTGGTTTGCGGGACGATTACAGTCAGTCCGACCAGTCTTCCAACGGCCACCGCAGGAACGGCTTACAGCCAGAATTTGACAGGCAGCGGCGGCGTCTCAGCTTACGGTTTTGCCGTGACAACGGGGAGTTTGCCTCCAGGGCTGACACTGGCACCAAGTGGAACGCTTTCCGGCACGCCGAGCCAGGCCGGGGCCTTTAACTTCACTGTGACGGCGACCGATTCCGCGACTCCGGCGGGCTGCACGGGTTCACGGGCCTATATCTTCCAGGTGAATTGTCCGACCGTGGCGGTTACCGGGACGCTCTCCGGCGGAACGGCTGGAACTGCTTACAGCAGCAGTGTTTCGGCGACACCGGCGGGTGGTGGTTACAGTTTTGCAGTCACGGCAGGCAGCCTGCCGCCGGGTGTTTCGCTGGCTTCCAACGGAATGCTGGCAGGGACGCCGAGTCAGGCGGGAACCTTCAACTTCACCGTAACGGCGACCGGGTTCGGCACCTGCACCGGGAGCCAGCCGTTTACCGTTACCATCGCCTGTCCGACTGTGACGGTCAGTCCGACCAATCTGCCCGATACGAATCAGGGTGAAGCCTACAGCCAGATGGTTTCAGCCAGTCCAAACGGAGGCAACTACAATTTTGCCGTGACTGCCGGAGCGTTGCCGCCCGGACTTTCGCTGAATTCCTCCACCGGTGTGATTTCCGGAGCCGCAACCGCCACGGGAACCTATCCTTTCACCATCACCGCCACCGGGTTTGGCACCTGCACGGGCAGTCAATCCTATTCCGTGCGGGTGATTTGCCCGATTATCACGACCGGACCAGGGAGTTTGACCACCGGAACGGCAGGTGTGGCCTACAGTGGAACGCTCACCGCAACCGGCGGACAGACGCCCTATACCTTCACGGTTCAAAGCGGAGGGCTGCCGACGGGTGTGACCTTGAGTCCAAACGGCACGCTTTCAGGCACACCGCTTGTAGTGGGAACCTTCAACTTTACCGTGATGACACGGGATGCCAACAACTGTCCGGGAACCGGAAGTTATTCTCTTCAAGTGGTTTGCCCGGTGATTACGGTCAGTCCGGCAAATCCTCCGTTTGCCTTGGCGGGCGTGGCCTACATGCAGAATTTCACGCAGGCAAACGGTGTCGGAGCCATTTCCTTCCAGGCCACGGGAAACATTCCGCCCGGACTTTCCCTGGCAACCAACGGGACCTTGGCTGGAACCCCAACCACCGCCGGGAGTTACAGTTTCACTGTGACCGCCACCGATGCCAACAACTGTACCGGTTCACAAATCGTCACCCTGATTGTGCGGGCACGTCCAACCATCACCGCCGGAACCCCGCTGACCCGACAGCAGGGAAGTGCCGGGACCGTTTCTCTGATTGCCACGGTGAATGACGTTGAAACTCCGGCAGGAAATCTGCTTGTCACGCCGACAGTGGTTCCAGCCGGGTTGATGGTGACTGGAATCGTCAACAGTAATGGAAGCGTCACTGCCACTGTTATCGCCGGATGCGCGGCAACTGTCGGAGCCAACACGGTTTTGCTGACGGTCACTGACGGAGATGGGCTGACCACCACCGCCAACCTGACGGTCAATGTCACGGCCAACAGTGCTCCGCAGGTGGGTGGCTATCCGGCGCAAAACGTGGTGGCGGGAAATCCGCTGGTCATCACACCAAGTGCGCCACCCAGTGACAACGGAACCGTCGCCAGTGTGACGGTTTCGGCTTCATCCGGATATGCCGGGACGCTCACGGTGAATTCAGTCACCGGCATCGTGAGTGCCAATCCGGTCAACAGCGGAACCTTTATCATCACCGTCACGGTCACCGACAACTGCGGAGCAAGTACGAGTCAGGCATTTCAACTGGTGACGCAACCATTCCAAAAAGCGCCCATCATCCAGTCGCTTTCACCCACAAGCGGAATGACTGGAACCAGCGTCGTCATTTCCGGATTCAATCTGGACCATATTGCCACGGTTCAATTCGGGGGAGTGAATGCCAGCTTTACGATTGATTCGGCCAATCAAATCACAGCCATCGTGCCGGCGCAGGCATTAACCGGACCGGTGCTTGTGGCAGGAACGACGGGCACTGCCACCGGGCCGGTGTTTACCGTAATTCGGACAAAGTAAGTCGGGAATTTGTGCGGCGGTTGCCGCCGCTTTGGAGTGCGGTGACTTGTCACCGCTTTGGTTGGCGGCGACTTGTCGCCGCCTTAGAGCGCAAAGAAAGCCAGCTCCGTCTGAGATACAGGCGGGGCTGGTTCCCGTCTAAAAATCATCAACCACCGAGACCCCGTCAGTCTTCATCCCATAGACAGTATTGATGGTTGCCGCCGAAGCCACTCTTTCAAACCAAGCTGCCGAACACCAATCATATTGGTTCGCCATTTGGACCAATCCGTGTTTGACGGGATTTTGATGAACATAATTCAGCCGTGCCAAATAGGATTTTTGGAATGTCAGTTTGGTATCCCAAAAATTAAACCAAACCTGCCGCCCTTCGGCTTTATCCAGCTTATTCACCTCTCTGGCCGTTGCGGCGTGTAAATGGCGAATCATTTTGCCAAGGCTGGAGGAGGCATTCTGACTGCGGGCAATAAAATGGTAATGGTTGGAAAAAACCGCCCAAGCCTCCAGTTGCCAGCCATATTGTTGGGCGAAAGCAAGCAGCCGATTTTCCAGTAGCGTCAACTTTTCATTGGTTCCAAAGACATGTTCTTTGTGAAGGGTTCCGGCTGTCATCATAAAAACGGCGTTTGAATCGAGGAGGTGAATCGGGGCATGGGGCCAGGGTTTGTCGCTCATAGGTTTTTTGGGTTTGGTAGAAGGCAGTATTTTTGTTTTCTACAAAAGCGGCGACAAGTCGCTACCGGCCAAAGCGGTGAAACCTCTCCACTCGAAGGCGGCGACAAGTCGCCGCCAACCAAAGCGGTGACAAGTCCCCGCACTCCAAAGCGGCGACACGTCGCCGCAAGTCGGGAAATCAGAGTTGGTTTTATGGGACAGTGGCCAGGACCCGCAGGCCCAGATTTCGGCCCCGTTCGCTTTGGATGGTGCCATAACGATAGGCTGACCGGCAGTCCGTGGCCGGATAGTCAAATCCGCCTCCACGATAGGCTCTGACTGTCCCGGTCACCGGTCCGCGCAGGCTGAGCGGGGGCGGTCTTTGATAATAGGCTTCGTCAAACCAGTCCTGGCACCATTCCCAGACATTGCCGTGCATGTCGTACAGTCCCCAGGGATTGGGGGGGAAACTTCCGCACGGCATGGTTTTCTGGCGGTATTCACCGTTGGCGGCTAGGGCGTAAGGGTAGTTCCCGTTAAAGTTGACCCATGCGGGCGTGATGGTTTGACCCAGAGAAAACGGTGTTCCGGTTCCGCTACGGGCGGCATATTCCCATTCGCTTTCGGTTGGCAGGCGATAGAACCGTCCGGTTTTTTGGGAAAGCCGTTCGCAAAATTCCACTACTTCGTTCCAGTTGACCTGCTCAACCGGCAAATCGTCTCCTTTGAAATAGGATGGGTTGTATCCCATGACGGCTTTCCACTGGGCCTGGGTGACCTCATAGCGACTGAGAAAAAAAGGCGGCAGGGTGACCTCATGTGGCGGGCCTTCGTCCTTTTTTCGCTCTTTTTCGGTGGGAGGGGCACCTTGCAGAAAGGTTCCTCCGGGAATTGCCGTCATTTCCAAAGAGACTCCACCAGCCAATTCCTCTTGATAGGACCGGGCTTCGCCTTGGCGACGACTCGCCACTGTTCCTTTTTCGTCCAACGTCACGGTTTCAAATTGGTAGGATTTCAATTCGGGTGGCCCCGGTAACCCTGGCATTCGGTTTAACAGGGCGGCGCTCTGGGCTTCGGTCGGAACACTGGCCAAGGGTTTCGGCATGCGGGGATTAGGAGCCAGCCGCTCGCCAACAAGTCGGACCGGTACCTGTTCCGCCACAATCCGGGCAATTTCCGCCGGACTGCGGGTTTCGGATTCAACCCGGTAGAGCAACGCCGTCTGGTCCTGGCCGCACGTCGCCACCAGTTTCCCGTCCGGACTGAAACCGGCTCCGGCAAGCGGTGATTTGTCCTGGTCCAACAGGGATAAGAGCTTTCCCGTGGCGCTATCCCAAATTCCTGCTGTGCGGTCCACACTGGCAGTAACCAGAAATGTGCCTTCGGGGCTGAAGCCAACCGTTTTGACCGGCGCTCCATGTCCGGTGAGTTCCCCTAACACCTGACCTGAACCGGCCTGCCAGAGACGGGCGGTATTGTCCGAACTGGCTGTCACAACCAGGTTCCCGTCAGGGCTGAAAACAGCCATATTGACGGAATTGTGGTGGCCGTTCAGCGTCATGAGGCAGGTTCCGCTGACGGCGTCCCAGATTTTGGCCGTGCCATCGCTGCTGCCTGTCACAATCCGCTTCCGGTCCAGACTGAACGCCACCGAAGTGAGGCCCCCCTGATGACCAGTCAGGGAAAGAAGCGGTTTTCCCGTTGCGACATCCCAGATTTTGGCGGTGCGGTCCTGGCTACTCGTCACCAGCCGTTGTCCGTCGGAACTGAACCCGGCAGAGGTGACAGAGCTTCCATGCCCGGCCAGGGTGACCAGTTCACGTCCGGTCGTGGCGTCCCAGACTTTGGCGGTTCCATCGGCACCGGCAGTGACCACCCGTTTCCCGTCCGGACTGAAAGCCGCTGCGTTGACTTCGGTTCTGTGGCCCTTCAAGCAAAGGATTTCGTGTCCGGTTTTGAGGTCCCACAGCCGGGCGGTGTGGTCGGCGCTAGCGGTTACCAGTTGCCGACCATCAGGACTGAACCCAACCGACAGCACAAAATCCTGATGTCCGGTAAATCTGACTGGTGAAATTCCGTCCAATCGGTTCAGGGCTTGCCTGAGGAGGAACCGCACGGTCGGCGCGTCGTTTCCATCCTGATACGCTTGGTCCAGATAGGCCAGCGCCGGTTCGAACCTTCCATCCAGCCATTGCAAGCGGGCTTGTTCCTCATACAGTTTGAGAAGCTGGAGCCGGGCCGCGTTTTGCTGGTTGAAGGCATAGACAGTCAGGGTCACCAAGGCTGCCAGAATCACCAAGCCAATTGTTGCCGTCCGGGTCATGCCCCGGCGGAATGCCGCTTTTTGCCGTCGCACCTCGGCATCAGGCATATTGGCTGCAATCCATTCCCGGTTAAAAACACGGTGGTAAATTGGGTTGCGCACTTTCAACAGGTTGTCACGGACCCGAACGACACCTGCCAGCCGCAAAATATCAATCAGCGGGTTGGTTTCATCATCCTTGACACCTTTTTCAGACCGAACTTGCCGGTAAAGTTCCAGCAGCCCGGCCAAATCACCTTCGTTGCGCAACAACCGTTCCCGTACGAAGAGCAGGTTGTCGTCCTGTTCCCGCGCCCGCGACGTGAAAAACAAGGCTTCACACAGCCGGTCAACCCCAGCCGTATCAGACACAACCGGATGGACCGCAATTTCCCGGCACAGCCGCTGGGTGAGATAGGGATGGCCCCTGGTCCAGTGCCAGACCCGCTGGACCAGGGCTTGGGCAACCGTTTCGGGGTGCGGCAAACCAGCGGCAAAGGCTGCCGCCTCCGTTTCGGTAAAGTCCGTCAGTTCAATCCGCTGTCCGATGTTGAAAGGCGTCACCCGTGTATCGCGGATTAAATCCGACGGAGTAGCCACCCCAAACAGGGCGAAGGCCAGCCGGTGAAGGTCCGGATGGTGGGTCCGGCGGTTGTAAAATTCGCGGATTCCGGCAAAAAACTCATCGGTGGAAAACGGCAGGCTGCGCACCACGTCAATTTCGTCCACCATGACCACCAACGGTCCCGGACGACTGGGCATAATACGGCTTGTAAAAGCATTCATCCATTTTTGGAACGGACCCACCTGAGGCTGGGCAAACCAGTCGTCTTCCAGTTCGTCGTCAAGGTGCAGTTGCTCGCCCACCAGATTGAGCAATCCCAGATACCATTGTTCCGGGGTCAGATTCTGCCCCAGGCGGGTCAGGTCCAGAATGATGGTGCTCACCCCTTCGCTTCGCAGCCGGTTGGCGGTGCGAATCATGAGCGAGGATTTGCCCATCTGCCGCGAGGTGAGCACATAGCAGAACTGCCCTTTTTTCAGGCCCTCGTACAAATCCGCATCGGCTTGGCGGGCGACATAGCAGGGGGCGTCATTGAGCAGGGTTCCGCCGGTGACGAAAAAATTCGTGATGTCGGTGGTCATGGAAGAAGGTCTAAACGCGGTTCACAGATGCTGCTTGAAATAATTGACGTACAACTGACAGCGCAGGCTCATTTGCTCCGCCGCATCACCTTTGACCAGCCCGGCGCTGCGCAGGCGGTAAAATCCTTTGGTGTCAGTGGCCACCTGTCCCTGCACGAGGCTGCGAACCAGTTCCAGCAAACCGGGGTCCTGATTCAGGGCCAGCAACATTCGCTGAAGGTGGTCGCCCAGCGGCCCGTCGTTGGCTTCGGCCTGTGCATAAAACTCTTCCGGGTGGAGGTGGTGGGCAACCATTTCGTGCAAGCCCAGCCGGACCAGATACGGATGACCTCCCACCTGATGGAAAAAGTGGTTGATGGCTTGGGGGGAGGTCAATGGTTCACCATAACGCCGGTTGAGTTCCATAACCTGTTCCAAGGTAAAATCGGACAATACCAACCGAGTGCCGACATTAAAGGGCGATTGGTTCAAATCAGTGATAAACAAATGGGCTTCGAGCGCATAGGCAATCACTTGTGTCAGGCGCTGCCAGGGGCCGCCAGGGTCAGCCGCCCGCGCATTGTGCCAGGACCGGAACAAGCCAAAAACTTCGCTGGAGTAGGCGTAGCCAAAGAGCCGGTCCACTTCATCCAGCCCCCACACCAGCGGAGGCAATTCCGGTTTGAGCACCACGTTTTTCAAATAGCGGTTGAAATTCATGGCCGGTCCGCGCTCCGGCCTCCAGACGGATTCGGGCGACTGGTCCAAATCCAGTTGTTCCTCCAGCATGTGACCAAAGGTCAGCAGCAGCGTATCCGGTGATTCAAGCTGGCGCGGCGCAAGGGTTTGCAAATCGGTAAAGACCACCCGCACACCGGCCTGCCGGGCCTGTTGCAGGCCGCGTGCCAGGAGGGATGTTTTGCCCATTTGCCGGGCTCCTTTAATCAGCACAATGCTGTCTTTGCGGTGAATGGCGGCATGGAACTCATGGTCGGTGGGGCGCACCACGTAAAATCGGGAAGCCAGCCCCATCGCACCGCCCACCGGTTCCAGCAGGTCCGGAATCGCGGCTGAAGCCGGAGTCTGAAACCCGCTTTCCGTTTCAACTCTGGTTTCGGCAGTGGTGTCCACCGCATGGGCGACCTCCAGGACCGGAATTGCACTGTCGGACTTGAGAAACAGGGCTTTGGCAAAGGCGTCTCCCAAATCCCTGGCAGCCAGAAAACGGTCTTCGGGCCGGAATTCAAGTGCCCGATTGATGGCGGCATCCACTTCATCGGGTACATCCGGACGGAGGGTTTTGGCGGTGACCGACACCCCGGCCCGCTGAAGCTGACTCAGCCGGTACATCAAAACCGGCGGATTTTCACCCGTTGGATTGAACGGACGCCGCCCCGTCACCAGTTCGTAGGCGATGATTCCCAAAGCATAAATGTCGGTTTGGAATGTCGAGGTTCCCTCCAGTTGTTCGGGCGACATATACCCAATGGTGCCGATGGTCATTGGTTTGGTGGTTTTGCCCAGTTGCGAGGTGCCGACATGGGCAATTCCGAAATCAATGATTTTGACCTGATAATCGGATTCGCTGACAGATTGGAGAAGGATGTTTTCCGGTTTGAGGTCGCGGTGAATAATCCCTTTCTGATGGGCTGCCGTGAGCGCCTGCCCCAGTTGGCGAACCAGAGATGCCGCCTGCACCAAATCAATTCCGCCTTTGTTGATGATGGACCGGAGGGATTTGCCAGCCACATATTCCATGACGAAAAAAGGCTTCCCGCCGGGTAAAATTCCGGTGTCGAGCACGCTCACGACATAGGGGTGATTGATAAGTGAAAGCGCTTCGTATTCCTGATGGAATTTTCTTTGCAGGTATTCATCTTCGGCAATATTCCCCAGCAGCACTTTGACCACCACCGGCTTGAACACTTGCGATTGCAAACCGCCAAAGGAATCACGGGCCAGATAGGTGATGCCAAATCCGCCCCGGCCCAGTTCCTGTTCAATCAGATACCGGCCTTTGACAGATTGTCCGATGAGCGGGTCATTTGGGTGGGAAGGTGGTGCCGCCTCCGTCACCACTGGCAGCGTGTCCAAAACCGGTTCAGGAGTGGAAACCGACGCTTCTGCCACCGTAATCGGAGGTTTTTGGGTTTCGGGCACGGTTGGAAACGTTTCCGTTTTCTCGTTGTGTTTATCAAAGGTTCCCATGTGACGTTCATCCCCTCTTCCATTGCTTTCCGGCTTGGCTGGAAATGACTCTTCAGCACGTGCTTGAAAATTGGATGGGAGGGAGTGCGGGGGCACGCCTCCGCACTCCGAATTTTCAACACGCTCTTGAGACAGGCCGGGGATTTTATCTGTGGAACAGGGAAAAAAGAAGACCTGTTATGGTTCTCTGTCGGGATAGGGCATTCTGCCCCGGCGCGTCAGTCTGAACCCACCCCAACCAAGGGCCGTCAATACCGCCAACGCACTGCACCACGGCACCCAGCCAACCACAAACAGACCGAACCCCTGTGCAAAGGCCAGCAGTCCCTGCCAGGAACTGTTCCAGGTTTGCAGCACGTTTTCCCGGAAGGTCGGTGTGTGTGGCGGGACGTAATGTTCTGCAATGCTCACATTGAGAGCGAGGGTTGACAGCCCGACCAGACTGTCAAACGAACGAATTTTTCCCTCCATCTGCTCGATTTGTTCGCGCACCTGATTGAGTTTTTCCTCCACCGTGACCACATCCTGGAGCGTGCCCGTCTGCGTGGACAGCATGGTGAGCAGTCGGGTTTCAAACTGGTGGGCGTTTTGCAGGCGGGCCTGAAAGTCATAATACTCTTCGGAAATATCATCGGCTTTGAAGGCTTCCGCTGTCATCTGCCCCTGGAACCGCAGCCAGGAAACCAGTCCTTCCAGGGCGTCAGGCGGTATCCGCACCACCAGCGACGCAGCCGCCACTCCTGCGGTACTCTGACGCACCTGGCTTTGCGAGATATAGCCGCCGTAACGGGCGACCTGTTGCGAGAAATCAGTGGCAAAGGGTTCATAGGCTTTGATGACCAGGGCAATTTCGCCGTTTTTGACAATTTTCCGCCGTATTGTTGCGGCAAAAGCTGTTTTTCCGTTGGGTTTGGGTGAAGCTGATTCAGTTTTGAACGGCTGACCGTTGGGGTGAATTGCGGTTGTGCTGACAGTGGTGCCGGTGACATTCGTCCCATGTGCAGCGGTTACGGTGTTATCCAGAAATCCAACACTGGTTGAGGCGCTTCCGCCCAGAAACGCCAGGTTATCAGCATAGTTTCCCCGCCCGATTCCAAGCGAATAACTGACTTGGGCGGTGTTGAGATTACGCAGGGTTTGTTGCGCAGAGGCAGCATTGGCGGAACGCCGCGCCGCCAACAGATTGGGAATTGCGATGGCTGCGAGGATGGCCAGCAAGGTGGTTCCAATGAGCAGATGGGTGAGAGACATTTCTTTCGTTGGTGACATAATCCGGTTCTCCTCAAAAAAGACAAATGAACTCTGGGAGGGTTCGTTACTCAAGCGTGGGGTCGGAGGTGGTGGCTGACTTTGCTGGATTGCCGGAATGGCGGATGACGCCCGTGTCGTCAATGTAAAAACAGTCGTTTCCGGTTCGCAGCAGGCCCGACCTGATGGATGGATTGTTTTCAATGGACCAGGCGGCCTCATGAAAGGGGGTGGCCGGTGCTACCCGCAGGTTTTGCAGGACATAGCCGTTTTTGGGAATCGCCCCGGAGGAATCGGGCGGGGCGCTGACACTGGAGGTTATCCAAATCAAAAAGACCACCAAAACAACTGCCAGGCCAGCCACCCAGGCGGAGGCTGGAATTCTGGTAAACCATGTAGGCATGGGAAGGGCTCCTTCAAGGAAGGAAATGTGCGCGGGGTAAAGCTGGAACAAGTGCGGGAAAGGTGCGGGAGAAAACAGGCTCGATTGGGAATTGTAATCCGGAACAGCAATTCGAATGCCAGGTTTTTCACAATGCCGGAA
This sequence comes from Blastocatellia bacterium, assembly GCA_019695185.1. Taxonomy (GTDB): domain Bacteria; phylum Acidobacteriota; class Blastocatellia; order Chloracidobacteriales; family Chloracidobacteriaceae; genus JAIBAN01. Next base: position 153,350 of record JAIBAN010000002.1, on the reverse strand, counting down.
ATTGTTTGCACGCAACAGAAAAGCCCGCTGGGAAGCAGGCTTAAAGGGCTCTGTATGACGAAAAGCGGCAGGTGGGCGGCTTCTTTTTTGTCATTTGGCCTGAAGGAACAAAAAAGTGTTCACCCTTTCAATTTGTAAAACTATTTTTCAAATCCTGTTCCAGTCATTGAGCCATTAACCGTCAAGAAAAATCACCTTCTCCATAAAGGCTCAAATAGAGCTTTCCCTCATAATCAATCAACCCCAGGCAAACCCGGTCAAGCCAACCAAAGCGGCCCAAAACATTTCGTGTAAAACCTTCGTTGGCAGCAAAAAATACGAATGAATCAAAAACCAAGCCAGTTGTACTCAAGGTGACATCGTGACCGTAGGCCAAGAAGGTTCCGGTTGCAGTGGAAAACCGTTCGGGTGTTCCATTTTCGATGTCAATTCCAAGGGCCTCGCCATGTTTGCGCTCAAAGATGCAATAGCTCGCTCCTGTGTCAATTTTGGCTGTCAAGTTGACCTGTTGGGTGGTGAGACTGAGTGTTACTTCCAGGTTTATGCCAGGAGCCCCAATGTCGTAATGAAGAAGTTTGTCAAAATTGAGCTGATGGGTCATGGTTACCACCCACCCCAAAGTACTTCATTTTCTGCAGGCAGACGCACCAGGAAAGGATTGGGGATGCCTTGTTGTTTGGCTTGTTCCTGGGCTTCGCGGATGGTCGTGCCATGTCCTACCAGTCGGTCGCCATCAAGGGCAACATACTGTCCGGCAAATTCCTGGCGATGACTTTTTATCCAGGCCATCCGCTGGATTCGAACTTCTTCTTTTCCGGTTTGTAATGGCGGTTCCGGCTGTTTGACTGGCTCAGAAAGACCTTCTGATTCATCCGGAAACAGTTTGTCTGTGTGACGGCTGAAATGGCCCAGCAAACGTTCAATTTCCCGGAACTCCTCAATCGGAATCACCACCGCCACCGGCTTTTGGTTTTCGTCAACCAGATATTGTTTATGGATTTCAAGCATACCCACCGCCTTTCCCTCCTTGGGAGTGTAACAGATGACACAACTGGCGGATGAAAGAATCTGCCCCGTCACAGGTTAACGCTTTGAGTAAATCCGGGCGTTGATGGCTTCAAACCTGCTGCTGAATCCCTGGTTGTGCCAGCCAAGCAGCAAAACAAAGGTTTCATAAGGGTATTCAACCTTTTCCGTGAGGTCGTGCAGCAACTGGTCGGCAGCCTTTTTACCCTGGTCGTTCGAGCCCGGCAGGTTGGCCACAACGCCCAGGACCAGAAACGGGACATCCGGAAAATAGCGGACCTCTTTTTCCGCCAGATAGGCGATTTCGATTTGAGGGAAAGCGGCCAATTGCTGGCAGAGCGCCTGCACGTCCTCCGGATGAACCCGATGAGGATACAATTCATCGGGTGTGACGCGGGACCGTTCCTTGCGGGCCATTCCCAGCCGGTCCTGATGGCGGAGCGCAATCAGGCGGAATTTTTCAAATTCGGTTTCCATCTGGTGGGCTTGGCAGTAATCAAGCACCACATCGCAACCGGCAAAGGTATGATGGTGGTTTTTTTCAATGGCCCGCTCAATGTAGCCGATTCCTGCCGGGTCGTCTTTTTCCAACAGACATTCGCCATAGAGCAGATTGGCGTCGGAATCCTCCGGATGCCGCTCCAGAAACCGGGTGAGCAATGGCAACCCGGCGTCAGCCTCGCGGAGGCGGGTGGTCAGGGCGGCATACTCCCATAAATCCTGGTCGTTCAGTTCCGGTTCGGCAGCCGCCTTGGCCTCCAGTTCGGCCAGTTTATGCAGTCCTTTCTGGATCCGTTCGTGCCGTTTGTTCCAGTCTGGTTCAACGGACTTGAGCCAGTCCTGTTCATAATGGCGGATGACCGGTTGATAGGCCGACCCAAGCAGAGCCTGAGCCGCGCTTTCCTTGAGCGGAGCCGGTTGGTAATGGTCGCTCCAGTGCGTACTGTTCCCGGTGGTGGGAGGCATAAAGCCAAGCGCCGTCAGTCGGTCATGGAGTGCCGGATGGGTATCGTCAAAATCCGTTTTGGTGGCCAGCAGTCCCTTGAGCACCGAAGTCACCAGTGGTTCCGGCAGGGCACTGCGAAACGCGGTTGGAATTTCGTGAAACACTCCGCTCGGCGGAACCGGTTCCTCTTTGACCTTGCCAAACATTTTGGGCCAGTAGGACTGTGACAGAAACTGCGATTTGATTTCCGTCTCAATCAAAGCCTCGGACGTGGCCCGCACTCCGACCATGGTGGCTGCCGCCTGGTCAGCCTCGTATTCCTGCATCCGGGCCAGGACAAACGTGTAGGCATTGAAATACGGAGCATACCAGTGGACAAATCCTTGAATGAGGTTGATATCGAGGTCGCCTTCCCGGTCCAGTTGCTCGGAAAGCGTGGCCCAGGTCAGCCGAATCCGGTAAATCCAGCCGGTCAGGCGGCTGTGGGCACGGGAAAGATGGCCCATTTCATGGGCCAGCACCGATTCAAATTGTTCCGGGGAAAGCGCCTGCATGAGCGGCAGGCCAATCACCAGATAATTTGAGGTCCAGCCAAACGGCCCCAGGCGGGGAATCTGCCGGATGGCGGCGTTAAATTCGTCGGTGACAATCACATGATGGAGGCGCGGAGTATTGAGGGCTTTCCGGGCCCGCCGGATAAAGGCAAACAGTTCGGGCGCTTCGGCAGGCCGGATTTCAATGCCTTCGGGGGGCGTGCCTTTAATCCAGAAGGCACGGGAAATGGATTGCAGAATCTTGCCGGAGGTCTGGGCCAGCGGAATCACGGCCCGAATCAGCACCAGGGTGGCTGTTCCGGCTCCCACCAGACCCACCAGCAATAACATAAACAGCAGCAGCCCCAGGGCGACGGCCACGAGGTATCCATAGCCCAGGCAGGCCAGCAGGACGGCACGGATTTTGTAAGCGGTTGGATGCTCCCTGGCAAAGGCTTCCAAGGATTCGACTTTTTGCGCAAATTCCTGTTCGGTCATAAAGGTGTTTGGGAAAATTGGGGAATCTGTGTCGGCAAGGGCTTGCCTGACCTGACAAACGGCATTTGTTTCCCAAACGCGGTAAATTTCAAAAGCGGTGCTGCATTCCACACAAAAACGGAGGTTTCGAAAGGGGAGGGCCAAAGCGTGCCCTGTTTTCCAAAAATTCCCCCACGCCTGCTAAAATCCCTGCCACTCTCCCTGGACCTGAAAGGCCGCCCAATAAAACGGGGATTGCCACTGCCGGTTTTTGAGCATTTCAAGCTGGGCTGCCCGCAGAGCCGCTGCCGGGGCCAGTTTTTCCCGCAGCAGATGGCGGTACATCCGAATCATCAGTTCCGAGGTGGCCCGGTCACTGACATTCCACAAACTGACCATCACCCGTTTGGTTCCGGCAAACATAAAACCCTGAGTCAAGCCAACCAGTCCTTCGCCTTTGACTTCTTTGCCCAGCCCGGTTTGACAGGCCGAAAGAACCACCAGTTCCGCCGGAAGCCGGAGGGAAAAGAGGTCGGGCATGAGCAGAAAACCGTTTTGCTCCTGACCTTGGGCGTCAAACAGCGACAGCACCAGCCCGGAAAGTTCCGGTTGTTCGGTATTGACCATGCCGTGGGTAGCGAAATGAATGATTTGGTACTGGCTTAAATCCGGACTCAGGGCAGCAGACCGGCTGGCTTGAAAACCAAATGCCCCTTTGCGTTTGGTGGGTGGGACCAGGGATAAAATGGCGCTGCCTTCGCGTTCGGTGGCGGCCAGCCGGGGAATGTAGGCATCTGGCTCCGTTTCGGTTGCGACTCCGGCGTTGAGCATCTGGACTCCTTTGGCCAGCCCCAGTTTCCGGTACCGGTCACGGGAACGGGTGGCATTGCTGCCTGCTGCCGTGGGAACCGTCGCCTTGAACCGCGCATCATCGACCTCAAACACCGGGTCAGCGAGCACCGCCACGGTTTTGAGGGCCGGTTTCCGGCTGCCCGTTTCCTGCCGCAGAAACACCAGTGCTGAGGCCGAAGGCAGGATGGTGATTTCGTGGTCAACAATCAGAGGGCTGGGGCCTGGGGCTGAAGGCACAGGCAAGGCCGCAAAAGGAACATACTGCAAGGCTCCATCGGCAACCACCAGGAGCCGTTTGGCAGTCAGTTCGGCGGCTGCCGGAGCCAAAATCATCCGGCTCAGTTCGGTGGCTGCTGCGGCAAAAGCCGCATCGGATTTGGTTGCCAGCGATTTCTGTTCGCTCAGTTTCAGCGAACGCGCCGCTGTGACACGCGCCGTTACCTGCTCGTACACCCGGCGGGCCGTTTTTTCAATCTCCTTTCTGGAGGGAAGCTCATAGCTTTTGACTGATTGGGCCGTGACCACCCACAGGTAGCTCCGCTCATCCCCCAGCGCATATTCAAGCAAGGCTGTCTCCGGGTCGAGAATCCGTTGCTGCATATCCTTCACCGTGAGGGGTTGGGGTTGGGCGAGCGTTGCGTAACGGGGGCTTTGGGCGCGGATTTGGGCTGCGGCTGATTCACCTGCGGCAGTCAGGTCGGCAATGTCCTTGTGCGCGACTGCCACCTGTTCAGCAGTGTGGTTTCTGCTCAAAAGCAAGGTCAGGGCTTGTGATTTTTGGCTCAGTTGTTGCCTGAGCGTCAGTTCCTGTTCCAACAGTTTCGGGTCAACCCCCTGGCGGATGTCGGTGCCTGATTCGAGCAGCAGATTGAGCAGATTCCGTGCTTTGGCGCTTTCGCTGACCTGAAACGCCTGGGCATCATGCCCAGCCGTTGGATTTGCCCGGTGCATTTGCATCAACACGTCAATGTAAAACTGGAAATAGTCATACTCCCCTTTGAAAAAGGAAAAATAAGTGGTGCGTAATTGCTGGTTGGTATAGGTTGCCCGCACGTCCTCAATAATTGCAATGGCGGATTCAACCCGTTCGCGTGCCACCGCCAGGTTATTCCGTTTGCGTTCCACTTGTGCCATTTTGAAAAGGACGTTGGCCTCGCCCCCCCGGTCGCCGACTGCACGGCGCAATGCCAGACCCTGTTCGTAATATTCCATGGCTTTGGAAAGGTCTCCGGCTGTTCCGTAGGCGGCTCCCAGATTTGAAAGCGTAAAGGCTTCTCCCGCCCGGTCGCCCGCCGCCCGCCGCAAGGGCAGGGCTTGCAGGAGCAACTCCAGACCTTTTTCCCGTTCACCGTTCTGGCTGTAGAGTATCCCCAGGTTATGGAGCAGATTGCCTTCGCGCCGCTGGTCTTTCATCGTCCGGCTTAATGCAAGCGCCAAGGTGAAGTATTCAATGGCCTTGACCTTGTCGGTGGCGGCATAAATGGTTGCGATGTTGTTGAGCGTATTGGCCTCTCCGGCCCGGTCCTTGACTTCGCGCCGGAGGGGCAGGGCCTGGGCGTAATATTCCAGAGCCTTTTGATTTTCGCCGAGTTCGGCAAAGGCCGCCCCCAGATTTGAAAGGGATGTGGCCTCACCGGCCCGGTCCCCGATTTCCCGTTGGAGGGGAAGTGCCAACTGGTAACATTCAATTGCTTTTTGCTGGTTGTCGAGGCGGCTGTAAGACGGTCCCTGATTCGCAATCGTTTCCGCCAGTTCGCGTTTGGCACCCAGTTCGCGGAAAATCGGGATGGCCTGCCCATAATATTCAAGGGATTTTTGGGTTTCGCCCAGGTAATAACAGACTTCCCCCAACTGGTTGAAGGTTTGAGCTTCTTCCTTCCGGTCACCGGCAGCCCGCCAGAGTGGCACTGCCGCTTCCAGTTTCTCCCAGGCTTTTTTGAGTGAAGCGCCCGTGCGCTGGGCTTTGAGCGTTTGCCCTTCCGTCAAAAGCTGCCGTGCGGTCAGACGTGGAGCATCCGCTGTGGTCGCCCTCCGGATTTCGACGATTTTGGCTTCATACCGACCCACCGGGGCGGTTTTTTCCAGCGACCGGATTTCCAGTCGATAGGTACCAGCCGTTTCCGTCACAAAAAAGAGCGGTTCCGGCCCGCTGGTGCCGTTCGGACTGTCCATCTCACAGAGCTGTTTGCCAGCGGGATTGCTGACGACGACCACCACATCAATGCCTTTTTGTTCCACCACCAGGGCCACGTACTGATTGGTTTCGAGGGGCAGAGCAAAGGTGTGGCTTGCACCTCCGGCCAGTTCCCGTTCGACGGGCTTGCCCGGCTCCAGGGCATTTTGGAAAAGGAATCGGGGGGACCGGACCACCTGCGGCAACGGTCGGCCCGCAACCGGCAGCCCGGCCAAAACCAACTGGAATCCAAGCAAAAGGCAGGTCAAACGGAGATTTCCGGATGAAAACAACATAGTTCCTCGCATACCAACAGTTTTATAGGTAGCTCACACCGGGAATTGCTCACACCGGGAATTGCTGTTTGTTCTCAGTCCTCAGTCCTGAAAACCTCTCCACCTTCGGGGCCGTAAAAAATGACCCACACGGCCAAGTCGTCAGTGAAATTGACAAAGCGGTGTTCCACCCCCGCCGGTACAAACAAAAAATCACCCGGACCAAAGGAGTGCCGGGTTGTTCCGTTGATAAATTCGCCACTCCCTTGCACGACCACATAGCCTTCGTCACGGGGATGCGGTTGCTGTGGGTCCAGACCGCGCGGAGCATAGATTTCAATTTGTAGCGTGCCATGTTCCAACACTGTGGCAAAACGTTCTCCACCAGGAGCCGGCAGGTGCGCGAGTGCTTCGGCCAGGGTGACATGCCGTTTTTCAGTAGGGGAGATTGGTTCAGCCGCGATTTCGTGCATGGTTTTTCAAACCCCATTGAGCAGATTCAAACTCCTGGAGCCCCAGTGTAAGCCAAATCCAGCGGAAAAACATTTCAATTATACGAACTGTTTTGTTACAGCCTGGCTGGACCGATGACTCGTTTCGGGACGCCTCCAGGTTCGGAATTTTTTCCAGGATTCCCGTTTTTCCTGAAAACCTATTGTAAATCAACCAGATAAGCTGTTGATCCAAGATCTTCCCTGTCTGGTATGAGAATTGCAGTTGAATAGAAATCATCCTCTAAAAAGCTCCATCACAAAAATTCAATGAAGTGCCCATCACTATTCGATTGGGAAAACTGGCTTCCAGCGGGAGAGGGAATGTGCATTATGAAACAGACTTTGGCAAAACGTCATTTCATGTGGTTTTGGCTGGCCGCTTTGGTGGGCGGCTTGGTTGTGCTCAATGGTCAACCGTTCACCCCGCCCAAAGTGCAGGCGGCGATTCAGGAAGATTCACCCTCCCAACAACCTGCGCCCGAAATATTCGGCTGTTCCGGAATTAACTTCAGTCAGGCTGCCGGTTCACCTGTTACGGTTGGGGATTTCCCCAACGCCATTGATATTGCCGACCTCAATCGGGACGGCCAACTCGACGTGGTGGCGGTAAATCCCAACAGTGACAATATTTCGATTGTGTTGGGCAACGGGGGGGGCGGATTCACCCCGGCTGCCGGTTCACCCATCACGGTGGGCAACAATCCAAAAGATGTTGTGATTGCTGATTTTAACAATAACGGGCTGCTTGATATAGCTGTGGTCAACACCGACTCCAATAATGTGACCATTCTGTTGGGCAATGGAAGCGGCGGTTTTGGTACTGCCCCCGGTTCTCCTGTGCCGGTTGCAGGCACACCGCAAAATGTCGCCCAAGGTGACTTTGACCAGGATGGAGTCGTTGATTTGGTTGTTGGTAGTTTTATTTCAACCAACAACCTCACGATTTTATTAGGGAACGCAAATGGAAGTTTTACCCAGGCCGCAGGTTCCCCGTTTACTGCCGGAAGCCAGGTGAATGATTTGGCGGTGGCGGATTTCAATTTGGATGGCCGACCTGATATTGCCGCTACAAACTTTTCCTCAAAGACGTTGACTGTTTTTTTGGGAAATGGAACCGGTGGTTTTTCGGCTGCCCCCGGTTCACCGATGACGTTTGCCACTCCGCCAATCAGTGTGACGACGGGCGATGTTGACCGGGATGGGGTGCCGGACCTGGTGGTTGGCAATTCCGTTGTCAGCAGCAATGGAAACATCTCAATTTTGCTCGGCACCGGCAATGGCGGGTTTACTGTTACGCCGGGCAGCCCCATCACAGTCGGCCAAAACCCGCTTGATGTGGGTGTGTTTGATTTCAATGCCGATGGGTTGTTGGATGTCACAAGCCTCAACAGTACGAATGGAAATGTGACCTTTTTGGCAGGGAATGGGAATGGTGGTTTTAGTCAGCCGTCCGGGTCCCCTTTGGCCATCGGCAATAACCCGCAGGATTTGGCGGTGGCTGATTTCAATCGTGATGGGAAACCGGATTTTGTCGTGGCGGTTGCCGGACTTGACCAACTCAACATCCAGCTCAACACTTGTGCGGCCCAATGCAATGCCAATTTTGGAGCGGCCTCCGGTTCGCCAATTACCGTGGGCAATACCTCGCAAAATGTCGTCTCGGCGGATTTCAACCGGGATGGCAACCCGGACATGGCGGTGACCAATTCAAACTCAAATACGGTGAGCATTTTGCTGGGAAATGGAGTCGGCGGTTTCACTGCGGCAGCCTCTCCAACGACAGGAACCTTCCCGCTGGGAATCATTTCCGGTGATTGGAACAAAGATGGCAAGCCGGATTTGGCGATTTCGAATAACACCGCCCAAAGTGTCACCATTTTACTTGGGAACGGGAACGGAGGGTTTGCTGCTGCGGCTGGGTCCCCGGTCACAGTGGGAGCCTCCCCGAACCAGCTTGCCACAGCGGATTTCAACCTGGATGGCAACCCGGATTTCGTGGTTCTCAATTCCGGCCCGGACAATGCCACAATTTTGTTGGGCAACGGCAGCGGGGGTTTTAGTGCTTCGGCTGGTTCTCCGGTTACGTTGGGGAGCAGTCCTAATGATGTTGTGATTGGGGACTTTAACCGGGATGGACGCCCTGATTTTGCGACTTCAAACTTTGCAAGTGATTCGGTTTCCATCCTTCTGGGAAATGGGGCCGGCAGTTTTTCTGCGGCCAGTGGATCACCGCTGACCGGATTTGATGGGGTAAACCGATTGGCGGTTGGGGATTTCAACCGGGATGGCCGGGCTGATTTGGCGGTGGCGAGCAATCTGGCCACAACTTTGTCCATTTTGTTGGGAAATGGAAATGGCACGTTTACCCAGGCAGCCGGGTCGCCTGTGGCTATTGGCAGTAACTTTGCTTCCCTGAATACAGACGATGCAAACCGGGACGGCAATTTGGATTTGTTGTTGATGTTGGGAAACAACACCCTTGATGTGCTGCTGGGGAATGGCAGCGGCGGTTTTACCCAAAACGTCACGACAGTGGCAGGCAGTACAAACGCAAAACGGGCTGCACTGGCTGATTTCGACAAGGACGGAAAAACAGATTATGCGCTGACCATCGGCGATTCCTCCGGTAGGGTGATCGTGTTGCTCAATACCTGTTGCCCGGTTATCACCGTAAACCCAAGTTCGATTCCCAATGGAACGGCTGGAACCACCTACAGCCAGACATTTACCCAGTCCGGCGGAACCGGAAACGGGGTGTTCAGCGTGACCGGAACGCTTCCTGCCGGTTTAACCATGTCATCGGCGGGAGTCTTATCCGGAACCCCAACTGATGTTGGCACCTTTAACTTTACCGTGACGGGGGCAGATGGGAACGGATGTCCTGGTTCGCGGGCATATTCCCTCACCATCAATTGTCAAACCATCACGCTCAACCAAACCAGTCTGACAAATGGAATCATCGGTCAGGCATACAGTCAATTTGTGAGTCAAACCGGAGGAATCGGAGGTGTTGGTTTTAGTATCACTGCCGGAGCTTTGCCGCCGGGCATTACCCAAAACCCGGCAACCGGGCAACTTTCGGGAACCCCAACGCAAACCGGGAGCTTTTCGCTGACCATAACCGCCACCGATTCCAATGGCTGTACCGGGTCACGTGCCTATACCCTGCTGGTTTGTGCGGTGATTACGGTCAACCCGGTCACCGCACCGAATGGAACCGTTGGGGTGCCTTACAGCCAAACGTTTTCCCAAACCGGAGGAACCGGAACACCTTCGTTTGGTTTTACCGGTTCAATTCCCCCAGGGCTGTCATTAAGCACCTCCACTGGAGTGTTTTCCGGAACACCAACCCAGGCCGGGACCTTTAATTTTACCATTTTTGTGACTGTCGGTCAGTGTCTTGCCTCGCAATCCTATGCAGTCACCATCAATCCGGGGCCGACCCTGCAATTCAGTTCGAGTGTCTACAACATCCGCGAAGGAACGGCCACTGCGGCCATCACCGTCACCAGGCTGAACAGCGCGCAGGGCACGGTTGGAGTGAGCTTTGCGACCAGCGACGGCACCGCCACCCAGGGAGCCGATTACACGGCTGCCTCTGGGACATTGACGCTGGCGGCTGGGGAACTGTTCAAGACCTTTACCATCACAATTGCCACCGATGCTAATGCGGAAGCGAATGAAACCGTTAATCTGACGCTCTCGGCCCCCACCGGCGGGGCGACTCTGGGGACTCCTGCCACGGCAGTGCTGACAATTGTGGACGCCGCTGCAACCGCACCGGTCGTCACCCAATTTTATCCGTTTGCCTCCACCAGCGGAAAAACCATCACCGTCAGCGGCAGCGGGTTTGTTGCCGGAAACACGCAGGTCTTTTTTGGCGGCTCCAGACTGATTGCCGGAACCTCCGTGAACGTCACCAGTGCCACGACGCTCACCGTGGTAGTCCCGGCTTCCTCGTCAGGGGCCGGAAATATCAACGGCTTTCTTACTATTCGGGTGAATGGAGTGGATACCACCACCCAAGGATTGCCGTTCTCGACCAATCCAGGTGACCCGGCGGCTACATTTCCGGAATTCATTCTGTGGGGGGATATGACGGCGGACGGCATCTTCACCACGGCGGACGTGGCGCTGGCGCGGGCCTTTACGCTGGCACAGGCCACGCTCACCAGTCGCCAGTTGCTGGCCGCCGACGTGGTGCCTGCCAATGCGAACGGAAGCCGAGGCAGTGGTTCGGTCAGTGCCGCTGATATTACCTTCCTGCGGGCCGTCACCTTTGGTCAAACCACTTTTTAATTGAGAATTGAGAATTGAGAATTGAGAATGAAAGACATCCTTGCTTGTGACCTCAACTACAATGGTGGAGTTTGCCGTAAACTCAAGGAAGACAAAATCTTCTCTCAATTCTCAATTCTCAATTCTCAATTCTCAATTCTCAATTCTGACTGGCACGCCGCACAGGGCTGCATTTCCGGAAAGGGTATCAACGGCTGCATGGTCGGTCAGGTCGTTGAGGCTCACTCCGGCAAATTCCTGGGCGGTCTGGAGTTTGATGCCGGGGCGCGTGTGCCCCCAGCCGTGCGGCAGGCTGACGACGCCGGGCATCATTTCGGCGGTAATGTCGATTTTGGTCTGAATGGTTCCCACCCGTGAGGCAACGCGGACGGTTTGTCCTTGGGTCAATTGGCGTTTGACCGCATCCTCCGGGTGAATCAACAGGGTGCATCGGTCCTTGCCTTTGACCAGCCGGAAACTGTTGTGCATCCAGGAATTGTTGCTGCGGAGCTGCCGTCTGCCAATGAGGAGCAAATCAAAGTCGCCGTTGGTTGAAGCCGACCATTCCTGAAGCCGCAGCCGCAGTCGTTCGACATCTGCCACAAATGGTTCCGGGGCGGCCTCGATTCGTTTGGATGGGGTAAACAGCCGTTTCGGCAAACAGGGCACGAGCGGCCCCAGGTCAATTCCGTGCGGTGCGTTTTTCAACTTCCCAAGCGTCAGCCCCGTGGCGGACTGTTTGAACCGGCCACCGTATGGACCCGAACGGAAAGCCCAATCCAGCACGCCTTCCGGTCCTTTGTGTTTAGCCAGCCATTTGGTGATGCGTTTCTTTTCACGGGGCGGAAGCTGGTCGCCAGCCAGTCGGCGAAAGAGTTCAAGGAAAATTTCCCAGTCGTGGCGCGTGTCCGGAGCCGGTTCAAAGAGCGCAGGCGTGTATTTGGCTGTATTCCGAATCGCCAGCACATGAAACACAACATCGTAATTTTCATGTTCCAGCGGACCGGTGGGCGGCAGGATGATATGGGCGTGGCGGGTGGTTTCGTTCACATACACGTCAATCGAAACCATAAAGTCAAGATTTTCAAGGGCTTGCTCAAGCTGGCCACCATTGGGGGTGGAAAGTACCGGATTGCCTGCCGAGCTCACCAGGGCACGGATTTGGCCAGGACCGGGTGTCAGAATTTCTTCGGCCAGGGCTGCGACCGGGAACTCCCCGCCGAATTCGGGCAGGTTGCGCACACGGGTCCGTCGCCGGGCAAAACTGCCCCGTTGGCCGGTTCTGCCGGAAATTCCCACCGTATCAAACGCCGGAAGGGTAAACATTGAGCCTCCCGGCGCATCCAGATTGCCCGTTACCAGGTTGACCAGATTGACCAGCCATTGACACAACCCACCAAATTCCTGAGTTGAAAGCCCGATGCGACCATAGCAGACCGCTGTTTTGGCTCCGGCAAAGGCGCGGGCAAGCGTCCGGATGCGTTCAGCCGGAATACCGGTGACACCGGCCACGGCTTCCGGGGTAAAGGCAGTTACCAACTCGCGGATTTGTTCCAACCCACTCGTGAATTCCAAAAGTCTTCCCGGCTTTTCCAGATTTTCCGCAAACATCACCTGGAGCATTGCCATGAGCAGCCAGGCATCCGTGCCCGGACGAATAAACAGATGTTCGTCGGCAATCTCGGCTGTTTCGGTTTTGCGCGGGTCCACCACCACCACTTTCCCGCCCCGTTTGCGGATGTCCTTGATGCGATTGGCCACGTCCGGAGCCGTCATCAGACTGCCGTTGGAAACCACAGGATTGCCGCCCATGATGAGAAAGAAGTCAGTCCGGTCAATATCCGGGATGGGTAAAGCCAGTTGATGGCCGAACATCAGAAATGAAGCGAGGTGATGGGGCAACTGGTCCACCGAAGTCGCTGAAAACTTGTTCTTGGTTCCCAGGCTGCGCAGCAGAAAGGGTCCGAACATAATGGAGCCATAGTTGTGAACGTTGGGATTGCCGCTGTAGGACGCCACGGCATCCGGCCCGTGCTTCATCTGAACTTCCCGGAGCTTGGTCGCCACCGTGTCAAAGGCTTCTTCCCAGGAAATACGCTCCCAGCCGTCAGCCGTGCGGCGCACCGGATGGCGCAGGCGGTCCGGGTCACTATGCAGGTCCTGCAAGGCGACCGCTTTCGGGCAGATATGCCCCCGGCTGAAAGAGTCCTGCCGGTCACCGGCAATGCTCACGACCTGTCCGTCCTGCACCTTGATTTCAATGCCGCACATGGCTTCACACAAATTGCAGGTGCGAAAATGGGAGATTGTCTGAGAGGTGGTGGTCATAGTGCTCCTTGGAAATTTCGCCTGGGCGAACAGTTTTCAGAATTCAAACCGTGAAACACGCTAAATTTTAAGAACAAGTTTGTTTTGGATTTTTTTCGCGTATTTCGCGTATTTCGCGGTTTATCAATGATTTGAAAGACTTATTTGGCAGTGGTTTTGATTTTTTCCCGCTTGAGCGCCTCTTCGCCCATGAAGTCCCATTTCTTTTGCACATAGGCGGGAATGGCCGGCTCCTCGCGGAACTTATTGCCTTTGGTAATGAACCAGCGTTGCAGCCAGGAAATACCGTTCGCGCCGATGTAGGTGTCGGGCAGGGAATAAGCCTTATCCTGCAACGCTTCCTGGAGCGGAATGAATTTGTACCCGCGCCGTTTGAAAACCGCCAGCACTTTGTCCAGATGGTTCGCATTGAGCGCATTGGCATGCAGCAGCAGTATCTGCCGGACTTCGTAGCCGACCGTATCCTGCGAGAGCTTTTCGTAAAACTCGCACACTTGTTCGATGTAAGGGACATAGGCATCCACGACTTTTTGCATTGCCTCGTGGTCGCCTCTTTCCGAAGCATATTGATACACGGCGGCAAAGAGCCAGTCTGAGTTATCGAGCGTTACCGGAGCGACCGTGTAGCCGTGTTCACTCAGAAAAGTTTCAAACGCGGCCTTGGTTTTGGCATCCGGACCAGTGCTCAGAAAGGGATGGCGAAAATAACGGATTTTCTGTCCTTTTTCCCCCAGCAGTTCCTTGGTAACGGGCTCTCCCTGAAGCACTTCCTGCTCGAATTTTTCCAACGGTGTCTTGAAAAAGTAAGGATGCGAATAGGTGTGGTTGCCCAGTTCATACCCGGCACCCAGCCAGAGCTTGAGCGCCTTGGTGCGGGCCGTGGCTTCGTCGTTTCTTCCGAGCTTGGCTTCATTAACGAACCCGACCGCCGGAACCTGAGCGGCTTTGAGGTGTCCGAGGAGCTTTTTCGTCAAGGTCTCGACCGTCGTTGGGTCGAGTTGCGGGACGAACGGCAAATCATCAATTGTGACCGCCACAGCACGGTGCGGCGTCGAAGCAGCGGGTTGATTGGTTTGGGTGTAAGTGGGAGCAGCAGAAAACAAAAGGCACAAGACCCAAAAGAGAAACACTATCAGTTGTTTCATTATTCTCATTCCTGGAAACTGGTTTTAATGGCAATTCGTGCCATTGCGGCAAATTCTGCCGAATCTTGCAATTCCCGGTTAATTTTGTCTTGGACACGTTGTTTGAGTTCCTCCGGGCAAGAACTATGCAGGATTTCAAAAAGTTGTTTCAGAAAACCAAATCGGCTTTCTCGCCTGAGATTAAGCGATTCCCGGTCCAATCCCAAAGCAGAGATGGTCATTTTACCCAAAGCATTATCCGCAATTGCAAAGGGAATCCAACCTCGAAAGGAAATGTAATTCGCTGGGTCAACTTCCGCAGGATTGATAAAAAGCGGTTCTTCCTGTTGAAGTGCTTTCTGGGAACAGGGGGTGGTGACTCGCTGCTTTGGGTTTTGGAGCGGGAACAGGTTTTTCTTATGCCGTGAATTACAGGTTGAACATGCCAGAAACAGATTAGACCATTCGTAAGCCAGCCAAAAATATCCTGGTTGATGCAAATCATCAGTTTCGTCCTGACGGTAGCCACCTTTGGGGCGAAAATGCTCCACATCTCCAGCCTCGGCAATGATGCTTTCACAAAAACAACATTTTTCGTGTTGTGCCAACCTGAGTTCCACCTTGACGGAAGGATGACCGTAAATTTCGTTGTCAAAGAAAAAAGTCTTTTGGCCCTGGGAGTATTCCTGTGGGCTTTGGTTGAATTTGCGAATGTAGGTTTGGGTTCTGCGGCGGCCTTTGGCGGTGAGGATTTCAGGTGACCGTCCCGGCTTCACAATGCGAATCATCAACCTACCTCTTTTGCTGTTTGAGATAATTCGCTGCTTCGTGAATCAAATCCATGGCTTCAATATCAGCCGGCGTTTCACCTGTCGGGAGCTTGCCGATTTGCTGCCGGAGTTCGGCCAACTCGGTATGGTCGCTATCGGTCAAGGTCCCTTTTGAAAGAATGGCGTTCCGGCGTGCCAGCAGGTCATCCAGTTCCGGCCCACGTGGACTGATTCCACCAAACAAATCGCTGGCCAGAATTTGATCAACCCGCCATCCTCGAATTGCAGGTGGTGATTGGTCAATCACAACATGGTCGCCTTCCTGTTGTAAAACCGCAATGTTGGCGTTGGCACTCACCGCAGCCTGCACAATCAGCGGGCTATGGGCCGTCACGATAAACTGGGTATTGGGAAAACGGTCTGACAGAAACTCAATCAATTCACGTTGCCATTTTGGATGTAGGTGTAAATCAAATTCATCAACCAACACAATTGCTGGTTTTGAAAGGGCATCACCATCAGGATAACGGTCAAACAAGCGGCGTGCCAAATCAACCATCCAGGTGATTACGGTTCGATAACCGTGACTTAATTCAGAAATCAAAACCCAACCATAGGAGGTTTCAAACTGAACTCTCAAAGGCTCGCCAATGACGCCGAAAACGTGAGTGGGAGCAATTCTGATATTTGTAACGTCCGGGAGTAACTTCTTTCCGTTTTTACCTCCAATAAGGAGGTTTTCAACGGTTTTGAATAGGGTTCTTTTGGATTTATCACCTTTGGCAGCTTCATGGTCGAGTTGGAGCAACCACTCTTCAGAGTTTCGTAGTACAGCATCGCTGGAAAAAAGTGAAAGCGTCGAATCATCCGGTGGTTCAGTACGTGCAGGTTCCTCCCTCATCCTGCGGGAGACACCGTATCCGTAACAAATCAGTTCATTTAGCTTATCAAATCCAAGGTGTGGTTTTTCATTGAAGGAGCGCAACACGTTCTCAAAGTATCTTTTGAGATGCAAAGACCCGATTGCCTTTTCTTGAAAATCCTTCGAAGCAAGGGTGCCACCCATTGCAATTGAAACGTTTATTTCGGTTTTGTCCTTTCCAGCGCGGAGGAATTGGGAAATGTCCAATGACATTTTGTTGAAATAAAGTTTTGGCAATCGAGCAAGGGCAGGTTTTTCCATTCCGCCATTTCGAAATGTCGCCTGATCTACAATTGGTTCCATTCCAGCCAAACACTGTAAAAGTGTTGTTTTTCCAATGCCATTCTCACCTAAAATCACCGTCCATTGTGCCGGACGCCCGTTCCCATCGGACAAATCAAGGGTTTGTTTCGGCCCAAAACAACGGACGTTTTCCACCGTCAACGACAAAAAATAAGCAGGCGGCGGAGTCGTCGTTGGGGACGGTGCTCCGTTCGCCTGCTGTTTTGGTTTTTTAGGAAGTGTTTTGCCGGCGGCGGATGGTTTCTTTGGCATAGCTCAGGCCCAGGAAGCAATCCGGCGCTCCTGCCGGAGCGCGGTGAAGGTGGTAATCCGTGACCAGGGATTCCGCGGCGCTCCATACCCTGGCTACCATAATGCATTCTTCCGGAATGCCGGAACATCCTCAGTTCTCAGTCCTCAGTCCTCAGTCCTCAGTCCTTTGGATTTGTGACCAGGGATTCCGCTGCGCTCCATACCCTGGCTACCATAATGCATTCTTCCGGAATGCCGGAACATCCTCAGTCCTCAGTCCTCAGTCCTCAGTCCTCAGTCCTTTGGATTTGTGACCAGGGATTCCGCGGCGCTCCATACCCTGGCTACCATAATGCATTCTTCCGGAATGCCGGAACATCCTCAGTCCGCAGTCATTCGGATGCTAGAGTTCTTCAAACGCTCCCATCCGGCGGAATTTTTCATAGCGTTGGGAAAGCCGTTCGGCGACGGAAAGCTCACCTAGTTCGGCCAGTTGGCGAGCCAGCACGGGGCGCAGGGCTTCGGCGGCAGCCTGGTAGTTGATATGGGCTCCACCGCCCGGTTCGGGAACCACGTCGTCAATCAGGTTGAAAACCTTCAACTCTCCAGCGGTGATTTTCATGCTGGCGGCAGCCCGGTCGGCTTTGGCCGAGTCTTTCCAGAGAATGGCGGCACAGCCTTCGGGGGTAATCACGGAATAGACCGCGTTTTCGAGCATGTTCACCCGGTCGGCCACGCCGATGGCCAGGGCTCCGCCGGAACCGCCTTCACCAATCACAGTGGCAATGATGGGCACCGGCAAGCGGGCCATTTCAATCAGGTTGCGGGCGATGGCTTCGGCCTGTCCGCGTTCTTCGGCGTCAATTCCAGGGTAGGCTCCCGGCGTGTCAATCAGGGTAATAATGGGACGGTTGAACTTGGCTGCCAACTGCATCACCCGCAATGCCTTCCGGTACCCTTCGGGTTTGGGCATGCCAAAATTGCGATATTTCCGGTCCGCCATTTTCCGGCTGTCCAGATTCGCCTTTTGCTGGCCAATCACCATCACCGGCGTCTGGTTGAAATAGGCAAAACCGCACACAATGGCCGGGTCGTCGGCATAGCGCCGGTCCCCGTGGATTTCGTGGAAATCGGTAAAGAGTTCCTTGATGAAATCCAAGGCGTAGGGCCGGTCGGGATGGCGGGCCAGTTTGACCCGGTCCATCGCGGTCGGAATCTGCTGGGTTCCCTGGGAGCCAAGGATTTCCCCCTGCAATTCCTCGATGCGGTGCTTGAGGTCTTCCAGTTCGCGGGCTTGTGTGGGTGTGTGGGGCAGGAGTTGCAACCGGGCGACCTTGTCTTCCAGTTCGCGCAGTTCAACAGCCAGTTGCGATTGTGAGGTTGCCATAATGATGTTTCGGAAAGGAAAGGAATTGATGAGAATGAAGTCACACTCTATCCAACTCTGCCTAAGCAGTCCAGGGAGGAAAACCAGGACTGCGGACTGAGGACTAAGGGCCAAGGTGGTTTTTGGCTGTCTGAGGGATTTCCCCCTCATTTTAAGGCTCAGTCCTCAGTCCTCAGTCCTCAGTCCTTGGAAAGAACTGGCTTGATTTTTAGGCTGATACTGCTTGCATGAGGCGCAGGCGTTGCATTAGAGTGGGCGGGCTTTTGCGGGCGGTTGTTCTTCCAGGCCGCTTTCTCGAAATTCCATTTTCGAAAAATCATTTTTTCTGCTGAGGAGCTGGATATGCCAAGAGGTGGTTGCCCGGAATGCGGGGCCGATGTGCATGTGAGTGAAGAAGCCGACAAAGGCGATTATATCGAATGTGACGAATGCGGGGCGGAGTTGGTGCTGGTCGGACTGGACCCCATCGAATTGGATTTGCGCGATGAAGAGGACGACTACGATGACGATTACGATGACGACGACGAACTGTAATCGCCTTTGAATACCGAGTGGGTATTCCCGGTCGTCAATGAAATTTTTTTGAAGTTGAGGTAAGCAAGTTATGTATCCGTTCAATATGGAACGAGCGCTGCAAGCAATGCGCGACGAACTGACCCAAAATGGGGTTCGTGAACTGCGGACACCGCAGGAAGTGGACACCGTACTGGGCCAGGACAACGGGACGGTGTTTGTCATTGTCAATTCCGTTTGCGGTTGCGCCGCTGGTGCGGCCCGGCCCGGTGCCGTCATGGCGCTCAAAAACGCGGCGGTGCCGGACCACATCACAACCGTCTTTGCCGGTCAGGACCGGGAAGCGACAGAACAAGCCCGGACCTATTTCAGAGGGTTTGCCCCAAGTTCCCCTTCCATGTGGCTCCTCAAGGATGGCGAAGTGGTCTTCAAGCTCGAACGGCATCAAATTGAGCATCGTTCGGCACAGGCCATTGCCCAGGATTTAATTCAGGCTTTCAATACACATTGCACCGTAGCCGAAAAATCGGTTTCCAGTGGAAGCTAGGAACCCGCTTGTTTCTGTTCACACGGTGACGTTATCCAGAGAGCCCTGTTGAATCTCCTCCTGCCGGGCCGTGGTGGCCAAGCCCAAAACGGGTCCGGATGAGCAGTCAGCAGGGTTTTCTGTTTGAAGGAACAGCTTTTCCGGGAAAATGGGATACGCCCGTGGCTCAATGGCTGGAAACACTTGAACCTCGCAGGTTTTTTCGGATTGAAGTGGCCTGCAATCGGTTTCCACTCTATCGCCCGGTTCCCCCGGCGGGTGAGAGCATTATGGAATTACCTGAAAAACTTGTAGTTGCCATTGATGGTCCGGCTGGGGCCGGCAAAAGCACTGTTGGCAAACTGCTGGCCCAACGATTGCACGCCCTCTATATTGATACCGGTGCGATGTACCGGGCAATTGCCTGGAAAGGCTTGCAGCAAGGTGTTTTACCTTGTGACGGAAACAGTCAGCCACTGACGTTGGGCCAGGAAGCCCAATTGACCCGGCTGGCTGAAATCACCGTCTTACGGCTTCAGGGGGAGCCCTTTGACCTGCATGTGCTGGTTGACGGGGAGGATATCACCACGCAAATCCGGACGCCGGAAGTCAGTCAATGGGCTTCGGTGGTGGCTGCTGTGGTTGGGGTGCGGGCGGCTTTGGTAGCCCAGCAGCGGGCAATGGGAACCGAGGGGCGGATTGTGATGGATGGCCGTGATATTGGAACTCATGTTTTTCCCAATGCCGATGTGAAATTTTTCCTGGAAGCTTCACTTGAGGCACGCAGCCAACGGCGCTTTCAGGAGGAATGCAATCGGGGGAGGGAAGTCACCCTTGCAGCAACCCGCGCTGCGGTCGCCGAGCGTGACGAGCGTGACCGAAACCGAGCCGTTGCACCATTGGTGGTCGCACCCGATGCGCTGGTGGTGGATACCTCAGATTTGACACCGGAAGCGGTGGTGGGGCAGTTGGTGGACGTTATTGCACTGCAAAACAGTCCTGTGCCGCCCGCAGAAACTCCATAAAACAAGGACGTTTGCATGAAATCGGTGATTGCTCTGGGACTGCTGTGGTGGTTTGGTCTGGGGGCCGGAACAGGCGAAGCCGGGGCACTCCGAAGGACCCGCCCGCAACCCGCCCCAGTCACAAAAAACATGTTTGTTTCGATTGAAATTCCCGCCAAACTCCAACACCAGCTTGAAACCCTGCAAAAAAAACTGCCAGTGGAAATGCTTTCCCTCCAGGAGCGGGCCCAGTTTCACGTCACCCTGCTCTACATTCCGAATATTTCGCCGGAAAAGGAAGCTGCGCTGAAAACCTATTTGCGGGCTTATTTTTCTGAAAAAAAAGGGGTTACGCTGAGTCTTTCGGGGGCAATTGCCCATGGCAGTTGGACCAGGGCCAGTGACCCGGCCTATCACTATGATGTTGCCCGGTTGCAGCGCGACGAGCAAATCCGGGTGGAATTGATCCGCAATCCGGATTTGCAGACCTGGCGGCAGGACCTGGTGGCCTATGCCATTTCCCAGGGATTATTACCGGAGACGTATTCCCAACCATTCAATCCACACATTACCATTGCAACCATGAAAACAGACACCTCCGCAACGTACCTGGAGGCGCTCAAAATTCCCCAACGGACTTATGTGGGGTATCTGGTGACGTTACAGGTTGAAAGCACTTCGACCAGCTTTGCGGTTGACCAGCAGTTTGTGCTGCACAAGCGGACCAGGCACCGCAGAAAGTAGGGGCATTGGCCGCTTGTGATTTCTCTTTGCCACTGACCGCAGAGGTTTCCACTTTTCCCTCAAACAGCTTTCGGAAAGTAGGAAAAAGAACTTTTTAACTTGCAGAAGAGAAAAGGGAAATCGCACATCGCACCTGAGTTATATGTTTACCGGGATTATCGAAGAATTGGGGCGGGTGGAACGGCTTGAACGGCAGGCAGCCGGTGGCAGGCTCAAAGTGCAGGCGCAGAAGGTACTGGAAGGAACCCGGTTGGGCGACAGTATCGCAGTCAATGGTGTGTGTCTGACTGTAACTGCTTTAGACGGAAAAAGTTTTTGCGCCGATCTTTCCGAGGAAACGCTGGTACGCTCCAGTCTGGCAGAGGTTCGTCCGGCTCATCCAGTAAATCTGGAACGTGCCGTTGCCGTTGGACAACGGTTGGGTGGGCATATTGTCCAGGGACATATTGATGGAACCGGGAAATTTCTGTCCCGACGAGTGGTCGGGGATTCAGTGGAGATGCGGTTTTCCTTTCCGCCTGAACTGGGTCGCTACATTGCATTGAAAGGCAGCATTGCAGTGGATGGGGTCAGCCTGACGGTGGCTGCATTGAGTGACCAGTGGTTTGAGGCAGCAGTGATTCCGACCACGCTGACCTGGACCACACTGGCCAAACTGACGGTTGGTACGGTGGTCAATCTGGAAACCGATGTCTTGGCCAAATATCTGGAACGGTTGATGACGGGTGGAAATTCGGAACCTTCCGGTGCCAAGACGAAACAATTGCTGACGGTTGAGTCTTTACGGGAAATGGGGTATTGAGGTGTCCTGTTTTCCGGCTGCCAAAAAAGTTTATTTTTTTCTTGTGAAAGGCTGGTCCGGAAGGGTAAAAGAGGGGAAAGCATGCAGACTTTGAATCCGGGCTCCGAATTTTTGCACCTTGTCCTTCCGCTTTCCTTCTTTCACACCTTGAACCCATGTCGAACCTAACACGCATTGAAGAGGCCATTGCCGATTTTCAGGAAGGGAAGCTGGTCATTATCGTAGATGACGAAGACCGGGAAAATGAAGGCGATTTGGCCTGTGCCGCAGAAAAAGTCACTCCGGGATTGATAAATTTCATGGCCAAATTCGGGCGCGGCCTGATTTGTCTGGCTTTGACCGAGGAACGCTGCGACGAATTGGATTTACCCTTGCAGGTGCCAACCAATTCTTCGCGCTTTGGTACGGCCTTCACGGTTTCAATCGAAGCCAAAGAAGGCGTCACCACCGGGATTTCAGCCGCTGACCGGGCCACCACCATTCAAACTGCCATCAACCCGCAAACCAGGCCCCAGGACCTGGCCCGACCGGGACATACCTTTCCGCTCCGGGCGCGGAAGGGCGGGGTTTTAGTACGGCCCGGCCAAACTGAAGCGAGTGTTGATCTGGCGCGTCTGGCAGGGTTGACCCCGGCAGGGGTTATTTGCGAAATTATGAACGACGACGGCACGATGGCACGTCTCCCGCAATTGCAAACCTTTGCCGAACACCATGGCTTGAAAATTATTTCGGTGGCTGACCTGATTCGCTATCGGTTGGCGAATGAAATGTTGGTCTGCAAAACCGCCGAGGCTGATTTGCAAACCCCCTTCGGCAGCTTTCGGGCCATGACCTTTCGCAGTCAGCTTACCCAACAGGTTCATTTGGCTCTGGTCAAAGGCAATCCGGCTGAACGCGACTCAGTGTTGGTGCGGGTTCATTCCCAATCGCTGTTAGGAGACACCTTTGCTGATGTGCGCGACCCGTCCGGGTTTTGGTTGCGAACCGCAATGGAGCGAATTTCCCAGGAAGGTTGTGGAGTTCTGTTATACTTGCGGCAAGCCGAGGCCGGAGATATTTTGGAAGCGCATGTTCGGGCACATGCCGATCACTCGACCGAACCCATCAATTTTTCACACGGAAATGTCAATGATTATGGGATTGGCGCGCAAATTCTGCGGGCGCTCGGATTGCACAAAATTCGCATACTCACCAACCACCCCCGCAAGTTGACAGCCGTCGAAGGGTTCGGGCTGACTTTTATCGAGTCGGTACCGATTGGTGAACCACCCACTGCTTCAATATAGACAGTCAGTTCTGCCCCATCAGCCGTCACTGAGATGAACACGTCACGCTGCATCCTGATTTGGAGACCAAAAAAACCACCTGGAACCCACGGCGGGCGTTTTGGGCGGCTTACAGGAAGCCTGAAAAATAGCCGGCGAGAAGGTTGCGTACCATTGTAATTTTTTATGCAAAAAGACTTATCACTACTTCAGCCTAATTATAGCCGCTCGGAAAAATTATTTGAGCGGGCCCAAACTGCGATTCCCGGTGGTGTCAACAGTCCGGTGCGGGCCTTTCGCGGGGTTGGTGGCACTCCGGTTTTCATTCGTTCCGGACAAGGCCCTTATCTCACGGATGTGGACGGTCACCGGTTTATTGATTACATCGGATCATGGGGCCCCATGATTTTGGGACATGCCCATCCGGAAGTGATAGAAGCTCTGCAGAAAGCCATGGAGCGGGGGACTTCGTTTGGGGCCCCTACCGAACTTGAGGTCGAGGTTGCCGAAACGATTTGCTCCATCATGCCCTCCGTCGAAAAAATCCGGATGGTGAGCTCCGGCACTGAAGCCACGATGAGTGCGATTCGGGTGGCACGTGGATATACTGGCCGGACAAAGGTCGTCAAATTCATCGGCTGCTATCATGGCCATGGGGATGCCCTCCTGGTCAAAGCCGGGTCGGGTGTGGCCACGTTGGGGTTGCCGGACAGTCCGGGAGTGCCCCCCGAAACCGCGCAACATACAATCTCGGTCCCTTTTAACAACCTGGATGCTCTCCGTCAGGTGTTTGAAACCTATCCGGCGGATGTGGCCTGTGTCATCATTGAACCGGTAGTGGGAAATATGGGGTGTGTTCCCCCGGCTTCAGGCTACTTGGAAGGCATCCGGGACCTGACCAGCCAATACGGCGCAGTCCTGATTTTTGATGAAGTGATGACGGGTTTTCGTTTGGCTCCGGGCGGAGCGCAGGAAAAGTACGGGATTAAACCCGACATGACCACACTCGGAAAAATCATGGGAGGCGGTTTGCCGGCAGCGGCTTACGGCGGACGCAAAGAAATTATGGATTGTGTCGCTCCGGTAGGACCGGTTTATCAGGCTGGAACCCTGTCGGGAAATCCACTTGCCATGACGGCCGGGTTGACCACCTTGAAGTTGCTGCGCCGGGCCGGAGTGTATGAAGGATTGGAACGACAATCGAAAAAGGTGGCTGAAGGTATTCAGCAGGCAGCCCAGAAAAATGGTTTCAAAACAGTACTCAACCGGGTCGGCTCGATGTTCACGGTTTTCTTCACTGAAACCCCGGTAACTGATTGGGAAACGGCGAAAACCTCCGATACCGGATTATTTGCCAGATTTTTCCATGCCATGCTGGCCGAAGGGGTGTATCTGCCACCTTCCCAGTTTGAGGCTGCCTTCCTGGGAACCGCCCATTCCGACGAAGTGATTGATGCCACCATTGCGGCGGCAGAGCGGGCCTTTAAGAAAATCAAAAACTAGGGTTCAGGGTTCAGGGTTCAGGGTTCAGGGGGGCGAATATCACAAACCTGAAGATTTTGCGGCAGGTTTCAAAACTTAAAACCCTGAACCCTGAACCCTGAACTCTAAAAGTTGAAGATTGCCATCACTGGGGCATGGTCCGAAGGTTTGTCCTTGGCCCGTTCATCCCGGTAAATGATGGTTTGGGTGCAAGTTTCAGTCAACGAACGAGTCGCCCACAAGTGGTCAATGCGCCAACCCCGATTTTGGGGAAACGCATTGGTTCGGTAATTCCACCATGTGTACAAATCCGGCTCATCCGGGTGCAGGTGCCGGACCACATCGATCAGACCCCATTCCTGCCAGCGCTGTAAAAAGGCATGCTCACGAGAATGGAACATGACTGTTTCTCGGTAGTTATTGGGGGCAAAGACATCCAGGTCGCTTGGTGCAATATTGTAATCCCCGCACAAAATCAATTTGTTTTCCGGACGGTAGGCATCGTTCAGATGCTGTTCCAAGCGGGTCAGAAACTCCATTTTATATGCAAATTTAGGGTCCTCCGGAGATTCGCCCCCGTTGGGAATGTAGGCACAGAGCACGCGAACCCCGGCAATTGTGGCAGCCAGAAACCGTTTTTGGGCATCGGGGCCATCTCCGGGCAATCCGATTTGGACCGCTTCGGGTTCCTCAACTGAAAAGATGGCAACCCCATTGTAGGATTTCTGTCCTGCAAAGGTGAGCGTATATCCCAGTTCCTCGAAAGGCTCTGTGGGAAATTCATGGTCCTGCACTTTGGTTTCCTGTAAACAAACCACATCGGGACTAGCCGCACGAATCCAGTCGTAAAGATGGGTCAGGCGGGTGCGAATGGAATTGACATTCCAGGTGGCGATCTTCAAGGTTTGGCCCATTGGTCTCGGTTCCAGATTGAAAATATAATGATGGCGGCTTTTTATATGATGGACCGGCTTGACTTCAACTTGTCCTTTGCGAAAACAGAGCTCTCCTTTATGAAAGGTGAGGCTCCTTACTCTTCAGGTTATTCAGGTTATGGTATCTGAACCAAGGCGAAAGCGGCACTTTTGTGCATCCTGCGGGGAAGCGTTGCCTTCAAAGGGGGCCCCGGTGGCCTGGCTTTCGTCTCTTCGAGGCTGGGTAACCGGCATTCGGTGTCAAGGGTGTGGGTTTCGCAGTGGCAGCCCGGAGTGGCGAACCTGGGTGACCGGGATGATCTGTGGGGTTGGGCTAAGTATGTTGCTGGCTGGTTGGAATGCCTCAGCTCCTGCTGGCTTGCCTTTGCCAAAACTGACCACCGGTGCAATTCCGGCAACCCCGGAAACGGTTCAATCTGTAACTCCGGGAACTCCAGGTGCGGCTGAAGTGGCCCAGGTTGGCGAAGAACCGTTTCATCTATGTGGTGCGCCGACGAAAAGTGGCCATCCCTGCCGCCGGAAAGTACGTGGTACCACAGGTCTCTGCTGGCAGCATAAGAAATAGGGCTCAGGGTTCGGGGGGGAATCCGAAATACTGAACAATTGATTTGAAAAATATGCCAAAGAAACTGCTGAACAAGGAACTGCCTTTTTTCAAGGAAGGGCAGACCCCAGACCCCGGACCCCAGACCCCAGACCCCGATTGGGGCTGCACCACCCGTTTTGAAGCCGAATTTTGGGAAGCTGGTTACAAACTGGTGGCTGGTGTGGATGAAGTTGGGCGGGGAGCCTGGGCTGGCCCTGTGGTTGCGGCTGCCGTGATTTTGAATCCGGAACGGATACCGCCTGGGCTCAACGATTCCAAACAGCTTTCGGCTGAAGCCCGTGAAGCCCTGGCCGTGCAAATTCATGAATCGGCCTGGGCCATTGCCATCGGCGAACAGGATGCCCAAACCGTGGACCGGGTCAATGTGCTTGAAGCGACCCGGTTGGCGATGGAAGTTGCAATTACAAGCCTGAATCCTCCGCCTGATTGCCTGCTGATTGATGCGCTGACGCTTTCCCGGCTGGGCCTGCCACAAAAAGGGGTCATTCGGGGGGATGCGCTTTCGGTTTCAATCGCGGCGGCTTCAATCGTCGCCAAGGTTTTTCGGGACCGGTTGATGGTCAATTTGGAATCCCTGTATCCTGATTACGGATTTGCCCGCCACAAAGGGTATGGAACTTCCCTGCATCGCCAGGCACTGGGGCAACAGGGGCCTTCACCGGTCCATCGCCTGACCTTCCGGGGGGTCCTGCCAAATCCGGTTTTAAGCTTTAAGTTTTAATTTTGGAAGAGGTTGACAGTGGTGTGCCGAGTAGAGGAGCGAGGGGCGACAGGGCTTGGATGGAATCGCCTAACTGCTTTAAGCGGTGTAACTTCGCCTGGATTTTGGGGACGGGGGCTTGGTTGACAACACCCAACCGGTGTGTTAGCTTGACTTTCCGGCTCCAAGCTCACTTCAAGGTCACTGCTACCATTCATTCAATACAACCACACTGTCTCATTCTGTTGCGGGGGAGACGCCATGTCCTTTAGCAAAGCCAACGATCTCAAAAAAGCTGAAAAGCTTGTCCAACAAGGGAAGATTGCGGCTGCCATCAAAGAATACAGTAATCTCGTTGCGGCCAATCCAAACGACCTGACGTTGATCAACACCTTGGGCGACCTTTGTGTGCGGGACGGACGGATTGAAGAAGCCATTCTGAATTTTACCAAGATCGGCGAAAACTATTCCAAAAACGGTTTCACTCTAAAAGCCATTGCCATGTTCAAGAAGGTGTACAAACTGGCACCTTCGAATCCTGAAATCGCCTTCAAGTTGGCGGAACTCTACGCCAAACAGGGCTTGGTGGTGGACGCCCGCAAACAGTACATGGAGGTCGCCGATGCGTATACCCGTAGCGGGCGGATGCAGCAGGCTTTGGATGTATTGCGGAAAATTGCGGACCTTGACCCTGAAAACACTTCAGTCCGGCTCAAACTGGCGGAGAACTATCAGCGCGAACGCATGAACGACAAGGCTCACGAAGCCTATGTCGCAGCCGGTTCACAACTCCTGCGGAAAGGCAATCTGGACGAAAGCCAACAGGTTTTCATGAAGGCCCTGAGTGTGGACCCGTCCAGCAAACAGGCTCTCAGCTCGCTGGCCAATATTTTTATCCAGCAAGGGGACCCGCAAAAAGCGGTCGCCATGTTGTCGCGGGTTATTGAAAACAATCCAAACGACCCGGATCTGATGACCCTCATGGGGCGCACCTACCTGGGTGCCAATATGCTTGAGGACGCCGAGCGGACCTTTTTGGCTTTGCTGGAGGTGGATAAGAGCCGGTTTGAATACCTGCTTCAGTTGGGCAAACAGTTTGTTGACCGGGGGCAGTTTGACCGTGCCGTCTCATTGGTTGACGCCTGTATGGAGATCATGATTACCCGCCGCCAGGAATCCAAAGCGGTCGATATTTTGAATACCATTACCGAGTTTGACCCGCATCACGTCGGTGCTTTCAAGTCGTTGCGAACCATCTACACACGGATGGGCGAGGACCATAATCTGGGCGAAACCTTGAAAGGAATGGTTGAAGCAGCCCTCCATCATGACGACAAGGAAGCAGCCGGGATTGCATTGCGGCAATTGTGTGAACTGGAACCGGAGGACCCCTCTTATCGGCAACGGCTCCAAGCATTGGGAATGAGCAGTGCTATCAGCCCGACCTTGGCGACACGGGACATTGGTGCGGTTCCTCCGCCCTCAACCGCACCGTTGGTTCCCAGTATTGGAGGGAGTGCCAACTTTCAGTTAGGGACTGATTTGTATCCCAGCGACGCTGGGGGGGCTGGCGGTGCGAATTTTGGTTTTGTCAGTGGTACCGGGTTTTCCACTCCGGCCCCGACTCCGGCTGCACCCGGAGCTGGATCCACCAGCGGAACCGGTTTTTCGGGATTCACTTCCGGAAGCGGGTTTTCCGTGGAAAGTGGTCCGGGTTTCAGCGGTTTTGTTTCCGGCAGCCAGTTTTCCAAGCCGGTTGTCACCCAGGACATCCAAAAGCGGATTTCCGATGCGGACCGCTATGCCAGCCGAGGGTATGCCGATAAAGCAGTCGAAATCCTGGAGGAGATTCTGGCCGGGTCGCCACATTTGATAGATGTCCGGTTACGCCTCAAAGATATTTTCCTCAACAGCGGTCTGAATGAAAAAGCCGCTGACCAGTGTATGGAACTGGCCCATTTGTATGACACGCAGGGGAATCCGGCACAGGCGCAGGTGATGCTGGCTGAAGCCTATACCCTGAATCCACAGGTCAGTGCCGCCCGCTTTGAAAACATTGCGCAGGTAGAATCAAGCAGCGGCGATTCAATCGAAATTGATATCAGTGGCGGGTTTAATGCTCCGATTAGTGGTAGTTTCCCGGCTCCAGCTCCGCCACCGCCGCAACCTTTGGTGGATAATTTTTACGGTGGTGCCCCCCACCTTTCCGTTGGGGGCGGGGATGTGTTTACCCCTCCGCCTCAATTTGGAATTCCAACCGGCAGTTTGACGGCTGCTGTGGTTGACCAGGAAAAACTGCGTGAAGAGCTGGAAGGGGTGGACTTTTATCTCAGTCAAGGATATTCCGACCTGGCCAATGATACCCTGAATCGGCTGGAAGCACTGTATCCGAATAATCCGGAAGTACAGTCCCGGCGGGCCCGTTTGAATGCTGCATCGGCCCCGCCACAACCACCCATGCCTTCCTTTGGGCAGGCCACACCGTCGTTTGACTTCTCGAATTTGATGTCCCAGCCGGCCACACCACCACAACCAGTGGCTCCGCCGCCTTTTGGGTTCGATGATTGGGGCGGCGGTGGGGCAGCCATTCCGATGCCGCCGGTCACGCCGCCCTATCCGATGCCGGTCCCTTCGTTTTCCAACCCTCAACCTACAGCGGAGTTAACACCACCACCACCGCCGCCAGTGGTGTCACCACCTCCAGTGACCACACCGGTTGGGGTTGGGTATGATCCGAATGATCCCTTGCGTTTTCCTGGGCCGCCATCAGTTGACTCACTCATTAGCAGCCTGATTACTGACTTGGGCGATAGCCTTGATGGTCTTGAAGAGGAAGCGAAGCGAATTACCGGTGCGCACAAGGCTGCGCCTCCTGCCGCTCCGGTGGCAGCCGCTCCGGCTCCGGCCAACGACAATCTGTTTGGTTCGCTCGCCGAGTCAGGTTTGCAGGACATTTTTGATGAATTCAAGCAAAGCATCGAGCAGGAAGCCGACGACGAAAAACCGGATTTCGAAACCCATTACAACCTTGGTTTAGCCTACAAGGATATGGAACTCTTTGACGAAGCTGTTGAGGAATTCCAGACCGCTATTCGGGCCACGGACAGCAAGGCCCCAGACGGCCACTACTTCCAGTCCTGCAATATGCTGGGCTTGTGTTTTATGGCCAAAGGGATGCCTCAACCAGCGGCTGTCTGGTTCAAACGCGGGCTGGATGCTCCAGGTCGAAGTGAAGATGAATATCAGGCCATGCGGTTTGACTTGGCGCTGGCCAACGAAGAGCAGGGCAAATTCGAAACCGCTTTGGAACTCTTTGAAACCGTCTACGCACTTGACATCAATTACCGCGATGTCGGTGAGAAAATCAAGGAAGTCAAAGAGAAGATCAAACATGGATAGGGAAATCAATTGAGAATTGAGAATTGAGAATTGAGAATTCAGGACCTCACCCAAATGTGTATCCTGCGCAATCCAATTTTATCTGTTCCGGTCACCAAATGTTGTTCATTCTCAATTCTCAATTCTCAATTCTCAATTGGAAAAAGGGATGTCTGCAAAATTAACTGTTATTTTTTATATCCTGATTTGTTTTGAAATCGGTGCCCTGCTGATTTTCCTTCCCTGGTCCGCTTATTGGAGCGACAATTTCTTTCTTTTCTATCTGGCCAGCCGCTTTCGTTCTGATTTGATTCTGCATTTGATGCAAAGCGGATACCTGCGCGGTGCCGTCACCGGTTTGGGAATCGTCAATATTGTCATGGGGGTGATGGAGATTTTCAGTTTCCGCCAGACTGTTGAGACAATTACCCAGGCCACCCCGGTCAAACGGTAGTTCCCTGGTCATTTCCTTTTGCGCAACCCACAAAATATGCTGTTGGTTGGGTTTTGCCTGTCAGACTGTGTGACGTGGCGGTTCACCGTCGGCATTGACAACAGACTCGGTCCGCACAGCTCGCAGTCCCGTTTCCCGGTCAGTTGAGGCGCAGGCGAATGAATCTGGGATGGTAAATGGAAGCATGGGTAAAGTGTTCGGGAAATGAAGTTGTGTTGACATTATAACTAATCAACATTTCACCGGGTTCTGACAGATGGGGGTGGCCTTTGGCATTATAGGTCAGGGTGTTGGGTGTCAAAGTTGCTTCCGAACAAGTCCAAATCGGAATGACTTCACCCCAGGGACCGACCGGCGAAGTTCCATAGCGGACAGCGACGGTATTGCTCAGGGTATCAAGTTGAAAGACCAAGAGAAACCTTCCGTCCGGCAAAGGACTGACACTGAATTCAGAGGAGAGTCGGGTGGAAACCGGTACGGCATTGGCCACCTGCCCGACCCATTGGGTTCCATTCCAGAACCGATAGGCTGAAAAATCACTGATTGAACCCATCGGAACTCGTGCAACTAGTAATTTTTTGTTGAAAGCATCATTCCGAAGCCCATACACATACAGAAACCCGTCCGGATTTGGCGCACCAGCCTCGTTGGTGTTGGGCATAACTGCCATCCCAAAGGCGATTTCACCCAAATTCCCATTGGCGGGGACATACAGGGGGGTGTTCGATTGTTGATAGGACTTGAGTAGGGTCACATCTTCGGCCCGGCTTTGCAGTAAGGAAATTCCGTCCATCTCAAAGGCGAACGCCCCACTTCCTCCAGGACGCATCCGTAAAGCGTAAAGAAACAACCGGCCTTTGAAAAACACGCCATCATTCGGCCAGAACCAATGCTGTGGGGAAGTGTTCGGCGTGACAAGCGGGAGGGGGGCACCGGCGGTATTTTTCCGCCAGAGAAACTGAATTGAGGCTCCTACCGGCTTGGCTCCCCGTTGCCAAGCGGTTGTATTATTGACCAGGGTACTGCCCGGCAATCGTTGCCCGCTGGAATCAACTTCGCCAATGAACGTATCGTTGAAAATCCAAAACGTATTGGTTTTTGTCCCACTGCCAGGGCGTTCATCGCCAGAAAAAGGAATTGAATAAATTCCGTCGGCCCCGGTCCAACCTGTACTTCGGTTAAACAAAGCTTCCCATTCAGGAGCTGCCACAGCACTATAAGGGAGAACTGTTTTTTCCCGGAAACCAGGAATGGGTGCTGCGGAGGAAGGTCGTACCGGAGGTATACTCATCCAGTAAATTAAAAATACCAGCCCGACGCCTAACCTTGAGACGGAAAACCAGTGGGAATCTGACTTTTTCATGGCAGGACCTCGGAAACAGCAAAAAACGGGCTGAGTGTGTAACACATAACCATACAAATTTGGGCAATCACCAACCCAAACCGGGAAATTGAAACGAATGAAAAAGGACTGTACCAGATGAGAGGAAAAATAGATTGGCAAAACTATCGGAGCATTGTGGTCTTAACCGGTGCCGGTATTTCGGCGGGTTCAGGGTTGCCGACGTTTCGCGGTCCGGGAGGGCTATGGAGTGATGCCAAAATCCTGGAATTTGGCACGGTTGACGCCCTGCGCGAGCGTCCCTTTGAGGTTTGGCGGTTTTTTGCCCCCTTACGGGAAAAACTGAAATCGGTTCAGCCCAACCCTGGACACTTGGCCTTGGCAACACTGGAAGCCGACCTGCAACCGGAACAAGGGTTTACCCTGATTACCCAAAATGTGGATGGCCTGCATCAACGTGCCGGAAGTAAAAACGTGATTGAGTACCATGGGGGGATTTACCGGACCAGATGCAGCAATCGCTCCTGTTTTTTTGAACCCTTTGAGGATTTCGATGCCCATCTGGAAGAACCCCAGGTCTGTCCGTTTTGCGGTGACCCGCTTCGGTTCGATATAGTGCTTTTTGGCGAATTGATCCCCATGGACGCACAACGACTGGCCAAACAGGCCATTCGGAAATGTGACCTGTTTTTGGCAGTGGGGACTTCGGGAACTGTTTTCCCGGCGGCTGATTTTGTAGTAACGGCCCGTTCCCACGGTGCCCATACAATTTTGATCAACCTTGAGGAAGGTCAATCGAATGTAACCTCCTTCAACGAGGTTTATTTCGGACCAGCGGAAACACTGCTGCCGGAACTGCTAGCCGGAAAAACGGATTAAGGACTGAGTGACAAGCACCTGGTCCAAGGGGCATTAACGATTTTGAAAGCGTGTTCCCCGATGTCACGATTTCCGCACGTAAACGAAATCATACGCCGGAACCCAGGTTTTACCGTCATCGAGTGAGCGCACCACTTTTTGTCTGACTTTGTTGGCTGTCAAAGGTGTGATGGTCATGCGCCGCAGCATTTTTTTTCCATCAGGGAGATAGGTGAATCCATCGTAGCGCATTTCACCGTCTTTCACTTCTCCGACAAAGTCACAGATTCGTCCGGTATGGTCCACCCAGGTTTGCCGCCATTTTCCCAGATGGGCATCGTAAAAATTGAAACTCTTTCCGTTGAAGCCATCTTTTTCAGTATAGTTTTCAAAGATGACACAACCATCAATGATATTTTGGATGGAGCTGACGGCGATTTCCTGACCGTCTGTCGTGACCACCCATTCTCCAAGCCAAAAATCAAGTTGACGGGCTTCCGGTTTGGACTGGCAGGGTTTGGAGGGCTGCGATTGGACAGAGGGAGCAGTCTGCGGGAAGACAGGGGAGGGAACGGAACAGAGGGTCAAACCGATGGCGGGCAACATCACAAATCGGAAGGGTTTCATACATCTCCTTGGCTGGAAAATGAAGAATCCGAAGACTTGAGCGAAGAATGTATCTAGAGCTGACCTGGAGGAAAGGGAAATGTGACCGGGAGGTAATTCCACATGATGAAACCACAGCCCTGGGGGATGTACCGAAGTGCTTTCAAACACCATGAATCTGACTCATAAAATCAAACAAAGAATTTTGACCGAAGGGGATTTGCCTTTCACTGAATTGATGGGCATGGCTTTATTCGATGAGGAATTCGGCTACTACACGACCCGCCGGAACCCGATTGGAAAACAGGGTGATTATTATACCAGCAGCCATATCTCAGCCCATTTTGGAGAACTGCTGGCGGAGTTTGCAGTCCGTGTCTGGAAAGAACTTGGAACTCCGGACCGGTTTTATCTGGTTGAGGTCGGAGGTGGCGAAGGCTACCTGGCCTGTGATTTGTTGACGGCATTGCGCCGCAATCACCCAATCCTGTTTGAAAAAGTTCGGCTGGTGATGTGCGAACCAAGCCCTCTCCTGCAAGGTGCGCAGCAGACACGGCTCCGGGAATTTACCTCCCAGGTAACCTGGTCGGGTTTGAGCAGTCTGGCAGGAAATCCCATCATTGGTTTGGTCATTGCCAATGAAGTGGTGGATGCGTTACCGGTTCACCGGCTTAGATACCGGCAGGGGCAGCTTGAAGAATCCTTTGTAACGGTACACCACAATAATTTGGCTTTGAGGTGGAAAAAACCGTCCAATCCAATTGCTTTCAGTACATTTCTGGAAAAAACCGGAATGTCGGTTCCGGACGGCTACCAATTTGAAATTGGTCTGAATGCAATCTCCTGGCTCACCGACGTGGCAAAAGCCTTGACTGCCGGAACTGTGCTCATCATTGATTATGGGGATTTAAGCGACCATCTGGCTGTTGAACCCAATGGAACGCTCAGATGTTTTTACCGGCACGCCGTCAATTCGGATTTTCTTGAGCGATTGGGGGAACAGGATATGACGGCTGATGTCAATTTCTCGGCTTTGATGGTCTATGGTACGGAATTGGGTTTGAAACTGGTCAAGCTGGACCGGCAAGGCGATTTTCTGATTGGGCTGGGGTTACTGGAAAAATTGGAAAAGATCACGGACCTGGAACAAGACTCCCTGGCTGCGCTCAAAGAACGATTGGCCTTGAAACATTTTCTGGTACCTGGCGGAATGGGTGACCGTTTCAAAGTGTTGATTCAGAAAAAAGTTTGAAAAGGCTTGGAAGGTTTGGAAGTCCTGGGAGTCTTGGGAGTCTTGGGAGTCAAAACATATCTGTCACCCTGTCACCCTGTCAGGTTGGAGACTGCCAAGACAATTTTCAAAGCCCCAACATGCTTCCGGGCGGCGGTGGTCGCCGGTGTGGCGTCGGGTAGGCTCCCGGTGGATACCAGGGGTTGGGCATGGGCATTCCAGGCATGGTGGACATTCCGGGAGTCCCCCAGACTTGCTGTGGAGGAGCCCAAGCTGGTTGAGGCGGGGGAATCGGAGGCCCAATCCGGCTGGCAATCAATTCGACATCGTATCCTTCTTTGCGCACCCGGCTGTCAAAATAGAGCAGGCAGTAGGCAATCGTGGCGATGGGAACTGTCAGAAGTTTGGCCAGTTGGTCCACCGTACTGTAGGCAATCGTAATCCACGGCGGCAAATTGGCCAGGTCGTCAAAGGAACCATTGAAAAACCCCCAGATTCCCAGAGGAATTCCCAATGCAGAGACGATTGCAGCCGCAATGGCAAAGTCGAAAAGAAAAATCTGGAGCATTTTCCAAGTATTTCCCTTACCCAACGTAAAGCTGCGGGAAATACAGGTGGAGGCGGTTTGTCCTTCGATCATAATGGAGCAGGGAATAAAGACAAGCCGTGCATAAACTGCGCAGTATCCCAACGCCATGCCAGCCAGCAGGAGCAATGTCAGGGGAATTGTGATTGACACGATCACTCCTGGCGTTGGTTTGAACATCATCAATATAATGAACAGAAAAATCAGTACAAAATAGGCCACCATGAACAAGCCCATCAGCAGCCCACCTGCAATCAACATTCCTAAAAACTGCCCGGCCAACAATTGACCAAATCGCCCCTGAATCATCTTTAAGGTTTGTCGGAACTCGATTGGCTGGTCAAGCATGACACAGTCGGCCACCGTGCGGGAAAGTCCTCCAATGGCCAACAGGTTCAGCAACGGGCCGACCAGTAGCGCAATTCCATACCCTAATACAATCAGAATCCCACCGTTGACCGTACTGGCACCACCCATTGCCATTTTGGATGAACCAAGCAATGTCAACAACGACCCGGAATAGGTGACCAACCCCGGTATGGCTACAATTCCCAGCATTGCACCAAAATTCTGCCGATAGATTTTGAGCGCCCGGTCAATAATATCTCCGGTGGAAAGTGGTTCAAGAACAGTTTTGTCATTCATAATTGAAACCAGAGTTGAGGGCTCAGGGGGCAGGATGGATGGTATTCCAAGCCTGGAAACTCAAGATACAGACTGGAGTCCATGGCAATAAACCCTGGTCGCTCAACTCTGAACCCTATTCAGGCCGTTTCACCATAATCACCTGATTGCCACGGGTGTTGTAACGTACTTCATCCATCAGATGGTAAATCAACATCACCCCGCGACCGCAGGGCCGCATGATGTAATCCGGATCAGTTGGGTCCGGCAGTTTTTTGAGGTCAAAACCGTCACCTTCGTCAGTAATCGTAAAAATTGCTTCCGAAGGGGTGAGTTCAGCAACGATGGAAACCTGTTTGGTCGGATCGTTTTTGTTGCCATGCTTAATGGCATTGGCAATTGCTTCGTCGAGGGCGACAAACAAATTGGATGAGGCATTGGCCAATCCCAGAGCGGTAGTTCGCTCAATCAGATAATTGAGCACGCCATGCATGTGGTCGATGACGCTTGGAATCGTGAACTCAATGTGTTCGTGGGAAAATGGCCCTTCGGGAATCGGGGCGGAGAATGTGAAGGGATGCTCGGTTTGGGACATAAAAAGTTTTGAGCCGGGTTAGAGAGTTCGAAACGGAAAACCGTTCGAAAACTATAAAACGCCCGGCTCAAAACTCGCAAATATTTAACGTTTATTCGTGTAGTCCTTTTCGATCCGACCATCCCGGATGGAAAGAATTCGATGGGCATGGGCTGCAATATCGGGTTCGTGGGTCACCAGGATGATGGTATTCCCCCGGCTGTGCAGCACATCAAACAGCGCCATGATTTCCCGGCTGGTGGTTGAGTCAAGGTTTCCCGTTGGTTCGTCAGCCAAAATAATGGAAGGATTGTTGACCAAGGCACGGGCAATGGCGACCCGCTGGCGCTGTCCACCTGAAAGCTCATTGGGGCGGTGGTTCATACGCTGGGCCAAATCCACTTGCTCCAGAGCTTTTTTGGCTCGGGTAGCACGTTCGCTGGATGGGGTTCCATTATAGATCAGCGGCAGTTCCACGTTGTGCAAGGCCGTTGCACGAGGCAACAGGTTGAATGTCTGGAACACAAACCCGATTTCCTTGTTACGGATATAAGCCAGCTCGTCATCGTCCATCTGGGAAACCAGTTTGCCGTTGAGCCAATATTCACCCTGGGTGGGTGAATCCAGACAGCCAATCAGGTTCATCAGGGTTGATTTTCCTGAACCGGACGGTCCGATGATGGCGATGTATTCATTGCGCCGAATTGAGAAACTGACACCGTGCAGGGCATGAATCTCTTCATCCCCCATTTTGTAGGTTTTCCACAAATTGTCGGTCCGAATAATATCATCCGGCCCTGGGGTTGAAGTGTAACGGCTTTCAGGGGCAACATCTGCTTCCATCATGATCGCTGACATAGATCCTCTCGTAGGTGTGAGTGCAATTGTTCCGAGTCGTGGAATGAATGTCCAGTGTTTTTTTGCAGGAACCAGGAGCCAGCCAGCAGCACTACCTGTCGTGACCGGCTCCGGACGGTTGCTGGTTAGCTCTTGTTGGCTGCATCGCCGCCTTCGGGCTTGGTTTCCTTGGTCACCGCAGTTCCGTCTTTGAGCGTCCGAAGCTGCCGATAAGGTCCGATGATGATTTTTTCACCACCCCGAAGTCCTTCGGTAATTTCAATTTCCGTTTCTCCGGTAATCCCGGTTTTGACTGCAACGAATTTTGATTTACCGGCTTCTTCAATGAACACACCCTGAATTTCTTCCCGCTTGGTTTTCACGTTGGTTGGTTGACCTGGTTCCGGAGTCTTTGCCGGTTCCGGTTTTTTGCCTTCGTCCTTGTCACGGGCAACCAGTGCTTGCAATGGAATCGCAATCACATCTTTGCGCGTGTCAGTGGTAATCACCGCCGTCGCGGACATACCCGGACGCAGACGGTTTTGCATATCAGCATTCGGTTTCAGGCGAACTTTCACTTTGAAGTCTTTGGCTTCCTGCGAAGTCGTCGCTGCTGCGATGGTCTGGCCGGAACGAGTTACTGCGCTTTGACCGACTTCGACCACTTCGCCGTCAATTTCAGCCTCGCCCAGAGCATCAACTTTGATTTTGGCCGGTTGGCCGATTTTGACGTTGGCAATGTCAGTTTCGTCAACTTTGATTTCAACATTCACCTTGGACATATCGGCAATCGTCATCAACGGGGTGCTGCTGAAATTGGCCAGGGCAAATTCACCGACCCGAATCGGAAGGCTGGAAACCACTCCATCAATAGGGGAAGCTTTGATGGTTTTGCTCAGAAAATCCTGAGCGTTGGACATGCTGGCACGGGATGCCGTTGAACGTTGTTCAGCCGCTTTCATAGCAGCTTCTGCCCGCTTGACACCTAATTCCGCGTCTTTGATTTGTTCTTTCAACCGGTCAACCTGGGCCTGCTGGGCTTGATAGGTTGCCTTGGCAGTTTCGTAATTGGCCTTGGCTTTGTCAAAGTCCGAACGGGAGGAAACCCCGGCTTCAAGCAAATCGGTAACCCGTTTGAATTCTGCTTCGGAAAGCGCCAGGTTGGCTTTGGTGCGTTGCAAATCAGCTTCCGTGGCGATGAGCAGGGTTTTGGTTTGATTGACGTTGTTGATGGCGCTGAGATGTTGGGTTTCGGTCTGCCGGAGGTCTTGTTCAGAAGCACGGTAACTGGCTTCTGCGCTGGCGGCTGAATTCGCCTGTTGCGTCGGGTCAACTTTCAGCAACGGCTGATTTTTTTTCACGACATCACCTTCTTTAATGTAGATGTCTGTCACGCGACCCGCCACTTCAGCCGTTAAGTTGTAAAGTTCCACCGGTCGCACTTCGCCCGAAGCGGAAACTTTCGACTCCAGGACGTCATGCTTCTTTACCTCTTCAAACTGCACGCCCACTGCGTTGGTGCGGCGTGTCAAGACGCTTGCTGCGACAATCGCAATCAGGACAAATGCGATGCCACCGACAAGGAAAAACTTCTTGGTACGACTGAGTGCCATGGTTTGCTGCCTCTCAAATTTGTTTGGATTGTTATGAGTTGTGGGATTGTTGGACGCGTATACGCGACCCCCTACAGAAAGTTTCGTCAAAGTTCCAAAATATTTTGAGGAATTTGAAGATTCCCAACAGTTTTTTGAAGTCTTTTTTCCTTTCCTGTTTGCCCTGGTGAACCCCCTGCGAATGGCTTCAAACCAGTGAAATTTATTTTTTTCAGATGAGTGAAATCGTCCTTTGATTGCGCGTAAAGGGTGGCCTTTTCCGGCTTTACTTTCTGCACTTTCGGAGGGACTCCTATGCTGTCACTGTTGTATACGCCGTTTTGTTTTCTGTCTTACATCCTGGTGGAAAAATTCATTCCAGGCTGGAAACTGCCCCAGGTTTCCGGTTGGGCAACCAGAATTGCGATCCTCACAGGCTGTCAAACCGTGCTGACGGTTGCCCTGGGATTTCTTTGGGAAGTTTCCCTGAACAAGGGTTCGATGCTGGACCTGGGCTGTTACGTGCACCCACTGACCGGCGGAGCGCTGGCCTATATTGTTTCGACGTTTGTGTATTACTGGTGGCATCGGGCCCGCCATCAATCGGCATTTTTGTGGCGGGTGTTGCACCAACTTCATCACAGCCCCCGGCGGATGGAGGTTCTGACTGCTTTGTATCGGCACCCGCTGGAGGTGGTGCTCAATGCTGTGATTGGGAGTTTTCTGGTCTATACGGTATTTGGGCTACCCCCTGAAGCTCCGGTTTATTACGGGTTATTCACAGCCGCAGGACAATTCTTTGTGCATCTGAACGTGCGCACGCCCCGTTGGGTTGGATACGTTTTCCAACGCCCGGAAATGCACCGACTGCACCATGCATACGGGTATCATGCTTCGAATTTTGGCGAGATTGTGTGGTGGGACATGCTCTTTGGCACCTATGTCAACCCGGCTGAGGCTCCCGTCCGGTGCGGATTTGAGGCCGGGCAGGAAGAACAATTTTGGGGAATGTTGCTGGGGGAGGATGTGCAAGCCAGTCCTGGAGCCGGGATGCGGCGACAATTCTCAACCCAAATCCGAAAAGCCGGAAACCGGACACGAAATTCACCCGGATTGGGTTTTAGTCTGGTTGAATTGCTGATTTTGTTGCTCATTGTACTGATGTTGGCGGCCATTGCAGTACCGTGCGTGGTGTCAGCACGGTATTCCGCCAATACGGCTGCGGCCCAGCAAACCCTGCGCAATCTGCATACTGCCGAAACCTCCTTTGCCTTGACGTTGGGGCGAGGAAGCTACACCGCTGATTTGACAAAACTGGGAGGGACGGACCGGAATAACCTGGGTCTGCTCGACCAGTCGGTGGTACAGGCCCAAAGGGTTCCCAAAAACGGCTATCTGCTCAGTCCCATTAGGACGGTCACATTGGTATCGGACAACCAAAACAAAATGTTCCGACCGGCAGCTTACTCCCTGCGAAATATGCCGGTTGCCAGTTCCGGCCTGACCCGGACGGGAAACGATGGGTTCTTTCTGGATGAAAGCGGCGTGATACGACACTCACATGACCCCAAAGTCTGGCCGGATGCCCAAAGTGAACCGGTTCAATAAAAGAGGCTGTCAATATGCTGGTGATTCGAAATCAGACGTTGCCCACCCGGTGCGAGATATGCCATCAGCGGGATTGTTTCAACCCGGTTGCCAATCGCTGTTCCCGCTGTCAGAAATATCCCCAAACCAGGATTTCCCCTGAGCAGAATCGTGTGCTTTCCAGGACTTCCCGGCATTGGCTGACAGTCTTGGCTTCTCCTCAAAATCCAATTGAAGGTTTACTGGCAGGAATCTGCTGGGCTCCGGGTGCAGCCCTGGGGATAGGAGGATTTTTCCTTTTGCAAGTACACCTCAGAGACGTTTCCATTTCAGACGTACTGGGACTGTTTTGGGGGCTGACCGTATTTTTCTTCATTTTGTTTACTCCGGTCACAGTGTTGTATGGAACGATGATGTGGTTGGAACGCATCTGGGAACGATGGCGTGAAAAGGCTTTGCACCAGTACAGGAAAAAACCTCGTAGCGTTTCCACACCTGATTTCCTTTGCTCCCCGACAGCGTTATGGGGACCAGCCAGCGGAGGGCCTTATCGAACAGTCAATCCGTTTCAAGGTTTGGTCGGTGGTCTTGGCATTGGGCTTTTGCTGGGAATGGGTTTGACAATAATTGGTCTGGTTGGTGATGGGTGGCACGGTCAGCTTGCCTCAGCAAGGTCATATCTTGATTGGTTTGCTTTATTTGTCTGGATTTTTTGTTCCCTCTGCGGGGCATTCGGGTTCGCCTTGGGAATGGTGGTTTGGCTCGCAGGATTGTCTGAGAGAGGCCTCTCTCATCTGCGAAGAAGGTTTCACCCTCGCAAATCGCAAATGGCAAATCGCAAATGACCCTACTTGGCCAATGGTTGCACCAAAAAGCCGTTGACCTGAAAGTCTTCACCATTGGGAGTGGCAAAGCCAACGCCGCCGCAGGGAAACAGTCCGGTTGATGCCTTGAAGAACCCAATGGAAATGTCTTCGCCGGTTCTGGATGGGGTCAGCCAATGTTCAATCACAGTTCCCTGCATCCGCAGATGCACCCGGTAGGTTTCACCCGGTTTGACCGGTGGCAGTTTGATGCCGGGAACCAGCGGTTCGTTCAGGTTGAGCACGCCGTCCCGGCACAGATAGGTTTGAAAGGTGTTGGGAAATGGTCCACCAGGACCGTTCAGACAAAACAGGTAATAGTTTTTTTCATCCTGGGCGCGGACAATCCAGCTTGCGCCACGTTCATTTTGCATCCGCAATCCAAAATAAAGGTCACCATCACAGAACCTTTTGTTTTTCACAAATCCGGCTGTCTTGCCGGGTTTGACCAACATGATGGAATTGGCGGCGCTCCATTCCGGCGGAGCGTCCCAGAATTTGAGCCCTTCCTGAAAATTATCGGCAAATTCGGTGACGGTCGGGAGGGGGACCAGTACCGGTTCAAAGCTGTTTTTTTGCGCCGCCTGCAATGTGAGTTTTTTTTCAAAGGTTTCATAGCCAAAGGCTTCCACTGAAACTTTGATTTCCTGTCCCACCGGAAGTTCTGCCAGCAGGAGTTGCCCGGTTTGAGGGACGATTCCTTTGGCCTTGCCGTCCAGGAAAATTTGGGCTCCGGCAGTAGCCCGGACCAGCAATTCTGCCGTTTGGCGAGTCAGGTTCACGGGAAGGGTGGCGGTTTGACCGGGAAGTACCTCGACCGTTTCGGAAAAAGGTTGATGAACCGGGCGTGAAACCGTGAGGCGGTGAGTTCCAACCGTGGTTTTGAACTGAAAAATTCTGTCTGAAACGGCGGTGAGGGCATCCGGTGCAACTGGTTTCCCATCCAGTTGGATTTCATTTCCGGCGGTTGCATCCGTAAAAGAAATCCGCAGAAAACCGAACCTGGCGGTCAGGGTTGCCTTGACCGGGGTGGGCACTCCAGCCCGAACCGCGATTTTCTGCTGAAATTCTTCATAGTCGGGATGTTTGACCG
This sequence comes from Blastocatellia bacterium, assembly GCA_019695185.1. Classification (GTDB taxonomy): domain Bacteria; phylum Acidobacteriota; class Blastocatellia; order Chloracidobacteriales; family Chloracidobacteriaceae; genus JAIBAN01. Next base: position 111,028 of record JAIBAN010000002.1, on the reverse strand, counting down.
TAACCACATAGGTTCCCGGCTTGACTGACAGCGTTTTTGCCAGCGAGCCATCCAGACTGGTTTTGCCTTGGGAACGCTGATTGAGAAAGACTTCGGCGGTGGGTGGGTCGGTCAAGATGACAAGGCTGCCGATGGTGGGTTTTTTGACCATCGGGGTTTGTTTCGTAGGCTCCGGACGAACTTTCTTGGTATATTTTTGGGCTGCGACCCTTGTGGGGCAACCGACAAGCCCAGCCAACACCAACAGCAAACTGAACCATGTCGGGAAATGAAACCAAATTGGGCTGGATGAAGCTGGATGATGTTGCATCTTTATAGTGCGCTGGCAGCAATGCGAAACCCCAGGTCACGGTCCGTTTCCTTGGGTTTTCGCCAAGCGCGGCATTGAGTACGCGCATTGTTGACTTCAGTAATATAGCTTCCTCCGCGATAAACCTTACATCCTTTGTCCTTGGGTTGAAGCTGATAGGTGCTGCCAGGATAAACTGTAAAGTCAGAGGCCGTCCATTCACTGACGTTGCCGGCCAGTGAATAAATACCGAACGGACTTTTATCCAGTTTGGTATTCAGTTTTGAGGTGATTATATCTGGCTGGCACAGGGCCGTTACCGTTTGGGCTAGGTTGCAAGACTGGGTTTTCCATTCATTTCCCCAGGGAAAAAGGTTTTCAGTCTGACCACGAGCGGCAAATTCCCATTCAGCCTCGGTGGGAAGCCGATAGGAAATCCCGTCCCGCTTGCTACGCCACTCGCAATAAGCGATTGCATCCTCCCAACTAACGTCCGTGACTGGCCAATCATCCGGAACCGTTTGTGATTGCAGCCAGCGGTTGGGCAACCGATGATTGGTATCCCGGACAAAATCCCGATATTCACGGTTAGTAACCTCATACATACTCAGGTAGTAAGGTGCCACAGTCACAACGTGTGCGGGTATTTCATCAGGCGTTGGCTGGTCGTAATCCATTTTTGTTTGAGAAACAGGGCTATGCCCCATCGAAAATGTGCCGCCTGGAATGAAGACAAAAGAGTTTCCCAGCTTCTGGGCCAGATTCGGCTGGGCTGGTGTGGTTGTCACCGGAGCAACCGCCGGAGTTGACTGGAAGCCGTTCCATTGCCACACGCCGATTGAGCCGAACGCCAATACAAACAAAGCCGCCAACGGAGCCAGCCGTTTGACCCGCAAACGTGATGCCAACTGTTCAACCGGAGGATTTCTTTCCAGCGCGGGGGCCGATTGGTCAATCAGGGTGGGAGCCAAGGTCACCACCTGGGGTGAATTTTGAGTCCCGGAATGGATTTCAACGGTGTGTCGGACCTGCATTCTTCCAGTTTCGGGGTTTTCCAGGGCTGTGACAAAAGCGTTCAAAAATTCCAAGGCTGATTGAAACCGGTCTCCGGCTGGCTTGGCCAATAACCGCATGACAATTTCGGCAACGTTGGGAGGGATTTCCGGAGCAGCCTCTTGCAAAGGTTTGGGGGGCAGATTGACATGGGCATACATCAGGCTGAGGGCTCCGTCGGCAGCAAAGGGACGTTGGCCTGAAAGCATTTCGTACAAAATCACTCCCAGCGAATAGAGGTCGGTCCGGCGGTCAACCGGTACGCCCTGGCATTGTTCGGGTGACATATAGGTTGGCGTGCCACAAACCGAGCCGGGGTTGGTGAGGGTTCCCCCTCCAATGGTCAGGGTATTGAGCTTGGCAATGCCGAAATCAAGGATTTTGACGGTTTCCCCCAGTTCCCGCCTTTGAAAAAAGATATTGTCGGGTTTCAGGTCGCGGTGAATCACTCCCTTCTGGTGAACAAACTCCAAAGCCGCACAGACCTGTTCGGCAAAGACCTGAACCTCAGCCAGCGGCAGGTGGGAGCAGCGTTTCAGACGTTGTCCCAGGGTTTCCCCTTCCAGATATTCCATGACCAGATAACAGGTGGTTTCCTGCACGCCGAAATCAAAAACACGCACCGTGTTGGGGTGTTCGATTTTGGCGGCGGTGCGGGCCTCGCGCTGAAAGCGTTCGCCTGCATCCGGATTCTGGGTGAACAGCGGATTGAGGACCTTAATGGCCACCATTGAACCAAGTCCCACGTGCCGGGCCTGGAAAACCTTGCCCATTCCGCCCTGTCCCAAAACCCGCAGGATTTCATACTTGTTCAGAAAGCGGTGCCCCACCGCAACGGGGTCATGCTGGGAAAAATCCGGCAGGGTTCGCTCACCGGTCAGGGTTGACTGGGTTCCCTCAAGCTGTTTCATAGCCGGTGTTTCCAAAAAGCCCTGCATTTCGACTTCAGCCGCCAGCAATTGGCAGACTTCGTGGTAAAGCTGGGTGTCCCCGGCACAGGTTTCCCGCAGGAAGGTCGCCTGGTTCTCAGGTGCCTGCTCCAAAACCTGTTCCATCACGGCTTTTACCTTTTGCCAGTATGCAGGAGTCATGTTGAGGAGGAAGTTTTGAGGTTTAAGTTTTGAGATTTGAGTGGAAATCCCTTTTAAGCTCAAGATGTTAAAACTCAAAACTCAAAACTCAAAACTCTACCGGAGCGGTTCTCCAATTTTTTTAATCACCCGGACACGGGGTCCATCAGTGACATAGAGGTTTCCAGTTGCGTCAATCGCCAACGTACCCAAGGAGAGAAAGGGTGTTTGAAGAGCCGGCTGAGTCCGGTCATCAGCTCGATTCGGGATACCATTTCCGGCCACGGTGGTAATGATGCCAGTTTGGGCGTCCACCCGGCGAATCCGATTGTTGCCACTGTCGGCGATAAAAAGATGGCCTTGGCCATCCACCGTAACTCCAACAGGAGCAAAGAGATTGGCTTCTGTGGCCGGGCCGCCGTCACCGCTGAATCGGATTGGGTTGGGAGAAGCCCCCAGCGGTTTTCCGGCTACAGTGGTAATGACCCCCGTTTGTGGGTTGATTTTTCGAATCAGGTTGTTTTGCGTATCGGCCACGAAAATGTTCCCGGCCCGGTCCGTGGCCACTGCTGTGGGGCGGTTCAGACTGGCTTCAAGGGCGTTTCCACCGTCACCGCTGTAGCCGTTAAGTCCGGTGCCGGCCAAACGAGTGATGATTCCGGTGGAAAGATTGATAGAGCGAATGTTGGCGTGAATTACATCCAGGACAAGCAGGTTGTTGCGGGCCAGGCCCAATCTTCCCAGATAACCGAATCTGGCGGCCAGGGCCGGGCCTCCGTCTCCGTCTCCGTTGGTTGTGCCTAGGGCTCCGGTTCCGGCAATCGTGGTGATAATGCCGGTTTTCAAATCAATGCTGCGAATCCGGTTGTTCCCGCTGTCACCAATGAATAATTTTTGATTGGCTTCATCCAGTTGAATTCCATTGGGTCCGTGCAACAGAGCCTGGCTGGCGGGGCTGCCGTCGCCGGCAAATCCGGATTGTCCATTCCCGGCCAGCAGGCGAAAGGTACCGGTTTTGTTTTCGACCCGGAAAACCCGGTTTTGATAGACATCCGTCAAAAACAGATTTCCGTTGGAATCCACTGCCAGGGACCCAAAATTTTCGACGGAAAGACTGGTGGCCAAACCGTCCTTGCCCAACACCTGCTCTTCTCCTGAGCCTGCAATCGTGGAAATCGTTTTCGAGTCAGCCCGAATTTGGCGAACCCGGTAATTTTCCGAATCGGCAATATATAAATTCCCATTTCCATCAAAGGCAATTCCTAAGGGTGTGTTAAAGGTAGCCAGGATAGCCGATTCCCCATCTCCGGAAAAACCAGGGCGACCGGACCTGCCAGCCACTCCGGCAATGATTCCGGTTTTGGTATCCACCCGCCGAATCCGATGGTTGCCACTGTCAGCTATCAGGAGATTGCCGGCACCATCAATCGCCAGACCGGCAGGAGCGAGAAGCTGGGCCGCCGTTGCCAAACCGCTGTCGCCTCCATTGCCTGCGATTCCACTGCCGGCAAACGGTTCCAACGTTTCCGTTTTTGCATCCCAGCGTAAAACCTGACTGATGGCCGAGTCTGCGATATACAGATTTCCGCTGGCATCCACCGTCAGTGCAAGCGGATTGGGAAAGTAGTCGCCACTGCCCAAAAGGCGGGATACCCGATTGGTTTGGGCATCCACTCGCAGGACTGCATGGTTGCCCAAGGTACCAATAAACAGATTCCCGTTCCGGTCAAGGGCAACACTCACAGGTGAGGCGATATTGGTGGACGTGGCCGAAAGTCCTTCGGAATTGGTCGGGGTTGGGTCTCCCGTACCGGCAACGGTGGAAATCAACCCGGTTTGGAGGTCAATCCGCCGCACCCGGTTGTTCCCGAAATCCGCCACAAACAGGCGACCTTGAGAATCAAATGCCAGCCCGGCGGGGCGAAACAGTCCGGCACCAAGCGCCAGGCCGTTGTCACCGCTGAACCCCGGCGCGCCGTTCCCGGCAACGGTGGTGATACTGCCGCTTTGAGCATCCACCCGCCGAATGCGATGATTTTCGGTGTCAGCAATAAAGAGGTTCCCCAAGGCATCAACCGCCACGTGATGGGGGGTCAGGCCAACCACATCAGCCGTGGCCATGCCGCCGTCTCCAACATAGCTGACCTGGCTGCCGACAAACGTCGTGACTTCGCCTTTTTTCAAATCAGCCAGGGGTTCAGGGATAATCCGAAACGGAATTTGGGCAATGCCGCCTCGGGTTTGGACCGTCAGGGTCCGGTTGCCGGAATAACGTTGGGATGGAACCGTAAAATGAATCTGAGTTGCGCTGACAACTTCAAACTTGGTAATGGGGGTGTCACCCAGAAAGAGCAGCGTTTCCGGGGCAAAATTCTTCCCGGCAATGCGAACCTTGGTGCCACCTTCCAGCCGGGCCAGGTCCTGGTTCAGGCTGGCTATTTCAGGGGCCCCAACGGTGACAATTTTAACCGATTCGGCGGCATTGGGTTCGGCTGCATCCAGAATGATGCTGCGGGTTCCCTGCATGGAAACACTGACTGCCTGCCGGAAACTGACACCGGGCTGGGCGAGATTGACAACTTGGGGTTTGGTCAGGGGCTGGGTGATAACATAGACCCCTCGCTGGTCCACCACCTGAACGTTGCCAGCCGTGTCAAAACTGACGGATTGCGGATTGAAGAAGAGGTTTGCTTTCAACGGGCCAGGAAAAGAGTCGGAGTTGAGTGTCGCTGTGTTGGAAGCAGCCGCCGAAATCGTCGTCACCCGGCTTTGGGGAATACCCTCGGCAGTGTAGGTCAGTTCCAACAGTCGCACCTGATGGTTGGCTTCGTCTGCCACCGCCAGCACCCGGCCATCGGTACTGAGTGAAAGTCCGGCGGGGTGGAAAAACCTGGCCGAACGCCCAACGCCGTCCTGGGTTCCTCGTTCACCGGGTTTGCCTGCCAACAGGACCACCCGTTGTTCCGGAATCTGAATGTAATAGACGGCATGATTATCGGTGTCGGCCAGAAACAGATTGCCTTTGCCATCGGTGGCGATTCCACGCGGACTGCTGAACCGGGTTTGTCCAAAGGTGGCAAAGCCGACTTCATTAAATTGAGGCTGACCGGGATTCCAGTCGCCCAGAAACTTTTCCACCTGCTGGTTGAACCCAATCCGGCGAATGCAATGGTTTAAGGTGTCAGCCACATAAAGCCCCCCTTGAACGCTGTTATCAATGGCAATGGCTGTTGGTCCGGCGAAAAGGGCGGATTTGGCTTCACCATCCACACGTCCTTTGGTGTTGCGTTGCCCGGCGAAAATTTGAGCGGGGGCCGAGAACACATTTCCGGTTTGCAAAATTACATTCTGAATGGGGCTGCTGATATAGAGCCGTCCGTTGGGGTCTGATTTGGAATCACCGGGAATTTTGTCGCCATTGCCTTTTTGAATGCGGGCTACCACCACGAAAACCGAGGAACTGTCCGTCCCATTGGTCGTGGTGATGGTGGCAAACCCTTGCCGGACGCCGGTAACGGTTCCGGTCTTGGGGTCAACCTGGGCAATGTCGGGGCTGCCGGAGGCCCAGGTTACATTCGAAACGGTTTTTCCGGCTGCATCAATGGCGGTCAGGCCAATTTGATTGCCTTCGTTGACCACCGGATTGCGTTGTTTGATCGAAAGCGCCTCTTTCGGTTTTTGTACCTGGAGGGGGGGTGTTTCCACTGTGGTTTGAGCCAGTGCATACCCGCCACTCCATAAAATCAGGAAAAAAAATACCAAGCTGAATCGGTTTAATTGAATCATACCGCCACCTGTCACAAGAGAAGTTTTGAAAAGGAGAATATGAATCCGGCCATTATAACCTGCATTGGCAGGTGGGAAAACGGCGGGAATCCCTCCTTGTTTTTGAACGCGGAAAAGTACCGGGAAAATTATCAAGCAGTTGGCCAAAAAATCTTTCTCGTCCTTTCACGTTCTGGGAATACTTGTGTCGGCTGTTCCGCTGCTTTAAGGTTGGACCCATCCTGATGACCTAATGGAAGTTTTCTATGCCCGAATCCAACCCCAATGTGACGGAACTGCTCCTCAAGTGGAACGCTGGCGACGAACAGGCACAGGCACAATTGATGGCAGCCTTGTATGATGATTTGCATCGCTCCGCCCGGATTTATTTAAGCCGCGAGCGCCGAGGCCACACGTTGCAACCAACGGCTTTGGTTAATGAAGCCTATTTGCGGTTAATTGACCAGCATCACGTCGAATGGAAAAACCGGGCGCATTTTCTGGGTGTGGCAGCCCAGATGATGCGCCGGATTCTGGTGGATTATGCCCGTAGCCGGGCCGCCGATAAACGGGGTGGAGAAGCCGTCCGCCTCACGTTGGATGCTGCACTCAATCTGGCGGAAGACAAGGATATTGACCTGATTCTTTTGGACGATGCCTTGAAAACCCTGGCCACGCTTGACGAGCGGCAAAGCCGGATTGTCGAACTCCGGTTTTTTGGCGGGCTGTCGGTTGAGGAAACCGCCGAAGCCTTGGGCCTTTCCGTGGCAACCGTCATGCGTGACTGGCGGATTGCCAAAATGTGGCTGTTTCGGGAATTGCAAAAGGGAGCGGGGAATTGAGAATTGAGAATTGAGAATTGAGAATTGAGAATTGAGAATTGAGAATTGCTGGAAGGATGTTGTTACATAATTCATCTTATTCTTTTTCAACTGGTTACAAGAAAAATACAAGGTTTTGCCGCTTGCTTTTACGACTTACATTTTTGTAATTCATTCAAAAACCAGCGATGATTTATGCAATTCTCAATTCTCAATTCTCAATTCTCAATTAAAAAACATGGAACCAGTGATTGAACTCTGTCAGGTTACCAAAGATTACGGGCCAGCCATGCGGGCACTCAACAATGTCAGCCTGACGGTTCACCGGGGGGAAATTTTTGGCTATGTGGGGGCCAATGGAGCCGGAAAGACCACCACCATCAAGATTTTAACCGGCCTGATACGCCCCACTTTTGGCGAAGCCCGGATTTGCGGAAGGAGCATGGCCCGGTTTCCGCTGCATGGAAAAGCCAAAATCGGGTATGTCCCGGAATCCGGTGCCTTGTATGAAAAACTCTCCCCGCGCGAGTTCCTGACCTCGGTCGGAATGCTCTATCTGTTGCCGGAAAAGACCGTCAGCCGGTTGGTGGAGCAATGGCTGGATTATTTCAGCATTCTGGACCGGATTGACCAGCGCATGGAAACTTTTTCCAAGGGGACCAAACAGAAGGTCTGCTGGATTGCCGCCATGCTGCATGACCCCCAGGTGTTTATTCTGGATGAACCTTTGAACGGCCTGGATGTCGAAGCCATATCGCGGGCCAAAGAATTGATGAACTACCTGGCTGCCCAAGGGAAAACCGTTTTTTACTCGTCGCATATCATTGATGTGGTCGAGAAAATCTGCACCCGGATAGCAGTTCTCAGTCGTGGCCAAATACAGGCGGTTGGAACTCCGGAGGAAATATGTGCGGCCACGGGGTCCGCTTCGCTGGAACAGGCATTGATGGCCATGTGGCAGGGATAACGATTCAAGGAAAAAGGAAAAAGGAAAAAGGAAATAAAGACGGAAGCAATGTACGGCGGGCCAATGGGAATTTTGGCTGCATTATTTTTGATTTTCCGCGCGTCTTTCGTCTTTTGCTTCTTTCCTTTTTCCTTTTTCCTTTCAGTAGCTTGGGTGTGTTGGGAATCAAGTGGTATAAATCAAAACCAGCAGGTAACAACTCAAGAAACTATTCCGAAAAGCACTGAAACCGGAGTCTGTGCGCGGGTTTCATTTGAACTCAGTCCTCAGTCCGGGAATCTCAGTCCTTTTCACATGCAAGGAAGAGGGACCGATAGTGAACAACAAACAAAAGGCACTCATTGCCGCTTCGGGAATGGCTCTGGCAGGTGGCATTGCGTGGCGCTACGCTTCGCGCCCACGCGATATTCGATGGATTGACTATGCTGGTGAAATGCACCAGGCGACCACCAGCAATTTTGCCGTGGTGGATGGCGTCCGGTTGCATTTTCAGGAGCGCGGTGCGCGCAACAATGAAACCATTGTGCTGCTGCACGGGTTCGCTTCTTCAAACTACACCTGGAAAGACTGTTTCGCACCGCTGGTGGAGGCCGGTTATCATGTGATTGCTCCGGACCTGAAAGGGTTTGGGTTTTCCGAAAAGCCGGCTGACAACCGGTATCACATTCAGGACCAGGCTCATTTAATCATCGGATTGCTGGACCACCTGGGCGTGGAGCGGGCGGTCTTTTGCGGTAACTCTTATGGTGGTGGTACGTCGCTGGCCTGTGCCCTGATGCATCCTCAGCGGGTCCGGGGGCTGATTTTGGTGGACGCCGCTTTTAACGACGTTCCGATTACCCAAAAACCTTATGGCCTTTCGTTGTTGTTGGCCCGCACTTGGGGGCTGGGCGAAGTCGGAGCGCCGCTGCTGTTGGGGTCCAAGGCTTTTATCCGAAATGGGTTGCGCGGCATGTTTCATGACAAGTCGGCGGTTACGGAGGAGCGGGTCCGGGCCTATCATCGCCCGCTCCGGTCATCCAATTGCCAGCAGGCGATTCTGGCGGCCTCGCGGCAATGGGACTTGAACTGGATTGAGTCAGAACTGGGCGACGTGCATGTGCCGACACTGGTTTTGTGGGGCGAGTTTGACCCGGTGATTCCACTCACCCAGGGGGCCCGGCTGCATCTTTCCGTGCCGAACTCGGAATTTATCGTGATTCCCGAATGCGGGCATCTGCCGCAGGAGGAGCAGCCTGAAACAACTGCTGAAATCATGATTGATTTTTGCCGCCGGACCAAACCAACCGGGTCAGGCAGTCGGCGCACCAAGTCGGCAGGCCGGAAGAAAACCGTAGCCGTTGACAGCAATGAATGAATTGAGAATTGAGAATTGAGAATTGAGAATTGAGAATGAAGTTACCGGCAAAAAGCTGAAAACTGGCGGCTCTGACCCGAAACCAGTTCAATCCAACAGAGGAGAATTCTCAATTCTCAATTCTCAATTCTCAATTCGGGAGGTTCCTATGGCGATTCAGCGCAATGATTGGAGTTTACAGCGCAAAGGCATTATGGATCAGGAACGCCATAAGGAGCGGGTTCGTGATGCCGTCAAGAAAAACCTGGGCTCAATTGTTTCCAATGAGTCCATCATTCTTTCGGATGGCCGGAAAACGGTCAAAGTTCCGATTCGGTCGCTGGACGAATACAAATTCCGCTTTGATTACCGCAAGCAAAAACACGTCGCCCAGGGAGATGGAAAATCCAAGGTTGGCGATGTCGTGGCCCGCGAAGGCAAGCCCGGACGCGGACAGGGGCAGGGCAAAGGCGAAGGTCCGGCGGGCAACCAGGCCGGGCAGGATTATTACGAAGCCGATGTCAATATTGACGACATTGCCAAGCTGATTTTTGAGGATTTGCAACTGCCTTTCCTCGAAGAAAAAGCCAGACAGGCGGTTCAGTCGCGGACCACCAAATTTACCGAAATCCGCAAGGTCGGGGCCATGTCAAACCTCGACAAACGGCGCTCGATGATGGAAAACATCAAACGCAATGCCATGGAGCGCAAACGGGCGGAAATCGGAAATTTCAAAAAAGAGGATTTGCGCTTCAAAAGCTGGGAAGAGGAAGTCCGGTACGAATCGAACGCCGTGGTCATCAGTATGATGGACGTTTCCGGCTCCATGAGCGAGTTCAAAAAATATATTGCCCGGAGTTTCTTCTTCTGGATGGTCCGTTTTTTGCGGACCAAATACGACAACGTGAAAATTGTCTTCATTTCCCACCATACGGAAGCCAAGGAAGTCACCGAGGAACAGTTTTTCACGCAGGGTGAATCGGGCGGAACCGTGGTTTCCAGCGCTTACAAGCTGGCGCTGGAAATCATCAAGGAACGGTTCCCGCCCAAGGACTGGAACGTCTATCCGTTCCATTTCTCGGATGGCGATAACTATTACTCCGATAATGACGAAGCGGTGCGGCTGGCCGACGAGCTGATTAAAACCTGCAACCTGTTTGGCTATGGTGAAATTGGGGATGAGGGAACCTCCAGTTACCGCCGGGCTTCGGGAGCACTGCTTTCGATTTACAAAGAGCATTTGAAGCAGAAAGCCCGCTTCATCGGGGTACGGATTGACAATAAAGAGGATGTCTATCCGGCGCTGAAAGAGTTTTTTGGCAAACGGGGTTTGAAAGCCTGACAACATGCAGGACTCAAGGTGGAACTGCCATGTGATTCAGTCGCCTTGCGGAATATTCAGGTCAACAAATTCACAAGGGTGTGAAGTCGAAGTTCTCAGTTCTGCCCGCCTGATTCAGTTATGGATGAAATGCAACCTCCCAAACAATTGAGTTGTGTTGAATGCGCGCACGGAGCCGGCCTTGGGTTTGACTTCTCGATGGCGTTTCAACCGATTGTGGATGTGGTGAACCGGCAAGTGCTGGCCTATGAAGCTTTAGTACGCGGGGCTGCCGGCCAGCCCGCCGGCTGGGTGCTCTCGCAGGTGAATCATGCCAATCGTTACCGGTTTGACCAGGCATGCCGGGTCAAGGCGATTGAATTGGCCGCCCGGCTGGGAATTGAAACCTTGCTTTCCATCAATTTTATGCCGAATGCCGTCTATCGGCCCGAAACCTGTATCAGAACCACCTTTGAAGCCGCCGGGCGATTCGGATTTCCCACCCACCGCATTATGTTCGAGTTTACCGAAGGCGAACAAATCGAAGACCATTCCCATTTGTTGGGGGTTATTCAGGAATACAAACGCCTCGGCTTCAAGACCGCGATTGATGACTTTGGAGCCGGTTACGCCGGGTTGAACCTGTTGGCACGATTTCAGCCCGACCTGCTGAAAATTGACATGGAGCTGATCCGCCGGATTGATACTGACCGGGTTCGGCAGGCAATCGTCAAAGGCATTGCCCAGTTGAGCCGGGACATCGGTTGCCGGGTCATTGCCGAAGGAGTCGAAACGGCTGAAGAGCTGTCCTTTTTGCAGGAAATCGGCATTCAGTATTATCAGGGCTTCTATTTTGCCAAACCTGCTTTTGAGCAGATTCCCGACTTGGTGACTGAAGGGTTTGCCCCTCTGATTGCATGGGAAGGAACCAGAGGGTGACGTTCTGGATGAGCCTGTTTGCATCCGGTCCATAACGGGGGCAGGCAGATTTTTTTCGTCTGTGCCGGATTATCTTTGTGTGAGACTTGTGCTTCATTTCTGAAAGACTCCCAAAACCTGTGGTGCGATTCCCTTTGATATCTGTATTTGCCACTGTTTCAGCACGGGCCTGCCTGGCGGCACTGGTCCTGCTGGCCTGGTGCGGGGTTGTGTGGGCACAACCGCAGGAAGCGCGCTTTACCCGGTTTTCAATTGAAAGCGGGCTTTCGCAAAGCGTAATCAACTGCATTTTGCAGGACCGGGACGGCTATATTTGGGTCGGTACGGAAGACGGGCTGAACCGGTTTGACGGGCGGGGCTTCACGATTTTTCGCCATCAGGTGACGAACCCCAACAGTCTCAGCAACAGTTTTATTTGGGCTTTGTGCGAGGATCGGAAAGGGGATTTGTGGGTTGGGACGGATTATGGTTTGAACCGGTTTGACCGTGGAACGGGACAATTTATCCGCTACCTCAACGACCCGGCCAATCCCGCCAGTTTAAGCGCCAACATTATTCGGTACCTTTATGAAGACCGGCAAGGGCAGATGTGGGTGGGAACATCGGGGGGCGGACTGAACCGGATGGATCCGGCCACCGGGCGCTGCACCCGCTATCAGCATGACCCGCAAAACCAACATACCCTGGGGGCCAATTATGTTTCCGTGGTGTATGAAGACAAAGCCGGTGCTTTTTGGGTTGGAACACCAGGATTTGGCGGTATGAGCCGGCTTAACCCGGTGTCCGGATACTGTCAGCGGTTTCAACATAACCCGCAGGACCCCACCAGCTTGGGGGATGACTGGGTCCGCACAATGTGTGAGGACCACCTCGGTAACTTCTGGGTTGGCACCCACAACGGCGGACTCAACCTGATGGACCGGGCCACCGGGCGGTTTACCCGTTTTTTGAATGACCCCAACCATCCCGCCAGTCTCAGCCATAATGACGTGCAAACTCTCTTTGAAGACCGCCAGGGAAGGTTGTGGGTGGGAACCTACAACGGCGGCCTGGACCGGTTGGACCGTCAAACCGGTGGTTTTACCCATTTTCGCCATCACCCCAATCATGCCGATACGCTCAGCAATAACAGCATCCGGGCCATTTATGAGGATCAGGGGGGAATCCTTTGGATTGGAACTGCCAGCGGCCTCAATCAGTTGGACCCAACACCCCAAAAGTTTACCAGCTATCAGCACGATCCCGGCGACCCAAACAGTTTGAGTCATGATGCCGTCCGAGCCTTGTATGGGGACCGGGAAGGCAAAGTCTGGATTGGAACCGTGGATGGAGGGTTGAACCGATTGGATCCCCAAACCGGAGATTTCATCCGGTATCACCATGATCCCAAAGACCCTGCCAGTCTGTCGGCGGATTGGGTGTCAGCCATTTGTGAAACAAAGGACGGGGCTTTGTGGGTCGGAACCCGATCCGGGGGGCTGAACCGATTGGACCGCCGGACCGGGCGCTTTACCTGCTACCAACGGGACCCGGAAAAACCGAATAGTCTCAGTTGGAACAATATCTGTGCTTTGTATGAAGATCGGACCGGGAGTTTATGGATTGGGACCGTAAGCGGGGAGTTGAATCGGTTTGATCCCCAAACCGGTCTGTTCAGCAAGTATATCTCCACCCCCAAAAACCCGGTCACCATCAGCAGCAGCACCACTTGGACCATCCTGGAAGACCGTGCCGGGAACCTCTGGTTGGGAACTTATGACGGCCTCAACCGGCTGGACCCGCAAACCGGGCGGTGTTTTCGGTATCTGCATGATCCCCAGGATCCTGCGAGTCTCAGCCACAACAATGTCTCGTTTTTGCACGAGGACCGCACCGGCGTGCTCTGGATTGGCACCTATGGTGGCGGGCTCAACCGAATGGATCCGGTCACGGGAAAATTTGCTGCCTACACGACCAAAAACGGTTTGCCAAATGATGCCATTCACGGCATTTTGGAAGACCAGGCAGGCCATCTTTGGTTGAGCACCAATTACGGAATCTGCAGGTTTAACCCACAAACCGGGACCTGTCAGAATTTTGATGTCTCGGATGGGCTGCAAAGCAATGAGTTTGATGTCGGCTCCTGCTTTCAGACCGCTCAAGGGGAAATGTATTTTGGCGGGACGGGTGGCTTTACCCGGTTTCACCCCAGTGCCATCAAAGGAAGCAATACGTTTGTGCCGCCGGTGGTGATTTCCGCCTTTTACAAGTTTGACAAAAAGGTGGAATCGTTTAACGGAAAAAAACTGGACCCGTTACCCTATTCCGACAATTTTGTCACTTTTGAGTTTGCCGCACTCAATTACATTCACCCGGAAAAAAACACCTATGCCTATCGGTTGGTCGGAGTGGACCGCGACTGGATTTACTGCGGCACGCGCCGTGCGGCCAGTTATACCGATTTGGCTCCGGGGACGTATCTGTTCCAGGTCAAAGGCTCCAACAATGATGGGGTCTGGAATGAGACCGGGGCTGCTGTGCGGCTGGTCATCACCCCACCGCCCTGGCGCACCTGGTGGGCCTATCTGCTTTACAGTCTGACTGGTATCAGTTTGTTGGCCGGAGCCTTTTACTTCCAGGCCCAACAGGTACGGGCGCAGACGCAATTGCAACTGGCTCAAACCAGGGCCCTGGCTGCCGAAGCCGAACGGCGGGCGATTGAAGCCAAGGCTGAGGCCGCTCTATCAGAAAAAGAAGCTGCTCAGGCACGGGCGGAACTGGCTGAAATCGGAGCCCAGGTGGCCGGTGAACTGGCCCACAAAAACCTGGAACTGGAAGATAAAAACTTCGCACTGGAATGCAAAAACCAGGAATTACAGGAAGCTCAGCAACAGGCCGACCGGATTTTTTCCGCTCTGGCTGAGGCCCTGCCGGGAACCATTCTGGATGGAAAATACCGGCTGGATGAAAAGCTCGGAGCCGGTGGGTTTGGCGTCGTCTTCAGAGCCACCCATCTGGGGCTGGATCGCCCGATTGCCGTCAAGGTGTTTCGACCCAAAGCCGGAAACGACAGTGCCGAAGCCGTGGAGCGCTTCAAACGTGAAGGAATTTCGGCTTCCCGGTTGCGTCATCCGAATATCATCCAAATTTTTGATTCGGGGATTTCCGCTGAAGGGATTGCCTATCTGGTGATGGAACTGCTGGAGGGGCATTCCCTGGCGGATGAAATGAGGCAGCGGCATTGTTCCGTGCTGCGCTGTCGGCAGGTGATTGTGCCGGTCTGCGAGGCCCTGGCCGAAGCCCATCGGCAAAATATCATTCACCGCGACATCAAGCCGGAAAATATCTTTCTCCATCAGTCCGATGAAGGCGAAGTGGTCAAGGTGGTGGATTTCGGCATTGCCAAAATGCTGGGCGACGATGAGGCCGACATTCCGACCAAAATCACCGTAACCGGATTGATTATCGGGACACCGCTCTATATGGCTCCCGAACGATTGCAAGGTGACGCCTACGACGAACGGTCTGATGTGTATAGTGTTGGGGTTGTGGTCTATCAAATGTTAAGTGGCTACACCCCGCATCATACGACGGGTCGGAAGATGTGGGACCTGGTACGGAAAATCCTCCAGGAACCGCCTGTCCCGCTCCGGGACCACAATCCTGCCATCCCTCCCGATATCGAAGCAGTAGTGATGAAGTCACTCATCAAAGACCCGAAAGCTCGGTTGCCCATTACCGAATGGCTGACGGAATGGGTGGCGGTGGCGGACCGGCATATTTCCCGTGTCAAGGAAACCCCCACCGCCCGGTTGCAGGAGCCAGGGCCGGAGGAAACTGTGGCCTTTCGTCAGCCGGACCCCAATCAGTCTACCCTGACGGCTGACATGACCGGAATCTATCGGGACAAGCCGGTTGCCAGGAGTCGGGAAAAGGCTGTCACGCTGGTTCAACAAAAGGAATCCGTGCAGACCTTACGCGCCTCTGAATCGGACGAGGCAGACCCCATTCCCACCACCAGAATTGAGTCGGATGCCGGTTGGTCCGGGTTCGAGACAAACAGTACCGGAGAGGGTGTGAAGGATCCGGCAGTTTGACACAAGCTACATTTTTCCTGATATCCCAAATTTTTGTCCTCATTTCTCACTCTTTTGCGCTTTATCAAGTAGAAATGAAAAGTGAACCTGGCAGAGACTGAATGAGTGGCGATGGGCCAGGGGAGTTGCTTTTTTGACCCACAGGTTGGGGCAGACTGACTGTTTGTCAGGAAAATATCCATCTACAAAAGCATGGAAATTGTCTGTTGTTTTCTCTGATTTGCATATTTCAAATGTAACTCCCCGTGCTTTCCTGGCAGTCCTTTCAAACTGATTACAGGCAGGATAACGGTTTTCTGGCACAGTTGGGATTTGGCAACCTCAGGCGAGTTGCGGGGAGGTATCACCAAGCCCAAGCGAAGTTGAAGCTGATTTGTCCAAGGTGTGATGCACTTGGGGCAGCACCCTCTTTCAAACACTCAAAAGGGGGCTTACACGCCCTCTCACTTCATCAAAAGGGGAATTTATGCCAAATAAAGAAGACATTCTTTGGTTTAAGCAACAGTTTCAAAAGCAGATTGAGGCAACCATTCAAGGCACGCCGTTCAGCATTGATCTCATTACGGCTATTGCCTGTCAGGAAACAGGGGAGGTTTGGCCGGTATTGCGAAAAAAAGCAATGGAGGTGGATCGTCTTTTGGAACTTTGTGTCGGGGACACTCTGGATGCAGACAAGGGGAGAAAGGCATTCCCTCAAACCAAAGCCGCTTTGCTTGCTGTACAAAATGGGGGAGAGATGTTTGCCATTGCCCGCCAGGCTTTGGAGGATATGGCTGAACATATTGCAGGTTATAAAAAAGTTGCAAAAAACCCGAATAAATTTTGTCATGGGTTTGGTATTTTTCAGCTTGATTTACAGTTTTTTCTGAAAGACCCAGATTACTTTCTTGAAAAAAAATACGCTGATTTTGATGCCAGTTTGGCCAAATGTATTGGAGAGTTGCAAACAGCACTCAAAAAGCTTGGTTGGGGAAATCGAACCTCTCTTTCTGACTTTGAAATGGTTGCCGTGGCGATTGTCTACAACACAGGCGGTTTCAAACCCCAAAAAGGGCTCAAGCAAGGGTTTTTTGATGGAAGCAAATTTTATGGTGAAGCGGTGTTTGATTTCCTACGGCTTGCGCAGACAGTGTCTGGAACAGAAGGGGTTCCTCCGGCATTGGCACCAGCGGCACCTGGGAACGCCTCTGTGCCGCCCCCAACTCCGGTATCGGTTACAGGGGATGTATATGAAGTGAACGTTCAGGAAAATATGCTCCGATTACGACGGGAACCAATAATTGACGAGCAAAATCCCAATGGCAACGTCATCGCACGACTGCCGGACGGTCACTTGGTGCAAGCGGTAACAGGTGAAGCAAGCAACGGATTTTTGGAAGTGGAAACCAGTCTTCGCGGGGCGCACCTCCGTGGGTTCGCAGCAGTCAGGCTTTTGAAATTGACAGCGGAGAGAATCATTTCAGTCGATACCCCAGGCTTGGCCCCGCTCCACCGTGCGATTGCCCCGGTAATGATGCCACGCAAGGAGGGAATCATAACCACACGGAACAAGCCTGCCGGTCCGCTCTCTCTGAATGAACCAGGGCAACCGGGCAGAAAGGGGGCAACCCCGGATGAACTCCGGCAGGAACTGGCGGCTATTATTGATTGGCTGGCAGTGGATGACTTGACCCATCGAAGGTACCAACCTGGAAATAATCATACCTTTTGCAACATTTATGCCCATGACTACTGTCATTTGGCAGGTGTCTATCTTCCTCGAGTTTGGTGGACCCAGGCAGCACTGGTGGCGTTAGCCCAAGGAAAATCAGTCGTGCCCTTGCTTGGGAAAACCATCGAAGAGCAACGTGCGAATGATTTGTATCGCTGGCTGCGGGATTTCGGATTGCAGTTCGGATGGCGGCAAACAGGGACCCTGAGCAAATTGCAGCTCGAAGTGAATCAAGGTGCGATTGGAATTCTGGTGGCACGGCGAAGAAATGATGGCCGTTCGGGGCACATTGTGGCAGTTGTCCCAGAAACGCAAAGCCATCAAGCACGCCGGAATGCAACCGGGGAAGTCGTTGCACCGTTGCAAAGCCAGGCTGGTGCAAAAAACTTCAGGTATGGTACCGGAAGACCCAATTGGTGGTTGGATGTGGAGTTTGCAGAACATGCATGGTGGCTTCACTCCTGACCCGAGGGCTTTGATTCACATTGTTCTCTAATGAATGACACAAGAACGAATGAACTTTGTGAAAGCATCTGACTCAGCGAATTCATGGATGGCCTTTGCTTTCTTTTTTGGTAATGCGGTCGCCTCAGCGAACGTTGACCGGAGCCGTGTATTTTACCGCACGCAGTGCAAAATGAATGAGTTAAGTCGTCAAACACCATTCATGAATTCGACAATTCGGGGTTGAGGATTTGCAAGGTCGGGTAGAATGGCTCCTTGTGCGTACCTTACACCGGACTTTGTTATCAGGAAATTTCCCTTGTACGGCACGCCGTATTTGGACGAGGTGGGGCAAGATTTCCACAGCCTGCTGGCCTCGGATTTTATTGTGCTCAAAATCAGGCCCAATGAAGCAGTGTTTCACGACCGAACCAGGGATGGTTTTCAGCAAAGCAGGAGCTGCCAAAAGAAAATGGCGGAAGGGGCAAGCCCCCTCCGCCATTTTCTTTACCGTTGCGGGTTTCTGTTTAGTAACGACCCCGACCGCCGCCGCCACCGAATCCGCCGCGACCACCGCCGCCGCCGAATCCGCCGCGACCACCGCCGCCGCCGAATCCGCCGCGACCACCGCCGCCGGTCCGTTGTTCTTTGGGACGGGCTTCATTAACCGACAACACCCGGCCGTTGACTTCATGGCCGTTGAATTGGGAAATGGCAGCTTCGCCAGCAGTCCGGTCGGACATTTCGACAAAACCAAATCCACGTGATTGACCGGTGTCACGGTCCGTGACGACATGGGCTGATTCAACAGTGCCAGCATTGGAAAAAAGCGTGTTTAAGTCGCCATCAGTCGTCGAAAAGGAAAGGTTTCCTACATAGAGTTTCATATTTTTGATAAATCCTATCTTGGTGAGGGAGCAGCGACGGAAGGCAGATGGTAACAGGAATTCGTAAGGGGATTCTCGCTTCTTCTACTCAAGCGCGTGCAGTCCTGATTAAATGCAATGCGCCGGCGCGAAGCTTAAACAAAAAGTTTGAGATTTCGGTGGGTCCACTTGGACGTTGAGCGCGTAACGGAAAGCATCCTAGCAGGAAGATGTGATTCATGCCAGTAATATTTGACGAATCCCAAAAATAAGGAGGCAGTTCAGGATTTACCCACAATGTTTGTGATGATTGCGCCCACCTGTTCGGCCCGCACGTCCCAGGTATTGCCTTTGACTGCCTGCTGGCGGGCTTCCTTATCCGCCTGGGTGTCAGCAGTGAGAGCCTGTTCCACACAGTCGATAAAATGATCGTAGCTCCGGGTAATCCGTAAAATTCCATCCAGTGGCTCATACTCATAGAGCGGCGTCATAACAACCGGTTTTCCGGTAGCCAGATACTCACGCACTTTGATGGCGCTACCGTAGCTGACAAACTCGTTGTCTGTCACCCAGGGCAATACGCAGACATCAAAGTGCGCGGCAAAGGCCGGCAGACTTGTGTAAGGCTGGGAACCGATGCAATGGACGTTGGGCAGGGATTCAACTTCCAGGGGGCGGGTTTTGAGTCCAATAAAAACAAACTGCCAATGAGGACGCCGTTCCGCCACATAGCGGACCAGATTCTGGTCAATCAACCAGGTTTCAATGGCTCCGAAATACCCCAGGATGACTTTTCCTTCTTTGCGGAAGGGCTGCATTTCCACTGGGACTGGCCAGGTTTGAGCCGTGGTCGAGGCAAAATGTTCAAAATCCACCGCCTGTTCGAGCAGAATTGATTTTTCCCGCCCGGTTTCAGCCTCTGCCAACAGTTTTTTACCGGAGTAGTAAACCACGTCAGCCGCTGCAATCAGCTCTTCGTGAAGCCGCCGAATGAGGGCAGAGCGGTCGCCATGGTCCATGGAATTGGCGTCATATTTATCCGAAACCTGATAAATCAATGCCGATTCATGCAGCCTGCCGACCATATCGCGGGCGGTGGGAATGGCAATCCAAAGGACCGGCGAGCGAAATCCCAGCAGCAATGCCAGCAGTCGGATTTGGAAAACCAACAGGAACAAATTCAGGGCGCGGCCCGCCGAACTGGAAAAAAACGGAAGGACAATCGGTGTCACCACCCAGATTCCTTCCGGGGTACGCCGTACAAACTTGGCGTAGCTTTTCAGTTTTCGTTTGACTTTGGCAAAGAAGTCGCGGCTGCGGACGCTTGGCAGGCCCATCGAAATCGAATTGATGAACATGACCCGGTTGTGGCGGACAAACCGTTTCATCAAATGGTTTTTCGAATGCGGGTGGTGATACCACCAATCCTCGCCGGCAAAACAGATAATTGATTGATTTTCAAGCACTGGTTTTTTGAATTGAGAATCGAGAATTGAGAATTGAGAATTGAGACATTTCAAATTGGGCACAGGGAATTGAAACTTGTTTTGCAAAATATTGGCAAAAAGCAAAAGAAAGGAAGCCCTTCAATTCTCAATTCTCAATTCTCAATTTTTTTTCGCGGTGGGGCCAAGCACAAACTGCATCGCTCCCCAAATCATGAGCGCCAATCCGATTAACATGACGCAAATCATAAAGCCAACCAGAATCTGCATTTGGCGAAAGAGAACCGACACCCCGATACCGGCCACCAGAAAAAGAAATCCGGCAGCGATTTTCACCAAAGCCAGGGCTTTGGACTGAGGCGGAGTTGCCGTTTCAGGGGGGGCGGGCATGGCGGGTGGGGCTGCCGCCAGCGGCATGCCTGCGGGAACGGGCGGACTGGGGAATACTGGGGGATTCGGACGAAACGAAGCTGCCTGACCAGGAGGCTGATTCAGGGTTGGCGGTACTGCCGAGCCGTTGGGCTGGTCATACATGCCCGGACTGATGGCGGGCGGAGCATTGAGCGGGTCCGGCGTGGCAACCGCCAGAATCGGCGGCGGCGGCGGGTTTTTAGCCCAGGCCGGGATTTTATCCTGTTTGGCAGCGGCTGGTTCCACTTCCCGTGCCGGGTTGGCAGCAGGCGGTGCCGGAGGGTCAGCCCGAACCACTCGCGGGGTCTGAACGGCTGCCGGAAACTCAAACCGGATTTGCGGGCCGCCAATCCCAAATTCAATGGTATCCCCGTGGGAAATCATCATTTCCTTGATGCGCCGGCCCTGATAATAGGTTCCATTGGTGCTGCCAACATCCCGGAGTGAAAAGTTCCGCCCATTAAAATTCAACTGGGCATGGCGGGTGGAGGCCAGTGTGTCATTCAGCGCCATGGGTAACGTGCTGTTAGGGTCACGTCCAATGGTGGCAGGAAAATCAACTACGGTGACCCGCTCGCCGGCACGTAATCCAACCGTGAAAACAGCTTCCAGATAGGGGGTGGGCGCTGGACTTGGCACCGGGTCAGTGAGCGTAATGACGGCTGCCTGCGGTCGTTCGGGCGGAAACGTCGGGTCTTCCTCTTCTCTCGGTTTGGGGACGACCACCGCCGGCTCCTTCAACGATTTGGCCGACGACAACACAAAGCCACACTTGGTGCAGAATTTCGCCTCATCTCGATTGGGAATACCACATTGCGGACACTGCATAGCGTACTCATGAAAAATCAAGAAGGTTTCCCTGGCAGGGTTCGCACAGTCTAGCACGGCAGCAAAACAATGCAAGAACCGTCGTTCAGGGTTCAGGGTTCAGGGTTCAGGGGTTAGGGTTCAGGGGTTTCGCCTATCAGAAGGATCGATATTGTGAATTGGCTTTCAACTCTCAACTCTCAATTCTCAATTCTCAATTAAAAAGATCCTGAACCCTGAACCCTATTTCTTTAAGAATTTTGCCACCCCAGCCTGACAGTCAGCCGTCGTCCGGCACAGCACATTGAGGTCAGCGCCTGAACGAAGCGCTGTTTCAAAGGACATGCCGTCCATGTGGTAAAGCAGTTTTTTCATCAGATGAAGTGCCGAGGCACTGCGCGAAGCCAGGGTCGAAACATATTCTCCCACTTTGGTTTCAAACCCCTCGTCGGCAAAAACCTGGTTGACCAAGCCGTAACCCTGGGCTTCGGCAGCCGAAATTGGGTCACCGATGGCCATCCACTCAAAAGCCCGTTTTTCGCTGATGTTCCGCCGCAAAATCGCCATCACCATCGCCGGAATAAAACCGATTTTGACTTCCGGATAGCCGAATTGGGCGCTCTGCGTGCTCACAATCAGGTCGCAGGCGGTCGCCAGTCCGCAGCCTCCGGCCAGTGCCCGGCCCTGGACTTTGGCCACAATCGGCTTGGGAAGCTGGCGCATGGCAATGAACAGATTCACAAAACTCTGGACATCGGCCAGATTTTCAAGCGTGCCGGCACTGGCGATTTTTTCAAGGGCGGAAAGATCTGCTCCGGCACAAAAATCCTTGCCAGCACCGGCCAGCACCACCACCCGGACGGTTGAATCCGCATGGGCTGCCTCCAGCGCATCAAGCAATTCATGCAAGGTCGTGTCATTTAAGGCGTTCCGTTTGTCCGGGCGATTCATGGTCAGAGTTGCAACTGCATCCGCAACTTCGTACCGAATCGCTTCATACTTCACATAACCCATAACTCACATCCCTTTCTTCAGAAACTCAGAGCGAGCAACAAACAAATCAAATCTCCTCAACGCCGGCCCTTCGCTTTCGGGGCCAGGGCTTTGGCAGGCAGGGGTTCCGTTTCCAGGGCTTCATTGAGCACCCGTCCGACAGTTCCGCTGGGAGCCTCCACATTCAAAAGAGTGGCCAGGGTGGGGGCAATATCCGCCGGAGAACTGGCTGTTTGGTACTGTCCCGGTTTCAGACCCCGCCCCATCAGAATGACAGGCACATGGGTATCATAGCTGTAGGGCGTGCCGTGGGTGGTGCTTAAACGGACCTGCGGTTCCTCAAAAAATGAATATGGTTCGGGAACCAAATACACATCGCCGCTGCGGTGGGGATGGAACGCCGCCGCCACGCGCCGGGCAATCTCAGTTGGCGGCAAAGGCCCGTTGAGCATTTGAGTACGGGTAAAATAGGTGGCCACACCGGGAACTTTGAGCGCTGTTTCACCCGCCAACCGTTCGACCGTGCTCCGGTCCAGCTTTTTGGCTTGAATGGTTTCCAGGTTGAGATAGACGGAGCCGTTTTGCACATCGGAAATCCAGGTTCCCTGGCCGTAGGCGGCATTGAGGGCTTTGGTGACGGCATCCATCACATCCAGTTCCTTGATGCGCCGGCCTCCCATTTTCTTTTCCTGAGCATATTCCGGAACAGGTGCCGCTCCGTGGTCGGCAGTGAAAACCACCAGGGTGTTGGCCAGTCCCACTTTTTTATCCACCACGTCAAGCAAGCGAGCCACTGCCAGGTCCGTGCGGAGAGCCATATCCTCCATTTCCTGGCTGAACGGACCAAAGGCATGTCCCAAAATATCAAACGCCGAAAAGCTGACGGACAGGAGGTCCGTGTCATCGTCCTGCCCCAGTTGTTCGTTTTCAATGGCGGCTTCGGCAAAATCAACCTGAAGGTCATTTGCCCATGGGGTTTTGGTGAAATCGTCGTAATATTTGGGGCCGGGCTGGGTGCCTCCGCCGGTAATCACATGGGGGAATTTGTTGCTGTCTCCGGCGAACTTTCCTTCATAGGGTGCGTCATCCCGGTCGGAGCGGTTATAGACGGCTTCGGGCAGCAGGCGTTCCCAGGTTTTGCCAAAATAACTGTCAGCATATTTGCGGGCATTAAAAGCGGTGACCCAGGGTGGCAGGCTGTCCATATAGTAGGCGCTGGTTTGCATATTGCCTCCGGCAGTATCAAACCAGTAGGCGGCATTGGCGCTTTTCCCCACTGGCAACATGGCGCTTCGGTCTTTAAGGGAAATGCCAATCACCTTTGACCGATAATTGGAGTTCATGCGCATCTGGTCACCCAGCGTCGTCACCAACAGGCGGGTTGGGGCACCTCCGCGCCCGGAAGGAAGTCCCATAAAACGGGCATCGGTCACACTGGTGACCGGCAGTCCCGATTCACGCTCAAACCACTGATTTCCAATAATACCGGTCATGGCCGGAACCGAACCCGACAAAATGACCGCATGCCCACATGCTGTATAGGTACAGGCATGCAGGTAATGGGCATTCGTGAAATAAGCACCGTTCTTTACGAGCCGTTGAAAGCCATTTTCTGAGTACAAATCGCCAAAGCGGGAGAGATAATCATTCCGAAACTGGTCAACCACAATCGTCAGAATCAATTTCGGTTTGGCTGGGCCGGTTACTTTGAGGGCAGTTGAAGCTGTCGGGGGAACCCGTCGGTTTTGTGCCAGATTGGGCAGAAATCCGGTCAATAACCCCAAAACCAGTAACCCAGCCGCATACCGGCCAAACAATCTCGACAGGTGCATGGAAAAGCTCCTTGAAGGTGGATAATGTGAGCGTGCTGTGAGGTGTGCGCGAGAGAACCCGCACTGTAGCGAAAAAAAGTGGTCAGCGTCTATATCAATCCCGGTCGAGAGGGAAGAGGGTTTGCAAAAAGAGGGGCCAAAGGGCTAGGGTTTCAGGGGCTTCTGAATGGACAATAGACAATGAACAATCAAAGTCCCATGCAAGATTTCAAATTTTCTGGTATTCGAAAACCCCGAAACCCCGAAACCCTGAACGCTAAACTTTTATGTTACCAATTTTGCCGAATTACGGAGATTCCTACCATCCTTCTTCACATTGGACTGCTGCCCTGGATACAAAGAAAAAGGCATGGCAGGCCCAAACGCTCACACCTATACACCGGGCAGCGGTGGGATTATGGACCGAGGTGGAAGCAACCTACGGTGCACTCCATTTTGACCATCCTGAGATAACCCGCGAACAAATTGCCCAATGGTTTACTGCCGGAGACGCAGCTTCACAAACAGCTTCAGTGGCCTTCCAGGCTGAAGCTCTGGCCTTGCGTGAAGCGTGGCAGGCTTTGCAGGCACGGGCTGAAACCTTGCCTTCAGGTGAGCGCGACCCTTTGACGGAAGATGACATTCATCATTTTTTCCGGTTGACCACCGGGCGCAAAACCGTTCCCAAGACGGAAATGTTTCGCACTGTTGCCGGAGTGCCGCAAATTGAAACCCACCAACCAGCAGTGGCCTTTGCCTTGCCCAAACTGCTGGAAATGGCACTTGACTGGTTCACGACGGATGCCTTTGCGGAAATCCATCCGGTGGAACAAGCCACCCTCTTTCACTTGCGGTTGCTGGATTTGCAGCCGTTTGCCGCCCACAACAACCGGTTGGTGCGTCTTCTGGCCAGCTTTTATCTGTTGCGTGGCGGTTACCCGCCCTTGATTTTGCTGCCTGACGACCGACCGGTGTATCAGGAAACTCTGGGATATGCCTTTCAGATGATAACCCAGCCCGGCGTCGAGTTGTTTGCGCGTGCTCTGACCCGCACTTTTGACGAGTGGCAATCCCTTTCAGGAGGGAAACTTTGAGGAACAGGGTCCAGGGTTCAGGGTCTTTTGAATGGATATATGGACAATGGACAATGGACAATTATCTCCCCGTTCAATCCTTCAATTTTTCAGTTATTCGAAAACCCTGAACCCTGAACGCTGAACCCTGAACGCTGAACCCTGAACCCGAAATCATGCTTCGCTTTATCCTCCTCCGCCTGCTGACCATTCTTCCCATCACATTGCTGGTGGTCACGGCATCCTTTTTTCTGATGCGGAGCGCGCCCGGAAGTCCGTTTGTCAATTCCCGAACCTTTTCACCGGAAGTGGTGGAGTCTTTGAATCGGCAGTATGGGCTGGACAAACCGATATTTTTTGTAACGCTGCTTGAGCCACAGACTCTGGAGCAACCAACTTCCTGGCTGACCCGCCTGACTTTTCGCTGGAACGGCGTCAATAACCAATATTGGAACTATGTGAGTTCCATTGCGCGGGGTGACCTGGGGCCTTCAACCCGTTACGAAGGCCGCCGGGTGGGCGACATCATCTTTGAGCATTTTCCCTATTCGGCCATTTTGGGAGCAATTTCATTTGCACTGGCCCTGACGGTTGGGCTGGCTCTGGGGGTTGGGGCTGCCGTGCGGCAAAACTCCGGGCTTGACCGACTGGTTTTTCTTTTGACGACGGTTGCTGTGTCGGTTCCGGCGTTTGTGCTGGGGCCGGTGCTGGTGCTTCTGTTTTCGTTGACTTGGTATTGGTTGCCGCCAGCCCGTTGGGGCGGAGTGCGGCATTTGATTTTGCCGGTGCTGACGCTCAGTCTGGCCTATACCGCCATCATAGCCCGATTGACCCGTGACGGCATGGCGGCTGCCTTGCAGGCGGATTACATCCGCACGGCCCGCGCCAAAGGACTGCGCGAAGCCGTGATTGTGCTGCGGCATGCGCTCCGCAATGCCGTGCTGCCGGTGATTTCCTTTTCCGGGCCGGTTCTCGCGTTTTTGCTCGGAGGGACGGTTGTGGTTGAACGTCTCTTTGTCATTCCCGGTCTGGGGAGTTTTTTCATCGAAGCCGCCACCGCCCGCGATTACACCGTTGTGATGGGAATTGTGATTGTGACTGCTGTTCTGATTCTGGTTGCCAATCTGGTAACGGATGTCGTGACAGCCTGGGTGGATCCCAGAATCCGGCATGAAATTTCCCGTTAATTGGCAAGGAGTTTTCACATTTTATGATGGTACTGCGAAATTTGGCCGCGCTGGTCGTGTGCCTGTTGTTGCTGGGGGTGTCAACCGCTTCGGCCAAAGAGACATGGCGGAGTGTGCAATCCAAAAACTTTCTGGTAGTGGGGAACGGAAGCGAGAAGGATTTGCAGAAAATGGCCGTCAAACTGGAGCAGTTTCGGCACGTTCTGGGAATCATTCTCAATAAGGCGCAGCTTGTCACCCCGGTCCCAACCACTGTTGTGTTATTCAAGGACCAAGAGTCGTTTCACGACTATGCGCCGCTGTACAAGGGAAAAACCCGCGATAATGTGGCAGGATATTTCATCCCCTCCAATGAGGGGAACTACATTGCTCTGTTTGCCGGAGCAGAGCAAGGGTCACGTTCTTCCGTCATTTTTCACGAATACACGCATTTTGTTATCAATAACAATATTCCGCGTCCTCCGGTTTGGCTCAATGAAGGGCTGGCTGAATTCTACAGTTCGTTTGATACTCGGGAAGACGGCCAGAAAGCCTTGATTGGCCAACTGATTGACGAACATGTGCAGCGCTTACGGGAAAAAACCTTGTTCCCGCTCGCCGAGTTGTTTCAAGTCAATCGCAAGTCACCGCAGTACAACGAAGGAAGCCGGGCAGGATTGTTTTATGCGCAGTCCTGGGCTTTGGTTCATTATTTGATGTTGGGAAACAACGGGAAACGGCAACCGCAATTGGTTCAGTTTCTCGGACGACTTAACTCCAATGTGCCGTTGGAACAACTCTTTCGGGAATCGTTTCAGACTGATTATCGGGGCATGGAAGAAGAGTTGCGGCAATACGCTCATTTGTTCACGTTTCCTTACATTACCTACTCCTTCAAGTCTGAGCTTGATTTCGCCAAAGAAACCACGTTGCGCACGCTCTCTGAAGCTGAAGTCAAAGTGGTTTTGGGAGACTTGTTGTTAATGCAACGACGTTATCCGGAAGCCCAGGCCCATTTTGCGGAAGCTCTCCAACGCGACTCCAATCTTGCCTCGGCGCATTATTCAATGGGGCGCTTGCACCTTTTGCAGGACCGGAACAGTGAAGCAGAGAAGTGCTTTGAAAACGCCGTTTCCAAAAATCCCCAAAGTCATCTGGCGCATTTTCAGCTTGCCCGCTTGCTGCTTCAGGCGGGAAAGCCGGAACCGGCCTTGGCTGCCTTTCATAAGGCGTTGGAAATCAATCCCAATGTTCCCCACCTGCAATACAGCTTTGGCCTTTTCCAAAAGGCTTTGGGAAATGAGGAAAAGGCAATCGAGGCGTTCAAAAAAAGCCTGAGTCTGGCCCCGCTGAATTTATTGCCGCTCCGGGCTTTGAGCAACCTGCATGTGCAGCGGGGAGAGGGCAATCTGGCTGCCATTTACGGTGCCACCTATATTCAACGCAAAGGATGGGATGATGAATCCGCCCCGTACATGGCGCTGACTGCTCATTTGGGATACCGTCAGGCGCAGCGTATGGTTCCGGCTGCCAACATTCTCAATGAGGCTCTGACCAACCTCAAACCGGATGACTGGCCGGTTCCTGTTTTCAAATACCTCAAAAAAGAAATCACTGCCGCTGAGTTGCTCAAACAGGCCAAGGACAATGACCAGTTGACCGAAGCCCATGCCTACGTTGGACTTGATTTATCTTTGAATGGTGAAACAGCAGTTGCGGTCGAACATCTGGAATGGGTTCGGGACCATGGCACCAAAACTTTTGTTGAATATGATTTTGCCGTGGCCGAACTGAACCGCCTTTCCCGGAAAAAAACGGAAACCGGAACAAGCAGTCAATAATCGCCTGGAGACCCCAGTTTCATGATTTCCGAGTCTGCCTTTCTGTCAGGAACCTATCACCGCAACGGGTCACACCACTCCAAAATTCTCTTTGGAGCGACCTTGGTGCTGGTGATTTCGCTGGCGGTGGTGGCAGGTCCGTGGTGCTCCGGCTATCAGTTTGACCGGCAGGATTTTTCCCAACTGAATCAGCCTCCCGGTTGGGAACATTGGTTCGGGACGGATGAACTGGGGCGTGATGTGCTGGTCCGGTGCCTGGTTGGCGGGCGGATTTCGTTACAGGTTGGCCTGATTGCCACCTTAGTCAGTGTAGTGATTGGTGTTTTGTATGGAGCGATTGCAGGGTACGCCGGTGGCCGCCTCGATGCACTCCTCATGCGAACGGTGGATGTGCTCTATGCGTTGCCATTCATTTTTGTCGTGATTGTCCTGTTCAGTTTTTTCGGAAACGATTTGTGGTTGCTTTATGCCGCCTTGGGGGCCATCTCCTGGCTGACCATGGCGCGGATTGTGCGGGGGCAGGTGCTTTCACTCAAAACCCAGCCCTTTGTTGAGGCTGCCGTAGCATTGGGGGCCTCTCCCGCCCGGATTGTCTTTTTCCATTTGGTGCCCAATGTGCTGGGCACGGTTTTGGTTTACTCCACCTTGACCATTCCCACGGTGATGTTGGAGGAATCCTTTCTCAGCTTCCTAGGATTGGGCGTGCGCCCACCAATGGCCAGTTGGGGAACTTTGGTCAGTGCCGGGGTGCCAGCCCTGGCGGTTTACCCCTGGCAGGTTTTGTTTCCCGGCTTGCTGATGACCGTTACGTTGATTGGTTTGAACCTGCTTGGCGAAGGGCTGCGGGATGCGCTGGCAGTGACGGAACAAAAAATTTCCTGATTCAGCCCAGTCAGTTTTGGCGGCGTCACAAGCAACCGGTTTGAATTGAACGAGGTGTTGAACCATGGTGTCTTCCGGGATGTGGAAAAGCGTTATGACGCTTTTCCTGGGTCTTTGTTTTTTTTCAACCATCGAAGGTGCTGCCCGGCGGCAGGAACCGACACCTGCCACCCAGACCCCAATTGAGCTTCCGCCATCCGTCAAGGCATTGAAGGGGTCAGTGCTCCAAACTGCGATTCCCTCCATTGAAAAGGCCGAATACCGGGAAGTGGTGGTGGAAACGGTCACCGTTTGGGGAACCAAAGCCCAAACCAGGACTCATGGATGGGTGCTGCCCGAAAAAGATCAACGAACCGGGCAAGCGCGTGTCCTCTGTTGGAATGGGGTTGTCTATCCGGCGGTTTCGGTGGGGGTGTTGGCAAAAGACGCAACACCGGATTACGGAGGGTTTCGTGGAAACGGAAAGACGCTTCTGTTGTATTGTGCAGAGTTGGTCCTTCCAGCAAATCCAGTTGGAGAACTGGATTCCACGAAAAGAGACGCAGTGACGTTTGAATCTCAGGATGTGGGGCGACTGTGGCGTCTTTTTGAACAAACTGGGGCAAATCCTGAATCGGTCAAGCCCAGCTATGCCATGAGCGAAAGCCTGACGGTTTCTCCCACTGAGCACGTACCCTTTCAGATATTTTTACTGTTGCAATGCAATCATCCGGATTTTGAAAAGCTGGCAACCTTGCATTGGCTGTTATGGACAGGTGGAGGACCGGGGAAAGACGGGAATCCTGGTTTCAATGATGACCCGTTCTGGTTGCTGGCCAGGGATTTGGTCTGGTCCCATTACGACCGGATGCTGGGCTGGCACCAGCAGGGAAACCCGGAAATTGTCCGGGAGGAAAGCCAGTGGTTGCTGACCTATGCTCCGGTTTTGGCTGCGGAAGCCCGCAAACGGGGATTCACGCCACCCAACCCTGCGCTGCTTGAAACCAATCCGGTGCTGGCATGGTTTCCTTTTCTGGACCGTCTCTCCCAACTGGCTGAAGACAACCAGCGGCGGCTGGCTGCTCCTTCCCGAAACGCCTCTGTAGCTTTGGAAAAAGGATTGCAGTCATTTCCAGATACCCAAACCCGGACCGCTGCCTTGATTGCAGACCTGGAGCAGGTTGCCGCCCGCCAGGAAAGTCAAAACGGAGGCGCAAACCTGGGCCGGGACCCCATCATTCAGGCATTATTGGCCCAAGGCGAAGCTGCCATTCCGCAACTGATTGCCACGGTTGAAACTGACCGGCGGTTGACGCGTTCGGTCAGTTTTCGGGGGGAATACAACCGCGCCCGGTTTATGGTGTCGGTGGCTGAGGCGGCGTATTTTGTCATTACCAAAGTGCTCAAAGCGGATTTCGGCCCCGGCTATGAATTGCATTACGGCAGTGCGGAAAAACGAGCTGCCTTGATTGAACGCCTGAAATCTTATTGGAACGCTTCGGCGGGACTCTCTCCTGAATTCCGTTGGTATCAAACCCTGGCTGATGACAATGCCCAGCCGGAGCAGTGGTTGAAAGCCTGTGACAACATTTTGGAACAACCTCCGGTCAGGGTGGCTGGTCGAGCCGGAAAGGCTCATTCGTTGCCGGTGGCCGGGGATGTGCTCCGGGTTAAGGAAAACCCCTCGGTGACTGACCTGCTGGTCAAACGGATTACGGCTTTGAGTGCAAAAGCCGCTCAGGAAAATGATGGGAACCTTCAGGAGTTGGCCTGTCAACTGACTTTGCGGCTGGCCAGATGGGATGGTTCCGGGGCACGTGACATGCTCCACCAGCAGTTTGTTTTCTACCGGGCAGCCTTTGGCCGGAATGTAACGGTTCCGCTGAGCCTCTGCCTGAGCCATTTGTCAGAGTTGGCCAAAATCCGCATGGAGGTGGGGGACACCGAAGCCCTCAGGGAATATTGCGAATGGGTCCGCACCATCCAACCCAAGCAGGCATCCGGGAGGCTGGCGCAACTGTTTGCTCCACTCTGGCGTGCTCCGCAGAACCCACTGGCAGTTGCTGTTCTGGACTGGATGTTGGCAGGTGCCGACTCACCCTGGAAGCCGTTTTTTGTTCCTGAAAACCTCGACATGGAGCGGGTTCGGTTAGTCCGAACCCCACTTCTGGGAATGGCTTCATTTCGCCGTGAAGTCGGAAACATGCTGGCCCGGCGTGAACTGGCTGGTACTGTGACAATTGAGCCTAACGATACCTGCCAGGTGACGGCCCGCAGTGGATGGACAACCACAGGGCAATGGACTTCCAGTGACATTCGGCAGTTCAAAATTGGAACCAAAACCGAATTCCGCGTGTGTGATGAATTTGCCAGGGAACTCGCCGGGCTTGGGGGGGCTCCCCCAATCGAATTGTACTGGCCACTCCTCAAACGCAACCAAGCGGTGGCGGAATGTGTGCTGATGCTCAAACGCTATGGTGACAGGTTTCAATTTTCCAAAACTCAAATACAGTCGAATTTGACTGACCCTGCCGTCATGACGTTTCCGCTTCTTGAGCAACCGGCCACAGCCACCGATGTGGCACAGGGGAACGCCATTTTTGCCTTGCCGAGGATTGCCAAAGCCAAACCTGTCTTGACTGGCCAAGTGCCGCTGCAAGCCAGATGGAG
The DNA here is from genome assembly GCA_019695185.1 of Blastocatellia bacterium. Lineage (GTDB taxonomy): Bacteria > Acidobacteriota > Blastocatellia > Chloracidobacteriales > Chloracidobacteriaceae > JAIBAN01. Next base: position 79,292 of record JAIBAN010000002.1, on the reverse strand, counting down.
CACGCTGAAAAAATTTCCGGTCATCATGAAATCAGTGGATGAGCAGGGAAATCCCAAGACGGAAATTCAATTCCTCCGGGACGGCACTGTCTGGCAGGCGGAAGAAATCCAGGTTGGAGGCAAAACAAAGCGTTTCTATGGTTTGGTCGGCCCGTTTGGGCTGGCCAAAGTTCCGGCGGAGGAAATTGAGTTCCCCGGTGAAGGGGCACTCTGGTCCCCGCTTTCCAAACTTTGGGAAGTCAACCTGACGCCGCCGGGGAAAACCCCGAATGGCACCTTCTTTTTTGTCGAGCATCCTGAAGATGCGTTGCAACTGACATTGTGGCTGCGTAACCGGAGTGGACTTGACCAGACGGCGGCGTTTCCGCTGGCCACAGCCGAGGCGCAGAACACTGTCTGGTTGGCGGAAGGAATGCAACTGAACCTTTCCTATTCGGCGGCTCCGTTGACCGGGGATGAGCGACAATACTTGCTGTTGGATGAAAAACGAGCCTGGGAACCGGTTCCTTTGCGTCTGGCTGCAAGTGGAAAAAATACGCTGGAAGCCAGAATGGTGCAGCCCGGAAGCTATACCGAAGGTTTTTCCCTGGATTTACGTCAAGTGGGAGATTTCCACCGGGCCGGAATTTACAAACTTTCGGTTGCCTTTTCCGGAAAACTGCTGGGCGGCGCAACTGGAAAAAGCTGGGAAATGTATTTTCAAGTACCAGAAGGAAACAAAAATTGAAATGACACGAACCTTGTTTGCTTATTTGACTTTTTTGCTGTTGGCTGTGAGTTTGCCAACGGTGGCCCTTCCACCGAAAACCCGCATGATTCATCCGGCTCAATTTCGGGCTGCTCCGCTGGTTGCCAAACATCCGACCTGCCCGGTTGAAATTCTGGAAATCCGGAATGTGAATCCCAGGCGGGAATTTTTTTGGCATGACGTGGAAATTGTGGTGCGCAACCGGACCTCCGAACGCATTTCTGACCTTACGATAGGTTTGTACCTGCAAACTGGTGGAGTGAATAAGGTGATTCCGTTTCACCTGAACGGGTGGCGCTCACCTTCGCTGCCTGATGGGGCTGCGTGTCTGGCCCCGCTTCCGGCTGAAAAGCGGCAGGTGTTGGAACCAAATGGCACCTGCGTGCTTTATTGCTCTGTGCCCCGGAATCACAACCAGTCGCTCCAGCAGACTTTCGATTGTTCGCAAAAGTCCGTTTTTGAAGTGTGGAACGTCGAATTTGAGGGGGTGTGGTGGGACTTCAACGGGCGGTTCCTCTCGCCCGCCGAAGGTTCACGACTTGTGGTCAACGAAGAATTCACAAAGCGAATGTATCGGGTCCTGGGCGTTCCGGAAAATTGGGAACATTCGGCTCGGTGAGGTGGTCACGGATTTTGACAATTTTGGGGGAAGGGCTGGTATCATCCAGCCCTTTCATCTTTTGGGAAAGTCGTTTGAGATACCAAGTGGAACAAGGTGCAACATTTCCTTTATGACCTGCGTTCCGACTGTCAGGTTCTCGTTTGCTCTCGCATTCCTTCACGAGAAAAAAATCAATGACCTATGTGGAAAATATAAAACGCATGCCGCGCGAGGTGTGGATTTTATGCCTCGCCATTCTGGTCAACCGGACCGGTTCCATGGTGTTGCCGTTTATGGCGCTCTACCTGACGAAGTACCGTGATTTGACGGTGGTGCAGGCCGGAACGGTGTTGATGGTCTACGGGTTGAGCGCGCTGGTGGCCTCGCCTATTTTGGGGCGGCTGACGGACCGGTTGGGCACCTACCGGATGATGAATGCCTCGCTCTATCTGACCGGACTGGTTTTGCTTGTCTGCCCGTTTGTGTCCGGGTTTGGGCCAATCCTAGCCATCACCGCCTTGCTGGCGGTTGCCAACGAAGGATTTCGCCCGGCTTCGATGGCGGCTGTGTCGGAACTGGTTCCGGCAGAAGACCGCAAACCCGCCTTTGCTTTTATCCGGCTGGCCATCAATCTGGGGATGAGCATCGGCCCGGCGCTGGGCGGATTTTTAATTGTTTTTTCCTTCCGCTCACTTTTTTGGATTGATGGATTGACCTCGCTTTTGGCGGGCATCATGTTGACGCTGGCTCCGTGGCCGACAAAGACTCCGGCCCCGGCGGAAACCAGCGCGCGTCCCCATCCGCTGGCACTTTTCAAAATTTCAATTGACCGCACGTTTGCCTTTTTTCTGCTGGCCGTGGTGCCGGTGGGCATCGTCTTTTTTCAGCACGAATCGGCCATGCCGCTCTATATGGTGCGCGAACTGCACATGCCGGAATTCTATTTTGGCATGATGTTTACGTTGAACACCGTGCTGATTGTGTTTCTTGAAGTCCCGCTTAATCTGGCCATGGTGAATTGGGACCATCGCCGGACGATGGCACTTGGTTCCATGTGTTACGCCGTGGGTTTTGGGGCCATGCTGTTCGCTCATAACGTCTGGAGTCTGGTCGTCACGGTCATTATCTGGACCTTTGGCGAAATGGTTTTGTTTCCCACCTTGTCGGCGTATGTGGCGGAAATCGCTCCGGCGGCGCAACGCGGTTCCTACATGGGGCTGTACATGATGGCCTTCAATCTGTCGTTTGCGGTTGGTCCGTGGCTGGGAAACGTGGTGTTGGAACGTTTTGGTTCTCACATCCTGTGGCCTTCGACTTTTGTGGTGGCAACCATTTCCGCTCTCATGTTTTTGCGGATGAAGCCCTCGGCTCAAAGCGAAACCCAGGCGGTTCTGGCCGTGGAAGAACCGCAGGAAGCTACCTGATTTTCATTTCAACCACAGAGGCGCATAGAGGCGCACAGAGGTTTTGTCTTTCCTCTGTGCGCCTCTGTATTAAACCTGATGTGATTGAATGAGGACCTGCAAGTGAGCGGACATCTTGGATTCTGGTAGATATTTCCGCTCACCATGGCCGGGCAACACCCAGGAAAACCGGTAATCCTGCAATTTGGCGAGGGATTTTTTCTGCTCGCTGACAGAGTGCCAGCAATATTCCGTCGAGAAGGAAAGTCCGTTGCGGTGACGGCTCCACCAGAGATGGTCACCGGTGAAGAGAAACCAGTTTTGATACAGCAGAACGAGATGACCCCGCGTATGACCGGGCGTCGGAATGACCAGAAAATCAGGCGCGAGTTGAACCGGTTCGGTTCCTTCCAGTACCTGTTCGGCATTGGGTTGAGCGGAAAGTTCGTGCCGGTGAATGATGCGCTCCGCGCCAAACTTTTCGGCGTAACTTTCGGCCTCGGCCACATCATCCCGATGGGTGAGAAAAATAAACCGCAGGCCACCCATTTCCTCGAACCGTTTGACCAGATGCGGCAGAAACCGGGGTGAATCCACCAGCCAGTTGCCTTGCGGATGACGGATGAAATAGCTGTGCCCGCCATAGGACTTTGGGGAATTAAACCCGCAGTAGAAAACCCCGTTTTCAAGTTCCTGTGGGAAATCCCGGATGACCGACTTGGAAAGATTGACGCCGGTCGTCCCGATGGAACCAGTCGGACAGGCCAGCAGGGCCTGGGTGGCCGTCCGTAATTCATCCTCAGTCTGCGGTTGATGATGCACAAACGAGTAATTGCCCGCATCGTCAAACACCGTCGGAGCTATCTGGCGGCAGGTGTCGCAATCAATACAGGTTGCATCCACAAAAAAATCCCCGGCCACATTTTCCGGAACCCGCTTTTTCAAACTGGCCATATTAACTCCAAGGACTGAGGACTGAGGACTGAGGACTGAGTAAAAGCACCAATCGGTATGTCAGACTTTGTAAATGAAACAAGCCAAAGCACAGTTGTTTGCTCAGTCCTCAGTCCTCAGTCCTCAGTCCTTTGAAAATTCCAAGCTGTTCCATCTTCAACCGCAATCCCCGCCGTGACAAGCCGAGTTCGCGGGCTGCCTGCGAGATATTGGAGCCGGTTCGTTCCAGTACCTGGGAAATCATCTGGAGTTCCAATCGTTCCACGGCTTCGCGCAAAGAGGCTCGGACCGGGTAGGTCAGTGAGGCTGTCTGGGTTCCATTCGATATTGGAGGAAGGGTTGATTCCGTCTGAAATTCGGGAGATTTGCCGGACTCAGGCACTTTGTATCCATTGCCGGGCAATGCGCTGGTACGTGGACGGGCAATATCGGGTGACAGGTCGCGGACGCCCAGAACCGTGCCGGGGGTGGCAAAGGCCACCAATCGCTCGATTTCGTTCCGCAGTTGGCGGACGTTGCCGGTCCAATGGTAGGCCGTCATCAAATCCAATGCTTCCGGAGCCAATCGCAGGTCACGCTTGCCGTCACGTTGCGCGAAATGTTCCAGGTAATGATTGACGAGCAAGGGGATGTCTTCGCGGCGTTCCCTGAGCGGCGGAACGTGAATCCGAATGATATTCAGCCGGTGATAGAGGTCTTCGCGGAAACGGCCTTCATTGACGGCCCGTTCCAAATCCACATTGGTGGCGGCCAGCACCCGCACGTCAATTTTGAGCGGTTTGGTTTCGCCCAGCGGCTGAATTTCGCCCTCCTGCAAAAAGCGCATCAGCTTGGGCTGGGTTTCCAGGGTCAAATCGCCAATTTCGTCCAGAAACAGGGTGCCGCCTCCGGCTGCCCGAATAATTCCCGGATAGTTGCTGACCGCGCCGGTAAAAGCGCCGCGCCGGTGGCCAAAAAGCTGGCTTTCAATCAAATCACGGGGGGTGGCGGTACAGTTAAACGGCAGGAAAACCGCATCCCGCCGGGCTGAACCAACGTGAATTGCCCGCGCAATCAGTTCCTTGCCGGTGCCTGATTCACCGGTAATCAGCACGGTTACGTCAGAGGTTCGGATTTTCCGGATATGGTCCACCACTTCGCACATGGCCGGGCTGCAAAAAAGAAAGCCCGGAATGAGGGAGGAAGGCCGTTGTGTTTTGGCTGAAACCGGTGTGGCGGCGGCGTTGGCCTGGGCTGTCCGCAGGGTGGCGATTTCCAGCCCCAGGTGGATTTGTTTGAGCAACGGGGCCAGACCTTTGAAGGGCAGTTTCATTCCAGCCGGTTCGCAACGGACAAACAGTCCGATTTGGTGATGGTCCCGCTCAAACAGAATCCGGGCCCATTCCGGAGCGGCCTGTTCGTCAAAAACCCGGCTGTCGGCCAGCCGTTTGTTGTGCAGGAGCAGGTCTTCACCCCGTGCCGCCAGATGATAGGCGTCATCATGCGGATGGACATGGGCCAGCAGCACCCGCAGTGCCGTATGTTCGTCCGCCTCCCAGATAACAACCGATTGGGCGGCAAAATTTTCCTGCAAAATGGCAGCCAGTTCCTGCAAGAGCAATTCGCGGGCGGTGCAGGCTTCAATCAGGCGTTGCAAAAGCAGGGCCTCCGAAGGCGGCGGCGCAACCGCCTTGGTCTGCATCATGCCGGAAAAGGAAGCCGTTTTCTGGCGTAACTCGCGCACTTTGGCGAGTGCTGTTTCCGCCCCCAGTTGGGTAAACAGTTCTTCCGCCTGTTGGAGTTGGGTTTGAGCCTGGGCATAGTCCTGCACATCAAGCAGGAGCCGACCAACCTCAAACCGGCTGACCCCGACTTCATACTGGTCGTCATTGGCCATGAAAATCGAGATGCTTTGCAGTAAATGCTGCTCGGCTTCGGCAGCCCGGTTGCGGGCGGCTTCCAGTTTCCCGGTCAACCGTTGGGTGACGCCGGTGGCATAAAACCCGGAACTGTTTTCCAGCAGTTCGCGCGCCAGTGCCAGCGAGGATTCCGCCTGTTCCAGATTCCCATGGGTCAGGTCATAGTCGGAAAGCTCCAGATAGGACAGGCACATGCCATGCTGGTCGCCAATATCGGAGGTCATTTGAAGCGCCAGTTGTAACTTGGCCAACCCTTCGGCATCCCGCCCCAGGCCCAGATAGACTTTCCCCAAGACCCGTTGGGCATAGGCTTCGGCCCATTTGTCGCCGTCCACCAGAAGTTCAATCGCACGCGCCAAGTGACGTTCGGCGACGAGTTGCTGGCCCTGCAACAGACGGAGTTCGGCCAGGGTAATCAGGGTCAGGGCTTCATTTTCACGAACCTGATGCCGTTCCGCCAATTGCAGGGCACGTTCCAGATGTTCGGCTGCCTGCTGCCACAAACCGTGGTGCATCAGGCTTTCGCCCAGGTTGTTGTGGCAGCGGGCCAGAAACCCTTCGTGGCCGCCCAGGGTAAAATCCTCGATGGCCTGTTCGTAATAGCGTTTGGCATCGCGGCGTTCGCCCACTTGGTCATGGATGAGGGCCAGATTCATGGCAACCAGCCCTTGCAGGTTCAGGTCCTGAGCGGTTGATTGAGCCAGTTCAAGCGCCCGCACGTAGCTTTTCTTGGCCGCCTCGAAATTTCCTTCGCAGTAATCAATCACCCCCAAACTGAGGTGCATGCGGGCCATGAGGGTTGAGCGCCACTGGGCTGCCGTGCCCTCAGGGTGTTCAGGATTCCAGCGTCTGGATTCTTTGGTTTCCGTCTCAGCCTGAACAATTCTGAGCCCCTGCCAGATACGGTCCCGCCCGATTTTGAATTCGTTGATTTCAGCATAGGTCCGTCCGATGGCGTAATGGGCCGCGCTGACGCCATCCGGGTAATGCTGCTCCAAAAACAATCGTAAGGCTTCGTTCAACCGGGCCAGGGCGCGCGGCTGATTCCCTTGCCAGGCGTGCCCCCAACCCAGCCGCAGTTTGATTTGGGCCTGCCAATAGGGGGCGGGCGGCAAATGGGTGTCGGCTGAATCGTACAGTGCCACCACTTCCAGCGATTCCGGATAATGCCCGATATTCTCGTGCGCTTCGCTGAGGGCACACCGAATGGCCGCTTCATCTTCCGGGGAGAGTCCCACCGCCGTTAATTTGGCTTCCAGCAATGCAATGCGTCGAATAACCGAGTTTGGCGAGTCTTGAGAGTCTGGGGAGTCTGGGGAGTCTGGGGAGTCTGGGAAGCCTGGAATTTCAAACCCTGAACCCTGAACCCTGAACCCTGAACCCTGATTCAGAAATTTGCGCACCGTCACATGGGAAATGTGCGGCACCAGACCACGTTCACGGGCGGCGTCAGCCAGCCGTTGCGGTGACCATGTGTCAAAATCATATCCCAGGGCGCGTGGGGACTGGGAAGCCAGACCCCGAATGGCCGCGATTTCCCTGGAGGTAAAACGGGGCTCCGGTCCTCGTTTGCGTTCGGCGATGCCATCCAATCCTTCTGCATTGAAACGGCGGATCCAGCGTTTGACATTCTCGGCGGAAATACCCATTCGGTGGGCCATGTCCGGCGCGATTTTTCCGGCTGCCGACCCTAAAATGCTTTCCGCCCGCTGCCGCAGGTCAGAGCTTTCCGCCCGCAGAAACAATTCCAGTTGATGGCGTTCTTCAGTTGTCAGTGGCCGAACAAAAAGAGGCTTCGACATAGGGCAAATCGCAAATGAAAGTGTTTTTGTGTAGTGGCAGGATGACCGTGCAGGAATCGTTTCGTCAAGCGTCAGGCGAGGGGCTCAGTTGGTTTGCGCAGCAGATAACAGGGATGGTCCAGGCCGGTTGGGGCATAGAATTCGTGATGGGTGTAGGTGAATCCAAGCTTTTCCAGCAACCTGCGGGAAGACCCGTTGGCCGGATTATGGCCGGCAAACAGGGCGGCTGCCCCCAATGCTTCAAACGCATAGGAAATGACAATTTGGGCTGCTTCCTGCGCGTAACCTTGACCCCAATGAGCTTTCCTGAGATGAAAACCCAACTCGTACACCAGTTCATCGGTTCGATAGGGCCGTAACCCGCAACAACCAATATGGTCCCCGGTCGTCACATGAAAGATGGGCCAATATTGCAGGCCGAATTCCTGTTGATTTTTGATTTCCTGTGCAAGCCTAGCCTGTACCTGTGCAGCCGAAAATGGCCCGCCGATGAGGGCCGTAACCTCCTGGTCACCCCACAATCCGAGTGCCAGCGCAAGGTCCGAGACCTGCCATTGTCGCCATCCAAGTCGTTGACTGTGAAGGAAATATTGTTGTTGTGGAAGCAGTTTTTCAGATTTCGAAGGCAAGGGGATACTCCTTTGGGTTTCGGTCTTTTCAATTCTCAATTCTCAATTTGTTGAACCCGGAACCCTCGATTTCCTGATACAGTTTTTCCACTCTTTCCACTGCCCGTTCCAGCGTGTACTCAGTTTCCACTCGTGAAAATCCAGACTGGATAAGATGTTTACAGTACTGTTCATCAATCAAAAGTCGGTGCAGGGCCGTGGCCAGCTCTTTTCCATTTTGGGGTGGAACAAGCAGGGCGGTCTGTTCATGGGTCAGGATTTCAGCCAGTCCGCCAACCTGTGACGCAATCACGGGTACGCCAGCGGCCAGGGCTTCGAGCGCTCCCAGGGAAAAGGCTTCGTTCCAGGATGGAATCAGCACGATGTCGAGTGCTGCCAGCAGTTTTGGCACTTCGGTGACAAACCCTAACCAGTGAATCCGTTCCGTAAGGTTCATCCGGCGGGCGGCAGCTTTCAATTCTTCCGTAAAGGTTGTGCCGCCATGTTCGGTTCCGGCCAGCACCAGATGGAGATTGGGGAAGCTGGTCGCCAGGTGGCTGACTGCCTGTAACGCTTCAAGTTGCCCTTTGGCCGGAGCCAGTTGATTGATGACCCCAACCAGCTTGCCTTCCTGCGGCAAATTGAAAAACTGGCGGGCGTTTGGCTTTTCCAACGGGTGGCGAAATGGCTCGGGGTTGACCCAGTTGGGAATCACCCGCACCCGGTCAGGTGGCCAGCCCAGTGAAGCGCACAAGGTCGCACGGACACTGCCTGAAACCGCAATGGCCGCATCCGTGCCCGAGAGCCATGTTCGATTGAGTGGATGTGAAGAAAGCGGCAGGTAATGGTGCCGGGTCAAAACCAGTCGGCATTCCATTTTGAAAAGATTCCGCGCCAGCCGCACTGCGCCAGCCGCCAGGGTGTAATCGCGGCCATAATGGGCATGCACCACCGCAATCCGTTCGCTTTGGATGAGTCGGGCCAGTTTGGTCATGGAAACCACATCCAGGGCATTGCGCATTCCCAGCACATGGAGCCGGATTTCCGGAAAGGCGGCAAGTTGTTCCCGGAGCGCGCTTTGCGGACGGACAGCCACGTGCAAGGAGTGTCCTCGCGCAGCCAGAGCCGTCACCAGTTCCAGGACGTGCCGTTCGCCACCGCCAAAGGTTTTCCCGGAACTGAGGTGGAGTAAATTCATCGCAACATTATATCCCCGCAAAGTCTTAAAAAATACGAAGGGGAATCTCCAAACACGGTTTTTCAAACAAAACTGAAACAGCACCGCCTGAAAATGGAATGGTTCCAGCCGACCGGGCCGGAGACAGGACTAATCCGACGGTTGTTTTGATTAGGGTTTCTCAGGCATACTGGCCGCACAGCTCGCCTGCCTTTCAAATTGGTTTGGTTTTTTTCATCTTCATGAAAACCGATGTTCCTAAAAACAAACGTCCGCAGTGGCATTATATCTACTACTGTCTGGCGTTGTTTGATTTGTTCACAGTGCTGGGAAGTTTGTATCTCAGTCAACGAATTATCTCGACCTATGAAAATTCCATCCGCGTCAATCGGGAATGGGCCGAGCGGCTGAACCGTTATTCCCAACTGAGCGAAATTGCGGCTGCCGTCAATGCGCCGGGCAATGATGTTTTTGACAGTCAGGACCCTGACCGGGAAGAACAACGGTTAGAGGTGGCCCGGCTTCAGTTTGAAACCCGAATCACGGAAATCCGGGCTGAATTGCGCCAAAATGGAATCCAGGCGGAGTTTTCTGAGCCGGTTCAGATAGTTCTGGACCGCTTAACCTTACTCGACCTTGCGATGAAAAAAATGGCGGCTGACTCCCAGGCCATTTTTTTCATGGTACGCCAGAAGCGAATGGACGATGCGGGTCGGCAAATGGCCGTGATGGACCGGAATCTGATGGTCATCAATACCTTGCTGGCCCGTGTCCGGGAGGATATTGGCGGGATTCAAGGCCGCATCTTTACCACTGAAACAGAGCAGGTCCGGTTTCTCAAACGTTTTGAATATCTGATTGCTGCTTTTGTCTGTGTCATGGTAGGGGCAGCGCTGGTATATGGAAATTCTATCGCCAAACGGCTGGCTGCCACTGAAAACGAACGGGAACGATTTATCCAAACCTTGCAGGAGGCCGAAACCCGCACCGCCAGTGTTTTTCGTTCAGCCGTGGATGGTTTGTTCATTATGGATGCCGCCGGGGTTATTGAATCGGTCAATCCGGCTTTGGAGGACATGTTCTTCCAAACTGAAGCAGAGCTGAAAGGTCAAAGCATTAAACAGTTGCTGCCTTCTTTTTACCAGGATTTCGCCTTGGGCGAGCTTTCCGACTATCTGCTCAAAACCGGGCGCAGAAAAATTGGACTCAGCGGGGAAAGTATTGGGAAGCGATTGAATGGAGCCGCTTTTCCGGTTGAAATTGGTTTGAACCTGATGACGCTTTCCGGCGGAACCAAATATACCGGAATCGTGCGTGACATTACTGAACGCAAACAGGCGGAAAATGAATTAAAAGCTGCCAAAGAGGCTGCGCTTGAATCAGCTCAGTTGAAATCGCAGTTTCTGGCCAACATGAGCCATGAAATCCGGACACCGTTGAACGGCGTGGTGGGCATGACCGACCTGTTGCTGGATATGGAAATGAATTCCCCTCAACGGGATTATGTCAAAACCATCAAGCATTCGAGCGACACCTTGCTGACCATCATTAATGACATTCTCGATTTTTCCAAAATTGAGGCTGGGAAACTTACTTTTGAGAGAATCGAGTTTGACCTCCGTCATGAAATCGAAGAACTTTTTGCCTTGTTTGGGGAAAAAGCCGCTCAGAAAAAGGTCGAATTGATTCCGGCAATCAATCGTGACGTTCCTTCCTATCTGGTTGGAGACCCAGTGAGGTTGCGCCAGGTTCTGAATAATTTGATTGGCAATGCCCTCAAGTTCACCCAAAGAGGGGAGATTTGTCTGCGGGTTCAGCTCCAGTCAACCCCGAAACCACAACACATTGCTCTCCGCTTTGAAGTTTCCGATACGGGCATTGGGATTGAACCCCAAGCCCTGCCACGTTTGTTTCAATCCTTCACCCAGGTTGATGGCTCAACCACACGCAAATACGGTGGCACCGGTTTGGGGCTGGCAATTTGTAAACAATTGGTCGAAATGATGGGCGGTAAGATTGGCGTGGAGAGTATGCCAGGGCAAGGCAGTACCTTTTGGTTTGTGGTTTGTCTGGAAAAATCAAAACTGGCGGTTGCTGAGGCTCCGGTGGCAGACCGGTTACTGGCGCAGTCCCGGATGCTGATTGTGGACGACAATCAAATCAATCGCTTTGTTTTGCAGGAGCAGGTTGGATTGTGGCACGTCCGGGCAACCTGTGCCGAGAGCGGACGGCGGGCACTGGAACTTTGGCAGGAGAGTGTGACCGCTGGAACGCCCTTTGATGTGGCTTTGATTGATTTGGGGATGCCGGAAATGGATGGCTTGGAATTGATTCGCCGATTGCGAGGTTTTCCAGAGGCGAAAAATCTCAAAATTCTGCTCCTGACCTCATATCCGGTTCCAGACCTCATTGAAACTGCCGATTTGGACTTGGCTGGTACGTATCAGAAACCCCTGCGGCGCGCTCAACTGTACAGCGCGCTGGTCCAGGCTATGGGAACTGGTAAAGAATCTGCTGTCAGTCCTTTCATTTCTGCCACTCAATCAGGGCCAGCCAGTCAGTCAGGCTTGCGAGTGCTGGTGGTCGAAGACAATCAGGTGAATCAGGTTGTAGCCCGGCGGATGCTGGAAAACCTCGGCTGTCAGGTTGAAATTGCTCCGGATGGCCTGGCAGCACTCAACTTGCTCTAGCATAAAACCTACAGGGTTGTGTTTATGGATTGTCAAATGCCGGAACTGGACGGTTATGAAACAACCGCCATGATTCGCCGCCGGGAAGATGAGGCCGGAAACACAACTCGTGCCTATGTAGTTGCCATGACCGCCAATGCCATGGAAGGGGACCGCGAACGGTGTCTGGCAGTCGGAATGGACGATTACCTCACCAAACCTTTCAAAATGGAAGAACTGCGCACCATTCTCTCCGCCTGGATTGTGGGCTCCGGGTCAATCCATTGAAAAAATGGAACTTTCGTTGAGAAAAAGTGTCTCTTCCTGAAACGGCTCGCGCGTAACGAGTCAAACCGCCATAATCAATCCCGGCAAACAAAACAATCCCCGACGTTGTCCCTCTTTTTTCGGCGGCACGCGACAGCCGGATGCCTGCCGATGGTCGTTACTTCCCTGGTGGAACCTCTGTATCAGTGAAAGAAGGTCTGTTTTATGTTTTCCAATCCTGAGTTTGTACGCAACGTTCGCTTGCAGCACAATCTGATGCTGGGCGGAACGGTTATCCTCGTTGTCGTGCTGGCGTTGGTTGAAATGCTGCTGTGGATGTCGGTGTATTCAAATATTGTCCCGCCTTGGGAAATCTGGTCAAAATTTGGTCAAACCAGTTTTTATGTGTTGTTGTTTGGCGAGTTTATTTTGTTTTTTTGTGCTGCTGCCGGGGCGATTGGTTCTTCCTTTGCAAAGGAGCGGGTGGCTGGGACCTTGTTGTTTCAACAAATGACTCTTTTATCGCCACATGAAATGATTCTCGGCAAACTGTTGGGGGCTGCCGCCCCTTGTTATCTGTGGACGGCCATGTTACTCCCGTTTTCGCTACTGGCAGCAGGTTTGGCCAATCTTGACTGGTGGTTTGTGGGACAGTCCTATTTAATTCTACTGGTTGGAGGGGTGGCTTTTCAGATGCTGGCCATGCGGGCTTCAATCGGCGCAGCGGCAGATGCTGCATATGCCAACCCGGCCAAAATCCGTCGGCTGGAGGGCGTTGGTCCCGCTCTGGGAGTTGCATCCGGGGTGCTGCTGTTTCCTGCGTTCGGAATATTTGGAGAGGCTCTGTTTCACAACCTTCCGATTTCATTTTGGGGGATGTCCTTACCGGGAATTGTCGTCATTGTCATGTTGGGTCTTTTTATTGGCGGGTGGTCGTATGGAGGAGCCGTTCGGAGTTATCAAAAGCTCCAAAATAAGTATCTGTCCCCGGTTCCAACCTGGTTCTTCCTGGGCTCGGTCAATTTTATGGCGATTGGTTTCTTATGGAATCCAGATACTGGCCAGACAGGTCATCTTGGGTATTTTTATCAAGCTGCCGCTGCTCGTCTGACAGCCATCATCGCGGTCAATTTCTTTTTGGTATTGGGGCCTTTGGCTGAAACCCTGATGACCCGCGAGCGACTGCGAGAGTGGTTCAGCCCTGTGAACGACCATTACTCGGCTTTTCGCCGACAAAGTATAATCAATGCCTTCAAATCTTTGCTGGTGGCGATTGGCACTGCTGTTGTGAGTTTGGGTTTGGTTTGGATCAACCTCAAAAATCAATTCCTGGGGATAACCATTTTTAAGCCGCACAGTGATTTTACAGACTGGTATTCTGGATTTTCATTTTTGGGTTGGCTGACCCTCACTGCTGCCTGGCTTCTTTCAGTGGCGGCCATGGTTGGCTTTACCCAATACTGGTCCCTGACACGCCCGAAAGCGAACCCCTTTTCCGGAATTGGAATCTGGATCGGTTTTTTATTTTTGATGGTTGTGATTGGTGTCAAGGCAGGTTTTGACAGCATGATCTGGCTCAATACTCCGATTTCAATGATAGTAGGTGTCTTGTTGAAACCAGAACATGCTGTAGGGTTGAGTCTCAAAGCCCTTCTCGTCGAACTCCTGTTGGCCATCGTTTCCATTGCTCTTTCCTACTGGCAATGGAAGAAAAACCGTGACGCCGTGCTGGCGCAGGAACAGACGGAGGCACAAAACCAACAGGCCTGAAAGCGTTCACGTTTCATCCGGCTTGGCAGAATTCTTGAACGGATGAAACGTGAACTTGAACAGCTACTTATGTTGTTGGGTCGAACTCATGAATGCAGACCAGGTTGAAATCATCCGCAGTCTCCAGTAGGGGATTGGGGCAATCAACACCTTGCCGGTACCTTCAAACGTACTGGTCAACCCTTCCCCGGATGACATTGAGCCCAAAAGGGATTTGGTGGCCCGTTCAATCCGGTACTTGAGACCTCCGGTGCGGGCAACCACAAAGGTTCCATCCACGACCAGTCGGTCATTGGTGAGAACCATTTCCTGAACATCCCCTTGGGCGACAACGACGACTTTTCCGAATCCTTTGACTTTGGTCTGGAAATTGAGGAAACCTTGACCACTGAGCAGGCTTGTCATGGTGCTGTCACGGTGGACATCAACTTCGATGCTGCCGTCGGAGGCCCAATATGCCCCCCTTTCCAGAATCCACTCCTGGCCGCCCAGTTCAAAGACATGAAAGTTGGTGAAATTCGGTTCCAGATAAAGCTCGCCGCTGCCGGTGTAGGTGGGACGAAAGATGGTCTCGCCGGTTGCCATCGCTTTGAGAAACCCTCCGACACTGGGCGCTTTCGATTCCATCGTGATGGGCCCCCGCATATAGTACAGCGCGCCGGATTCGGCGCGCACGGTTTCCTGGTTGAGGGTGATTTTGACCAATCGCACACCTTCGTTTTCAATTACTTCAAAAATTGCCATGGGACATGCCTTTCTGTATCAGGTTGAGTTGAAAACTGCTGGATTCCGGTACGTTTTCCCAGCCGCCAAAGGTAGCATTAAATTGTATCAGGTACCTTTATGTTGACGACTTTTTCATTTGAAACAAGCACTCTCAACGAAGAAGGCCAGGAAGTCGAGCGGGCTTCCGGCACTGTATCCGGTTGGAGCCAGACTTTACCCGACGGAATTATGCTTGAACTGGTTGAAATTCCGAGCGGAACCTTTCTGATGGGCTCACCTGCCAGCGAAGGCGAGCCCGACGAGCGTCCGCCGCATTGGGTCACGATTCCTTCCTTTTTCATGGGACGATTCCAAATCACCCAGGCCGAATGGCGGGCCATTGCCAGTCTTCCCCAAGTTAAAACCGAGCTTGCCGCCCAACCGTCCCATTTTGAAGGTGACCGCCTGCCAGTGGAAAAGGTGACTTGGTTTGACGCCCTCGAAGGCTGTGCCCGGTTGAGCCACCTGACCGGCAGGATATGGCGGTTACCCAGCGAAGCGGAATGGGAATATGCCTGCCGGGCGGGAACCACGACGCCCTTTGCCTTTGGTGAAACCCTGACCGGGGCAATTGCCAATTTTGATGCACACCTTCCTTATAAATCCGAACCGGAAGGCGAATACCGCTTTCGCACGGTGGAGGTCGGAAGTTTAGGCGTTGCCAATGAATTCGGCCTGTTCGACCTGCATGGCAATGTATGGGAATGGTGCCTGGATGTCTGGCATGACAGTTATGTCGGTGCCCCCACGGATGGCAGTTCCTGGACCACAGGCGGAAATCAGGCTTTACGGGTGTTGCGCGGCGGTTCCTGGGATTATGTCGCCCATGGCTGTCGCTCGGCCTTTCGGGACCGGGGCAATCCACGCGTGGCAAGCCCTTTCAATGGGCTCCGGGTCGTCATGGAACAGATTCCCTGACTGTACCTGCGGCGGAAAACTGCAAATCAAAACGGGAGCAGATGATGAAAAATCTGTTCCCGTTTTTCTTTGACTTGTCCGCCAGGAACAAACAGGTATTTCGCAGAACCGGCTAATGTTCTTTGCAAGATTTTTTATTTCAGTGTTTTACAGTTTTCCTGAAGCTTCTTTTGAGAGTGGGAACCCACCTTTGCAAATAGTGTTTTTCAGGTTTACTGGATAAAAATGACTGTATGTTTTTACAGTTCAAGGGCAACTCGTGCTTGCGTGGGCTTCATCGCTACGACAGGTCATCGGTCATCTGGCCGGTTGAAACGGGCAGATTGCTCGCAACTCGATGAGGAGAAGACAACATGTCATTCATTTCTTTTTTGATTTTGTTATTGGTGGCCGGAGTCTGCGGTTCGTTAGGCCAAAGCCTGGTGGGATACAGCCATGGCGGGTGTTTAACCTCAATTGTCCTTGGATTCATCGGAGCCATGTTTGGCATGTGGATGGCGCGGATGCTGGGAATGCATGAGTTTTTGGCGCTTCATATCGGAGGACAGGTGTTTCCGGTGTTGTGGTCAATCATTGGCTCGGCAGTCTTTGTTGGAATTCTCAGTTTGATCTTAAAACGGCGCTAATCTTTTTGACTGGTCGCAGACGCTTCATTTTGAAAAAGGAGGAACTTTTGAATGGCTGAACTGAATAATCTGTCTCTGGATGTGGTCGGTCGCCTGGAACACCTGGAAGCTGTCAAAAATGAGGTTCGGCAGGAAGTGCAGGCCGAAGTCAAACGACAGGCTGCCGAACTGGCCCCGGAAGAACAAGCTCAGGCTGCCCTGGTTGGCGAACACCTCAAAAAGGAAGCCATCCTGGAGGTGGTGCAAACTGAAAAGAACCTCAAGCAGGTCAAGCTGGTCACCAGGGCGCTGCAATTTGTCGATTTTGGTTTTTATGTGATGTACTGGCTGATTGGGATGGAGTTTTTGCTGGAGTTATTGGGAGCCCGTGAAGGAAACGGATTCCGCCAGTTTATCCACTTGGTCAGTACTCCAATTCTGGGGCCGTTTCGGCGGCTGTTGTTTGAGCCGGGGATTGGACCCTTCCAATTGCGGCTTTCATATGTGGCGGCGTTACTGGTGTATGTGCTGCTGCACTGGGCCATCAAACGACTGGTCAAGCTGGTGGTTTTCAACCATCGGGTCCCTGCCTGACCTCAGGCATTGGGAACAGCAGGCTTTATTCTTGCATTTTAAAAGAGAAGGCCGCCGGTTTTTGAGAGCCAGGGAGAAGTTTCTCAGAAACCGGCGGCTTTTGTCCCATCTCTGGTGAGGTGTTGTCACCTGCTCAAGCATTATTGGATGGGGGCTTGTTGCAAGGCTCCAAACACCTTGTCAATTTCGGTTTGCCGTTCCGGCGGGAACGGGTTTTCTTCATACCGCAGCGCCCTCAGCGTGGGCACGCCTTTCAGTTCCATCGGCAAATCGGTCAGCCGGTTGTTGTTGATGAAGAGTTGTTCAAGTTTCTTCATTTTGGCAATGCTGACCGGGAGCACCGTGATTTGATTGTTGTTCAGGTGCAAGTTCCGGAGGGAAACCAGTTTGTCCAGGTCTGCCGGTACCTGAGTTAGTTGATTGACGCTCAAGCCCAGTGTTTGCAGGGCCGTCAGGTTGCCCAAAACCTGTGGCAACGCTTCGATTTTATTGGCTGCCAGGTACAGCTCTTTGAGTTTGGTCAGGTTGCCGATTTCCGGCGGCAGGACGGCAATTTCATTGCCTGCCAGACTTAACCATTCCAGTTTGGTCAATTTCCCAAATTCCGGCGGCAATGTCGTCAAGGCATTGCTGGCCAGATTGAGCCGCCGCAGATTGGTCAGATTGCCGATTTCCGGCGGTAGGCTGGTGATCATGTTGCTGACCAGATTGAGACTGCGCAAATTTGTCAATGTTCCGATTTCAGGTGGGAGAACGGTTATGTCTCTGCCTGCCAGGCTCAGGTTATAACAATTGGCCGGTTGAGCCAGGGCTTCTTCAAGCGAGGTCACGACGCGTTCCGGGTCTTGTTGCGGAGCCGCCTGCACGGGCGGAGTGACCAGCAAAACAGTAACCAACAGACTGAAAATGATAAAAGCAAGCGACTTCATACCTCCTCCTTTCAGAACCGCACAAGCCGGATGACGCACACCCAGGGCGATCTCTGTTACCGTTTCGATTTATCAAGAATTTACCCTCGGACGGTGCAATTGATATGCCGTAGTTTTTCAGCTCTGCTCAAAAGGGAAAAAACCTTGGTTGCAATTTGCAGGCAAAAAGGGAAACCCGTTCTCATGATTGAACATGGCAGCTTGAAGAAGCGGCCATTGCCCGTCCAACGAAAGAAAACCGTTTGAAGCCCTGAGTTGGAGGTGCGGATTTCCACCGGGATTTTTTCCCAAAAGTAGGGAATTTGCCCCAAAACAAAACGGGTGCAGCCGAAACTGCACCCGCTCCATGCGTTCTTTTGGTCTGGTCCGGGTTATTTCGCAATCAAAACCAGCCCACAAACCCGAAACCCGAACCACTGAAACATCATGTTTTGGTATGGGCTCGCAGTAGTTGTCGAAATCAGGCTGTCAGCCACAGCGCCATCGAGGTTAAACCAGCGTAATTGCCTCATCATTGTGCCGTTTGGGGCATTCGCTGCGTAGCCCTTGATTCCTGCAGTATGACGCCTTGGCACTTGGTGAAAGATTGAAGCCTGTCTGCGAACCCTTTTGAACAGCCAGCGTACAGTTTCGACAAATCGCCTGCACATTTCATTTCGCTTCTTTTCTTACAATTCAAGATGAATACTTCATTTCAGGTCATGGCTTTGCTTGGCTGCTGCCAAGCGTTGTTTCTGGCAACGGTTTTGGTTGGGGCGAGGAAAACCCGGCAACCTGCTGACCGACTGCTGGTCCTGCTGTTGACGGCATTTGCTTTGATTGTCGGCGGAACCATGCTCAATGTGACCGGGCAGGTGTTGGATTTCCCCCATTTGGCGCAACTTCATACTCCGTTGCGATTGGCTTTGGGGCCGCTGCTCTATCTGTACTGTCAATGGCTGGTGAATCCAAAACGTTCCTTGCATGTACGTGACGGGTTGCATTTTTTACCTTTGGCGGCGGATGTCATATGGCTGATGCCGTTTTACTTGCTTGACGGAACCGCGAAACGGGCTTTTATGGCAGAGGCGCTGCAGAACTTTCCGGTGGAATGGAAGGTTCGGACTGCTGCGGTTTTGATTCAATTTGGTATCTATCTGGTCCTTGCCTGCCAGCTTCGGGGGCAGATTCTCTTCAGACCGGTTTCTGCCAACAGGAAGCCCTGGACAAATTGGCACAAACCAGGAGACGGCTGGCTGCTGACACTGGCTGGAATTTGGGTGATTGGGGTGCTGCGACTGGTATTTGCCTTCAAACTGCAAACAGGTTTGCTGGTTCCAGCCTGTTTTTCGGTGTGTATCTATTGGGCAGGCTTTGTCTGGTTCAAGCAGATTTTGATTGATGGTCGGGCTTTGATGCCTGTCCTGCCCACGCAAATCGAGTCGGTTCCACCCCTGGTCGAACGGAAATATCTGACGTCAAGCCTGACACCGGACCGGGGTGAACGGCTGGCCGAGCAGTTGCAGAAACTGGTTGTTACCCAAAAACCCTATTTGCAGCCTGAACTGACGTTGCGCGATGTAGCTGCCAGCCTGTCGGCCACACCTCAGCAGGTTTCGCAATTGATCAATGAACGGTTCGACCAAAATTTTTCCGATTGGGTTAACCGTCACCGGGTCGAGGAAGCCAAGCGCCGGCTGGCGGACCCGCGCCATAAACACCTTTCCATTCTGGCCATTGCCGAGGATTCCGGTTTTAACTCCAAATCCACCTTCAATGCGGCATTTAAGAAGCACACCGGGGTGACACCTTCCCAATTTCGGGAAAGTGCAGTGGAGTCGGCTGTTTTGGGACCTCCAAAATGATCATTTCGGACGACAGACTTTGCCCGGACCGGTAGGGTTTGAGCCGAACAAAAACATTTTGAAGGAGTTGCGAGCTATGGCTCACCTTGTGTATCTGTTTGGGTGGCGTAACCGGCTGGGGGCGTCACTCGCTTGGCTGTTCCTGAGTGGTTTGTTTTCACTGGCCGGGGCGACCACCGAAACGTCTGGTTTCCCTCCGCCTCAAACAGGCCCGGACCTCAAAACCGAGCCAGTCATCATTGAAACCTTTTTAGGGGAAAAACTGGCTGCCGAATCCGGTTTTGTCACCGTTCCGGAAAATCGCAGGCGTCTTGCGGGGGCTTCGATTCGGATAGCCTTTGTCCGGATTAAAAGCTCTGCCACCAGGCCCGCTCCACCGGTTTTTTATCTGGCTGGCGGACCGGGTTCGGCTGGAATTCCGCGCGCCGGCAGTACCGTTTCACCAATTTGCGCCGCTCTTAGCGAACTCGGGGATGTGATTTTGTTTGACCAGCGGGGAACCGGACGGACCGAACCAAGTTTGGAAATTCCCAGCACGCTGAACCTTCCGCTTGATAAGGATGTGTATAGCCCGGAAACGATTCAGGCGCTTGAGAAGGGTTTGACCCAGGCCGCGAAAGAACTGAAGGCCAAGGGGATTGACCTTGCTTCTTACAATACCAATGAAAGCGCAGATGATGTGGATGACCTGCGCAAGGCACTTGGGTACGACAAAATCAGACTGTGGGGACACAGTTACGGGTCGCATTTGGGTTTGGCTGTCCTGAAGCGACACAAAGCTGTCATTGACAAGGTGATTTTGGGGGGTATCAACGGCCCTGACCATCGTTGGCGTTTTCCCAGCGACGGTCAACGCTGGCTGGAGCACATTGCGGCGCAAGTTAAGGCTCATCCGGTATTGGGCCGGGAAATGCCCGACTTGGTGGCCGAATTCCGCACCGTGTTGCACCGGTTGGAACAAAAACCGGTAACGGTTGAGGTCAAAACAGCCCAAGGACCGGTTTCGATGACCATTGGTCCCAATGATGTGCGGGTGCTGGTTATTCTTTCGGCTGGTGAAATCGAAATTGTCAAATCCCTGCCACAGTTTATTCACTCACTGTATCTGGGGGATTTTGCGAAAACCGGGGAATTTTTGCTGAGTCAGTTGAAGCAACGCCCTCTGGGAACCGCCATGCGGTATGCGATGGTGCTGGCCTCCGGCGTATCCGACCAGCGCAAAGCCCGAATCGCCAAAGAACTGGCCGACCCTGCTTTTGTGTTTCGGGATGCAATCAACTTTCCCTTCAATTTTGAATCGGTTTGGCAGGAGTGGGGAATCCTGGATTTGGGGCCGGAATATCGGCGCAACCTGCAAACTGAGGTTCCGACACTGTTTTTGAGCGGAACCCTGGACGGGCGCACCTCACAGGAGGATGCCGGGGAAGTTGCTGCCGGTTTTTCCAAAAAACAGCAGGTCATCATTGAAGGCGTAGCGCATGACTTTTACAACGCCACCCCGAAAATCAAAGATGTCATGGTCGAATTTCTTCGAACCGGGTTGGTTTCAACCAACCGCATCACCGTACCGATGGAATTCCGGGGGCCAAATGAACGAGCCCAGATTGAGGAATTGCATGATTTGTTTTTGAAAGCAGGGAGTGAGGTTGCCGCCAAACGGTTTCGCCAAATGATGGAGCCCAAGTCGGGAACCTATGTTTCAAGCTATGTTTTAGGCATTCTTGGATTTCGGCTGCTGAGACAGGACAAGAAACCACAGGAGGCGTTGGCGGCCATGCGTCTCAACCAGGAATATTTTCCACAGATTGCCTTTACTCATTTCAGTCTGGGGGAAATCGAACTGGCACTGGGGCATAAGGACCAGGCTCGGTCACATTTCAAACAAGCTGTGGCCGTGGACTCATACCATATCCCTTCACTCCAACGGTTGCGCGAATTGAAATAAGCTGCGACTGAGGACTGAGGACTGAGGACTGAGGACTGAGGATGATTTCAGGGTTGAGTTTGTCAAGCTTGCCAAAGCACGTTATTTAACCCCAATAAGTGTAATTTACTGTGAAAGAATGAAGCTTCTCAGTCCTCAGTCCTGGAGTAATGAGTGGAGGGCTACTTTCCGACCTGCTCTTCCCGCACCAACCCGCCGTCTTTCATGTGTAAAATCCGGTCACAGTGTTCAGCGGCACTGGCATTGTGGGTCACCAGCAGAACTGTTGTATTAAATTCACGGTGTAGGTCATCCAACAGCATCAGAATTTCTTCGCCGGTTTTGGAATCAAGGTTTCCGGTCGGTTCATCACCCAACAGAATGGGAGGCTGAAAAATCAGGGCGCGGGCAATGGCAATCCGTTGCCGTTCACCGCCTGACAGTTCGTCCGGACGGTGCGTGGCGCGTCCGGCCAGTCCTACCCGTTCGAGCATCGTCCGGGCGCGGTTTTCGGCTTCCCGGCGGGAGATATTTTGGAGCCGGAGCGGCAGGCTCACGTTTTCAAGGGCCGTCAACGTGGGCAACAGATTGAAAGTCTGAAAGATAATACCAATGCGTTCACGCCGCAGCCGGGTCCGTTGGTCATCAGACAGTTTGGCCAAGTCCGTACCTTCAAACTCAAGCTTGCCGGAGGTTGGGTCATCCAGCCCGCTGACCACATTCAGGAGGGTGGATTTTCCCGACCCTGACGGCCCCATGACGGCAATTCGTTCGCCCCGACGAATATCCAGGCTCACGTCTCGCAACGCCTGAACGGTTTTCCCCTCGCCGTATGCCTTGGAAACATTCCGTAGGGACACGACCACACCATTTGATTGTTCACCCATTCAACTTCAGTCAGCCTTTCCTGGAAAAATTTGCTGCATCCTATCAGAAGTCGTGGGAGTCCTGGGAGTCGGAATCAGGACTGAGGACTGAGGACTGAGGACTAAGCAGGGAATTCTCAATTCTCAATCCATGCTTCGACTCCCCAGACTCCCAATTGGGTTGCGCAGCACAGCTTGTGAAAGCGTGTCAAGTCGAATTGTGTGACTTTGGGGTGATTTTTGAAAGAATTTTTACTGCTTCGAGAGCTTGTTTTTATGTTTGCTATCTTTAATGAAATTAAATATTTACGTTGATTTTTCGGAGATTTTTTCGGTGCTTTTGGTCGAAAATTGTTTTTGACACAGGGGGGAATCCTTGCTACATTCCGCGACTTGTGCCGACAAGCGCAAAATTCCCAACTACAAAAATGAGGCGCACCAGGGAGATGAAAGCGAAACTCGAAGAAGTCGCGCAGACTTATGGTATTGAAAATTGGGGGGCGGGCTATTTTGACATCAACCAGAAGGGCCATTTGATTGTGCGGCCCGCGCCAGGGGACCGGCGCAATGTAGATGTCAAGGAAATTATCGAAGACCTTTCCCGGCGTAACATCAAATCCCCGATTCTGCTTCGGTTTCCGCAAATCCTTGCCAATCAGGTCCGCCGCATCTCAACCGCTTTTCAAAATGCCATCAAAGAGTTTGACTATCAGGGAAAATACCTGGGGGTGTTTCCCATGAAGGTCAATCCCCGCCGCGAAGTCGTCGAAGAGTTTCTGCGGAGTGGCAAGCGCTATGATTTCGGCGTTGAGGTTGGCAGCAAACCCGAACTTTATTCCGCGCTGGCCCTGGAGCAATCTTCCGCTTCGCTCTTGATTTGCAATGGTTTCAAAGATGAAGGCTATATCCGCATGGCCTTCATGGGAACGCAAATCGGCAAAAAAGTGGTGATCGTCGTTGAAAAACTGGGCGAATTGCAAACCATCATCCGGCTGATTCAGGAAACCGGAGTGCGGCCCATGATTGGCATCCGCGTCAAGTTGTACTCACGCGGCAGCGGAAAGTGGGAGACTTCAGGAGGCGAAACCGCCAAATTCGGGCTCACGGCCAGCGAAATCCTCGAAGTCATTCGGCTCCTGCGGGAAAACGACCTCCTCGACCAGCTCAAACTGCTTCATTTCCACATCGGCTCGCAAATCACCAACATCAAGCGCATCAAAAACGCCATGAAAGAGGCGGCACGGGTCTATTGTAAGATTCGGGCCATGCACATCGGGGTTGAGTATCTGGATGTGGGCGGCGGCATGGGGGTGGATTACGACGGCAGCAAGACCAGTTCCGATTCATCGGCCAACTATGGTCCGCAGGAATTTGCCAACGACATCATTTACACCATCAAGGGCGTCTGCGAAGACGAGGACATGCCCGAACCCAACATCATCACCGAATCCGGGCGCGCCCTGTCGGCTTACCATTGCCTGTTGATTACCAATATTCAGGAAGAAATCGAAACGGTAGTGGGCGAGTACGAAGCCGTCAAAGTGGACGACGACGACCCGCAGGTGATTGTTGAACTCAAGGATTTGTGCGAAGGCATCACCTCCAAAAACTACGTTGAGTATTACCACGACGCCTTGGAACACAAGGATGAACTCTTCACCCTTTTCAATTTGGGCATCATCAGCCTGGAGGACCGTGCCAAGGGCGAAATCCTCTTTTGGGAAGTCTGCGAGCGGACCGTCAAGTTTGCCCAGCACCAGTATGGGCGGCAAATGATTGACGAGTATGAAGAGCTGCGTCAGCTCCTGTCGGCCAAGTATTTGTGCAACTTTTCCGTGTTTCGCTCGGTTCCGGACAGTTGGGCGATTGAACAACTGTTTCCGATTATGCCCATTCACAAGCTTCACCAGCGTCCCACCGAACATGCCACGCTGGTGGACATCACCTGTGATTCCGACGGCATTATTGACAAGTTTGTGGACCTCAAAGACGTGAAGGAAACCCTGGAACTGCATCCCTTCAAAGGCGAACCCTATTACCTTGGAATTTTTCTGGTGGGAGCCTACCAGGAGGTGATGGGTAACGGTCACAACCTGTTTGGAGCTGTTCACGAAGCGCATATCGTGATTCAGGACGGAAGCTATCTGGTGACCAAAGTCGTGCCCGGCAGCAATCTGGGTGATGCGGTTGCCACCGCGCGCTATGACCGGGCGTTTCTGCACGAAGGATTCGGACGTTTGGCCGCCGAGCAGGTCAAACAGGGAAGCCTTTCTCCGACACAGGCTGAAAACCTGTGCCGCGAGTATGAAAATAACATCACCTATTACACATATCTCGGATAACCTAACACTCTCAGGACAGGAATCGCCTCACCGGAAGCATGGCAAAGCACGGTAGAAAAATAGTTTAAGTCGGTTTGACGGCTGCACGACAGCATCGGTTTGGGTTCCTGTTCAGGAAGCGCCATCTGTGCCTATGATGAAAAAAGCGAAGACATCACCCTATCTCAAGCACCCCACCCAACCTATCCAGATTGACCGGGACCGCAGTGTTGCGGGTCTGCTCACCAAAATGGAGACGTCGTCGTTTCAGGCACGCAATTTGGCCGGTGCCCACAATGTGTGGCTGAACATGCTCGACGACAACACCACCATCATTCTGGGACTTTCCGGAGCGCTGATTCCAGCCGGAATGCGTCGTATCATTGCCTGGTTGATTCGTAACCGCTATGTGGACGTGGTGGTTTCAACCGGGGCCAATCTGTTTCATGACGTGCATGAAACGCTGGGGCGGTTGCACTATTTGGGTTCACCAACCCTGGATGCGACCGAACTCCAGACCATGAGCATTGGCCGGATGTACGACACGCTCATCAGCGAAGAGGAGTTCAAGGAAGCTGATGAATGGCTTTGTTCGTTTATCAATACCCTCGAAAGCCAGCGGCCTTACTCATCGCGCGAATTTCTTCATCTGTTGGGGCATGAACTGTCTGAGATTGCCAACGAAGACGGCATTTTGACATCGGCCTTCAAGGCCCGGGTTCCGGTCTTTTGCTCCGGCATTGTGGAATCCATGCTGGCGCGAGGCATTGCCGCCAGCCGGATTGACCGCAAATCCCCGTTCATGTTTGATGTGATTCAGGATGTGGTGGAAATGGCTCATATTCTGGCTGGTTCGGTTAATACCGGAGTTATTTATTTCGGAGCCGGAACCCCGCCCAATTTCGTACAGCAGGCTCATTCAACCGCTTCGGTCATCAATTCGCGGATGCGCACCCATAAATACTCGGTTCAGGTTTTTACCGAATCACCACACATGAGCAGCGCGCACTTGCAGCAGGTTGACGAGCGGGACAACTGGAACAAAACCCCGAAAGACATGCGGAATGTGACGGTCTTTTGTGACCCGACCATTGTCATGCCAATTCTGGTGACGGGTCTTTCCCAAAGCGCAACCAAACAAATCAAGCAGCGGCGCAAGCCCACCTTCACTCATGGTCGTGATTTAGTTACCCACTTTGCCTGACCCCAATCCAATTTTAAGTTTTGGGTTTTGAGTTTTGAGTGATTTGACCTGGAACTCAAAACTCAAAACTCAAGACTCAAAACTCTCCAAGGAATGATCATGTCTGACGCAAAAAAACTAATCGCTACACTCGAAACCTCAAAAGGCACCATTCAGTTTGAACTTTATACCCAGGATGCTCCAAAAACGACGGAAAACTTCCAGCTCCTGGCCAGTCGTGGGTACTACAACGGGGTCACCTTTCACCGGGTCATTAAAGGATTCATGATTCAGGGGGGCGACCCCACAGGAACCGGCGCGGGCGGAAGTTCCGCTTGGGGCGGCGATTTCGCAGACGAAATCAACGCTTCGTCCCCGCTGTATCGAACCGGTTACCAACCGGGTGTGGTGGCCATGGCCAATCGTGGCCCAAACACCAATTCCAGCCAGTTTTTCATTATGCACGTGTCGTATCCGTTACCGCCCAAATACACGATTTTTGGTCGTGTCATCAGCGGACTTGAAGTCGTCAATGCGATTGCCACGACTCCGACCGACCGTTCGGACCGCCCCTTGACCCCGGTTGTCATCAACAGTGCGACGGTTTCCGAAGCCTAACCCGAATGGAATTGAGAATTGAGAATTTCAGAACGGAAAACTGAGAAACCTGTTTTTCCTCGTTAAACCGACCCGACCCAACCATTTTGGATCAAGGATTCAAATTCTCAATTCTCAATTCCCAATCCCCAATACTCAATTTACTATGTACTGGTCATCAAAATTTCGCACTTTGTGTGCTGTGTTGTTTTTTGTTGTCGCTGTCAGCCTGACGGGTTGTGAATCAAGCACGCCGCCCCCGGCCCAACCCACCACGCCGGCTCCGACCTCGACCCCAACTCCTGAAACCAAACCGGCCCAGCCGGAAACCAAAGCTCCTGAGACTCCGGCCAAGGATGCAGCGCCTGATGCCAAACCGGTTCCGGGAAAGAAACAGATTGCCACCCTGGAAACCAACAAGGGCACGATCAAATTCGAGTTGCTCGAAAGTGATGCTCCCAAGGCATGTGAAAATTTCCGCTTGCTGGCCAACCGGGGCTATTACAACGGGATTATTTTCCATCGGGTCATCAACGGCTTTATGATTCAGGGCGGGGACCCGAATGGCACCGGTACCGGCGGCCAATCCGCTTGGGGTGGGGAATTTGCCGACGAAATCAACCCCTCATCGGAAGTCTATAAAACCGGTTATGCACCTGGAATCGTGGCCATGGCCAATCGTGGACCCAACACCAACGGCAGCCAGTTTTTCATTATGCACAAGAAATATCCGCTGCCGCCAAACTATACGATTTTTGGTCGGGTGATTGAGGGGCAAAGCGTGGTGGATGCGATTGCCACGACTCAAACCGGTCCCGGTGACCGCCCGGTCACGCCCATCACCATCAAAAAGGCCAAAGTCGAATAACAGTTCGGAGTTCCGCCTTCAGGCGGCGGTTTGGAGTTCCGCCTTCAGGCGGCGGTTTTGGGTTTAAAATAAAGAAAACCTGGAATCCAAAGAAAAAGCAGCAGCCTAAAAGCTGGAATCCAAACCGCCGCCTAAAGGCTAAACTCCAAACAGCGGGCTGAAGGCTGGACTCCAAACCGCCGCCTGAAGGCGGAACTCCAAGCTATTTGGTTCTTTCCTCAACAATCATCTTCATTCCATAGCGGGGCCGCAGGGTCAGCAATGCCTGTGGGTCAATCACCTGACCTTGAGCCAGCCGCAACCGCCACTTTTGGGCCAGGGTTGCCAAAAGCAAAACCCCTTCCATCCAGGCGAACGACTCGCCAATGCAAAGCCGGGTTCCTCCGCCAAACGGAAAATAGCTGAACTTTGGACGGGCTGCTTTGGCTTCGGGGGTCCATCGTTCGGGGTCGAATTTCTCCGGTTCAGGGAAAAATCGCGCATCGCGGTGGGTGACATACTGGCTCATGAGGTGAATTGAGCGGGCTGGAATCGTGTAGCCTCCCAATTCGTATTCCTGAATATTGCGGCGGCCAATGGACCAGGCTGGTGGAAATAACCGCATGGCTTCGGCCATCACCATTTCCGTGTATTTCAGATTCGGGTAATCCGCCATTGTGGCAGGACGGTCGCCGAGCACTTCATCCACTTCCGCATAAAACTTTTGAGCCACTTCCGGATTTTGCGACAGGGCATACCACATCCAGGTCAGGGCGTTGGCAGTGGTTTCATGTCCCGCCAGGAACAACGTGAGCACTTCATCGCGCAATTGTTCATCGGTCATGCCGGATCCATCGCCTTCTGTGTCCGTTGCCAGCAACAGCATCGAAAGCAAATCCCCCCTATCCTGCTGGTTTGCCCGTCGTTCGTTGATGATGCGGTAAATGGTGGTATCCAGCCGTTCTTTGGCTTGTTCAAACCGCTTTTTGGCGGGGAGCGGGAGTTTATAAATCAGGTCCCCAAAGGGCAGTACCATAAAGGTGATGAACAACTCCATCGAAGTTGTCAGCGCCTGACCGATTTCATCAGCTTCGGAATCCACATCCGCGTCAAAAAGCGTTTTGGCGACAATCGCCAGAGTCAGGTGCATCATTTCCACATTGACATCAATCGTCTGTCCCGCTTTCCAGGTGTCACGGTGTTGCATAGTCCGCTCAACCATATATTTGGCATAGGTTGCAATCCGGTCACGATGAAAGGCTGGTTGCGAGAGCCGGCGCTGCCGTTTGTGAAACTCGCCTTCGCTGGTCAGTAACCCTTCGCCAAGGAGGCGTTTGGCCCGTTCCAAACCTCGGCTTTTGGTGAAATTGGAATTGCTGGTGACCAGAATTTCCTTAATCAAATCCGGGTGATTCACCAGGTAGACCCGTTCCAGGCCCAGGCTGAAATGCACGATGTCGCCATATTTTTGGGCCAATCCCTGAAAGAACGTGAGTGGATTGCGACGGAAAGCGAGAAAATTGCCGCCCGGCAGGGTGCGGCGGGGACCGGGAGGATTGACGATTTTTGCCATAAATTCCTTTTTTCAAATGGAAACAGTTGCACCAAGTCAAAACCAATTGTGGTGCGTTGTAAACCCAAGGTCTGGATTTCGGTCGTTGGTAGAGTAAAAAATATTGAACTTTAGTTCAAGTTCAATTTTTAACAATTTCCAAACCTCAAAATGAACAACTCAAAACTTCCTGTCTTGACGGTAGGAAAGTTGGACGGTTAGGCTTGCAGGCTTGTTTTCTTAACGTTCCACCATTTGTGAAGCGGCATGATTGACCTGCATGTGCATTTCTTCCCCGAATCTGTTTTTCAGGCCATCTGGCGGTATTTCGAAACTGAAAGCCACGGGTTGTGGACAATTACGTACAAGTTGTTCGGACCGGAACATGTCGCGGAACTGGAACGCCAGGGAGTTGAACGGTTTACCTCATTGGTATATGCGCACAAGCCCGGTCTGGCCCCTTTTCTGAATGATTTTGTCAATCAGTCACAAGAACGGTTTCCGGCCATGATTCCGTTTGGTACCGTCTTTGCCGGGGACGGGGACACCAGCCGGACAGCTCGTACGATTTTTGAAAATTACGGCTTTTACGGAATCAAGCTCCATCCGTTTGTATCGCAGGAAGACCTGGATGATACCCGGTTTTTTCCGGTTTACGAAGCGATGGAGGGATTGGGGAAAATCCTGATTTGTCATCCCGGCTCGGCTCCGGTTTATGGCAAAGCTGATGGACCGCACCGGCTGCGGCGCGTGTTGACCAGGTTTCCCCGCTTGAAAACCGTGATTGCTCATTGCGGTGCCTTCGAATATGAGCAGGCCGCACAACTGGCAGAAGATTTTGAATTTGTTTATTTTGACACGGCGATGATTGGCGTTCACGTGGATGTTTTCCGGGGAAACAGTCCGGGCCGCGATTTTTTTCTCCGGTACCGGAATCGGATTGTATTTGGTTCCGATTTCCCCAATATTCCTTATGCCTATCAGGACCAAGTGGCTGCTCTCACCAATTTGCATCTGGGGCCTGAAATCGAAGCCCAAATTTTTCGTACCAACGCGCTCTCGTTGCTTGGGCTCAACAGCCCCTCATCTCAAACCTTAGACCTTAGACCCTAAACCCTAAACTATGCTTTCTGCTGAATTTATTCGCACCCATTTGGAAGATGTGAAACAGATGCTCGCCAACCGGCGCAGCACACTCACTGTTGATGAATTTGTGGCGCTTGATGCCCGTCGTCGGCAATTGATTACCGAATCCGAAAGCCTCAAGGCGTATTCAAATCGCATCAGCCCGGAAATCGGCGCTTTGATGAAGGCTGGCAAAAAGGATGAAGCCGAGTCCAAACGCGCTGAGATGAAAGAGGTGAAAGCCAAAATCGAGGCGCAGGAAAAAGAACTGGCCGAAGCCCAGGAAACCCTCGACAAACTCACCCAGATTATTCCCAACGTGCCTCATGCGTCAGTCCCGGTGGGTGGGGAAGAAGCCAACCTGGAGGTTTTCAAATGGGGAACTCCGCGTGAGTTTTCCTTTGAGCCAAAGGACCACATTGATTTGGCTGTCAATCTGGGAATTCTGGACCAGGAACGGGCTGCCAAAATCACCAGTTCACGGTTTGCAGCTCTGCTGGGGATTGGTTCCCGGCTGGAACGGGCCTTAATCAACTTCATGCTCGACATCCATACCCAGGAACATGGCTATACGGAAATGCTGCCGCCGTTCATCATCAATGCGGATTCGCTGTTTGGCACCGGGCAACTGCCTAAGTTTGAAGAGGACCTGTTCAAACTGACGGATGAACGAAAACTGTATCTGGCTCCGACGGCTGAAGTTCCGGTGACCAACTACTATCGGGACGAAATCCTGGATGGAGCACAGTTGCCGATTTCCTTCACGGCCTACACCCCCTGTTTCCGGAGTGAAGCTGGCAGCTATGGCCGTGACACGCGCGGGCTGATTCGCCAGCATCAGTTTGACAAGGTGGAACTGGTGAAATTTACCAAACCGGAAGAGTCCTATGCTGAACATGAGACCCTGACTGCTCAGGCCGAGACAATTCTGCAACGACTGGAATTGCCGTACCGTAAAGTGGTTCTGGCCACCGGGGATATGGGCTTTTCTTCTGCAAAGACCTATGACCTGGAGGTCTGGCTGCCCAGCCAGCAGACCTACCGGGAAATCTCGTCCTGCTCCAATTTCGAGGCGTTTCAGGCCCGGCGGGCAAATATCCGCTTCCGGCGTGAGCCGGGTGCAAAGCCGGAATTTGTCCATACTTTGAATGGGTCCGGGTTGGCCGTCGGGCGGACATGGCTGGCGATTTTGGAAAATTACCAGCAGGAAGACGGTTCGGTGGTGGTACCTCAGGTGCTCCGGCCTTATTTGGGTGGGCTGGAGAAAATCTCCAAATCGTAATGCGTTCTGAGTTCCGCCTTCAGGTAGCTGTTTTGATTCAGGATATTGTCACCGACCGCAACCTGAAGGGTGCTGGCAGACAGCCGCCTGAAGGCGGAACTCAAAACCTTAATCCACAATCTTCACATCACCTTCAAATTTCCGGTAACCATTGAATTTGATGGTATTGCGCATGTAGTAACGGTCACGGTCACTTCCCAGTAGCACTTCACCGTTAATCGGAAGCCAATATTGGTTCCCTCCAATGGTAATCCAATCGTATTCAACCACTGACTCGGCTACTGACAGGGCAAAATCGCGGGGAATCCCCGTCGCCGTTTTTTCTACGCGGAGCACGTGCTTGGTTTCCTTGTCAATCCACAGGGTGCCTTGAAACCCGACCACTGCCTTTTGCAGTCTAGCGTCATTGTATCCGCCATATAACTCATATTGGGAATTCTGTTGCTGGACGGAATAGGAATAGAGCGAGCACTTGCGGCCCCGATAGGTTTCTTCCCCGACAGCCTTCAAATCAGCTTTGCTGGAAGGGGCAAAAACCGAAGCCAGTTGGGCTGAAAAATCCCCGACTGAGGTTGACCCGCCGACATCTTCATAGCTTTTGTTGGTTGGTTGATTATTGATTTTGAGGACTTTGATGGTTTCCCCGGAATCATGTTCATAGCGAACTTCAGTGGTTAAAGTGTCGCGGAGTTCCCATTTCCGACCCGGTTGTTGAACATAACGGGTTATATCCTGTAAGACCACAAAATCAGGGAGCGTCGTGGCATCCATGATGGCATATTGCCGGGCCTGCTCCACAAACGGCAGTTTGTGGATGGCGGCTTCCAACTCCTCTTCGGTGGGTTCGGCCCCCAGGTCGGTCCCCCTGGCCGGCTGCCGATTCAATTGCGGGGCTGGTCGTTCCGGTTCGGGCAGGGCATAGCGGGCCCGTTTGCGCCGCTCCTCTGCCCGAATCAAGGCAGCAATCACAACGGTTTGGGCACCGCCGGTTTGGGCGCGCCTGATGACTGCATCAGTTGCCTCAAACTCAATCCCCCGGCTTTCAAGTTGACTGGCCACATCACCCTGGGTCATCTGTTTTTTGAGCATTTGCTGGAGCAGGCTGAAAAACTGGGCCTCAGTCAGGGGTGGTTCTGATTCCGGTGTGGTCTGAGGGGCAATGGGCTGTTTGGTATCAGTGTGTTGCGGTCGGGATTGGGGGCCGGCTTCAGCACCTGCCGGGAAAGCGGGTGAAAGGCTCCAACCCATCAGCAAAATCAGGATTTGTGTCAGAACCCGACGCAAAGGATTGGATTTTTGGTTGTGAAATCGCATACAAATTCGCGCTCCAAAAACAACATTCATTTCAATTTGAGGTAGGGAACGTCCGTGTCCATCAAATCAGACCGCTGGATTCTTCGCATGTGTGAAGAACAACAACTTATCACACCCTTTGAACGAAAACTGGTTCGGCAGGTTGACGACCGCAAGATCATCAGTTGTGGTCTCTCCAGTTATGGGTACGACTGCCGCTTGGCAAAGGATGAGTTTAAGGTGTTTTCCCCGATTCAGGGAACTGAAATCAATCCGAAAAAATTTGATCCGGACAGTTTGCTTGACATACGACTCCGGGAAGACCCGGAAGGTTCGCTTTACTGGCTGTTACCGCCTCATTCCTATGCCCTGGGGGTAACCATTGAACGGTTCCAGATGCCCCGCCGCGTGACCGCCTTGGCACTGGCCAAATCCACTTATGCCCGTTGTGGCGTGATTGTCAACACAACGCCGCTGGAAGCTGATTGGTGCGGGCGGTTGGTGGTGGAAATCTATAATGCGGCCAATTTGCCTGTCCGCCTTTATGCGGAGGAAGGATTTATCCAAATTCTCTTTTTTGAGTCGGACGAAGACTGTGCCACATCCTACAGCGACCGCTCTGGTAAATATCAAAACCAAACCGGTTTAACTTTGGCCAAGATTTAGAATGTAGAAAGTAAATCTAAATTTAATTTGAGTTTGGACCTGGATTTGCCATATCCCTCTTTTGCTGGCCCTTGAATGATTCGGCCAGCCTAAAGGAGGGATTTTTCATTGGAAAACAGAATTCAGACGGTTTCAGTACAACGCTTGCAGGAGCGGGGAACGTCCGGTTACAGCCTGCTGGAAATGCTGGTGGTGCTTGTAATTATTGGACTTTTGGCAGTTGGGGCCGGGACGTGGTTCCTGCACAGCCTGAGAGCGGCGCATGAGGCACGGGCAGTCGCCAACCTGCGGACTATGGTGACAGCCCAAATTGCTTTCCATTCCGCATCCGGGCGGTTTGCCACCTTTGAACAGCTTATCACCAGGGAAAACATTCTCAGTCAAGGGTTTATCCGCAATGTAAGCGGAACTGGGGCAAGCGAGGTCATCAGTGATGGGCGCTATGAATACAGCTTCCGTTTTGACGTAAATGCGATTGGATACACCTTGGATGCTGATCCTAAGCCAGCTTACGCCCGGACCTATCGCCGATTTCGATACCGGTATCGGAACGCCGCCGCTGGAAAAACAAACCTGCTGCTGGTAGCCAAACCATCCATTGGGGCTCCGCCGGAAAGCAGCTACCTTCCTTTTAATCCATAAAAGAAATATTTGTTTATTTTGGTTGAATAAGGATGTAGGTGGAAAGGGTAAAATAGAAAAATGTAAATTTATATTTCATTTGGCGCTGGAAAATTGTGGCACATTGGTTGCAGTGAGGGAAAGCAGAAGCAGAACCCCTACGGTTAGGGGATTCAAGGGAAAAATCAATTCAATCCGCAAGGAAAAAATTTATTTTCAGGGAGAATCAATAAAATGAAGAACACCAACTACGCAGTGTCAGTTATCAAGTCTTTCGCCGCTTCTTTGGCCTTGGCAGTCTGTCTGCTGGGTTTTGCCACACAGGTGCAGGCCGCTCAAAATCCAGGCCCGGCTCCGAAACCGGCCTCGGTGGCAACGCCCAGGGAACGCAAGGCCAACCCCAATACGCAATACGGGAAGGTCCAGCAGCGGTTGAAAGAAATGGGCCTGTACAAAGGGGACATCACCGGCTTCAAGAACCAGGAAACGACCGATGCGTTGACTGCCTTCCAGAAGCAAAACAATCTCAAGGTGACTGGTACCCTGAGCAAGGAAACAAAAGACAAGCTGGGGATTGTGGCTGCCACGAAAGCTGCCAAACCGAACGCCACCACATAACCGACTCATCACCAACTGTATGCAATCTGACGGGCCCTTCCGAAAGTTCGGAAGGGCTTTTTTGTTCGATGGAAACAGTTTTTTGGGGGTATTTTCAGAATTTTGTATTGGAATCCATTATTTCGGATTTTCCTGTCCTGCAAAGCCTGGCGAGGAAATCCGGAAGAAACTGCTAACATTCTTAAAGACTTGAAGTTAGCTGGGAAAGGAGGGGAGTTGGGGGGAAGCGGAACAGATTTTGCATAAATAAGGATGCTACACATCTTTGGATTTTCATCCAAAAAAACCAATCATCTACAAATTTGTTGATGAAAAACTCAAAAAGCCTTTTCTCTTGAGAAAAAGAGGCTCACTTGTATGGAGGATTCTATGCTGAGGAGAACAAACTCAGTTTCTCTGGTTCAGCGCCTCGCTTCGTTGACAGTTCTGCCCATGCTGGTCGCATTGTTCGTAGCTTTTGCTCCGAGCATGGCCTGGGGACAGACTGAAACCGGCCAGATTTCCGGTGCCGTCAAAGATTCGACGGGTGCCGTGATTGCCGGAGCCGAAGTGACCGCGACTTCCGTCGGAACGCAGGCCAAGCGTTCGACCACGACGGATGCCAACGGCGAGTATCGCATTACCAGCCTGCTCCCGGCGGTGTATGAAGTTTCCGTGGCCGCTCCCGGATTTTCGACCAGGAAAGTTCAGGTGCAGGTGACGGTCGGTTCCAAAGTTGGAGCCGATTTTGAATTGGTGGTCGGAAGCGACAAAGGTGAAATCGTCGAAGTCCTCGGCGAAAGCGGCATTGCCGTCAACACCGTGTCCCAGACGCTGCAAAGCGTTGTTTCCGAAAAGCAGTTGAAAGAACTGCCGACCGCCACCCGTAACCCCTATGCGCTGGTGGTGTTGTCGGGCAACGTTTCCGACTCCGACCCGTCCGGGCGCGGTGCGGGCGTGGCCATCAACGGTCAGCGTTCAGCCAGCACCAACGTGCTGCTCGATGGTTCAGACAACAACGACCAGTTCACGGCCACTGTGGGTCAGAACATTCCGCTCGATTCCGTCCAGGAATACAGCATTGTGACCAGCAACTTCTCGGCTGAATATGGCCGCGCTGGCGGCGGTGTGGTGAACGTGGCCACCAAGTCCGGTACCAACGAATTCCATGGCACCGCCTATGAATTCAACCGGATTTCCGCTCTGGCCTCCAACGATTTCAACAACAATTCACTGCAACAGGACAAAGGTGTCTTCACCCGCAACCAGTTTGGTTATTCCGCTGGTGGCCGGATTTTGAAAGACAAGATGTTCTTCTTCTCCAGCGGCGAATTCATTCGCGTGCGCAGCGTTGCTCCGGTGACCAGTGTGGTGGCCACGCCGCAACTGATTGCCGCTTCGGATGCCGCCACCCGGAATTTCTTCCAGGGTTATGACCTGATTGCCGGCATCAACGGACGGGTCTTCACCCGCGCCGAAATCCCCGGCCAGACTTCCACTGGTGCGTTCAGCAAATTGCCGGCTGGTTTGCCGGTCTTTGGAAACACCACCTACAACATTCCGACCAACGCTGGTGCGGGTTCCCCACAAAACAGCTATCAGTTTGTCAACCGGTTTGACTGGAATATCAGCGACAAGAGCCAACTGTATGTCCGTTATGCTTTGGAAAGCATCAATGCCTTCCCTGGCACCAACGGCTTCAGCCCGTACAAAGGCTTCAATACCGGCAGCGAAAATTTCAACAACAACATCCTCGGTTCGTTCACCCACACCTTTACGCCGCGTCTCATCACGCAGACGAAAGTGGTGTACAACCGCTTGAACAGCCAACAGCCACTGGCGGAACAGCCGGTGGGCCCGACCCTCTACACCCTGGCAAACGGTCGCTCTCCCATCGGTGGCAACCTGATTGCCTTCCCCGGCTACCTGCCGACCAGTCCTGGCAACGCGATTCCGTTTGGCGGACCGCAGAACCTGGTGCAATTCTTTGAAGATGCCAGCTACAACCTGGGCAAACATGACCTCCGTTTTGGTGGCCAGTTTGTGAAAATCCTTGACAATCGCGTGTTTGGTGCTTACCAAAACGCCGTGTTGACCCTGGGCAGCAGCTTCGGCAATGCTCTGGACAATCTGGTGTTGGGCCGTGCCCGTCAGTTCCAAGCCGCCGTTGATCCGAAAGGTGCCTTCCCCGGCGACACGGTCAACCTGCCGCTTTCATCGCCGCAGTTTGGCCGCAACAACCGCTACAACGAATTTGCGCTGTATTTCAATGATGCCTGGAGCGTCCGTTCCAACGTCAAAGTCAACCTGGGTGTGCGCTATGAATACTATGGCGTGCAGCACAACAAAGACAAAGCGCTGGATTCGAACTTCTACTATGGTACTGGTGCCAACATCTTCGAACAGATTCGCAATGGCAAAGTGATGCTCACGGGCAACAGCCCCATCGGCGACCTGTATAAGAAAGACAAAAACAACTTTGCTCCGCGCGTCGGTTTTGCCTGGGATATTTTTGGCGACGGCAAATGGAGCCTGCGCGGTGGTTACGGAATTGGTTACGAACGCAACTTCGGCAACGTGACCTTCAACGTGATCCAGAATCCGCCCAACTACGCGGTGGTTTCCCTGGTTGCCGGTGCTGACGTGCCGACGATTCCGATTTCCCGCAACAACAGCGGCCCGCTGTCCGGCACGGGCAAGAAAACCCTGCCTGCCGTGACCTTGCGCGCGTTGGATCCGAACCTCCACAATGCCTTTGCGCATACCTGGGGTGTGTCACTGCAACATCAAATCTATGACAACACGGTCGTGTCGCTGGAATACTCCGGCTCAAAAGGCACCGACCTGTATGACATTTCGAACCTGAACCGTGTGAGTGCCGGTGCGGTCTATTTGAATGACCCGACCCGGACTGCCCGCTTGAACAAGCAATACGGCAGCATCAACTCCCGTGGCAATGGTGGCTTCTCCAACTACAACGCTTTGGTGGTGAAAGTGGAAAGCCGCAACCTGTACAAAACCGGTCTCTATCTGACGGCCAACTACACGTGGGCACATGCGCTGGATAACCTCAGCTCGACCTTCAGCGAATCCACCAACAACGGCAGCTTCAACCTGGGCTACCTGGATCCGTTCAATCCGAAACTTGACAAAGGCCATGCCGATTTCGATCAGCGGCATCGCTTTGTGTTCAGCGGCATCTGGGATATTCCGTTTGCCAAAAACACGACCGGATGGCAAAAACGGCTGTTGGATGGCTGGTCACTGAACTACATCTACACGGCTGCAACCGGTACACCATTCTCGATTTTCGACACGACAAACATCGAATTCGGCAACGCCGTGCCGCGGTTGATTGTGGGTGGAAACGCTCCCCGGATTTCGGGCAGCCCGGCTGCCACCACGACGCCGAATGAATTCAAGTACGTTGATCTGAGCGGTGTGAAAGTGTTGCAACACACCAACCCGATCACCGGAAACTCGGAATTCGGTCCGTTCCCGTCAAACATGACGGCCCGGAACGCGTTCCGTGGCCCTGGCTTCTGGAATCTTGATGCGAGCATCGGCAAGCGCATCTCCATCACTGAAAAATATTCACTGCAATTGCGGGCTGAAGCCTTCAACCTCTTCAACCACGCCAACCTGTTCCTCGTAGGTGACTCCGCCGACTACGGCTCACAAGACTTTGTGACCGCCAAACGGTTTGGAAACCGGAACGTGCAATTGGCCGTCAAATTCATCTTCTAATTTTTGGAAGATCGGAATTTGCAAGCCAAACCTGTTTGGGGAATCCTCTTTGAGGGTTCCCCAAATTTTTTGCCATGCGCGTGGCGAAGCGGGCAAGCCCACTCTTTCTAATGGGCAATAGCGCAAAAGGAAGTTCACTTGAATTACTGGATATACAGGCCGAAACGCACTCTGACTGGTCTGTTTTGTGTTTGTGACGAGGCAATCAGACCATCGTCCACTTAACTGCATTGGTGGGAAAGGCTTCATCCAGGACAATCCAGATTGATAGTTACTCAATACTTCCCTGAGTTGGGCAATCCACCTGGGACTCCTTACATTAACTTGCTTTACTGGCCCTAAAATACCCATTGGAAAGACTTGGGGGTTCTGCTCGCTAGGCCTTACCCCTCAGGTTTTGACAACACAACCCAATAAAAAAGGTGAACGGTTTGGAACCGTTCACCTTTTGGTTTTTCAGCTTGGAACAGCTTTTATTGGGCTGTCAAAGTCACTTCCTTCGAAATCGTGCCATCTGGGTTTTTCACCCGGATTTTGTAGGCACCGGCTGCTCCGACGTTGACCTTTTTGACTTGAATGGAGGTGGCCGATTTCAATTTGACACCTGAAAGGGCCGTCCCATTCAATTCCACCGAAAGACCATCCGCAAAGTTGGAACCATTGATTTTCAGTTTTGCAATCTGGCTGTTGGCGGTTGTGGTGGCTGGTGAAATGGTTGAAATCACCGGTGCTGCCGCAATCTTAAAGTCCGCGTCACTCACATCCGAAGCTGTTGCGTTGCCGTCTGTAATCCGAATCCGGACCCGCGCCTTGTCGGTGCTGATACCGCTTGGGACGGAATAGCTAAAGGAAGTGGTCGAGGTTGGCAGTCCCGTGGCAATTGAAGTACCGAAGTTCAATCCGCCATCGGTTGAGAGGTCAAGCGTTTGCGTAGCGGAGGAGCTGGCCATGACCGTCCAGGAAATATTAAAAGCCAAGCCGCCTGCACTGAGGACCTCGCCACCATTGGGATCCACGATTTGCGCCGCAACACTTGGCGTGCTGCCTTCGAACGTAAAGGCCCCTTTGAGCACTGCCTGCTGCCCGTCCGGATTTTTGACCACGACATCCACTGTGCCGCTGGGATTGATGGGGGTTTTGGCTTTGATGGCGGTTGTTGAGACAG
Organism: Blastocatellia bacterium; assembly: GCA_019695185.1. Taxonomy (GTDB): domain Bacteria; phylum Acidobacteriota; class Blastocatellia; order Chloracidobacteriales; family Chloracidobacteriaceae; genus JAIBAN01. The sequence continues at coordinate 39,954 of JAIBAN010000002.1, read as the reverse complement.
ATGTCACCGTTGCCTGCCCAGCCCCAATCTGAACCGTCGCACCCTGGGCAAAATTGGCACCGTTAATCGTGACATCGGTTCCCCCGGAAGCCGGTCCATTGGTGGGGCTGATACCGGCCAGGGTTGGAGCAGGAAGGGCCGCTGCTTCATAGGTAAAGGCTCCTTTGGCTGTAGCTGACAAACCGTCGGAATTTTTCACCACGACATCCACTGCACCAGCCGCATTGGCCGGGGTGGTGACCCGAATGGTTTTATTGTCCACAAAGGTGGTCGGAGCATTTTTCCCATTAAAGGTGGTCGAGATACCGTTGGCAAAATTGCTGCCGGTAATGGTAACCGTGGTCCCTCCGTCAACTGAGCCGCTGGTTGGGCTGAGTGACGTGATGGCTGGTGGTTGGGCGGCTGCCGGGGCATTGACCTTCACATTGGTCGTATAAATGTTGTCGCCCGAATCCCCGCCATTTCCGTTTGCCGCATTTCCGGCAGCGTAAAACGTGACGGTTCCGACCGTGGCTGCCGGGGCTGTCCAGGCAAAGGTGAATTTGGCTGAACCCTGGGTTCCGGCCTGGGTTCCGCTACTGGTATGCAAGACGTAGGTTCGGACTTTCCCGGCAACTGATGCCTGGAAGGTTTGGGTTCTGGCAGTGTCAGTTACGTTAAAAGTTCCGGCAAACGAGTTATCCGCTGCCAAGGCAGTGCATTCAAAGCCCCACCGGGACCGTCCGGATTGGGAAACCGTGACCGTGACATCATACCGGGTTCCTGGTGTATAGGTGGCTGGTAACCCGGTGATGGTGACACTGCCGCCTCCGGAATTCAGTGCCGCCCCCCCATGACAACTATTGCAGGTTGATTCACCGGGTGCTCCGGTGTTTGCCGGAGGAGGCCCTGAAGAAAACCCATAAGCAAAGGTCACCCAGCTCAAGGTGACAGCGCAGAGAATGAACAATTTTATTTTCTGTCGGAAGTGAAGCATTACGAACCTACCTTTTCAAAATAAGCCATCTGGACTTGGCGGGCTGGTATGTTACTGGAAAAATAACTATTACCGGTTGGCTTGCAAAATTCAAGTGTCGGTTCCCGGCGGTTAATTTTTGGATGAATCCTTTGCTGATAATTTTGGGATTTGCCGGTTTGTTTGAATACGATGGAGAATTTCTCCTGCAAAAGTTCCTATTTGTTTTTTTCAACACAAAGGGCACAAAGAGGAACAGGAAAGTTGGCAAAACGCTTTCGTGCCCTTTGTGCCCGAAAATCTGTTGTTGCTGAACTGTATGAGTGGGCAACCGGCACTTTACCGCCAGTTGCCCGGTGGGTTTTCTCCCTTACCACAACTCGTTGATAGGAACATAGGTTCCGTATTTGGCAAACGGAACATACTCAAATCCACGATTGAAAGGGTCGTTGTACAGGACCTTGGTATAGTCAATTCCCAAGGCCGAATAGATGGAACAGAAAATGTCCTCCGGACGAATCAGAACTTCCCGTGACCAACCAAAATCCACGGTTCCAGCGCCATTGTCGTCGGTTCGACCAATGACATGGTTGCCCCGGACTCCAGCCCCGGCAACGAAGGCAGCCATTTGCAGGTAATGGTCACGGCCCTGTTGTCCCGTCAATTGGCCAGGGGTCCGGCCAAACTCACCCATGGCAACAATCAATGTTTCGTCGAGCAGGGATTTGCCGGGCGTGGATTTTGATGGTGTATTGGCCAAATCCGTCATCAGTTGCCCCAAGCCGCCATCAAAAGTGCGTGCCATCGGGTAAATCCCGTTTTGCGTGTTATAGATGTTGGTGTGATGGTCCCAACTGCCAAAGTCAATCTGAATGAACCGGGTTCCTGCATCGGCTTTGATGATGTTGCGGGCCACCAGGCAGGCATTCCCAAACGCGGTGTTGCCGTATTTTTGCGAATCATCGGTTCCATACTGGAAAATGGCCTGGGTGGTTGCGTCGTACATCAGGCCCCGGCCTTGTTGGTACACGGTGGACATCACATCCGGTCCTTTGCCCAAAGGGTTTTCCGACCGGAATGGCTTGTCCATCTGTTCCAGTGCCTCATAGCGGCGCAGGAACCGGTCCTGACCTTCCGGATGCGATGCGTTGTTTAACCCTTGTGCGCTGGGGGTCACGGTGAAAGGCGCAAACTTTGGATCAAAGTACCCTTCGCGGGAGATGGTCCCGCCGGCATTGAGCGCAATGAATCCGGGCAGTTTTTGACTTTCCTGCCGTTTGCTCTCAAATTCGGCGGCCACCACGGATCCGATGTTTGGCGCAATTTTGGAGAGACCACTGACCGGGTTGCGCCCGATTTGCGTCCAGACCTGCGCCAGCGGGTGAACCAACGCCCAGGCGCTCAGGGACCGGACCAGCGTCACTTTCGAAAGCTGGTCCGCCAGTTTGGGCATAAGGCCGCTCGGCCAACGGATTTCACCTGCTGAAATCGGGTTGAAATCCTTGGGCATCCAGGAGCCTTCCTTGAGGTCGAACGTGTCCAGGTGGCTTGGTGCCCCAATCAGGTGGACAAACACACAGTACCGGGCGGTTGCCTTAATATCCGCACTGCCGCCGCCCTGGGCAAAAACCTGCGACGGATTCAGTTGGTTAAAGTAAAACCCGGTCAGCCCGAGTGCTCCTAGTTTGAAAAACTCGCGCCGGGAAAGTCCCACTCCTTCACTCACGGTCTGGTAGTGGGTGGACGGTTGCTGCTGCAACTTGAAAATTTCTTTGCGATTCATAAATCAGGTCCTCCGTTCACAACCAGCCGTTAGTAGTTGTAGAGAAAATCAATCTTGTTCACCAGTACCCACAGCAGGTCCTGCGGACCCTGGGTTCGATTCGCGCGCAACAGGGAAAGCGCTTGCCCGGACTCAGCCGTTGAGGGTTTGCGCCCCACCGTGGTGAGGAACATGGCCTCGACAAAGCCGCGTTCATCTCCGCCGTATTTGGATTGCAAGGCAGCCAGGGTGCCGTTCTGCGCACTGGCACGAATCCGGTTGGTGACAATCGTGCTGTTCATCATGGACAGCGATTGTAAAATGGACGGGTTGTTTGTACGGGGAACACTGTCGCGGTCGCCACGTCCGAAGGTATCCAGGAAATTCCGATACTGGAAGAGTTCCGGATTGTTTTGCACGCCTGGAACCGGAAAGGGCTCGGTGGTGTCAGGCAACTGCATGGCCCATTGGACCGGCTGGGTGAAATACTGGATGTTAAACCCAGGCGTCACGCCTGTGGCCCGTCCCAACGCATCGTAGGTTTCTTCCGCATCCAACCGCCGCACCAGTTTACGGGCAAAATACGGGGTGTATTCCTCTTTCCATTCACCTTCAAAGCGCGAAGACAACTGATAGGCGCTTGATTTGGTGATGGTCCGCATGATGGCTTGGAGGTTGTAATTGCTTTCGATGAATTCGTCTGTCAGTTTTTCCAACAGTTCCGGATGGCTGGGTTGGAGGGTCCAGGGTTCAGCCGGTGGATTTTTGGGGTCCAGCCGGGCCAGGTCAAATCCAGTGGGTGGGTCCACAATGCCCATTCCAAAGAAATGAGCCCACAGGTAATTCACTGTGGCACGGGCGAATTGCCGGTCTTTGGTCAACATGCGAGCCAATGCCTGGCGGTAGTTTTCGCCTCTGGCCGGGGCTTCACCGGTGAAAAGGTATTTCGGAGTGATGACACTCTTGCCGTCCACCGGTTGGCGCGGAACCCGGTTCCCGGAGTCAGTATTGAGTTGATAGTCACCGGCAGGGAGGTCAAAGATTTCCCGGCTGACAATAAACGGCTGCTGACTCACCAAGGTTGTCCGCACACCCATTCGGGAGAAAAAGGCCGCCATGCCCCAGGCTTCCTCCCGTTTGATGCTGGTTCCCCACACGTTGAGGGCGTTCAGATGGCCTTGCCCGCTATGGCACAGGAGGCAGTCCAGGGTTTCAATCCCAAGGAAGCGCTGGACGGTTTGGGCGGCTGCCGTATCAAGCGTGTCCTGGCGGGGGCCCATCGGGGTCAGGGTTCCGACTGAGTAATTCACCGCTCCCGTGGTTTTTTCAAAATTGCTCCCGTTTTTGGTCAGCAATTCAGTCACAAACTGATTGTAGGGCCGATTTTGCTCAATTGCGTACTTGATCGTGTAGTAGAAAGCATTCCGCCCCTCGGCATAACGCACAACATTCGTGGCACGGGAACTGTTTTTAAGCAAATCGCCAAAAAACATCGTCCAGCGGTCAACAAATTCAGGCGAACCGATCAGAGTTTCAATATAACGGTCACGCTTGTTGCCGGCGGAGGTATCGGCCAAAAAGGCTTCAACCTGGGCCTGGGTTGGAATGCGTCCGGTCAGGTCGAGCGTCACGCGGCGCAGAAACTCCTCGTCCGTGGTCAACGGGGCCGAGGGAACCTTGTCCTTTTCTATTTTGCGGAAGATTTCTTCATCAACATAGTTCCGAATGGGTGCCGCCGCCGTTGTCGTCGGCGCAGTGGCCAACTGGCGGGTCAGCCATTCGGTTTGGAATGACAATTCATGCCGGTGTTTGAGCGGATCGCCCAACACCTCCGGGTCATTCAGAAAACTGCAATCGGAAGGAGTAACTGCCGGGCCGCTTTCAACGAAACCCGGATCCCAGCCTTTTTCCTTCTTGTTTTTACCGCCAGCGGCGGACCCAACGGTGCTCCAACCCCAACTCATGCCTGCGACGAGAAACAGGCAGAGAACCAAAACCTTGAGCGAGGATTTCCTCATACGACCTCCAAGTACGTGAAACTGAACTGTTAAGCGGCGATTTTTATTGAATGATGGAAATGAGATGTCCAGTAGAGTGTAGCATTGTCAAAAAAGTTTGGAAAAGTATTGCGGTTTTGTTTTTGGAAACCCGGCAGGATGAAAAAGAGACTCAACCGCTGGTTGGATTGGAACTCGTTCCAGGAAACCTGCCTTGAACCAGGAATGAACCCAGCCACCATGCCGCCTTAATGCTGGTGACTGTGGTGTTTCCTTCAGTCTGTCTGGTCAGAGAGCCTTTTTCCCAAGTTGTGAAACCAGTTCAAAACAACCGGTTCCACTGCCATAATTGATGAATCGACTGTTTTTGGCCTGTTGCCGATTGTTCTTTGCAGCTTCTCTTTGTAATATCCGGAGACTTTCCTCCTTTCATCACTATCCAGGTATCTTAATTATAACTGCATCCGTTGGGTGTAGTTTTTTACCGCACGCCGCTCAGTATCTTGGCCGCGCCGCTTGGTCGCGCGCCTCAACACATCGAGGAAGCCCTATGTTTTTTCACTCTCGGATTTCATTTCGTTCAATCGGGTGGTTGACTTTCTGTCTGCTTGGATTGGGGGTCTGTTTTGGTCCAGTTTCGTCTTCGGCCTGGAATTTTTCTGAAACCCCACTCCCTTCCCACAAACCGGTTTTCAATCCGAACGTGGCGGATATGCGCTGCGCTTCGCTCAGTGACCCAACGCTGTTCGGTCCCGGAACCACGGGAGGGGTGAATCCCAATGCTCGCCGTACCACCAGCAGTGACGGGCGGTATATCGTATTTTCAAGTGTATCGGGCTCGCTCGTGCCGAATGATACCAATGGATTTGAAGATATTTTTCTGCGCGATACCATGACCGGCATCACCCGCTTGGTCAGTGTCAATTCCGGCGGCACTGGAGGCGGGGATGGAGCTTCCTTTAATCCGGTCATCAGCGCCGATGGGCGCTTTGTGGCGTTTGAAAGCGCCGCCACCAATCTGACTGCGGATGCGGACGGCAATTTTGGCAGCGATGTTTTTTGGCGGGATATGCAGAAGCCAACCTGCACGTTGGTCAGTGAAAGTTTTGCCGGAGGCAGCACCGGCGATGTATTTTCAATGAACCCGGACCTCAGTTCCAATGGCCGGTTTATTGCCTTCAGCAGTTTTTCCAGCAACCTGGTCATTTCCGACTCCAATTTTTCGGAAGATGTTTTCTGGCGGGACATGAACCCCGGCGGTTCGCCGGGAGCGATTGGTTTGGTCAGTTCCAATAGTGCCGGCACGGATACGGGCGATTTACAGTCGAACCGCCCTGTCATTAGCGGAAATGGCCGGTATGTGGCTTTTGAAAGTTTCGCCTCGAATCTGACCCTGAATGATACAAATGGGTTTGTCTCGGATGTATTCCGGCGGGATATGAATCCGGGCGGGAGCCCCGCTCCGACGGAACTGGTCAGTGCCATACCGGGACTCACAGGCAGTGGCAATAACAACTCCAGCAGTGCCTCGATTGATGATTCGGGCCAGTATGTCGCTTTTGTGAGTGATGCTTCGGATTTGGACACAGGGGATGGCAATAGTCTGTCGGATGCCTTTTGGCGTGACATGGGGGCCACTCAATGCCGGTTGGTCAGCCGCAATTCGACGAATACAGCTTCCGGAAACAATATTTCCGACACTGCCCGCATCAGCGGGAACGGTCAATTTGTGGCTTTTCGCAGCGATGCCAGCAATCTTACCACAGCCACGGATAGCAACAGCGCCTCTGACATCTTTCGCCGGGATGTGGTGGGGAATTCTACTCTTTTGGTCAGCCGTCGGTCGGGCGTCAACCAGACCGGGAATGGCGCTTCCACTGAACCATCCATCAGTTCCGACGGGCGGTATGTGGCCTACACAACCGAAGCCAGCAACCTGGTCGCAGGTGATACCAATCTGGCAACCGATGTCTTGCGACGTGATACCACCGTGTTGGGGTCGGTCTTGGTGACGGTCAACGCAGCCGTGACCGCCAGTGGGAACAGCAGTTCCTCCACTCCACGCCTCAGTGCCGACGGCAGTGCCGTTGTATTTGTCAGTTTGGCCGGAGATTTGGTGAATTTCGACACGGTGGGCACCAACGACGTTTTCATACGGAGTTTCGCCACTTCCACCACTCAATTACTGACGGTTCGGATTGGTTCGTTGTTTTCGGCGACCGGAAATGCCGGCTCCAGTGGCATTCAGCTCAGTTCCGATGGCCGTTATGCGGTTTTTCAAAGTGATGCGACCGACCTGACCGCGAACGATACCAACACTTTTGGTGATATCTTTTGGCGTGATTTGCAGACCGGTCGGACTGTTTTGGTCAGTGTCAACAGCAGCGGCACAGGCAGCGGAAATGGAACTTCAGCCCTGCCGGTACTCAGCCGGAACGGGCGCTATGTGGCCTTTTTCAGTTCTGCCACCAATCTGGTGACAACCCCCACAACCGGTGCCGGAGACATTTACCTGCGGGACATGAACCCCGGCGGCAGTCCGGGGGCCGTCCAATTGGTCAGTATCAATGATGCCGGAACCAGCGGCGGCAATAATGCCTCCTATAATCCGGTGGTCAGCGATGATGGCCGGTATGTTGCGTTTGTGAGCAATGCCTTTGACTTAATCCCGATTGCCCAGGACTTGAACAGCGGGGTATCCGATGTTTTTTGGCGTGACATGCTGGCGGCCTCCTGCCGAGTGGTCAGTCTCAGGTCGGATTTAACCGGGGCGGCCAACAACGCATCCGACAGTCCGGTTTTGAGTTTCGATGGTCGGTATGTGGTGTTTGCCAGTATGGGCAGTGATATAGCGGCAGGGGATGCCAATGGTCAATCCGATGTTTTTTGGCGGGATATGAATCCCGGCGGGCCAGCCCTGCCGGCGCAACTGGTGAGCGCGAACACCAGCGGAACGGCCAGTGGAGACGGTGCTGCCATGCTTCCCAAAGCAAGTTCCAACGGGCGCTATGTGGCCTTTGAAAGTTTCGCCTCCGATTTGGTCGCCACGGATCCGAATGGGTCCGGGAGCGATGTTTTCTGGCGGGATATGAATCCGGGTGGAACGCCGGGAGCCATTCGGTTGGCCAGTGGTGGAAATGGTTTTTCCTCGGCTGCCGCCATCAGTGATGATGGCCGTTATGTCAGTTTCCAAAGTGACGCAACCGATTTGGACCCAACTGACACCAACTTCAACAGTGATATTTATTGGCGGGATATTAACCCAGCCGGTGCTTTGGGTCCGGTTCTGTTAGTCAGTGTCAATGCAGGTGGTACCAACGGCGGAGACAGCGGGTCAAACACCCCGATGCTCAGCAGCAACGGACGCTATGTGGCTTTCACCAGCAATGCTTCGGATTTGGTTGCATCCGATTCCAATTTTTCCCAGGATATTTTTTGGCGTGACATGAATCCGGGCGGTGCTCCCGGAACCATTCAGTTGGCAAGTATCAATCTGCCTGGAACGGACTCCGGTAATCAATTGTCAACCTCCTTCAATCTCAGCGCAGATGGACGGTTTGTCGGATTTGAAAGCACTGCCTCGAATTTTATTGCCAGTGATCTCAATACGGTGAGTGACGTTTTTGTGATGGCCATGTGTACCGTCAATGCCAGCGTGACAACCAACAGCCCGGTTTTCATCAATCAAGCGTTGACTCTGACCGCCACCGGACCGATTGGGGCGACCTATAATTGGACGGCCCCCAACGGAGACAACTTTACCGGAGCCACCGTCAATGTGATGGGAACTCTGGCTTATTCCGGGAAATGGCGGGTAGTGGTAACCGCCGGTTCCTGTTCCATCAGTGTCATTACCAACGTTCTGGTTGATGTCAGCGCCAATGCCGGTCTGACGGTTGGAATCAACGGTTACGAGGCATTGCCCTCTATTGGTTATGTGGGAAATTACTCGATTAACACGACCTTGACCAACACCGGTAGCAGCACCTTTTACGGCCCCATGTTCTTCCGGGTTGAAACCTTGGCCAAAGTCGGCACTGATCTGGCACCGGGGCAACCGTACACCCTGCTTACCGCTGACAACCAGGCCGGTTTGCCGGGCGATGTGCAAACCCTTCCCTTGGGAACCCTGGGAGGCGGGCAGACTTATCCGGTGACCTTTACCGTTGGCATTGCCGGAGCCCGCCAGCCTTTCCGGATTGATGTCGCCTTGTATGCGGCAACCAACAATTCGCCGCGACCGGACTTCGTTGGTCGGTATCAATTTGTGGTGAATCAAAATCAGTTTTCCAATCCCAAAGGGGCCGTGTTGGATGGCCGGGACGGAACGGTGGTTCCCAATGCACCGTTTGACCGGGAAAGCCTGATGATTGGCGGAAATGGCGCGCAATCGAGCCCGGTTGCCATCAGCAATCCCAAAAATCCATTGCAAATGGCAGTCGCCTGTACGGACTATGCCAGCCGTTCAATTTCCATCCGCACCACCAATGATGGCGGCAACTCCTGGCAAACCACCACTTTGCCGGCAACAGTGCAGGGAGTGAGCTACTACAGCGCACAAAGCCCCAGCCTCAGTTACAGTGGGAGCGGGGAATTGTTTGTTGCCTATACGGTTGCCAATCTGACCGATTCGGCCAATGCGGTGGTGGTCGCCCGTTCAACCAACGGTTTGAGTTTCGGAACCACGGTGCTCAGCAGCTATGGTGCCACCCAGGTGGTCTATGAAAGCCGCCCCACGGTTGCCGTGGCTGGTGATGGACGGGTGTTTGTGGTTTGGGAAAGCCTGAACCCATTGAAGAACACATCCAGTATCATCGTCGCCCGTGCCTTTGGGCCGGACCTGCCTCGTACCACCTTGCGTCAGGGATTCGTGTCGCACCCGACCTTGGCCATTACGCCGGGAGGCACCGTGTTGGCGGGCTGGAACGAGTGGGATGGGAAAAACCAGTCAACCGGACAGGTATTGGTGGCCAGCAGTTCCAACGGACTTACCTATGGCACGCCGATTCCTCTCGGAGCCACCGGATTGGGCTTGGGCGTCAAGTTGCCCTCAATGCCCGAAAAGGCGGTGGGGGCCAACCTGTCGCTGGTACCTGACCCGAACAAGGAAGGCATCGTCTATGCCGCCTTTACCGGAGTCGGAAAGAACCTGGATGTGTTTTTCACGAGCACAAGTGATGGTGGAAAATCCTGGTCCGCTCCCCGCATTGTCAATGATGATACGGTCTTGGCAGACCAGTTCCACCCGACCTTGGCTGTCGACGGCAGAAGTACGGTCTATCTCAGTTTTTATGATACCCGGCAAAACCCATCCCGGCAGACGGTGGATGTGTACGTTACTTCCTCGGTGGATGGAGGCAAGAGCTTCAGCCGCAACGAGCGAGTGACCACGGTTCCTTCCAATACCTCGAAATCCAACCCGAAACGGGATTTCTCAGCCAATCTTGGCTCCCGCATCGGCTTGACCACCCTTGACCGGAATCTGCTGTTGGTGTGGACCGACACCCGGAGCGGCAGTGAGGATGTCTATTCACTGGTGCGGGCCGGTTCAATCACGAAGGAATAAGGACTGGGGTTCAGGGTTCAGGGTTCAGGGTTCAGAGGCTGTTTGTGGAGTTTTGAGTTTTGAGTTTTGAGTTTTGAAACCGAAGAAACCCATCAAATTTTCGGTTTTCCAAAACCCTGAACCCTGAACCCTGAACCCTGAACCCTGAACCCTGAACCCTGAACCCTGAACCCTGAATTCCTTATGGACATCATTCAGAGATTGCTGTAAAAATCCACTCTCATAAAAGCAGGAAACCCCGTACAACAATTTTTTCCCTGATAAAAGGGATACCAAGGGCATGTAAAACCACTTTTAGGGGCATCCTTCTTCTTCCCGCGTGCGTGCCCAACGGTTTTCACCAAATCTATTTTAATGTGGATTGCTGTCTTGTTTGAGCAAGGCACACCTGCTCCTTGGCTTTAATCAAAAGGTGCCGGTGACAATTTTATTTTGGCTTCTGGCAATGTTGATTCAGTTTCAACTTTTAACCCGCAACATATTCTTGGAACGACATATCAGGCCGGAGTTTGGTTTATATGAAACAGATTTCACGTGCTCGCATTTGCGGAGTCTGGCTGCTTGCCGGATTTGTATTACAGACCCTTTTCCCCTTCGGGTACATTCAGGCACAACGCACGAACCCCGATTTTCAACTTCCACTTCATACCCGCCACATCAACCCCCAACAGAGCGGAACCTTGCGCATCAAAGAGCGCAATCCGGTTGTCAATGAAACCAAGCAGATTACCCTCACCGCGACTGATGCCGGAGGCCAGCCAGTGACCGGAGTCGCTTGGGAGTCCGGCAGCCCGGACATTGCCCAGGTGGATCCTCAGACCGGAGTGGTGCGCGGAATGCAGCGTGGTTTTGCCACCATCACAGCCAAACGCGGACCCGATACGGTTTCCATTTTTGTGGCTGTTGCACGAGTGGAAAGCAGTCGGGGAGCCATGGTTCCCGGTGACCAGAAGCAGGACTCAGCCGGAAAATTTTATATCAGCGACCCGACCGGCAGCGTCATTTTGCGGAAGGACAGCCTGCTTTCCGAAGCGCGTCAGTATGCCGGAAAAAAAGGGGTTGCCGGGCGCACCAATGGCAAAGTCACCGACGCATTGTTCAATACCCCGACGGCGGTCACGGTTGATACGAGTGCTCAAGGCGGTGTGTACATTGCCGATACGGCCAACCACAGCATCCGCAAAATAGATTTTACCGAACAGGTGACAACTCTGCTTGGTTCAGGCAGTCCGGGACGCATGACCGCTGACACCACGCCGTTTGCACAAGCGGTTTTTACCGGGCCACGGGGCGTGGCCGTGGATGGTGGCGGCAATCTTTTCATTGCGGATACGGAAAACCACGCCATTTTTTATGCCGATTTTGCCCGACGGGAAGTGCGTTTGCTGGCAGGAGAACCGGGCCAGTCAGGCCGAACCGACGGCCAGGGCCGACAAGCCCGCTTCAAACAGCCCGGCAGTCTCAGCCTGAGCGCCGACGGTCGGATTTTGAATGTTGCCGATACAGGCAACAATGCTGTCCGCCAGATTAGCCGGAGCGGGGAAGTCCGCACCCTCAGCGCGGCTTCGGTCAAAGGGTTGCGGTTTGCTCCCAATCAAAGCGGAGGCGATTTCACTTTTAATGCGCCCCAATCGGTCAGCAGCGACACACGGGGAAACCTGTATGTGGTGGATGCTTCAGGTGTTCAGGTCGTGACCTTTCCCACCAACCAGCCTCCGCAACTCACCTCGCTGGCCCAACCGACTGTGAGTTTCGGAAAAGCCGCCAGCGTGTTGGTTGAAGGCACACAGGCGTTCGTGCTTGACGCGAGTGCGACCAGCGATGCGGAAGCCGTCAAGGTTGTGACCGTCGGCGCACCACAGATTGCTTCCCTCAGCCGTGCGTCGAGCACGCTTGAAGGCAATGTCGAAGTCATCGTTACAGGCAAAAACTTTGCTCCGGAGTCTCAGGTTGTGCTGGGTGACGACCTCGTGATTGATGCCGAGGTTTTAAGCGCCACCCAGATTCGTTTTACCGTACCTCCGCAGGGAGCACCCGGTAATCGCACTCTTTCCATTCTGACTCGCGGAGGCACCGACCAACGCCCCTTCCAGGTTTTGCCCAAACCCTTGAGCGAACTGCAAAACGGCGAAATCACCACGATTGCCGGCGGAATCCCGTTTCTTGGCGATGGCGGGCCGGCTACAGCAGCGAATTTTCAACTCCCTCAACGCATAGCGGTGGATAGTGTTGGAAATGTTTATGTAGCAGATGTGCTTAATAATCGGATTCGCAAAATTGACACATCAGGAATTATCACCACAGTAGCAGGAACTGGGGCTGCTGGTTACAACGGCGACGGACGTTTGGCGGTTGCAGCAACCTTGAACAATCCATTGGGTATCACAATTGATCGAAATGGGGATTTACTAATTTGCGACACCTTCAACAGTCGGATTCGCCGAGTTGATTTACGGACAGGTGTAATTATTACTATAGCAGGAACCGGAGTGCTTGGATTTAGTGGTGATGGGGATTTAGCCAAGAATGCAAAATTGAATAGCCCGCGAGCTATTGCTGTTGATGGGGCTAATAATATGTTGATTGCAGATGCTGTCAACAATCGTATCCGCAAAATTGACGCAGTAACCTCTGTTATAACCACTATAGTTGGAACTGGAGCCTTAGGAGATTCCGGGGAGGGAGGCCCTGCCACAAATGCCCAGCTTCGGATTCCCAGTGGGGTGGCTGTTGATGTGCAAGGCAACATTTATATTGCGGATAGTTTTAACGGAAAGATTAAACGGGTCACTGCCACAGATCGAACTATTTCGACGGTAGGCGAGAATTCTGCTTTGTTAAGGCAACCAGTCGATTTGGCATTGGACCCAGCCGGGAATTTATGGATTGCTGATTTGTCAACTTCAAGTCTCCTTAGACTGGAGCTCGTCAACCAGAACTTGATACGTATAGCAGGAAATGGAACCTTTGGATTTGGCGGCGATGGTGGAAGTGCGACTGCTGGTGTGTTGAATCAACCAACCGGTGTTGGAGTGGATGGCAGCGGTAACATTTTTGTGGCGGATCAGTTCAATCATCGGATTCGCAGAATAGCTGTAAATTCACAAACAATTTCGACTTTTGCAGGTACCATCCGGTTTCTTGGCGATAGCGGACCGGCGATCAATTCAGAGGTAGCCAATCCGTTCAGCGTTCTGACCGATCAAAATGGAAATACCTTCTTTGGTGATTATTCAAACCTTAGGGTCCGCCGAATCAGTTCAGGCGGGGAGATTTCAACCGTTGTGGGAAACGGAAACTTTGGAGTTAGTGGAAATGGAGGTGAGGCAACTTCTGCTCCGTTTACTATTCCTTATGGCCTTGCTTTTGATAAGGATGGAAATCTCTTGATTGGTGAAGCTCAAACCAACCGTATTCGTTTGGTTAATAAAAGCACTGGTGTGCTTTCGACGATTGCCGGAACCGGTGCCATTGGGGCGCTCGGAGATGATGGCCCTGCAACTCAGGCGCGATTGAATTTTCCAACTGCTGTGACAGTTGATTCCAACGGAAATATTTTTATTTGTGACACAGCCAATGACCGAGTTCGCCGGATTGATGCCACAACGGGAATTATTGCCAGAGTGGTTGGCGGTGGTGCTGCCACTGGTGAAAACGTTCCAGCTACGGATGTCAGATTAAATCAGCCGTTTGGGGTAACAGTTGATGCTGCTGGAAATCTTTTTGTAGCTGACACTAACGGACATCGGGTCCGCCGAGTGGATGCGGTGACCAAACTCGTCACCACTGTAGCTGGAACTGGAACTCCAGGTGATTCCGGTGATGGTGGTGAGGCAATCAGAGCTTCATTGAATTTTCCCAACGGCCTTTTGATTGATTCAGTAGGGAATTTGTTGATTGCAGACACCGGTAATCATCGAATTCGCCAAGTCAATCTCAACTCAAGAATCATAACAACTGTGGCGGGAACCGGTGTTGGCGGATTTTCGGGAGATGGTAACGAGGCAATTCAAGCAGCACTTTCTTTCCCGCAAGGGGTTGCACTTGACCGCAATGGGAATTTACTCATTGCTGCTGGCTTCAATAACGCCATTCGGGTTGTCAAAGGATATTCCCAAACCGCACCGCTTTCAGCCTTTTCTCTTGCGGTGAACCCGCTTACACAAACCATTCGTTCCGGCGAATCAACCAGTTTTTCCGTTTCGGTGCAAAGCGTCAACGGATTTAATCAAAGTGTTGGCCTGAGCGCCGTTGTCAGCCCGCCCAACCCTCGGATTGCCATCTCAATTGCCTCCGATTCTGTCAATCCAGGACAATCGGCCACTGTAATGGTGAGTACGCCAGCCAGTATCCCCACTTCAACTCTTTCCCTTGCAGTAACCGGGACCGCCGGGACCGTCACCCAGAGCAAAACGGTGCTTTTGCGGGTTGTTTCCTCCAACGTGGGACCAACTTTGGCATCCATTCCCGACCAAACCGTAAAACCAGGGGAAGTTCGCTCCTTACCCATTGCTGCCGCTGACCCAAATGGAAACGAAGGGTTACGTTTATCGCTGCAAACAGTGTTGCCTTATGTGACCTTGAGCGATAACGGCAACGGAAGCGGAATGCTTCGCTTGGCTCCAGGCATCGGAGAAACCAAAGGTGGAGCCGTGGCCGTGGTGGTGACAGACCCTGGCGGGTTGACTGGGCAAACCGGTTTTATCGTTACGATTGGTTCGGGAAACCAGCCACCCGTGCTGGCTGCCATTGCGGATCAGACCCTGGCTGCCGGGGAAGCCAAAACGCTTGAGGTTAAAGCAACTGACCCGGATGGAAACGCCGGTTTGAAGCTTTCTTTGGTTTCAAACCCAGGTTATGTCACTTTGTCAGACCAAGGCAGCGGAATCGGCACCATTCGAATTGCCCCAGGAGGGACTGAAACACAAAGTGGTCGGGTGATTGTACAAGTGACTGATGTCGGCGGACTGACGGCAACCACTTCGTTTGCTGTGACAATCCAGCCAAACCAAGGCGGGCCCATGATTTCCAATGCTGTCTTTACCAGCCCCAACCTGACCATTAACGGGACCGGCTTTGGTAGCTCAGGGGCTCAGGTCAAAATCAACGGTTCGGATGTCAGCCAATTTATCAAAACCCAAACGGCCACTGTCATCACCCTGAAAGGCAAGGAGAAAAAACTCAAACTCAAGGCGGGAGCCAATCAGGTTTCGGTGACTGTGAATGGGGTGGCCTCGAATGTTTTTACCTTGAATTTGTGAACATGATACCCCTTCAGGGACAGGAAAGAGTTTGTCTTCTGAAGGGGAAACGTGTCTTTAACTTCCGATACACATTATTTTCCAAATTTCAAAAAGGATATTCCTATGCAGTCAATAATCAGCAGCCGATATATGTGGATACTTGCGGTTGTTGCGTGTGCTCTGGCATTTCTTTTGATGGGGACACGTTTCGCCCGCGCCTATGAAAACCCAAATTCAGCCGAATCATTCATTTGGTCAACTCAAAAAGAATTCCAGGCTCGTTCTGAAACCGCACCATCTCAAATTCCAGAGTCCAGGACTCAAGCTGCCCCGCTTCAGACCCAACGGAATGTTCAGCCACGAGCCACCATTCGCTGGAATAATGCGTCCGGCGGAAGCTTTAACGTCGCAACCAATTGGACTCCCAACCAAGTACCCACGAACCTTGATATTGCTGTGATTGATCTGCCGGGGACGTATACCGTCTCCGTGGTTGCCACCCAAGCCCTGGGCGGTTTGGTTTTGGGAGCAGCCACTGGAACGCAGACACTTTCACTTCAATCCGGTTCCCTGACTCTTTCAGGAACCAGCACCATTGGTTCTAACGGGGTTCTATCGCTGGCTGGTTCAATTGTTTCAGTGATTGGAACCGGAACTGTGGCCGTCAGCGGAAGAGTGGACTGGAACGCTGGCACAATTGGCGGTGGGTTGGTGTTTGACATTGCCTCCACCGGGACTGTGATGGTGGGTGGGGCCTTAGGCAAGAGCCTTGCCAACAATGTGACTTTCAATAATTCCGGGCTGTTTGTTTTTGCAGGAACCACTCCTTTGGGGGTGAGCACTGGTGCTCCGGTTTTCAATAACCTGACGAGCGGGATTTTTGAGATTCAAAACAATCTCTCCTTGAATGGGACCTGCATTCTGAATAATGCCGGTCTTCTTCGTAAAACCAGCGGAACGGCCTCAACCTCATGCAACTGGACCATTGTCAATAGCGGTGTGATCAACATTCAGACCGGACAGTTGGACCCGCTGGGCGGGTTGACGCTCAACAATGGTACCAACGTGATGCAATTGTCCTGGTCCAATGGAACCGTCACGGTAGCAGGAAGCGCCTCCGCCCAAAAACTGGCACTGATGGGAGGAATTCTCTCAGGTAGCGGAGTGCTCAATGTTGGTACGGTGATGACCTGGGCCGCAGGCAGTATTCAAAGCTCCCTCACGATCAATATCGCTGCCGGAGCCGACCTGATTTTCACCGGTTCGGTTACGAAAACCCTAAGCGGTTCGCCCCAGTTTAACAATGCAGGAGTAACCACCTGGGATGGCTTTTCCGGTGACATTCTGGTCAGCAGCGGTTCTCCTGTTTTTACCAACCTGAAGGGGGGAATCTTTGACATTCGCAATAACGCCACGCTTGGTGCGCCTGGAACGTTCAATAATTTAGGGACGCTCAGAAAAACATCAGGGGTGGGGACTTCCAATTTCAACTGGGCCCTGATCAATAGTGGGGTGATGGATTGCCCGACGACGATTGCCGTCAGCACGTTTACTCAAACAGCTTTCGGACGGCTCAATATTGAAATCGGCGGTTTGGTTGCCGCAGTCTCCCATGACCGGATGCAGGTGACTGGTCGGGCGACGCTGAACGGAACCCTCAACCTGATTTTGAAAAGCCGGTTTAATCCTGTGAGCGGGCAGAACTTTACCGTTTTGACCTACGGTGAACGAGTCGGTACGTTTGCTTCGGTGAACGGTCAAAATGCCAACAATGGATTGCGGTTCAATTTAACCTATGATCTTTCCAGGATGATTGTGAACGCTCAAGGCGGCGGAGCCAGCCCCATTATCAGCAATATTTCACCCACTGTGGGGGCCATTGGTTCCAACGTCGTCATCACCGGCAGCAACTTTACCGGTGCCAGCGGGGTATTTTTCAACGGACGCCAAGCCTCATCGTTTACGGTCAGTTCACCAACTCAAATCACAGTCACGGTTCCCAGCAATATGATTGCCGGACCGTTGCAGGTGGTGACGCCCAATGGAACGGCAACCAGTTCACAAAATTTTGCCATTCCAGGGGAATTGCTCCTGGTCAATGCAGTTGGCCCAACCAGTGGTGCTGCTGGAACCTCCATCACAGCTTTTTTGGGAACTCCAGCACGCAGAGTCAACCCAAAACAATTTGGCGGTGCAACAAGTGTTCAATTCAATGGTACTGAGTCCAGCAACGTAGATGTGTCTCCGGGTCAGGTACTTTCCGAGGTCCCTTCCGGCGGGGAAACCGGGCCGCTTGTCATTTCCACCCAAACGGACACCCAGGTTGGGCTGCCAGAATTCACGGTTACCAATGACCCTGATTTGGTGACCCAAATGACATTCACGGAGGTTGTGGGAGCAGCCGGAACCAATATTACTTTTGGCGTGATTTTTACGGTTCCGACGACGCAGGCGGCACCAGGAGGCGTCAACCTGGACATCCCTCTGGATGCCACGCTGGTGGATTTGAACGGTACCCTGTCCGTGGCGGCGGGCAGTATGATTCCGGGCAATCAATATGCTCCTGGAGATTTAACCGTTCAACGGTTGAACGGAGTGAATGGAATCAGGGTGCGATTGGTTTCTTCAATTGTTCCAGCCACCGCACGGGTCAATGTTGGCACTGGTGTTTTCTGCCAGATTACAGTGCCGTTGCTGCCAAGTGCTCCGCCGCAAGGAACCGTGGTGACGGCTTCCAGTCAATCACCGTTTAATACCAATTTGACGTTTGGCGCGCCTCCGACAGTAACTCAGGTCCCCTACACGGTGACGGCCAATTCCTTGTCGGTTGGGCCGACCCCGACGGTGACCCAGTTTTATCCTGTGGCTTCGACAACCGGCAGAACCATTACTATCGCCGGTTCCAACTTTTCCAACGGCACCCAGGTCTTTTTCGGCGGAGCCAATTTGGTCCCGGCGACCAGTGTCACCGTGGTTAACAGCACCACCTTACAAGCGGTGGTTCCGTCTTCTTCGACCGGAACCGGGAATATCAATGGATATTTGACCATCTTACGGCCTGAAGGGGGCTTTGCCACGACCCAGAATCTGGTGGCCAACGCGCCCAACCCAGGTGACCCCAGCGCTGTCTTCCCGGAATTTATCCTCTGGGGTGATGTGACGGCGGATGGCCAGTTTGCGACCAACGACGTGGCCCTGGCACGCGCATTTCTCCTTTTCCAGGCGGTTCCGACCACTCGCCAGCAGATTTCGGTGGATGTGGTTCCGGCCAATGGCAATGGCAGCCGTGGCAACGGACAGTTGACCTCAACTGATTTTTCCCTCTTGCGGGCGGTTTCATTTGGACAAACCACGTTTTAAGGACTGAGGACTTCTGGAAGAACAGGACTGAGGACTGAGGACTGAGGACTGAGGGCCGAGTGAAAACCATTCCTTTCGTACATCATCCCTTTCGAAACCAGTTTCACCGCAAATGGATTTTCCTCAGTCTTCAGTCCTCAATCCTCAGTCCTGTTCTTTCAGTCGGATTATTGGCTGGTTGTATTTGGGGCGGAACCGGAATGGCCGGAGGACAGTCTGCTCCAGGCGAAACCTTGTCGGAGGAATGGTTCCGGGGGCATTCGCATTGTTTGCTGACCCGTTCGGAATGGAAATATCAGCCCCATGACAATCCGTCATTTGCTCAGGTCAACGTGGATGATGCTGGCTGGCTGAATGCCCCGACCCAGTTCAAACGGGCACAACGCCTTCCCGGATGGCAAGGAATCGGATGGTTTCGAAATCGCCTGACAGTGGATGCTTCACTGGTGGAACAACCCTTGGTTCTCAAAATTGAACAGCGCGGAGCCATGGAGATTTTTTTGGATGGCGGGCTGCTGGCCCAATTCGGAAGCGTCAGTTCCAGCCCGGTTGCTGAACGAGTGGGGGATTTTGCTCCCAAACCTCTCCCGTTGGTATTTCGGAAAGCTGGCGAACACGTGCTGGCCGTCCGTTTTTCCGCTCATGAAAGTGCGGCTTGGTGGTATACGGAAACGCCGATTCAGCCGCAAATTTTTGGGTTTGGAATGAGACTGGAAACGACTGCCTCTTCCAACCCTCCAAGCCAGAAGCAAAATTTCCTTCGGACGGTCAGTCGCTGGATGTGTCTGACTCTTTGTGGCTTATTGGTTTGCCTTCATGTGAATTGGTTTCGCCAAGACCGACAATGGGCACAACTTTACCAAGTGGGAATGCTCCTGGCGGTCGCCGCTCTGGTGGGATTCGCCGGGCTGGACCGTTCAATTTGGCTGGCCCATGCCGGACTTTTAGGGGTTGTCAGTTGTCTGATGGCGGGCTGGATTCTGCCCTTGATTTTGGTTCAGCTCTGCCAAGTCATATTTGATTTCCCACGGCTGCGGTTGCAGGCGTGGTTCTCCGGCGGACTGACATTTGCTGTGGGTGGGTTTCTGTTGCTTGGTTTTTTCCTGCCGCAGCCGGCGGAGCAATGGGGAGCCCAGGCTTTTCTGGGGGTTTTGGCCTTGATTGCCGTCCATGTGGTAATGGCAGGTAATTTTGTCGTCCGGGCAGTTCGTGCTTCGTTGCCCCAAGCCCGCCTGATTGCTGGTGGAGCCTGGCTGGTCGTGGCTTACGTTCTGGGAACCGCCCTGGCCATCCGGTTTTTTCCAAATCAGGCAATCGCCATTGATGCTGTCATCCTGTGGCTGGCATTCGGATTTCCGCTCTCAATTTCGCTGTTTCTTTGGAAACGCAGGGTGGCTTAACAGTTTCAGGCGTTCCGCTGGCCGGCTCAGACAGGGCGAAGCTGTTCAGCCAGGGAGCGGGTCTTTTCGGTCACCACATCACCTGTATGCAGGGTGGATTTCCGCTCTATCAGGAGGATATGACATTCCTCCTCGGCCACCGGGTGATGCCGGACGCCTTTCGGAACCACGAACAATTCGCCTTCCTTCAGCTCAACCGCTCCTGTTTCCATTTCAATCCGCAGTTTGCCTTTGAGGATGAGAAACAGTTCGTCTTCATCCGTGTGGGCATGCCAGTCAAATGACCCTTGGACTTTAGCCACTTTGACATACACATCATCCACCTCGGCCACAATGCGAGGGGACCATAGTTCCTCCAGGGCAGCAGCAATCTTTTTGGGCGCAACGGAATCGGGCATAAAAAACTCCTTTGGGAATGGACGGCGGCACTCTATGTCACAGGCTGTGATTTCAACAACCCATGTTCGCTTGCGTCAGGGGGCGGTGCTGGGAAAGATAGTCCTTCACTCACAATTTCATTTCCGAAAGGACTTTTTATGTTGCGTTCCTTGTGTCTCAGCCTCTGTGTTTGCCTGTTTCCGCTGCTTGTCCAGGGACAAACAACCAGTGACATTGTTTCCACCCGCGACCTGAACCGTATCAACTGGATGGAGTTCCGCGAGGTGGTTCCCGCCAAAATCAACACGGTGATTCTGTCAACCGGAACCCTGGAGCCGCACGGCGTGACGGCCAACGGAGCCGATAATCTGGCACCGGAAGCCCTGGCCCGGAAAATCGCAGTGGAGGTGAATGCCATGGTGGCTCCGACGCTGCCCTTTGGCATGACGGGTAGCATGGCCAACTATCCGGGAGCGTTTGAAATCAGCGAAGCGGCGTATCGCCCGTTTGTCAAAGAGGTTTTGGAAGGACTGGTGGCCAACGGTTTCAAAAACATCATTGTCATGAATGGCCACGGAGGAGGGCAAACCGCTGTCTTGCAAGCCGTTGCCGGAGAGGTGGCAAACCGGCACCGGGGTGTCAGGACGCTGGTCATCAACTGGTGGAGTTACACGTCAAACATCACGAAAGAGGTTTTTGGCGAAGACGGCGGCCATGCAGGCAACAATGAAACGGCCTTTCTTCAAGCCATAGACCCAACATTGGTTAATCCCAAACGCTACAACAAGGATATGGCGGTGGCCTATCCGGAGCGGAACTCCTGGTCGGCAACCCCTTTCCCGGCCTCCATCGGGCTGTATCAGGCCGGGCAGGGGTATCCGGATTTTGACGAAAAAAAGGCGAAAGTATACTTTGAAAAGGTCTGTCGCTCAGTCGCGGACCTGATTAAAGATACCATCAGACATTGGGACGCAGCCGGGGTGTAGTTTTTGAAAGACAGGGCCTTGCGGGGTTCGGGCTTTGAATTTTTGTTGCAATCCAATGCGCAGCATCAAATTGCCGGTATGCGAAACCCGAAACCCTGAGCCTGCAAGTCCCAGATACCTTACAAAACGCGTTCAACCCGTGCCATGAAACATCCGGCTTCGGCGTTCCGGATGTGAATAAAAGCCACTTCCTGATTGGCCAGAAGGTCGGCAATTGAGGCGGCAGCGGTTCCGAGGGCCGGTTTTTCAAGTGTTACCACGCGACCCTGGTTGTTGTAGCCTTCAAGCAACAACGGCAACCGTTGAAAATCAGGCGGCAGTCCCGGACCGGCAAACCGGGTGCAATCCTTTTCATGAATAAAGACCGGACCGGGCAGGGGCGTCAAGCCGGACTGAAACGGGTTGTAGGTAAACAAAACCCGATTTTCCCGACCTTCCTGAAAGGTATTCAGGCAATGACGGCAGGGACCGTATCCGGTTGCTGTTTCAACATGGGCGGGATGTTTGTATTGCGGTGCCTGCAAGGAAGTTCGGACCCGGTTGGCAAAATCGGTTGAAAGGGCAACAACTTGAAAAGCTGACATGGGGTTTGTGCTCCGTAAGTGATAGGATTCCAGAACAGGTGCGATCTTACGGCCTGTTTGTTCTGCCAGCTATCCGGTTCTTGCGATCAAATTTTTGGAGTCTGCAACCATGCGAATGGGAACCAAAGTGGTCCGTGCGGGGATTCCGCCAACCCGGCAGGGTGAGCCTTTTGCCACCGGTGTGACCTTTGCCGGAACCTACCATGTGGCCGGTGACCCAACCACCAGTCCGTATACCTACGGTCGTTATCACAACCCGACCTGGACTCAGTACGAAACCGCCCTCAACCAGTTGGAAGGCGGTCAGGCGGTGGCGTTTGCCTCCGGAATGGCTGCCGTAGCGGCTGTTTTCGGCGTATCGTTGCGCCCAGGCGATGTGTTGGTGATGCCCTCGGATTGTTATTACACCTCGCGGTTGCTGGCTGACGGGTTTTTTGCCGAAATGGGGGTGGAAGTCCGCAAGGCTTCAACCGCCGGAAATGCCCAGTTGCAATGCCTGGAAGGAGCCAAACTGCTCTGGCTGGAAACCCCAAGCAATCCGGGGCTGGAAGTCTGTGACATTGCAATGTTGGCGGCTGTCGCTCATGAACAAAATATCCTGGTGGCGGTTGATAACACCACCGCCACTGTTCTGGGGCAAGAGCCTTTGGCGTTGGGGGCTGATTTTTCGATGGCTTCCGATACCAAGGCGCTGACGGGGCATTCCGACCTGATTCTGGGCCATGTCGCCACCCGTGACCCGAATCTGGCGGACAGACTGCGTTCCTGGCGTACCCAAATCGGGGCGGTTCCCGGTCCGATGGAAGCTTGGCTGGCGCACCGTTCGCTGGCAACGCTTGAATTACGTCTTGAGCGACAATGCCGGAATGCACTGGAAATCGCCCGGTTTCTGACTACCCGCCGGGAAGTGACCGGATTGCGCTATCCGGGACTTCCTTCCGACCCGGCCCACCCGATTGCGACCCGGCAAATGCGGTATTTTGGCCCGGTGGTCAGTTTTGTGCTGGCGGATGAAGTGCGGGCAGACCGCTTTTTGAATTCCTGCCAGTTGGTCACCCAGGCTACCAGTTTTGGCAGTGTTCACACGACGGCAGAACGACGGGCACGCTGGGGCGGGGATGATATTCCGCCCGGATTCATTCGTTTCAGTGTCGGCTGCGAGGATGTGAACGACCTGCTGCACGATGTGGAGCAGGCTTTGGATACACTCTGAAAGAACCTTTTTGAATTGGTATGATTGTGGTCAATCCTTCAGACCCGGATACGGTTGATGCCCGGCAGTTGTTGGAAGAGCTGTCAGCCGCTCTCACCGAAATCACCGGCAACAGCGGGAAAAACTCCTTTGATGCCAATGATGTGCGCGGGGCACGCGCCCTTTTTGTCGTGGCTTCGACGCAGGCTGGCAAGGCAGTTGGCTGCGGAGCTTTCCGTCCTTTGAATGAAACCACTGCCGAGGTGAAGCGGATGTATGCCCAACCTGACACAAAAGGCGTGGGAGCCGCCATTCTTGGTTTTCTGGAGGCTCAGGCCCTGCAACTGGGCTTCACCACTTTGTGGCTGGAGACCCGTGTCGTCAATCACCGGGCCGTCGCGTTTTATGAACGGCATGGCTACCAAAAGATTCCGAATTTTGGGAAATATATCGGCAATTCCGAGGCCGTCTGCCTGGGAAAACAGCTTTCTCCGGAAACTGGAAATCCATGAAACGAATTGAAAAACCTGCACCCGATGAATATGCACCGTACACCATTATCTATATTGGGCTTCTGCCGGATGACGGGCTGGTTCTCAAACATCTGAAGAACAATGTGCAGACAACCAAAGAGTTCATTCTCTCCCTGCCTGAAGAAAAACTGACTTTTCGCTATGCGGAAGGGAAGTGGACCATCAAGGAAATTCTGGCTCATATCAGCGATGATGAGCGGATTTATACCTATCGGGCGCTCCGTTTTGCCCGCAACGACCAAACCGAGTTGCCCGGATTTGAGCAGGATGATTACGCCAGATACTCCGGCGCAAATGAACGAAGTATCAGGGACATTTTGCGGGAACTGACCACGGTCCGACAGGCAACCATTTCACTGTTTCAGAGCTTTGACCGCGCGGCACTCCTCCGCAAAGGGATTGCTGATGGAAACGTGATGAGTGTCCGGGCGGCGGCCTACCATATCGCCGGTCATGAACTGCGCCACCTAAATATCATCAAGGAACGGTATCTTGGCACCGGGGAAAAGTAAGACCTGGTTGTTTTTCCATCAATAATTCTGAGAAAACCATGAAAGACTTGAACCCGCCAAACTTTGTTACCAGTGGATTACCGCCCCAGGCCCGTGAACTCTGCGAGAAACTGGAGGCCCCATTCCGGTTACAGGCGCATCTCCTGTTGGTTCATGACGTTGCGGTGCAGTTGGTAAAACAGATGGAAAGCGCATTTCCCGGTTTGGAATTTGATACAGAGTCTGTCTTGTTCGGAGCCGCCACCCACGATTTGGGAAAAGCCCTGTACCCGGCTGAATTACGCGCCTCCGGGCATCAGCACGAACTGGAAGGCCCGCAGATACTGGAAAAATTGGGGGTTCCTCCGGAACGGGCTCGTTTTGCCTACACACATGCCGCCTGGAAACTTGACCCTCTTCCGACACTTACGCTTGAGGATTTACTGGTTTCCCTGGCAGACCAATCCTGGAAAGGGAAACGTCCGGAAACGCTGGAAAATCAGGTAGTGGAAAAAATCCGGGCTGCTGTGGGTGGGGAACCCTGGGAGCATTATGAAAAGCTGGATGCCATTCTCACCAGGTTGACCCAAAATGCAGATGCCCGCCTGGCCTGGATGGGGCAGTTTTGAATTGAGAATTGAGAATTGAGAATTAAAAATCAGAAACCTTTTCAATCAAAAATTCAGGTCTGCGAAAATCCGGAGTTTTGGTTTGCTGAAATGGTTTAATTCTCAATTCTCAATTCTCAATTCTCAATTCAAGTCATTTCAGGTCAAACCCTTCCAGGGAGCCGTGGATTTTCTGGTAAACGGCTTCGATAACTGCCCGCTGGACTCCGGCGGAAGAGGCATTGGCATCATACCCGCCGCGATAGGCTGCGAGTGCGTCCTCCAGTTGTCCGGTGGCTTCCAGGGCAACTCCCAGTTTCCAGGAAGCTCCCCGTTTTTCTGCACCGTCAGGGGCTGCGGCCACCACTTCCTTTAACGAGGCCACCGCTTCGGTTCGTTTGCCCAGTTTGAATTGAGCCCAGCCCAAAGTGGTCTGCGCCTGTAACAAAAAGAGCTTCCGGCGGTCTTCGGCGGAAGTGCTGCCTTCAGCCTGGGTAAAGGCTTGGGCGGCAAACAGCATTGCCCCCTGGGCAAGTGCTTCAGCTTGAGGCAGTTCCGTGTCAGCTTCAACCAGTTGGCGGGCGGCAAAGGCATAGCGCAACGCCCGGTTTTCGTCTTTTTCAGCCGTAAAATCGGCCAATGCCCGACCTAAAGCTGTTTCACTCGGCGGGGGCATGGTCCAGGTTTCTGCGGTGATGGCTGGTTTGGTCACCCGCCGGCGGCGGCCCCCGGAGGATGAAGTTGCCTCGGCTGGTTGTGCGGATGCAGGCGTTTCCGGACTGGCTGTCTGGGGTTTGGCTGTCTGCGCTGCCTGTTTGGCCAGCAGGGCAAACCGGACAAATTGTTCGATGCGCTGGAACTGGCTCTCGCTGGTGAGCGGGTCATCCATCAGGATGGCGGCTCGCCGTTCGTTTTCAATCAGTTTGGAGAGCCGTGGCCCCCGTACTTCCAACACACCGCCCAAAGTGGTTTCAAATTCGCCTTCGGGCGAGAGTTTCAGAAAACTTTCAAAGGGTTCCAACGCCCGGTCGAAATCCTGGTTCAACACCAGGGTTTTTCCCAACTCGAAATAAATGGTCGGGAATTTGACGACTTCCAGTGCCTCGCCCAGCAGGTTTTCAGCGTCGGCATAGTCACCGGCGGAGCGTTTGAGATGGGCTTCAACCACCCGAATCCATGGGTAACGGGGTTGAATTTCCTTGGCCCGTTCCAACACCTTGGCCGAAGCCGCATATTCCCCGTGGGCTGCATAAACATAGGCAAGCTGGGTCCAATACCGGACATCACGGGGAGTCAGGGTCAGCATTTTGCCCAGACATTCAGCCGCTTCGGGTTCCCGCCGGAGGTCATAGAGGGTTAAAGCCAGCCCGCCCCAGGCGGTTTGGTGGTCGGGCGTCACGGCCAACTGTTTGCGATACCAGGTCTCGGCCTCCTTGAGCAGGCTGTTGGAGCGATAGAGGTCACCCAAGGCAGCAAAGGCCGTACGGCTTTTGGGGTCCAGTTCGGCAGCTTTTTGAAAGGCAGCGGCAGCATCGTCCAGCCGCAGGTTGATTTGGAGCGCCACTCCCCGGTCATAATGCAGATTGGCCTGGGTCGGGTCCAGCTCAACCGCCTTTTCAAAGACCTGGCGGGCATCCACGGGGTCTTCGACGCTGAGATAAAAAAGCCCGACCTGTTCCAGCAGTTCGACGTTGGTGCCGACCTTTTCCTGCAATTCCCGCATCAGCAGAATGGCTTCGGTCCGATTGCCGTACCCGGCCATGAGGACAGGCAAGGGAAGGACATAGGCCCGCAGATGGGCTGCCGAGAGCGGCGTCGGGAGCGCCTCAATCAGTTTGAGAAAGGCGTCACGGGCAACCGTCGGCTGGGAGGAGCGAAGGGCCTGTTCGCCTTGTTCGCCATAGGTTTTGGCCAACAGAATACGGCACTCATCCAAAATTGGTGAACCTGCATGCTTGGTGAGGAACTCACTCAAAAGCTGGGGCCGTTCCGCCAGAGGTGCTTTGGCCAGCCGTTGTAATTCGGCATGGTCGTCCAAAACCGTTCCCAAAGAGGCGACGGCGGGTTGCTCGGCAGGCGTTTGCGGAGGTGCCGGGGCTGAATTGGTCTGTTCGGGTTTGGAATCCGCCGGAACGGGAATGTTCTGGGGAAAAAGAAATGTCAACGCGTAAAGCAGAGCCAAAGGTGCTTGAGAAAAAGACATAGCGGATATGTGGTCACCTGAAAAAGTCTGAAAATGGATTGGTTGGGGGTATCCGGGAAGCCGGGAAGCAGAACCGCCAGGGTAACGATAGGCTTTTTTGATTGACTTGCCAAACAAAGTTCCATCATAGTTTTCGTTTGTTTGAAACTTCTTGTACGGACAATCCTCTGGCAATCAGGCCCTGCCAAATCAGGAACGATCAATTTCATTTCAGATTTCGGGCGGCACACATAAAACTTGGGCGGGTTTTTCCTGAAACCTGAAGCCTGAACCCGGTGCCACCTGAAGCCAACCGGTTATGTTGAAGTATCTGCACTCAATCATCGCCATTCCCTTGATTTACCTCTATACCATGGTGATGGCAACGCTTTCGCTGACGTTCTCGCTGTTTGACCGGACAGGTGAACTCCAGCACTGGTGTTCCCGTGCCTGGTGCAAACTGATTGCGGCCACAGTTGGAATGAAAGTCATCATTCACGGGGCTGAAAATCTGAAACTGCAAGGTGCTGCGATTGTCATGTCCAATCATCAAAGCTATATGGACATTCCGACGCTGTTTGCCAACCTGCCCTTTCAGTTCCGGATTTTTGCCAAACGCCCTCTTTTTTATGTCCCTTTCATGGGGTGGCATTTATGGCGTTCGGGCCATATTCCGGTGGACCGGGGCAATCATGCCAGCACGACGAAAACTCTCAATCTGGCTACCGAAAAACTGAGAGCAGGAATTCCGGTTCTGATTTTTCCCGAAGGAACGCGCGGCGATGAATATCAGAAAGTAAAGCGCCTGAAGGCCGGAGCTTTCAAGCTGGCGCAGATGACCAATGCTCCGATTTTGCCGATCACGATTGTCGGAACCGCCCTCATTCTCAAACCCAACTCGCTTTTATTCAACCCCGGTACCGTTCACATGTTTGTTGACCCGCCCATCTATCTCAAGGAAAACGACCAGGAGCGAGACGTTGCCGAGGTGATGGCGGAAATTGAAAACCAGATGAACGACCATTTGGCCAGCATTTTTGGAAAACCGGCGAATGATCAATCCAGCACCGTACCCGTATCAATACTCCGCTAATCCCTATTGGCGGACTCCTGTCAACGACCCGGACAACCCCGGCTGGGGGCCGGGCGGAGGCGTTTCGCTCTGGTTTGTCAGCGTTGGCCTCCTGATGGTGACTCAAATCGGAGCGGTCTTGGTCCGGATGATTGAGTTGCAATTGCTCAACGGAGGACGCCCACCTAAATTTGACCCGATGCAGGATAGCCGCTTGGTGCTCTACACCGTGCTTTCAACGGCGGTGGCCCATGCCCTGACGGTTTTGGTGTGCTGGATGTTTGTCCAGAAATTCTCCAAAGCCGGGTTTTTACCGACGCTGGGATGGGGCTGGACCAATGGCTTCCG
The DNA here is from genome assembly GCA_019695185.1 of Blastocatellia bacterium. GTDB lineage: Bacteria > Acidobacteriota > Blastocatellia > Chloracidobacteriales > Chloracidobacteriaceae > JAIBAN01. The sequence goes on along the minus strand of JAIBAN010000002.1, from coordinate 11,297 downwards.
CTGGTATCATGGATTTTTACTGGTGGTGGTCTTTCTCTTTATGGGAATTGGTCTGGAAAAACTGATTCCGGGACGCACCACCGATTTTGACAAAATGTTGCAAAAAGGTCAGGCAGTCCGGATTTCGATTGCCTGTATGGCGGTTTTTACCGCTCCGTTTGTCGAGGAAGTTATCTACCGGGGCGTGCTTTTTGCCGGATTGCGCAGCCGGTTTAGCCAATGGACAACCATTGGCATTGTTTCATTTCTTTTTTTGCTGGTGCATGTGCCGCAATATTGGGGAGGCTGGTCCGGGTTGATTTTGCTGGGGACTCTGAGTCTGGCCTTGACCGTCATCCGAGCCGAAACCAAATCAATTCTACCAGGGGTGTATATTCACACCTTATTCAATGCCGCCGGAGCGTTGGGGATTTTGCTGGCGGGACAACAAAAGTGAGTCTTGGGACTCCCAAGACTCCCAAGACTCCCAAGACTCTTCAAAAGAGGATTCAATCATGAGTTTTCAAGGGAAAACCGCCGTTGTCACAGGCGGTTCGCGTGGAATTGGCCGGGCCATTGTCCAGGAACTGGCCCGGCAGGGCTGCAATGTCGCCTTTACCTATCGGTCCAATGAGGAAGCCGCTCAGTCTTTGGTGAGTGAATGTGAAGCCCTGGGCGTGCGAGTTCAGGCTTTCAATATGGATGCGGCTGATTTCGAAGCTGCCCAAACTTTTATCAAGGATGTCAAAACCCAGTTTGGCGGAATTCACTTTCTGGTCAACAACGCCGGCATCACCCGCGACAAGCTGATTCTGATGATGAAAGAGGATGATTGGGATGCAGTGCTTGATACCAACCTCAAGAGTGTCTTCAATCTGAGTAAGGCGGTGGCCGCCATTCTGGTCCGCCAGAAACAGGGTGGCAGCATTCTCAATATCAGTTCCATCAGCGGTGTCGTCGGAATGCCCGGACAAACCAATTATTCGGCTTCCAAGGCTGGCATGATTGGCTTTACCAAAGCTCTGGCCAAGGAACTGGCCAGCCGTGACATCACTGTCAACGCGCTTGCTCTGGGGATGATTGAAACTGATATGACCGGTGCGCTTGATGCCGAATACCGGGCCAAAGTGACTGAACAAATTCCGCTCAAGCGATTCGGCAAGGTAACGGAAATTGCCCGGATTACAGCCTTTTTGCTTTCACCGGATGCAGCCTACATCACCGGACAGGTAATTCAGGCCGATGGCGGCCTGGCAATGTGATTTTGTGGGTTGTGGGTCGTGGGTTGTGGATGTGAAGGCCATTGAGACACTCCAAGGTAATTACAACCCACAACCCACAACCCACAAAATCACAAAATACAATTTCTTGAAACACTTTCCTTTCCAGCAACGTATCCGCCGCAAACCTCTCCAAGTTCAGAATCCGTCACAAACCCATCTCTACCTAAACTCAAGAATGAGGAAACACACATGTTCCGAAAGATTGCTCTCTCTGTGTATGCAGCGATAGCCCTGTTTTGTCTGCCGGCTCTCGCTCAATCAACTGCTCCCGCAAAGTCTGACCTTTCTCTGGATGAAATCATTGCCAAACACGCCCAGGCACGCGGCGGCCTGGATAAATTGAAAGCCATCAAAAGCATTAAAATGACTGGCAAACTGGTGGTTCAGGGCGGAGCTTTGGAAATTCCCATGGTGATACAAGCCAAACGTCCGGATATGTTCCGCATGGAAATGAGCCTGCAAGGCAAAACCCAGGTGCAGGCCTTTGATGGTACAGTGGGTTGGACCATCTCTCCGTTTATGGGCAAGACCGACCCTGAAAAAATGCCTGAGGAAGACACTGTGCAGGCAAAAGACCAAGCCGACGGCTTTTTCGAAGGTTCCCTTCTGAATGCCAAAGCGATGGGCAAAACCGTCGAACTGGCCGGCAAAGAGGATGTCGAGGGAAGTGATGCCTATAAGCTGAAAATCACTGATAAAAAAGGTGATGTGGAATTCGAATTCCTGGATGCCAAATCCTTCCTTACGATTAAATCCGCATCCAAACGCAAAATGCAGGGCAATGAGTTGGAAGTCGAATCATTTCCGGGTGACTTCAAAGAGGTCAACGGAGTGATGTTCCCCTTTAGCCTGGAACAAAAAGCCAAGGGGGGCCCGGCTGGTGGAGGCGCTCAAATTGTGATTGAAAAAATTGAGCTGGATGTTGCCGTGGATGATGCCATCTTTAAGTTTCCGGCCAAGGATGCAGCCAAAGAACCAGCCAAGAAATAGGGTTCAGGGTCTTGAACAATTGAGAATTGAGAATTGAGAATTTCATGTGCTTCTTTCCAATTCTCACCCAGGTTGGTTGTGGTTTAAGGCACCTCTCTCTGCCCAACAGGTTTCAAATTTCTCAATTCTCAATTCTCAATTCGTTGATTCCCGAACCCGATGAAGGAGGATTCTGTGCCTATTCGCCCCTATCGCTTTGTTCTTTCCCTTGTAACATTTGTACTTGCACTGACAACCTGCTCTGCTCTCGTCTCCGCCCAGGACTCCAAAGTTAAAATTGATTCCAACACCTTCGGTGCCATCGAGGCCCGGTCCATTGGGCCGGCTTTGATGAGCGGGCGGATTTCCGCCATTGATGCGCTCGAAAACAAACCTTCGACATTGTATGTCGGGGCAGCCAACGGCGGTGTCTGGAAATCAACCAATGGCGGGACAACTTTCAAACCCGTTTTTGACAAAAATACGCAATCCATTGGCTGCATCACCATTGACCAGGCTCACCCGGAGACGGTGTGGGTCGGCACCGGCGAAGTCTGGGTGCGTAACAGCACCTCGGTCGGTGGTGGTTTGTTCAAAACCACGGATGGCGGTGACAACTGGACGGCTGTCGGTTTTGCCAAATCCGAACGGATTGGCCGGATTGTAATTGACCCGAAAAATTCCGAAATCGTGTATGTCGCCGTGCTGGGACCGTTATGGTCCTCCGGTGAGGAACGCGGTTTGTACAAAACCACTGATGGCGGCAAAAACTGGGAGCGGATTTTGTATGTGGATGCCAATACCGGCTGCTCCGACATTGCTCTGGATCCGCAGGAACCAAACACTGTTTACGCCGGAATGTGGCAATTCCGCCGCCAGCCTTGGACCTTCACGTCCGGCGGCCCCGGCAGTACCTTCCAAAAGAGCACCGACGGTGGCAAAACCTGGAAAAAACTGACCAAAGGGTTGCCCGAAGGTGAATTGGGCCGGATTACGATTCGGGTGGCTCCATCCCGCCCCAATCTGGTGTATGCAGTGGTGGAGGCCAAAGAAAGCGGGCTGTACCGTTCGGATGACTTGGGAGAGTCCTGGACCAAAGTCAGCTCGTCTTTTAACGTGATTGTCCGGCCATTTTACTTTGGGGTACTGGCGATTGACCCCAAGGATTACAACCGGGTGTATAAACCGGGACTGACCCTGTCAGTCAGCAAGGACGGCGGAAAATCCTTTAGCAGTCCTTTTGGCGGCGGCGGAAATGTGCACTCAGACCACCATGCCTTATGGATTGACCCGACGAACCCGGCCCACATGTACTTGGGGACGGATGGCGGCGTTTATGAATCGTTTGATTATGCGAATACCTTCAAGTTTATGAAAAACCTGCCGGTTTCGCAGTTCTATCACGTTGCCTACGATATGGAGCGCCCCTATAACGTCTATGGCGGGTTGCAGGACAATGGTTCCTGGGTTGGGCCTTCCACCAGTCCGTCCGGAGTTCAGAACCGTGACTGGCGCAATGTGGGATTTGGCGACGGGTTCTGGGCGTTTCCTGACCCTGCCGACAAAAACATTGTCTTCAGCGAATACCAGGGCGGGAAGCTGCTTCGCTTCCATCGTGCAACAGGCGAGGTCAAAGCAATTCAGCCCTATCCAAAAACCGGGGAGCCCAAGTTTCGGTTCAATTGGAACACACCCTTCAAAATGAGCGAATCCAAGACCTTGTATGTCGGTTCGCAGTTTTTACTTCGTTCAACCGACCGGGGCGATTCGTGGGAACGCATTTCTGAGGATTTGACCACCAATGACCCGGAAAAACAAAAGCAGGACCAGTCCGGCGGTCTTTCCATTGACAACTCTTCAGCGGAAAACCACTGCACGATTTTTGCCATCTGTGAGTCACCGCTTGACCCCAAAGTGATTTGGGTCGGAACGGACGACGGCAATGTGCAGTTGACCCAGGATGGCGGCAAAACCTGGACAAATCTGGTTAAAAACATCCCCAGCCTGCCAGCCAATACGTGGGTAAGCTGTATTGAAGCCAGTCGGTTTGACCCAGGAACCGCCTATGCCACGTTTGAGGGGCACCAGACCGGGGATATGAAACCCTATGTCTACAAAACCACGGATTTTGGCAAAACCTGGACTTCCATCGCTACGGATTCCATCAAGGGATTTGCCCATGTGGTACGTGAAGACCTGGTTAATAAAAAACTGCTGTTTGTCGGGACGGAATTCGGGTTATTTCTCTCAGTTGACGGCGGGGAACAGTGGGCTCAGTTCACGGGGCGGTTGCCAAACGTGGCGGTACGTGACATTGCCATTCATCCGCGTGAAGGCGACGTGATTTTGGCCACTCACGGGCGTGGTCTCTATGTGATTGATGACATTACGCCCATCCGGAAAATCACCCAGGATGTGCTCAATGCGCCTTTTGCCTTTTTGGAAAACCGGCCCTCAGTGATTGCCCTGCCAACCTCTTCGCAGGAATTTTCCGGCAATGACGAGTTTGTCGGGGATGGTCTGGCTGAAGCCGCCTCCATTACCTACTACATGAAGGACCGGCATCAAATCGGTGAATTCAAGGTGGAAATTCTTGACTCCGAGAACAAGCTGATTTCAACGATTCCAGCCAGCAAACGCCGTGGTATCAACCGGATAACCTGGCAAATGCGGATGAAGCCGCCCAAATCGGCTTCGGGGGCAACCCTGGCTCAGGGGGCCTTCATCGGGCCGGCGGTTCCGGAAGGGACCTACACGGTCAAGGTCACAAAAGGGAAGGAAACCTATACCGGTCAAATCAAACTGGTAGCTGACCCACGTTCCACCCACTCTGCCGAAGACCGCAAACTGCAACAGCAGACCGTGATGAAGCTGTACCAAATGCAGGAAAAACTGGGGTATTTGGCTTCCGCCATTCAGGATGCGCGTGAACAGGCACAGGACCGGGCCAAAAAGGTCAAAGAAATGACTGCCAAGGATGCCACGGTTTTGACCAAATCCCTGGAAGGCTTTGCCACCCGGCTGGAAGATATTCGCAAGACATTGGTAACCACCCGTGAAGGCGCAACCGCCGGCTACATTGGCGGCGAGGAGCAATTGCGGGAACGAATCGTCGAACTGTATGCGAATCTGAACAGCTACGGCGGACGACCTACGCAATCACAGATGGACAGTGCGGGGGTGCTGGAAAAGGAATTGGAGAAGGCGGACCAGGAATTCAACAAAGCCGTCTCGGCTGAACTTGAAGGTCTGAACACCAAGCTCCAGGCCAAAAAACTGGACCCGGTCAAGGTTCAGACCAAAGAAGAATATGATAAAAAGGAAAAAGGAAGCTAAAGCTGCTTCTTTTTTCCTGATACAGGCCGGGCGTTTTGGTCCAAAAGACCGGAGCGCCCGGTTTTTTTGGAATGGGAATACAGTGGGGAAATGATGTCAATCTACGGGTACCTGGGTTGTTGGCAGTGTCGGCAATATGTTTTTCTGGGCAAGTGGCTGCGCAATTCAGAGGGAAGCGGTTTAGGCTTTTGGCATGGCAGTTTGGGGAGCAGTCAGGACCGGGAATGTCTCCTGGGCCGAATGGCACTGCGTTTCATTGCTGCCCACCTCAATCACGATGTGCGCTCTTATGTTGAAGGCAGCGAACAGGAAACTGAAGCCGAAGATTTCCTTGATGTGGAAGCTGAATTTGCGCTTGCTGCCCGCTCTGACGTAGATGAAACGTGAGTCCCTCTCAAAGCAAAAAGGGAGCTTGTTGTAACAGGCCAAACTCATAACCAGGTTTCGGCATTCCATCTACAAAAAAGGTGATGAGGTATGCAACTGATTTCCCATGAAAACACAATGGGGGATTTAGTTCAGTTTGTGAAATCCTACGATGGGGTGGATGCACACCTTGACCATCATTCCAAAGGCGGAAATAAAAGGCTTTAAGGTTTTTGGGAGAAAATTTAATGAGGGGCGGTGAGGTGGTATGCAGCAGGCCGGTTGGAGCGGGGCTGTTTCTCGGATTGCAGCTACCTAAACCGTCACAGGCGGATGTTGTGGCTGACTTGATTGGGTGTGAAAGTCTTGAAAAACTTGAATGTATATCTGAATATGTATGCCTGACGAAAAAAGCGGCTTGGTTTGAACCAAGCCGCTTTTCTGTAACTATTTATTTTTTAAAACTTGTGGAAGGTGGCCAGGGACGGAATCGAACCGCCGACACGCGGATTTTCAGTCCGCTGCTCTACCAACTGAGCTACCTGGCCATACAAAATTTGCTATTCAATTGTAAGGAACGCGCATATTACGCAAGGAACCCTGGTCTGTCAAATTATTTCTCGCTATAGTGGCGGGAGTTTTCGGTGGCCGAGCAGATCTCCCTTTATCCAGTGAGTGATTTCATGTCGCGCTTGCCTTTTGTTGACCGGAAGTTGATGCTTTTGGTGGGATTGTGTGGTGTTTTGTTATTGGTCCACGTCATGGCACATCGGCCCCCACCGCAGGTCTTGCTTTTGAATCCAGCCAAAACCTGGGTGTTTGTGGTTGGTATATTGGAATGGCAGGACCAAAAGTCGTTCCCTTCATTTCCGAAAGATGAACGGCGGGATGCTGATCTGGTGGATTTTTTTTCCCATCAAGGAGTGCCCTCCGATCATATTGTTTACTTACAGGACCAGGTTGCCACAACAGAGGTGATTGAGACTGAATTTGAGCAGTTTCTAACACGGCCTGCCCCTGGGGATTTTGTTTTTGTTTATTATTGTGGGCACGGGAGAAGAGATGGGCAGGATGTTCGATTGATCAGCTATGATACGACACAGTCGAATAAAGGCTGGTCAGTTCACGGCTTGATCGAAGCAGTTGGCAAACATGCCACTGAATGGCAGGCATTGGTAACTGCGGACTGTTGTGATTCGGGTAGCATTGTAAAGGAAATTGAGAAGTTGAATTCCAAAATTGCAATAGCTGGTCTGACTTCAACTACGGAAACGGGTAATTCCACTGAAAATTGGACATTTTCCGAGGCTCTCTTGGATGCACTTTGCGGTGAATGTTGGGCAGATGTGGATGGGAACAAGGTAGTTTCACTGCCTGAGTTGGTGCAAACTGTCCAGAAGGTCATGGTTCTGGCCGAAGGTCAAGAGGCACTCTTTGCTGCAACTGCAAAATTTTCAATGGGGATCAATCTTGCCACAGCATTTCCGAAGAGCACTTCCCGGATTGGTGATTTTGTGAGTGTGAAGCAAAAGAAAATTCTGCCTCTGGCACGGATTACTGCCAGCTCGGGATCCTTCTTGAGGCTTCATTTTTTGGGGAAGGCAAGGAAACTGGATGTCTGGTTGGATCCTGCGGAGATTGATCCCGCACCCGAACAACCATACCGGGTTGGGCAGAACGTTTTGGTGGAATGGCAGGGGAGTTGGTATGCCGCTTCGGTTTTGAAGGTAGCCGGAAATGGTTTTTTCATCCACTATACTGGATATTCGGTTGAGTGGGACGAGTGGATCCCACCCCGGCGGATTCGTCCAATCGGGGAACCGCTGAATATAAGGTAAACCTGAAAGGAGTGGCACATGCCCATTTACGAATATGATTGCAGTGACTGCGGAAGGCATTTCGAAGCGTTGGTGTTTGGTGAAAGACAGCCAGAATGCCCGTCCTGCAGTGGGAAAAACCTGACCCAGACGCTTTCTGTGTTTGCAGTTTCCTCAGGCGGAAAAACCGTCGCAACCAGCCAACCCTTGAGACCCTGTGGCACCTGTGGGGATCCCCGTGGGCCGGGTGCTTGTTCGATGAATTAGATTTCAGAAAAACAAGGATTCAAATGGGTTCCTTCAGGCAGGGTACCGAACATCCTCAACCACCATTTGAGGACGGCGGTATCCATTCCATTCATTGATTTCAAGCCGACCAAGGACCTGTACCGGAACACCGATGGCAATCTGGTCCGCCAAATGTCCATGTTGCCACCAAACTGCCTCAAAACGGTTTCGCCCGTCACTGACCACCAGTTTGAGGTGTTGTTCTTTCAGCAGGCGAAACTCACTGATCACACCATTGACAACGATTTTAGGCGTTGGGTTTCCAATTCCATGAGGACCAAGTTGGACCATGGCATCAATGAGGGAAGTGGTGATTTCACCAACTGAGATTTCCCCGTCATAGCGCCTGGTTGCGACAAAATCATCTTCAGTCAGTATGTTCCGGGCATACTCATTGATCCGTTGGCGCAATTCAGGGAGCCTTTCCGCCGGCAAGGCAAACCCGGCTGCCGCTGCATGGCCGCCGTAGCGATGAAACAACCCATCGTGAATCCGGTCCAGTGCATTGACCATATTGAATTGGGGAATACTGCGGGCTGAACCATGGGCCATCTGACCCCGGATGGAGCAAACCAGGGCTGGATGGTGGTATTGTTCAACGATTTTTGAGGCAGCAATTCCAACCACCCCCTGATGCCAGCCTTTGTCGTGCTCTCCTGCCAACACAAAAACAAAGTCACTGGTACCCTGTTTTTCAATTTCATGGGTGAGGAGTTCGACCAGGTTGCGTTGAATATCCTGTCGTTCACTGTTCCAGGTATCAATTTGTGCCGCCTGCCGGCGGGCTTCATCAGGTGTTTTCGTATCAAACAGGTCCACAACACTGAGGGTGGAACCGTCAATCCGCCCAGCCGCATTAATCCGTGGGCCTAAACGGAACCCCAAGTCTGAAGCACTGATGGGTTTACCTCCCAACCCAGCCACTTCGAGCAGAGCCGACAGACCAGGATTGCTTGAACCGCTACTGAGTCCTTTCAAGCCTTGTGAAACAATCGCCCGATTGGCCGGACTGGAAAGTGGAACGAGGTCGGCCACCGTGCCAATGGCTACCAGTTTAGTGAGGGAATCAATGATCCGGTCCCGTTTGGGGTGGTCGGCCAGTAATGCCCGGCCAAATTGCAGGCTGAGGCCGCAGGCTGCCAAGTCTTTCTCCTGATAGTCGCACCCGGCTTGTTTGGGGCAGACCACTAGGGCATCTTCGGGGGCAGAGCTCCCCAAAACTGTATGGTGATCAAGACAGACTCCTTGCATCCCGCGTTCACGGACCATTGCCCATTCCCGATAGGCAGTGATGCCAATATCCACTGAGACCAGAACTCGAATACCGTCGCCTGCGGCCCGTTCCACAATTCCAGGATTGAGGCCATATCCGTCACGTTCCCGGTCCGGTACATGAAATGAGAGAAATTGTTCAGCCTCCGGTGTCAACAGGCGAAACACATTCAGCAATGTGATTAAACCTGTGGTCCCATCGCAGTCGTAATCGCCCACAATCCGGATTTTCTCTCGCCGGGCAAGTGCTCCACCAATCAACCGAATGGCGGCTGGAAGATTTCTCATGCCCAGTGGATCGGGAATATCGCTCAGGGTCGGATGTAAAAAGGCTTCAGCAGATTCAGGGGTTGTGACTCCCCTAGCCACTAGGCAGCGGGCGACCAATGGCGGAACGGCCAGGGTTTCAGAAATGAATTGGACTTGAACCGGGTCGGTGGGAAGTGCCTTCCAGATGGAATTTGTCAGGGAACGGGATGAATTGTAGCGTGCAAGGGGAAGGCTGCTGGGAGGACCGCTGGACATGAAAATGTTCTCGGAAATGCGAAAGAACGGCTCGGAAAGCACCATTCCGAGCCGTGAAAATCGTGAAGGTCAAGAACCAGTCCGGAAAGGCTAAAATGCACCTTCCGACTTGTTTTGCCCAAAAAGCAGCCTTGAACCCGATGTTCGGGTTGGCAAAGACCTTGTCGGAAACCACTATCACCAAGTTAAAATTTGGTAATACTGATGTCGCTGGGGTCTTCTTCAGGCTTGGTTAAGAAAAATGTAAGCAATGCGCCCATCGAAATTACCAAAAATACAACTGAAATCCAAAAATGCGTTGTTTCATCTTTGGTTCCTTGGTATCCGAAGTATTGCCAGACGCCGATTCCCGCAAAAACAACCGTGACAGCCAAAAGCGACTTCCGAAGAGCAGGTGACATACAGTGTCCCTCCAAAGAGTTTGACGTCCCCAGCCCGTAGGGTTTAGGGGGCGAGGTTCTGTGAGCTACTTCTGAGAAAGATGGACTGAATTTCAGAATTACGCGTTATGCAAGACTGCGTTGTTTGACTTAGAGCGAGCGAAGATTGTGAAACGTGCTTGGATTCTTAAATTATGTCACGACTCGGCTAAATTGGTAAAGAGCGATAAAAAAGGTTGCAATTATGCATTTTTTTGGTAATATCCGTCTTTTGCCGAAGTTGCCAGCCGAAATGCCTAGCAATTCACTGGATATGCAGTCTGGGCCGGTGTAGCTCAGTTGGTAGAGCAACTGACTTGTAATCAGTAGGTCGGGGGTTCAAATCCCTTCACCGGCTCCACCTCAAGCGGTTGCCAGTTGCATATCGCATCGCTCTTCCTATATATCAGGAAAATCCCTTTGGGGGTTGGAAATATAGTGAAGTCGGATATTAGGTTTTTTCGGATGTATCTCAAACGGTCTTTGTCATAATCATAAAGTGTAGGCAGGGGTGGTCGAGTGGTTAATGGCACCGGGCTGTAAACCCGGCAGACGACAGTCTTACGTAGGTTCGAATCCTACCCCCTGCACCAGCCTTTGCAGAGTTTTGAATTTTCAGTTTTGAATTTTTGAGTTCAGTACCATGCTCAAAGATTCACAACTCGAAACTCAAAACCAAAACAGGGGCGGGAGTAACTCAGTGGTAGAGTCACGGCCTTCCAAGCCGTTGGTCGCGGGTTCGAGTCCCGTCTCCCGCTCCACATGAAAGATCGTTTTCGCACCAGGTTCCGGGTGCGAACGTCTCTAAAATCAATTTTTGCCCACATAGCTCAGTCGGTAGAGCGCCACCTTGGTAAGGTGGAGGTCACCGGTTCAAATCCGGTTGTGGGCTCCATTTTGTTTGAGGATTCTTACAGACCATGGCCAAAGAGAAATTTGATCGCAGTAAACCACATATTAACGTCGGGACCATCGGCCACGTTGACCACGGGAAGACGACGTTGACCGCCGCCATCACAACGGTGTTGGCAAAAGCCAACTCC
>JAIBAN010000014.1 GCA_019695185.1 Blastocatellia bacterium | reverse complement strand
TTCGCCGCCTGAGTAAGGATTATGAACGCCGCGCCGCTACCAGTGAGGCCCTCGTTTATTTGGCTATGATTGACCTCATGGTCAAGCGTTTGGCACGGTGCAAGTGATTTTCCGGACAGGTTCTTACTGTTTGTCCGGTGTGGGGAGGGCTGCGGAGAAACCAATTGCCGAAAGGTAATCCGGCGCTCCGCTTCCACTCCATGAAGGAGCAACAACTGGATTTGTTTGCCGACCGCACCAGTTGCCATGCCTGGTGGCCCAACCAGTTCCGCCTGCTGCTTTCAGGACTGGCTTATACCTTGGTGGAAGCCCTGCGCCGCCTCGTTTTGACCGGGACGGGACTGGCCCAGGCCCAATCCGGCACCATCCGGCTCAAACTTTTCAAAATTGGGGCGGTCGTGCTGCGCAATACCCGCCGCGTCCGCTTCCTGCTCTCCAGTGCCTATCCTGACCAGGACTTGTTTCGTCTGGTCGCCACCCGGCTGGGCACCGGCTAAAACCTACTGAGTGCTGTCCCTGGCACGCTGACAAAAAATGGGGGAAGGGGAAGGTGTCTCTGATGATTGGCAAAAACCGGAAAATACGCGAAAAGCTCCCCCATTCCCGGCTGTCTGATTGATTTTCAAGGTATACCAGGGGTTCCCAAAATGAAAAACCCAGGGCCTGCCAACCTCATGAAATATCCGGGCTAACTGAAAAAGCACCAGGGTTCCCATCACGCCAGCAAAGGCCAGCAGTTCGGCCCGGCCCACCAGGAGGTTCACGACTTCCGTATGGAGCGGGTGGATGGCAAAAATCAGCCCGGCTAGGCCGCTTACCGGCATGCTATGTCAGAAAATCAGGACGCACGCTGCAACCAGGAGTGAATTACATAGATGAAGTGCCAGATTAACGGCGTGGTGGGCCGGAGCCGAGTTCCCCCAAACTGTTGATGTGGCCTGAAAAGAGATCATGGTGATGGGCCGATACACTGCCCCTGGGTTGATGGGTTGGTTTAGGGAACCCCAGTGCTCATGGGTCAATACATAGCCGACCCGTTTCAGGGTTGCTGCATTGGGGTTGTTTTCCACAATCAAGGCATCATCAATAACATACCCATTGCGGATGCAGCCTCCGAAACAAAGCAACGGAGCAATGGTAATCGCCAAAACCCAAAACAGGATTTGCTTTTTTTCCGCTGCCGGTGAAAGCCAGTTTGAAGCAAACAAATCGGTAACCTTCATGGGTGTTCAGACTTTGGTTGGGGAGGGGGTTCCTTTTCCAATTGGCGGATTTGTTCCTGGATGGAACCAGTCTCGGAAGAAGTCGGATTTGCCTGGATGAAGTTGCGAAAGGCTGTCAGGGCTTCCTGTTTCCTGCCTTGTGTCAGATATATTTCTCCCATCATTCTCCATGCTCCTGGCATGGGCCGGTCTCCTTGTAAGGCTGCCTGGTAATGAAATTCTGCTCCCCCAAGGTTACCCTTTCGTTTGAAGAGGGAGGCTAGACTGTAATGCAGCAGGGGATCCGTTGGTGCCCCTTTCAGGGCCGTTTGCAGTTCCTCGATGGCTTCGTCGGTTTGGCCATTTTGGGTTAAGGCTATTGCCAGTCGTTTGTGATAGGGCCACCAACCCGGATCCAGCCGGATGGCCTCTCTGGAAGCTTGGATTGCTTCATTCCAATCACCCAAAGCCATAAAGTTCATTGCCACAAGGTCATATGTGTCGGGTGATGGGTAAATCTCCAGCGATTTGCGAAAGGCGGCAACCGCTTCATGGAACTGGTTCCTTCGACTATATTCGTTGCCAAGTGCGAACCAACCCCAGGCGTTTCGAGGGCTTCCCTGTTCGACCAAGTGGGTAACCGCCGTTAAAGTGGAAAAAAAAGTTTTGGTGTGCTGTGCCGAAATAAAAATAGAGGCACTCAAACAGAGCAGCCCAAGCAATGTCGTTGTGAGCTTCACCCAGCCTTGTGAAGTAATTCCCTTTTGGACCAGGATTGCCAAGGCAATACAAAATCCCAGTGAAGGGCTGTACATCCATCGTTCGCCAAAAAGCGAACCAAACCGAATCAGGAGGAGGTTGGAGAAAAACACCATCCCAAGCAGCCAAAACAGAAGACTTACGGAAAGCAGCGGGGCTTTTCGACAAGACAATCGAATTCCTATGCCAAGCGCAAGCACACTTGACAGACCAAACAGAAGTCGCCCATCCGTCCATGTGGTGACCAATGGAATCGAATCAAAAGAATAATCCACCACCAGGGGATGCGGCCAAAGATGGAGACTTGTCATTTTGCCAATCAGTGCGAATGAAGTTTTCCACCGTTCCGCCAATGTAAGGTTATAAAGCGGGTTGGCCACAACCTGGATTGTGCTTTGGGTGGCTCCAGGTGGGGCAAGGTACGTACCCAACGGGTTTCCGAGCACAACTGCCCGCAATCCGAAAAAACAGCCCAGCGGAATCAACAGTCCAGTTAAAGCGAATCCGTATTGTCTTACAAACCAGTGTCCTCGTTCTTTGGAAATGAGTCCTTGAGCGGCTGGGAATTCCATCCACCAAATCAATGTTATTAGCAAGGGAAGGAAAAGAATGGTGCTTTCTTTTGCCAGAAACCCTGTCAGCCAACAACACCAACCTACACCATGGAGCCAATTTTTTTTTTGTTGAACAGCGGTCTGAAACAAAACGAGCGCCCCTACCCCACCTGAAAAGGCCAACAGTTCAGCTCGTCCAACTAACATATTAACTACTTCGGTATGAAGTGGATGTATGGCGAAACCAAGGCCGGTCAAGCCACTGAGATTCATTTTTCGGGTGAATACCCAAACCACCATCCCCGCCAACAAGGCATTGAGCAGGTGCAAACCGAGATTTACCAAATGATGGACCTGAGCAGTGTTTCCGAAACATGTTGAGGTGGCAGCAAATGACAGGATGGTAACCGGGCGATAGACTGCACCCGGATTGAATTGCTGATCGGTTCGTCCCCAAAGTTCATGAGTAAAAACAAAGCCGGTCCGGGCCAGGGAGGCGGTATTCGGATTGTTGGCCACGATGGTTTCGTCGTCTATAACATACCCGTTTTTCAGAGAACCCAGAAACGGAAGCACGGCTCCCAGGCAAATTGCCAGTCCCCACAGAACCCACTGTTGTTTTACTGTTAATTTTGAGAAAAAGCCAAAGTCAATGATTTCCAAAACACGTTTCATTGCCTGGATAAAAGAAACTTTGAAAGGTCAATTGAGAATTGAGAATTGAACAAAGCTCCACCATCCAGTCGCGCTGGTTTGACAAAAGAAAAAACCAGCATTCTCAATTCTCAATTTTCAATTGTTAGGACCCAGCTCCCAGCAGTTGGTTGGGGGAATGGCACTTGGTGCATTTCGCAGCATCACCGTCGCCAAATGCCCGTTTGTCGTTGTGACAGGTAAAACAACCCTGACCAGCAGCCGTTTTGTTCTGTAAATGGGCTTTGGCTTTGGGCACCGCTACTTGGCTGGTGTTATAGGTACTGTCCAGATTGTGACATTCCTCGCACTTGGCCAGTTTCTCGTGCGATTTATGGGTGAATTTATAGTTATAGGATTTCCCCGTCATCTTGGTCTGGAGCAACACCACGGGAGTTTTCTCGGTTGGGGTCAAGTGACAGGTCGCACATTCGCCCGGTCCCAAAGCCCCCGGCTTGACCTCATGGGGCGTATTGGGAACAGATGCTTTGGTTCCGGCTGCGGTGTGGCAGGAATAGCATTCCGGGTGATTGGGAAAGGCAATCGCCACACCTTTTGCTTCGGTAGGATGGCAGAAGGCACAATCCGCTTTTTTACTGACTTCAGTCGGGAAACTGTAGGCAACATGGTTGCGGTGCTGTTGCGGGTCAAAAAAGACCGTGTAGCTCTTGCGCGGCGGGAAGTCCCGTTGGGGAGCCTGAATCGTGTCCAGGTTGGAGTGGCAGATAATACACATTCCCTGGGTTCCTGCATTCGCCACCGTAAACTCGTTTAAGTGGCAGGAAATGCAGGCGCTGTGTCCGGGAAACAGTGCTTTGTTGATATTCTCCTCCCGCCGATGACACTCCTCGCAGGCCATGGCTGACCCGTCCACATGTTTTTCATGGCTTTTATGAGTGAATTTGGTGGGGTCCCCCTTGATTGTTACCGGAGTTACCGCCTTTTGATTAATGGTCCCGCTGGTGGGTGGCGGTGGCGGATTTTGTCCAGCCGGAGGTGGTATGGTGGATTGTTTGCAGGACGAAAAGCAGACCAACAGGGCAGCCACTCCAAACAAGCCAAGGAGTGACCGGCGAAGGTGACGAGCAAACGATGAGTGCGTTGTGGACTGGTTCAACATGTGTGTATCCCAATCTTTTTCAGGACTGAGGACTGAGGACTGAGGACTGAGGAGAAAGAAAACATATCTTATTTGGAATCAATTCTTGTTTTTCCTCAGTCCTCAGTCCTCAGTCCTCAGTCCTTCTATTTAGGTGGTGTTTGCGGTTGTGTCTGCTGTTGCAGTTGTTTCTTGTGGTAATCGTTGTCTTTGTCAATGATGTCCTGCGTATGGCAACGATCACAATTGCTCACCGTGAAGATATTTCCATTCCCCTGTTTTTTCGAAATAAAGCCAACCAGGGCTTTTTTCTTCAGGGTGTGGCACCCTCCACAGGATTCCGGGTATGGTGAAACCAGGAATTTCTTTCGGGCCTCGTCGGTTTTGACCTTGGTCCGCGAAGGTTCGTTTCTCACCACCCCATGGCACGTGATACATGCCAGCGCTTGACCGGTTTCACTGATTTTGGCCATGACTGCATGGTCGCCGTCATGATGGAAAAGCGGGCCGCCCGTGACTTTGCCGTCTTTGTCCGTTTCCACGGCATTCACCATTTTGAAGCTGGATGTGTTGGGCAAATCCTTAAAAGGGTTGGTTTTGGCCTTGGGGTGGCAACCGGAACAGTCATTCGCATAGGGCTCGCTTTGATAGTCTTTGAATCGGTCGGATACCTGCTCCGAATGGCAAACAAAACAACTCCGGTGTTGCGGTTTGGAGGCAAAAACCCCGCCCACTTCGACATTATGGCAAGCTGTGCAGGCCATGGTCGGAGGCGCAGGCTTGCTTTGCAGGAGGGCTGCTGAAATCGGTTTGGCTGATGCAATTTCAATCCCTGTCGCATGGGCCGGTTCCAACATGGCAAACAAAACCTTCTTTTGGTGGCTGCGATGGGGAAAATTCAAACTGAATTGGGAGGGATTTACCTGGTTCGGAAAATCCTTGACTGGCAATTTCGGAGTGAATCCAGGTTTGGTATGACAAATCAGGCAAAATTGGGGATTGTTTTTGGCAATGATGGGAATTTTCCCATGACAATCGGTACAGGCGCTGTGGAGGACTTTTTTAACTTTGCCCATTTTGGCCAGGACATCCGGCTTATCACAGGGGAATGTACCAAAACCAGCGGCCAGCTTTTCGTCCGGCCCGACCACGTGGCAGTAGTTGCAATCCAGTTTGATGAGGGTCTTCTCATCCAGTGCTTTTTGCTCCCCCTCGTGGTGTTTATGCTTAAAAACCAGTTTGTCGTCATCCCCTTCTTCTTCTTTGCTCTCTTCTTTTTTAGCTGAAGCGGGTGCTTCTTTTGAAGCCTGAGGGGCCAAACCTGTTTTGCTTGAGGCAGCGAGGGTACCCTTTTCAGGTATGCTGTGCCCACGGTCTGCCCACACGCGAGCCAGTAAAATCCCCGAAACCATACAAGTAAATATGAAAATGGCGGCAAAACGACGGGAATTCCTCACAGGTTTGTCCTCTTCTTCTGGTTGAGTAAAGCGGATGAGGTGGTTGTTGGAAATCTGGTGGTGTTTTTGGATAGCTGCCATTTAGCAAGCCTGAATCCAAAAAGTAAAGCTTAATTCCCGGTCAACTTGGGGGAACTGTTACGCAGTTCCTGGGTCCTTGGTTCATGAATTTTTCAGAGGTGGTTTGCTTGTGGCAAATGCCTGACCCCAAACAGAAAGAAACAGGAACATCACGCCGACATTCCTGTTCTCTTTCCAGGTGGGTTCAGGCACTTGCCGGTTAAGATCGGCGTCGACGGAACCGTCTGACCGAGAAGGGTACAATCACCAACCCAATCACAGCCATAGCGGATAGAATTTGGTTGTTTCGTTCGGTTTCCGGATTGGCCGGTTTTTGAGCCGATTTCGGCTGTGGTTCAATTGGTTTACGCGGCGGATCGTTGGTAACCCGTGGCGTCAACATCGTGCGTTGTTCTTCAAGGTTGAAAGGACGGGCCCCGCGTCGTCCAAAGACGACCAACTGATTTCCGCTTTCGTCAACCCCACGGTCACGGTCCAGACCTTTGGAAATGGCCAATGCGTCATGCATCGGATAGGTCGCCACCAGTTCCATTCCGCTTGGGCGCGGGCTGAAACCGTAGAGCCCCGGCGTTGTTTCAGGTGACATCAACTGCACGACCCGCAGCCCGTTATGACCGTCAGCAATGTAGGCAAACACGCTGGCATTGGTCATTCCGATTTTCACGTCGTGCGCATCGTTGATGGCCCCATCGGCATTGTACATCTGGTCGAGGACCGGTTTTTCAGGCCGTTCCACATCAATGATGGCCAAACCGTCTTCACCATCCGCCACATAAGCATAGGTCCGGGCGACATACACGTTATGGGCATGTTTGAGCGGAACCAAAGCGTTGGGCACCAGCTTGGCTCGTTCCGGACGGGTGATGTCAACCACCTTCAAGCCTTCTTCATCGGTCACAAACGCATAACGCAATTGGATGGCCACCGATTTTGGATTCTTGAAGCCTTCGATGACCGCCGTCACCTTCGGTTCGAGCGGGTTCGCTACGTTCACAATCACCAACCCTTTCGGGCAGACAATATAGAGGTAGTTCCCGGCCATCGTCAGGTTTTCCGCGCCCGTCAGAATGCCATCGGGGTTGAAGCCCGGCTGCCGTTTGAGGAAGTTGTTGGTTGGGTCACCGTCCAGCAGGGTGGCGACACCGGCTTTCGAGTCACCAATCACCACCAACCCCTCCTCACGGTCTGAGGCATAGAGGAACGCATAAATCAGACTGATGGGTTGTTCCTCGTTTTCCGGCAACCGTTCGCGGGTCGGGTCAACACCAAGGGTGGTGGGTGAGCAGATTGCGGTCGCGTATTTCGTCTTGACATAGAACTTCTGACCGAGTGGTGACACTGGAGCCGTGGTCATCCGTTCGGAGAAGTCCTTGTTGTCAATGTTGGCGATGTCATAGACCACCACGCCTTCTTCGCCTTCGGCGGCATAGAGGTACTCGCCGCGCATTTGGAGGCTCAGGACGTTGCCATGGTGTTCATAGGATTCTTTCAAAATCCGTTTGTTATTGAGGTGCTGCTGGTATTTTTCCGGATAGGCCAGCTTGTGGAGGTGGCTGCCAATCACTGCTTGTGGCTCATCCCGTTCAGTGGCCGCCACCGCTTCAAATCCATGTTCGCCATTGGCGACATAGATATAGCGGCCCATGAAATTGACGAAGTTGGTACCCAAGAGGAGCAGTTGGGCAATCTGGGCGTTGTTGTCACCGTTCTTCGAGAGATGGCAATCGGTACATTGCTTGGTTTCACCCTTGCCCCGCACGGTATGCGGCACATGGGTGTTCATCGCCTGGCCCGAGTAGCCTTCCGAGGAAATGGTCTGTTGCTGGCTGTAAATCTGTTGCCGCAACGCATTTTGTGAACTTACGATCACAGCGCTGGACGAACGGACCGGAGCAATCAGCCCGCCGGATTCGCGGCCTGATTCTTTCGCACCTGTTGCTGTGCCCCCAACCCCGAGCATGTACACGTCGTCACGCAACACCTGGAAGTTATATTGTGTCCAGTTTCGGGTTTGAGGTTTCCCTTCATTATGGGCCATCACCCGGTTCTGGTTGGCAATCATCGGCAGATGGCACCCAAAACAACTGGTAATCCACGACGAGTGACAGGCATAACAGGTCATGCGGTTATCCTGGTGGGCCAGCTCGGTTGAATCCTTCGGCGGGACACCCCAGGTTTTTCCGTCTTTGTGCATGGTCTTGGCCAGCCGGGATTTCTCATTGTAATGCGTACTGGTCGGGTCAATCGTATCCATGGTTTGGACGATTTCCCACGATTTTTCCGGATCCAACGCCGAGTGCTGAATCACCTTGCCGTTGACGACTTCCAAAATGGGCTGTTTCTTGCTCTTGCCTTTAACCCAGACTTTGTACTTCGACAGTTTGTTGCCGCCTGCAAAGCTGGTGGTCACCGTATCTTTCCCGGCAGCCAGCGCCCGCTGGTAAATCGAGCCGTGGCAATCCTGGCAACTGATTTCAACTGCTGCACGGGGTTCGCCATAGAGTTTGCCGTTGCCGTGGGCGTCCTGCGTAAAGTGGCAGTCCACACAATGCATACCCCGTTCAAGGTGGATGTCCTTGAGGTGAACCGGCACTCCCGGACGCATCAGTTTTCCGGCCTTTTCTTCTTCCGGACTATAGGGAGCCGTGGCTTTCTGAAGCACTTCGCCGTTGACGTCTTTGACGATGTTGCCATCCTGGTCGAGCAGATTCCCTTTATGATCCTGTTTGAAGATGGCGCGGAACACCCAGCCGTGGCCATGGTAGTCGGCAAACTGGGTATGTTTCAGTTTGGGATTGACATCGTCTGCGAGGGTGTTGAGGAATTGCGGGTCCACCCCCCACTTGCCTTTCATGGCCGAACCTTCGGGATTGCGCCGCCGGATGTTTTCCTTCTCCTCCTCGCTCAGTTTGAAGGATTTTTCCGGATACATGTGTTCGCCGTCGGTTTCGTTATCCCACCACATATAGCCTGTGTATGGTGTCACCATGTTGGTGCCGGGGTGCATGTGACAGACCATGCATTGGCTGGTTGGGATGGCGTTGGTCAGATTATGCTTGATGGGGTGGCCCGGTTCATCTTTGGGAATGGTCGGGTCAGCCGAGAAGGACTTGCCATCATGGCCATATTGCGCATATTGCGCTGAATGGACCTTGAATTTGTCATTGGCATAGGGCATGTGGCAGGCCGTACAGCCGCTGGAACGGTAATCGCCCTGTTGTTCGTTGGTCCCAAGGAAATAGAGCAACGGGTCGAGCAAACGGGTTTTCTGGAGGCCCAGAAATACCGGGTCGGTCCGCAGCAGGGTTCCATAACCGCGAATACTGAGTTTGTTGCTGGGCAAGCCAGGGCGTTCTTCCGGAAGTGGGTTGCCGACTTCCGGAACCGGTTCGCCGCCGCGCTCAAACACGCGCAGAATGTTGCCGGGTTGTGAGACTTCCCAACGAACCAGCGGGTTGAGGAAGGGAACCACACCTTTGTATTTGGTTTCTTCCGCCGTCGGAGCCGGCTTGGTTTCCAGCCGGACCGGTGCCCCATCAATGTTATAGGCTTCCCCCCATTGGGTATTTTTGACCCGCCATGCCCCGTTGTTATAGAGGGCCGCGCCCCACAGGAATCCTCCGTGGGCCATCATGCTGGTGCGGGCAAATTTCACCTCGTCTTCGTGGCACTCGCCGCAGGTGATATCCGACACACGAAAATCGCCAGGATTGACAAACCGGATGAATTTGGGGTCTTCCTTGTTCAACAGAGTCGCGGACTGAACCGGATTGGCTGAACTGAGTTTCCCGGTTTTTTTGTTTTTCCAGGCTTCAGGGTATTTGGGCAGCACGTGGGCTTCGTTTTTGGCCTTGTCATAGGCGAACGAGTCCTTAGCTGCTCCATCCGGCAGCTTGACCACCCCGTTTCCGCCGTGGCAATAGACGCAGGAAATCACCGGTGACTCTTTGCCCTTTGCGTCAACGTGAGAGGGTTCAACCCCAGTGTGACAGCTTTTACATCCGGAATCGTCTGCATCCTGAGCGTACTTCTCTCCGCCTTTGGAGCTGGATGATTTGGCCGGTGGAGCTGCGTTTTTGTCGCCACTGTCAACTGCATCTGCCGTTGTGTCAGCGGTGACGTTTGCGCCAAGGCTCCGATATTTGAAACTGATGGTGCAAACCGCTGCTCCAATGACGCAAACGCAGCACAATAACTTGATCCATGCAAGTTTCCCATTTGAACGCATGTCGTCTTCCCTTTCGTGTCAAAACGTTCGACCGGATTTCCCCACCGACTGCTGCCTCACGAATTCATGGTGGCTGTGGTGTGGCGAACCTCATGTGGTCGTCGGCTTAAAAGGTGAATATGAGCTTTGAATACAGTGCAAACAGCGTTTGCCGTCCCTGTCCGCAATTCACGCCTTTGCAATTTGAAGTGTAGATGTCAGTAAATCCGGAAAGTGGTGAAAAGATCGAGAAACCGGACCGCACAATGACGTTTTCACTGAGCAACGGGCGATAAATCACACCGGCTCCGTAATCAAACCCGATATTGTGGCGGATGCGCGGCTGGAAGAGCAGGTCTTGCAGCACGGCAGTGCGGTGGAACCGCAGATAGTTAAAATTCACATTGAGCTTGAGTTTGGGTGTCAGGTCGGCGTCATAGGCTCCGTTGATGACCAGAATCCCAGGGTTGACAAAGTTGGCCTGGCCTTGGGTTTTGCTGCTGCGGAGCGAGGGAATCAGACTGTCCTGCGTGGTGATGGCCACCCCGGTCTGGGTCAGGCGGATTTCCTGACTGTTCCAGAAACTGTTGTCGCCGCCGGCAAAAAACTGCTTGTCCAAAATCGAGTCGAACCCGCCGGCCTTGCCGTCGCGGAGATTTCCATCACCTGACGTGAAAAACACCGAGGTCCGGAACCGTTGCCAATCACGGTCCATGGAAAGTTCCAAGGCGGCCAATTGGGCGTTGATATGTTCGCCCTTTTGCGAAATCGGGTTCAGGCTGTCCCGACCAAACGCCTGATAGAAGGCGTGGTTGATATTGAAGCGGCGGAAATGTCCGTCACCAGTCCAGCCGATGTAACCGGCCTTGACGCTGTGCGGGGCCACAATGCCGACCTGAGCCGGACGCACGATGAACCGGTTGTTGTCATACTTAATGGAAGGCTGGTCGTCGTTGTAATGCAGGCTGATTTGCGTCGTGTAGCCCGGTTTGATGAAATCCTGCCGGTACAAATTGGCGATGTAAACCCGTTGATGCCGCCAGTCAAAGGTGTTCAACCCGCTGTTGGTGTCCTTTTCCAACATGTTGAAATAGGCCAGGTTGTACTGCCACTTGTTGTTGTTGTAGTTGCCAAAGAGGCGGGCACCCAGGTTGTTGTCCAAAAAGATCAAACCCCGGAAGTCGCTGTTAAATTGTTGGATCCCCACCCGCAACGCCGTTGAATCAAAAAACGGACTGTGCCCGCCACGACTGTCCTTGCCCCGCAAAAAAGGAAAGACTTTGGTCGTGTCACCCAGCCGGACTTCAACAAAGGCATCCTGGAGGGAGATTTTGCGCCCGTCCAGGCGGGTTGTGCCCCGCCGCACGTCCCGGTTGATAATGCCGTTTTCACGGGCAATCACGTAGTTGACGTTAAACACGGGAGTGAATTTGATCTGCCAGTCGACCGGGCGATAGGCTGTGTCGCCGTGGAACAAGGTGGTGGAGAGGATGAAATTCTGCTGCATGATGAACATCTCGCCCCGACCGAAGAACTCTTCGGAATTGGGACGGGCGCTGCTCACATCGCTCGGCACCGGCACCCGGCGGCCAATCGTGGCCGTCACGCTTTCACCCGTCAGGACCAAAAAGGTGTTTTGGCCGATAATCGGATAATCACCTTTCAAAACATTTTGTCGATATGGATTCAGGATATGGCCACGTACGGTACGGTTCCATTCCGGATACCCAATGCGCCAACGGTCCTCAACCGGGGTGGGCGAACCTTCGGGGGGATTGCTTTGGGGCTTGACGCTCGATTTGCCTGCGGCACCGGGGACTTTGTAGCCTTGTGGGCTGCGGGTATCAACTTTCCCCTGCTCACCATCCGCCGGTGCTCCAGCATTGGGTTCTCCGGTGGATTCAGGTGCCTGTGTGAGGCTGGTCACGTTTTGTGCCCCGACTGGAATGGTCAGAAAAAGCATGAAAAGGGTGCAGAACAGAAACCACAGTTGACGAGATGGACTACGTTTCATAGGAAGTTTGCTCCCCCGTGTGAGGTAATGAACAACGCCGGAGCCGTCTGTATTGGAACACCAATACATCCGTTCTGACGGAAACAAGCTAAAAAATTTCAAGCTGTATCTGATGCAACGGCCGCTTTTCGCCGGCTGCTCACGGTTGCCTCAGAAATCGAACGCCGAGCAGTTGGAAAGATGGTTGAGAAAAGTACGTGCCGAAATTTGAGAATGAATCGAAATGATTGCGGTGGAAGAACTGTTTGTAGCTTGGCGCATAATACCGAGTGTTTTTCCGGAAAGTCAATTTTGACTTTTGGATTTCTGTCGCCGAAACAAGGAAAAATTCAATTTTCTTATAATTTTCTTTTCCGCTCCCTGTGGCTCTCCAGTTTTTTTCCAACAATTTGAGGAAACCCTTGACTGGACAAACATTTCTTTTGCCACCTCGAAAAAAGTTTGGTATGGTTGGCGGCATCTCTACGGTGGGCCGACTCCGGTCCTTACTTCAAGACTCAGCTCTACCAAACAGAAACACTCCGTAACCGCTCGAAAACCGAAATTTTTTCCATTCCTTCTTTGACACTGCCCGGCTTTCCAAACCCGATGGTTTGGTTTTTGGCATGGCGGCGGGTTTTTCCGAGAGGCGACTCCTTATGAAGAAACCACGACGGATTTACAGCCTGACGTTTTTGGTCATGTTTTTGATGACAATGGTCACCATCCCGCTCGGCTCGAATGCGGGTGGCAAACCACCGGTTCCACAGACCATTGGAAACAATATCAAGGTTTGCCCCAACCCCACGTCGGTGGCATTGACCCGTGACGAGGTGATTAAAGTCGTCCAGCAGGCCGTGACTTATGCCACCCGGATGAACACGAGGGCGACGATTGCTGTGACCGACCGTGAAGGGAACGTGTTGGCCGTCTATCGGATGAAAGGAGCCAACCGGTTTACCGCCTTCCCCTCCGGGCCACTCAAAAACGAAGCCATCCGGGCTGAATTTGCCGCCGTTTCCAAAGCCGGAACCTGTTCATTCTTCGGCACCACTGGAAACGCCTTCACGCCCCGCACGGCCGGGTTCATCATCCAGGAAAACATTCCGCCCGGTGTCCGGTTTTCGCCTGGCGGGCCGCTTTTTGGGGTGCAGTTTTCCAGTTTGGTCTTCATCTCCAACGTGAATGGAAATCTGCCGCTGGGTCTTTCTGCTGACCCTGGCGGGTTGCCGCTGTATAAAAATGGATTCCCCTGTGGTGGAATTGGAGTGGAAATCGGCGATGGCTACAGCTTTGACCCGAACCCGATTGACGCTGACCAGTCCATTGAGGAGTTGATTGCGGCTGCCGGTTCACAGGGGTTCGAGCCTCCGAAACTGATTCGGGCCGACAATATTTACGTGGATGGCATTCGATTGCCTTATTCCAATGCCCCGGATGCGGCTCCCGTCACCAATCTGGTGCCACTTCGGGACAGCCAGTTCCTGAAAACGGAATTGCAGGCTTTCCCCGACAAGATTATCGGGGGAATCCCCTTCCTGGGAGCCGGCAGCCGCTTCAAATGCGGTGAGTTGCGCGGCATGCCGGTCCGCATCCTGATTGGCAACAATTTTGTTGGTCCCATTTCGGATGTCAACGAACGGTTTCCTATCAAGGGTAACAAGGATTTGACCCGCGACGAGGTGGAAACAATTTTGTCTCAGGGCATTGCAGCCGCTTACCGGGCCCGTGGAGCCATCCGGCAACCGTTGGGCAGTTTTGCCGAAGTCAATATCACGGTCTGTGGTGCCGATGGCGAAATTCTGGGACTCAGGGCCACGCCTGATGCTCCGATTTTCGGGGTGGATGTTTCGGCCCAGAAAGCCCGCTCCGCAGCCTTTATGAGCCGTGCTGATTGCGGCACGATTTTGCGTCGCATTGGCCTTGGCAATTATGTGGATGCCGCCGCCAAAGACGGTGTCATGCTGGATGGGACGGTTGCTTTCAGTGCCCGTGGTTTTGGGTTCTTGCATCGTCCATTCCTGCCGGATGGTATTAACGATTCCCCGCCGGGACCATTTTCGCCAGGTATCTCCAGTTGGTCTCCGTTTAACGTTGGATTGCAATTGGACCTGCTCGTGCCGACCTTGCGCGACATTTTGAACAACCGTTTTCCACCGCCCAACCGGGATTTGCTGCCGGCCAATATTCGCAATGGATTTCAAATCTTTGCTGGTGCAGTGCCACTGTATAAAGGCACCAAACTGGTAGGGGCCATTGGCATCAGCGGCGACGGGATTGACCAGGACGATTTCGTTGGGACGAATGGTTCCGCCGGTTTTGAGGCTCCCGAAAATATGCGTTGTGACCAGATGCGGGTGCGGGGCAATGTACGATTGCCCTGGGTCAAATTCCCGCGTCATCCGGAACTTCCTTAATTTGGATGGTACCTCTGATTTTCAACGCCGTAGCCCAAGGGATTGGGTTACGGCGTTTTTTACAGATGAGTTGCCAAAAACCTGCCCATCATCTGAGGACTAAAAAAGCGAGGTTGAGAATGAAATGGTGGGGCCTGTTGATTGTGGGAATCTGGTGTTGGGGTGGTATTTTACTGGCAAGTTGTCCTCAAGGACCTGACCCAAATGCTTCCTATCGGCTGACCAATTCCTTTTTGGGGGATGAGCGGGCATTGGCGGTGACTGCCGAAGGGGAACCCACAATGGGAAAAGCCGGAACCGAAGCCCGGCAGCTTTGGAAATTTGTTCCGGCGGGCAACGGATATTTCCACCTGACCAACGAGGTTTTGGGGCCGGCCAGGTCACTTGAAGTTCGGAGTGGCAATCAAAATGAAGCATTCATGGGAAAGACCGGTGATTATGCCACCCAGCTTTGGAAAATCACCCCTGAAAAAGATGGATACATTCGCCTTTCCTGCTCGCTGATGGGTGCCGGGCGTTCCCTGGACACTTTTTCCGATGGCGAAAACAAACCTTTTATGGGCAGGACCGGTAATTATACCGGTCAGTATTGGAAATTAACCAAAGTCACCAAATAACTGCCTGCTGCATTGCCACCGCTTCACTTTTCGCACGACATGGATTTCATTTCCTGCCATTGAGTCTGCAAGAGTCCCGTACCGGACCCCCTATTTACTTTCCTGCGATTCAACCGACAAAAGGATTTTGACTATGTTGCGCGTTCTGACCATCTGTTCGCTTTTGCTCGTGCTGTATCTTAGCTCCTTTTTATCCTCACGTTCTCCCAACCCGCTCGTTACCACTGCCCATGCCCAGACTGATGTTGATATTTCAGCCCTGGTTCTGGAAGTTACCCAGGGAGTTCAAGACCTCAACAACAGTGTCCGGTTGGTTGCCAACAAACGGACCATCGTTCGTTTTTATGTTGCCACCGACGATGGAACCGCCCGGACCACGGCGGTTCTGCAAATCACCGGCCCCAATGGAAGTGTCCTCGTCAATCCGATTAACGCCGATGGAGAAATTACGGTGGTCGCAAACCCCAACCGGGGGGTTCTCAGTCAATCGTTTGTGTTTGAAATCCCGGATGGCTATCGCACCGGCACGATTTCCCTGCGGGCGATTGTCAATCCGGTGATTGAGGGGGTTCGCCCGGAGCCGAGTCCGAGAGAAACCAATTATGACAACAACTCCATTTCACTGAGCAATCTCCGGTTTGAGAACGTCCCGACCTTTAACCTGATTATGTACAACGTCGGCTATCGGGACGATAACGGAACGGTTCGTTATGCCCGCGATGTGGACTTCCAACTGATGGCGCAATGGCTGCTCAAAGCCTGGCCCATCAGCGGGCTGCGCTACACGGTGCGACGTGATTTTATCGGAGACGGTCTGCCGGATGCCGGTGATGTCAACGAATGGTTGCGTTCCAAGCGGGTCTGGGATTTGCAAAACGGCCAGACTTTTGGGGTCAACACCAGATATTACGGCATGGTCAGCGACCTGGGCGGGTTTATGCGCGGACGCGCCGACGGTTTACCCGGCATTGCCTCTTCCGGACCAACCGGAGTGCCCCGCAACAATACCGGACTGCTGGGAAATTGGGATACCGATGGAAGCTATGGCGACTGGTACGGCGCACATGAAGTTGCCCACACAATGGGCCGGTTTCATGCCGAATTTTGCGGGGCTGCCGGAGGCCGCGCCTTTCCCAATGCCAGTGGGAGCATCAGCCCCACCACGAGCGGTGCAAGTACAATTTACGGGCTGGATTTGGTGACCTTTCAGGTATATGGCCCGGACTGGACCGACAATATGGCCTATTGTTCCAAGCAATGGGTGAGCCGGTTTACCTATCACGGAATCATGGATGCCATTCAAAACAACCTCCTGCCCTCGGTTCAGTCGCCCGAGCAATTCATGCTCCAGGCCAAACAAAACCCGCAGGACCGGCTGTTGATTTTCGGACAAATCAACCCCAAAACCAAAGCCGCCGAGTTTGACCCGTTTTTTGTTTTGCCAAATGCCTTGGATGTCGAGCCTCGGACCGAGGGCGACTATCGCATCGTGCTCAAAGATGCCGGAGGCGCGGAACTGGCGAGCTACAAATTCACACCAAATGTGGTTGAAGACGAAGGCAACGCCACCCTCGATTCCATCCCTGACGACAGTGAAGAAGTGTTGGAAGTAAGTGAACTGGTGCCCTTTGTGGCCGGAACCGTGGAAGTCAACATCGTTGGCCCCGATGGCACCGTTTTTCAAACCGTCAAGGCCGGCTCGGCAATACCAACCGTTAAAATCACTTCTCCCAATGGCGGTGAGGACCTCTCTGGAGAAACCGTCAAAGTGGAATGGACGGCGGAGGATGTCGACGGCGACAACCTGTTTTTCAATGTCCAATACAGTCCTGACGGTGGGAAAACCTGGGAAATGGTGGACCAGAACGTCAAAGGCAACAGCTCTGAAATTGACACGGAAAATCTGCCCGGTGGAAAAAACGGGATGTTCCGCGTGTGGGTGACTGACGGAATCAACACAGCCAACGACACCGTGGATGCGCCCTTTAACGTTCCCAACCGGATGCCTGAACTGACAATCACCGCTCCCGCCAACGCTGTGACGGTGGTGCAGGGCTCAACCGTGACCTTTTCGGCAACTGCGTATGATACTGACGAGGGAAGTTTGGAGGGGGCATCCCTCAAATGGAGTTCCGACCTGGATGGACCGCTTGGTGAGGGCAACACCATCAGCATCATGAATTTGCGGGCTGGAACCCATAAAATTACCCTGACTGCAGATGATGGGGATGGCGGAGTGACTTCGACCTCGATTCAGTTGAATGTCAAAGCAATGGGAGGGCCACCGAAAGACACGGTGCCACCGGTTGTGAGCCTTTCGTCCCCCAATGGCGGGGATGCGTTGAAATCCGGCAAGGTTTTCACAATTCGCTGGACCTCCACGGACAATACCGGAGTCCTTACCCATGACATCAATCTTTCGGTTGATGGCGGAGCCACTTTCCCGACAGTGATTGCCACCGGCCTCAGTGGAGCAGCACAGTCCTTTGATTTTACTCCCACTTCGGCTATGGCAACCAAGAAAGGAAGAATTCAAGTCACGGCCAAGGACGCGGCTGGAAATGTGGGCAGAGATCAAAGTGAAGGTAACTTCAAAATCAAGTGACAGGGTGACAGATTGACAGGGTGGCAGATTGACAAGGTGACAAAACTTTTGCTGATTGTCTTGTTTCCTAGTTTCCTTTCAAATCAGTCAAACCGTAGAAACATCAAATATGGAAAAGTCACCCTGTCACCCTGTCACCCTGTCACCTTTTCACCTGTCACCTTTTCAGGGCCGGGGCGCTCCCAACCAGGGAATGTCCCGGCCTTCGCGCTTTTTGTCGTCAGGATATTCAATCTGCTCCAGAAAAAGCCCGGACGGGGGGGCGGTCCATTTGGCAATTTCCGGCGAATAGTTCTGCATTAAATCAATCACCTCAGCCGGACGCAGATTTCCCTGTCCGACCTGAACCAGGGTTCCAACAATTCGGCGCACCATTTTCCACAGGAAGTGCGAGGCTCCAATGCGGAAATAAATCCGGTTCTGCACCCCTTCCAGTGAAATGTGGTGAACATCAACCATTTTTGAGTCGGATTTGGGAGCATGACGGCGGCTTCGTTCTGGGAAGTCGTGGGGTTCATCCCGTTCGCTGAAGTTGGCAAAATCATGAAATCCATGAAAATGTTGGGCCGCCTGTTTCATGTTTCGCATGTCAAGCCGGTTTTTAATCCACCAGACATATTTCTTTCCGAAAGCTGTGCGTTCAGTGGTGATTTGATAGAGGTAATAACGGGCCACCGCATCATGGCGGGCATGGAAATGCGGATAGGTGGGGCTTAACCGAACAATATTGATGTCTGGCGGCAGGATCCGATTGATTTCCCGAAAAATCTCTTCCGGTTTCGGGTTTTTGGTGGTTCGTAGATGGGCGACCTGTCCCAGCGCATGGACGCCTGAATCGGTGCGTCCGGCTCCTCCGAGTTCGATGGCTTCACCCAGGACCTCGCTGGCTGCGGCCCGGATTTCACCGGCCACTGTGCGGGCATGGTCCTGCTCCTGCCAGCCCTGATACCGGGTTCCGTCATATTCAATCAACAGGCGAAAGGTGGTGGTAAATTTGTGCGGTTCGCGTTTGGGTTTGAAATTACTCATGGAAAGTCTTGGGAGTCTTGAGAGTCTTGGGAGTCTTGGGAGTCTGAAGAAGTAAATCGAGACAGGTAAATTGTGACAGGTTTTTTCTTGTCACTTGTCGCTTGTTACTTGTCACTTGTCACTTGGTTTTTGACTCCCAAGACCCCCAAGACCCCCAAGACTCCCAAAACTGATTGGTTTCTATCTTTTGAAAATGAACGGTGCTGAGGGAATGTCGTCGCTGACAACTACAAGCTGGGTTTCAACGCCGACGGGAATGACATCCCGGATGTTCTTTTTTCCTGGAGTGCTTTGCACTCTGGCCTTGGCCAGTACGGCCCACTGGTTGCGGCCCGGTTGGAACTCCAGGGTAAAGGTTTCAAATTGGGAGGAACCAGGGCGGCTGACCCGCATTGTGGCTCCCGCGCGGATATTTGAGTTGTCGCCATCAATAAACAACCCTTTTTTGCTCGAAAACTGCGGGGTAATAATGTTTGGCCGGTTAGGGTTGGTCAAAATGTTGATGGTGACCGGAGTCGAAGCCGACAACCCCTTGCAGTTGGTGACTTTGATAGTGAAGGTAACTGGCCCCATGACTAATGGCTGATAGCGCAGGATTCCGGTTTTTGAATCCAGATTGGCAGCCACTGGACCACCAGGGGTCGGACTTGAATCCAACGTAAAGGTCAGGGTATCGCCTGCAATGACCGGAGCGGGCAGTTTATACATCAGCTTTTCCCCGAAAAAAGCAGAAAAAACGACGGTGGTTGGCAGTCCGGGAGGGGCATCCACCGGGCAGCCGCTTTGGGCTCCGGCAGTTATTCCAGGATACAGTCCTCTTTCAGATGGCCCCAGACACAGGGCTGAACCCATCAGGACCAGGAGACATGCCAAAATCATCAGGCGAACTTGAACACCTCGTGGTTGGTGCGAAACACCCATTTCCCGCTTCATTGTTGATTCCTCCTCAAAATGCTTCCGATTGCTTCCTGTATCGGAAGCTGGTGATGGCGTGTTGCCATCCGAAACGTGACTGAACCTGGTACAGCCCTGGCTGAGAGAATTGAGAATTTATGACTTCAAAACCAAGACTGTGCCTGGAGGGTTGCAAGCACCCTCGCCGAGCCTTGGTCTTTTAATCGAATATTCCCAGCCTGGAAAAAGAAATCGGAATTTGATGCGTGTGATGTGATGTCCGATGATAACACTAACGGGGTAACTGGTGACAAGAGTCAAGTGACAAGCAGGCACAATTACCATTCCCCGGCATAATCAGGAGTAAACGGGCTGGCTGATTTTCTCAGGTAATCCCAATGCAAACGGGCAAGTTGGCGGATGTGAAGCAGGTCATGCCCGACCCAGGCTGCCAACAGGTCGCCGGCCCGTATCACAAACCCTTGGGGGTGATGGTAGGTTGCTTCCCAATCGGGGTTTTTCAGTGTTTGCAGCCAAACCAGGGAATTGTCCCTTTCGTTCAGAAAGTTGCGCACCGATTCAGCTAAATCCCGTTCGTTATACTTCCGGTCAATGGCCCATTGGGGTGGGTCAATCCGGGGCCATTCGAGGTCCGGGCTTTGCAGCAGTAACGACAGCCGCTTTCGGAAGTCATCGCGTTCCTCATCATACAAATGGTTGACCACTTCCAGCAGTGACCACTTGTCGGGAGCAGGTTTCCAGGGAGCCTGTTCCGGTTCAGTCACAACCAGAAGGTGCTCCACCACGGTTCGATTGGATTCAAGCCGTTGAATATAAAAAGCAGGTTCCATAAGCATGCTTTACCTTTCCACCACCTTGTTGGAAGGCGCATATGGATTTTGTTTTTGTGGAGGTGCCTGAGCCTGTACCTCCCCATCAAACAAAAAATGGATAAGCGCACAGAGTCCGCCCATGCCTCCTCCCAAAATCAACAGAAACACCCAAAAATACGCAAATGAACCGAAACTGATTGGACAGAGCAAAAACCGAAACATGGGAAAGCCTCCTCATGATTTGAACGGTTGAATCGAAACCAAGTGGCTTGTGTTGGTTTGAACCCTAAACCTGTTCTTTGAGGGGAACCTTCCCGGTTGTGGAACTTTGAAAAGTGATAAACGCTGCCGAAGTGAATTCTTCCGACAGCGTTTTGAGCTTCAAGTCCGCTTCCCGAACCTGTTAATCGTCCTCGGTAAAATCGTAGGCAACTTCAATTCCCGCCGTGATTTCGTTCCAGACGGTGATGGGTTTCATCATCGTCATAATCAGGCTTTTGTTTCCTTCGATTTGGTATTGCGGCATGCTCATGGCCCGCGTCGGGGAAATTTCCCCCCGGTTGACTTTGCTCATCAAATCAAAGGTGGAAGTGGCCCGCATAATCCAGTTACCGCTGTAGGGCTCTTTGCGAATGTCATCCGCCGGAGCCGGCAGGGCAAGATATTTCCAATCCAGCGCCTTGCCGTTTTTGAACGTCCAGGACGTGCGGCGGTCCTTGCCATCCGGTCCATCGTAGACGCGAAAGACAAACGTACCGTTTAATTTTTTGCCTTCCTGCGCAAAACGCGCATCGGCTTCGAGTCGCTTGGCAATTTCGTCAAGCCATGCCTTGGAATAAAACTTCAACATTGTCCTCGTACCTCTAAGAATTGAGAATTGAGAATTGAGAATTGAGAATTGCGGAATTAAAAAGAAGTTCGGCCTTTGTTTGAACCCTGAGCCTGAAACCGGACAGGGTTTTTCAATTCTTAATTCTCAATTCTCAATTCTCAATTAAAGTTAAAAGGGATTCATCAAATGGTCCCCTAATTCAACATACACATTCTTGGTTTGTGTGTAATGGGCCAGTACCTCTGCACCACCTTCGCGCCCAATACCGCTTTTTTTATAACCACCAAACGGTGTCTGGGTGAAAAAGGCGTTATGGTTGTTAATCCAGACCTGTCCAGCCTGAAGTCCTTTGGCAAAATTGAGGGCCCGCTTGATGTCGAGTGTCCAAACTGAAGCAGCCAGCCCATATTCGGAATCATTGGCCTGTTCCAGCACATCATGTTCGTCCCAGAATTTGAGAACACAGGCGACTGGCCCAAAGATTTCGTCGCGGGCGATTTTCATGTCATTGGTGACATCGGAAAAAATAGTCGGGGCAAAGAAGTTTCCTTCGGTGGAAACCGAAGCGTTGATGGGAAATCCGCCGCCACAGACCAGGGTGGCACCGGCGTCCTGCCCTAATTGGGCATAGTGCCGGACCTTTTCCCACTGCGGTTTCGAAACCAGCGGTCCATTTTGTGTGTGGTCGTCCAGCGGGTGGCCAATGATGAGGCCACGGGCACGGGCGGCAAACTGTTCCACAAATTCGTCGTGGATGGATTCATGGACAAAAATCCGGGTTGAGGCCGTGCAGGTCTGGCCGGAATTGTAAAAGACACCCAACATCGCGCCCGTCACGGCTTGGTCCAATGCCGCATCCGGAAAGACCACCATCGGAGACTTGCCACCCAGTTCCAGTGCCACATGTTTGAGGGTTGAAGCCGCCCCACGCATGACCAGCCGCCCGGTTTCGGTTCCACCCGTGAGGGATACCAGGTCCACCTCTTTGTGTTCCAACAAATAAGCCGAGACTTCGTTGTTCTGTTCGGTCAAAACCTGCAAAACACCATCCGGAAGGCCGGCTTCAAGGCAGATTTCGCCCAAACGCAAAGCAGTCAGCGGAGTGGCAGGCGAAGGTTTCAAAATCATGCAATTCCCGGCTGCCAGGGCCGGTGCCACTTTGAAAGCTGCCAAAGCGAGCGGGTAGTTGTTCGGAGCCAGCCCGACACAGACTCCAATCGGTTCGCGCAAGGTGAAATCGAAACCTGATGAAGGAACCGGAATGGTCTGACCGGTCAAACGGTCGGTCCAGCCCGCAAAGTACCGAAAACAGTCAATCACTGCCGGAATTTCAAGCAATCGTGCATAGCCCACCGGTTTTCCCTGGTCGGCGGCTTCGAGTTGGGCAAATTCCTCCAGGTTTTCCTCAATCAAGTCGGCAATTTTGTTGAGGATGCGCGCTCGCATGGCTCCGTCGGAATTGCGCCAGATACCAAGCTGAAAGGCAGAGCGGGCGGCCTGAACGGCCCGTTCAGCGTCCTCCACCCCAGCCCAGGGAATGTTGGCCAGCGGGGTTTGGTCCGCCGGGGAAAGGGTTTGAAATGTTTTGCCGGATGCGGCCTGCACCAACTGTCCGTCAATCAAAAGCGATTTGGTCGGAATGTTTTCAGCTCGATAAGGGGTGGACATAAGTTCAATCCAGGGTTCAGGGTTCAGGGTTCAGGGTTCAGGGTTCAGGGTTCAGGGTTCAGGGTTCAGGGTTCAGGGAATCAATTGAGTTTTGGGGTTTGAATTTTGGGTTTTGAAATCTTAATTCAGATTTTCAAAGTTATCGTATTCGAAAACCCTGAACCCTGGACCCTGGTTTTCTAAAGCGTTTGTCTGACTAGCTCCAACAACTCCTCTTCCGTGCCTTTGCGCGGATTGAAAGCGAGGCAGAGTTCTTCCATGGCGGCCTGGGTGATTTTTTGAGCGGCCTCCTCAGTTTTAGGGACCCCAACCTGACTGTAGTGGGTCGGCACATCCGTGCGGGATTTGAGATTGCGGACGGCTGCAATGCAAGCCTTGGCCAGGGCTTCTTCGGAGCCGTTTTCCGCCACATTCATGGCTTTGGCCAGAGCCGCATAGCCGGTGGCACATTCACTCAGGTTGTATTCCATGACAAAAGGAAGCGCGATGGCGTTGGCCAGCCCGTGGTGGACGTGATAGAGCGCTCCGACTGCGTGGGCAATGGCATGAACCGCACCAACCGGAGAATTCGTGAAGGCAATTCCGGCCATGGTGGCAGCCAGTTGCATTTTGGCTCTGGCTTCGGTCGGGCCTGCCTCGATAACCGCCTTTTCCAGATTGTCGGCAATCATCTCTGTGGCCCGGAAAGCAAGCGCTTCGGAAATCGGTTCATGCTCGGTACAGGTGTAGGCTTCGATGGAATGAGTGAGTGCGTCCATGCCGGTCCAGGCAACCAGCTTTCCTGGCAAGGTGGCCACCATTTCCGGGTCCAAAACTGCTGCCCGTGGGTATAAAAACGGGCTGCTGATGAGCAGTTTACGGTGACTTTCGGCGTCTTTGACCATGGAAACCAGGGTCACTTCGCTCCCGGTTCCGACCGTGGTTGGAATAGCCACCACTGGTTTAATTGGTCCCGGTACCATAAAACCGCCTTCATAATCACCCGGTTCCCCGCCATAGGTGGCCAAAATACTGACGGCTTTGGCTGTGTCCATCACGCTGCCGCCACCCAGCGCTAAAAACAGATTGATGTCATGTTCGGCAGCCAGTCGGGCGGCCTGTTTGACTGCGTTGACATCCGATTCGGCAGGTGTTTCGTCATACACAACCCGAATCTCATAATCCGACTCGGCAAATGCCTGTTTGACCTTTTCGGCCAAGCCAGCCGCCGCTACGCCCTTGTCGGTGATGAGCATGGCGTGGGTGGTTTGCGATAAATCAGGGGCAATTTGAAACTCGGTTGGCAGGCTTTGCAATTTTCCGAATCCGAATTTGATTTCGGTCGGCATGAAAAACAGGATGTCCGGACGGGAAATCGGATGGTTTCCGTTAATCCAACCCATGTGATAATCCTCGGAACTTTCAAAGTGGGGTGAAAGTAAGACCAATTGCACCGGGCTTTACCTTCAGTGAGCCGAGCATATCACACAAGCTCAAAAAAAATGAATACTCATTCATTTTTTTCCGGAAAAACAAAATTCTCGACTTTTCAGGTTTTTTGGCGTATTTTTTGACCATGCGATACAACCGGAAAAAAGTAATAAAAACCCTCAGTCAGTTGACACTTGCAACCCTTATTTCGGTTGTCAGCGGTATTGGGTGTTTGATTTGTTCGGTTGTCTGTTGCTCCCTTCCGGTTCAAGCCGCAACCTGTCATTCCCCGGTTGAAGTGGTTCAACCTGAGTCAGGTTGTTGTGCTCACGAAGAAACTGCCCCGCTTCCTTCTGAAGCTGACTCCTGTTGTGCTGAAGAAAAAGAAACAGCCTGTGCTGAAGAAACAGTCGAAGGAGAAGCCTCGCTTTCACAAGCGTTTCTGGATACTCCTCAGCCGGGTTGTGGAATGACTTGTTGCGGGCCTTTTTCCACCTTTGTCAACGAAGCAGCTCCCACTCGAACGGTTGATGTTCCTTCAGGTGATGTTCCAGGCAAAGTGGTTGAGCCAGCGGTTTTGACAACTGCACACAAAAACAACCTCCCGGCAGCGATATTCCTTCCCAATCGGGGTCACACCTACCTGCGTTGCTGCACGTTCCTGATTTAATCAAAAGTTGATGGGTTCGATTGCAAAATCTCTGACAGGGCCGAAGTGTGCTTTGTTATGACCTTCATCCATCACTTTTACCTTACAAAATCAGGAGACGTTATGAAAAAAGTTCACGCATTCTTTGTTGTTTTGGCACTATGTCTGGCCGGTGCCGTGTATTCCAATGTGGCTGCCCAGGCTAATTCCCATGAAGCCTGCAAGGACAAGGCCCAGGCCTGCTGTGCCACGGGCGAAAAGTGTTGCAAACAGGAACAAGCCTGCTGTGCTCAGGGTAAAGCTGGCAAAGCGGCCAAAATCTCCAAGAAATCCAAAAAAACTGCTGCTTCTTGTACCCAAGGCTGCTGTACCGCCGGTGCTGCCTGCTGCAAAGGTCAAGCTGATTGCTGCAAAACCGACGCTGCAACCAAAACTGCTGCGGCTGACAGTTGCTGTGGAACAGGAGCCGCCTGCTGCTTCCCCGGTTCTTCCTGTTGCAAAACCGATGTCGCCACGAAAACCGCTGCGGCTGACAGTTGCTGTGGAACAGGAGCCGCCTGCTGCTTCCCTGGTTCACCCTGTTGCACCGATGCCAAAAAGGATGCAACCGTGCAAACGGTGAGCTTTAAGACCGTGAAAGCCGCTGATGATTCATGCTGCTTTCCAGGAGCCGCCTGCTGCTTCCCTGGTTCCGCTTGCTGTGAATCCGCTGCCAAATCCTAAACATTCCACTTTGATTGAATAGAAAAAGCGGGTACGGACCTTTCGGGTTCGTACCCGCTTCTGGTTTGGAAAGTTTGTGTGGTTGGCAGGTTCCCTCGGCAGAGTTTCTTTCCTCAATACCCTGGTTCACTCTCCGCGAAACTCGTGGGTGACTTCGATTTTTCCCACAATATTGCGATTGAATTCGGCTAACTCTTCGGCTGGAATCCAGTATTCCTGGTGGACTGCCGCTCCCACGGTTTGAACCTCAAAGTTTTCCAGAAATTCCGCCCGTACCTCAAACCGTGTGACATAGCCAACCCTGGGATTGTTGTATTTGGTGTTCCAGTCACGGGCAATCTTGATGGCGTATTCCTCATTCAGCACCGGATAGAAAATCGGCTGGTCCGGCAGCCGAGGTGGGAACGCGCTGTAACCGGAAGCTTTGATGAGGTTGAGTTCTTTTTGCCCAACGGGGCGAAAAAGCGTCACTGTTTTCGGCATTTCACCCTCTCACATGGCAATTGGGTTTTAAGTAACCGTTCCACCGTCCTGGATGATAACCTCACCATTCATGTAGCTGTTGCGGTCTGAAACCAGAAAGGCCGCCAATTCGCCCAGTTCCTCCGGGCGTCCAAGCCGTCCTGCCGAGCACCACATTTCATAGGTTTCGCGGAACTTATCCGGCAGAGTGTGCCCCAAATCCGTATCAAAAATCCCGGCGGCAATACCATTGACCGTGATGCCAAACGGAGCGCCTTCGCGTGAGAGCATTTTGGTAAAGCCAACCACGGCGGATTTGGTCGTGGCGTAATGGACACTGGTCGGAACCGTGCGGATGCCGCCAATGGAACTGATATTGAGGATTTTCCCTGCACGTTGCCGAACCATCTGCTTGAAAACCGGTTTGGTGACGTTAAACAGTCCGTTGAGGTTGGTGTTGACGACCTCATCCCAGGCGCGGTCAGTCATGGTCAGGAACATGTCGGCCCGATTGATGGCGGCATTATTCACCAAAATATCCAGGTGGCCGAATTTTCCCAGAATGTCCCGCACCATGGCTTTCAATCCGGGGCGGTCGGTGACCGAAACCTGAAAGGAGAGGGCTTGGCGTCCCAGCTTTTGGACTGCCTCCACCACCTCCTGGGCCGCTGTGGGATTTGAAAGGTAATTGAAAGCGATGTCGGCTCCTTCGCGGGCAAACACCTCGCATATTGCCCGTCCCAGACCGCGCGAGCCGCCGGTGACGAGTGCGACTTTTCCTTCAAGCAGTTTGTTCATTTGCGATTTGCCATTTGCGATTTGCCATGTATTGGAAATGCCCTGCCGGATTTTTCAACTTTCGGCAAATAGCGAATGGGGTTCAAATTTTCAAGGTATTTTTTGGAAAGTGGCCGATTCTATGAATCAGGCCGGGGAAAGTCCAGGGTTCAGTTCTACCCCGTTGGTGGGCAGTCAAAATCCAAAGGAAAAAATTTGGGATTTTCATGATTTTTTGACCGTCACCCGAATATTTTTGTAAGCAGGCGTACCGCTCTTGCCATCCACGTCAATTTTGGTCAGGACGTTGGCTTCCGGGTAATACATGGCCGCCGAACCACGGCTGATATCGAACTTTCGCACCAGAATCCCTTCCATTCGGCCAGTGGCAGACTCGACTGATACCTTGTCTCCGTCGCGGAGCCCCAGGTTTTTCATGTCTACGGCGTTCAACAAAATCACATCCCGGCTTGATTGATTGCGGTAACGGTCATGTTCCTCATACACCACCGTGTTAAACTGGCCTTCCGAGCGAATGGTCATCAACCGTAATTCACCCGCCTGCAAGTCATCCACCGGTGTGGCAATCGGCATAAAATGGGCTTTGCCGTCCGAGGTGGGAAAAACCGGTTCGTGCCGCACGCGCCCGGCCACATGGAATTCCTTTTTGGTGGTTCCGATTTCCTCGACTGCCTGATAGCCGGGAACCACTTTGGCTATCGCCTTGCGGATGTCGTCGTGGCTGGTCAGGCGGGAAAAATCCACTGGGCCTTCCTGTGGAAGCAGGCGTGCTCCGAGGCTGGTGATGATTTCCACTTCGGATTTGAGTTCGTGCGCCGGACGGGGCATGCCGCCTTCGGAAAGCCGGACAAAACTGAACATGCTTTCCTGCGTGGTTGGTTGCAATTCCTCGTCGCGGACACAGGTCGGCAGGATGAGAACCGTTCCACCCGGCAGGTCGGGTGTGACTTTGACATGGCCCTCGTTCAGCTTGGTGTTGATATGGACCGCCATTTTGATGCGACCCAAACCAGTCCGGGCAAATTGAGAGTCCGGATTCGAGGCGTAAAAATTCCCACCCATAAACAAAGCGAAATCAATTTCTCCGCGATGGGCGGCGGTCAGGGATTGCATGGAATCCATCCCTTTTCGGGTTGGGGTTTTGAGTTGATAGACTTCTTCCATGGCTTTCAGAAACGCGCCTTTCAGTTCCGGTGTAAACCCAACTGAACCAACCCCCTGCACATTTGAATGGCCGCGAATCGGCATCAGTCCGGCGGATGGACGCCCGACCATCCCCCGTGCCAGTGCCAAATTGGTGATGGCCTGCACGTTGTCCA
Source organism: Blastocatellia bacterium (assembly GCA_019695185.1). Classification (GTDB taxonomy): domain Bacteria; phylum Acidobacteriota; class Blastocatellia; order Chloracidobacteriales; family Chloracidobacteriaceae; genus JAIBAN01. The sequence goes on along the minus strand of JAIBAN010000014.1, from coordinate 79,049 downwards.
CGCCATGTTCGTGGTGGGTGATCCCCATGGCCCACATGAAAATGGCGTTTTGGGCCTGACCATAGAGTTTTGCGGTTTCCTTGATTTCGTCCAGGGAAACCCCTGCGTTGGCAGCCAAATCCTCCAGAGTTTCGCGCTCCAGGTCCGCCCTGACCGCTGCAAAACCGGTTGTGTAGGACTCAATAAAATCAGTTTTCAAAGCCCCTTCGGCAATCACGAGTTTGAGCACGGCTTTCAGAAAAGCAATGTCACCACCGATGCGCGGCTGTACATACTGGTCCGTTACTTTGGAGCCAAACAGGAGCGAAAGCGGCATCGAGGGAATTTTGAACCGCTCCAGGCCGGTTTCCTTGAGCGGGTTGACCGTCACCACCTTGCCGCCCCTTGCCCGCAGGTTGACCAGTTGGGTAATCAGGCGCGGATGGTTGCTGGCCGGATTGGCTCCGAGCAACATCACAAAATCCGCCTTTTCCACATCTTCAAGGGTCACGGTTGCTGTTCCCGAACCAACGCTTTGACCTAGTCCGACCCCGCTTGCCTGGTGGCAGTAATAGGAACAGTTATTGACGTTGTTCGTTCCATACACCCGCGCCAGCCATTGCAGCAGGAACGCAGCTTCGTTACTGCTCCGGCCCGATGAGTAGAAAAACGTGCGGTCCGGCTCGGTCTGGCGCATGACGGTGGCAATCCGGTCCAGCGCTTCGTTCCATTCAATCCGTTTGTAATGTTTGCGCCCGGCTTCAAGTATCAACGGATAGGCCAGCCGGCCCAGGTTTTCCAATTCACGGGGTGTCTTTCGGGCCAGTTCCTCAACCGAATGGGAGAGGAAAAAATTCAGGTCAATCGGGGGCTGCATGTCGTGGGCCATGGCCTGGACGGATTTTTTGCAGAATTCCGGAAAGTGCCCGGCTTCGTTGCGCATTCCACCTGCCTGTCCGCCCATGCCGAGCGCACAGGTTTTGCAACTGTTGCGCGAAAACATCCGCTTCCAGAACTGGACCGGACCGCCAAACGATTTCAGCGATTGTTGAAAGGTATACCCAATGGCGGCCCAACCGCCGCCGGCACGAACCTGTGCCATAAATAAAACTCTCCTGCCTACTTCGATTGATAAACCACTTCCCCGCCCACAACGGTCATGGTGCAGCGGGTCTTGAGGATTTCAGCTTCCGGGATTTTCATTATGTCTGCCGAAAGGACGGTCAGATCAGCATATTTTCCGGGTTCCAGGCTGCCTTTTTTCTGTTCTTCAAATGCTGCATAAGCGGCCCAAAGGGTGAACATTTTGAGTGCCTGTTCCCGGCTGACTGCCTGCTCCGGGTGCCAACCTTCCCCGGAAAATCCTTTTTGGTCCTTACGGGCCACAGCAGCATAAAATTCAATCATGGGCTCGCCCCGTTCCACCGGGGCGTCGGTTCCCCCGGCAATCGTGGAACCGGCGTTAATCAGGCTTTTCCAGGCGTAGGCCCCCTCCAACCGTTTCATTCCCAGACGACTTGGCGCAAAGAATAAATCCCCGATGGCATGTGAGGGTTGCATTGAGGGAATCACGCCCATTTTGGCAAAGCGGGGAATGTCCGCCGGGTTGATAATCTGGGCATGTTCAACCCGCCAGCGGGCCGCCGCTGGTTTTGGGGTGGAGTTGGGAACCGCATCAAATGCTTTCTGGTACCAATCCAAGGTGGTTCGGTTGCCCCGGTCGCCAATGGCATGGGTTTCGATTTGGACCCCTTTTTTCAGGGCCGCAATCATGATGGGCAGCAGGTCTTCTTCTTTGTTGATAAGAAATCCGGCAGTGTCATAGTCGGAATATTTCTCCAGCAGGGCTGCACCTTTTGAACCCAAGGCACCATCCATATACAACTTGATGCCGCGAATGGTGTAACGCCCGTCAAACAGGTCAATTTCCGGACCGTCCTTGAGCAGTTTGTCGGCGGCGGGACCGGGACCACTGACGGCATTGTACAGCCGGATTTTGATCTTTCCCATTGCGTAAAGCTGCTTGATGAGCGCGATTTCTTCCAGACTGTTTCCGGCAATGTGAAGGGTGCTCCAGCCCAGTGAAAGGCTCCGCTCAACCCCGACCTGGAGTGCTTTGGCCGCCAACACTGCCGTGATTTTCGGCAAGTGGGGTTCCATCAGGTCGTTGGCATTGTCAAGCAGCATCCCGCTGGGCTCGCCGGTCGTCTTGTCGCGCATGATTTCCCCGCCCGTCGGATTGGGGGTGTCTTTGGAGATTCCGGCGATTTTCAAGGCGAGGCTGTTGGCCACTGCCCCGTGTCCGTCCGCCCGATTGAGAAAAACCGGATTATCCGGAGCAATCCGGTCCAAATCCTGTCGGGTTGGGAAGACCGGTGGCTGCCAAAAGGTTTCAATCCAGCCGCGTCCGGTAACCCACTCGCCTTTTTTCGACTGTGCCACCCGCTCTTTGACCCGGTTGAGAAAATCATCCAGGCTTTGGGTGCCTTCCAGATTCAGTTGCAGTTCGCGCAACCCGATTCCCATCAAATGGCAATGTGCATCGGTCAATCCCGGCACTACGGTTTGTCCGTGCAGGTCAATGGTTTTGGTTTCTTTCCCAATGAAGTTTTGAGCCTGCCTGGTGCTTCCGACAAACAGAATGGTCCCGTTTTTGATGGCGACAGCCTCGGCTTTGGGCTGTTTTTCATTGACGGTATAAATGTTCCCGTTGACAAAAACCAAGTCTGCAAGAGGTTTTTGTGTATTTACTTTTTTACTTTTTTGCGCTGATTGACCTGCGGCAACCGGAATCTGCCAAAGGCACAAAAGCACACAAAAGAGGGTGAGCAATCGCATAAGAAGAGTTCCACATTCCTGGGTGACAAAAGATGACTGACGTTGATTGTTGTTGAACGCCGCGAATCTAAACCAAAGCTGGTTGGATTGGTATCAAAAAATGCGAACCATCCCTTTGCAAGTGTTGGTACAATCAGCCAAACACCTCAGTTGCTGAAAAGGGGAAGCCTGATGAAACTCGCTTTTTTGTACCAACGGCAAAGACCGAATCAAAAAAAAGCCAACCCGGATGGAATCAAGGATTTGTGCGTGATGGATGAGGACGGTTCCTCCCGCCAGACCCTGGTGACGAATGTCGCCTGGGGAGCCGCCGCCTGGTCGCCGGATGGAAAGACCATCGCCTGCGAAGGATTTGTCGAAGAAAAACGGAGCCTCATCGTGGTTGACACTGATGGGGAAAACCTGCGGTGTCTTTCAACGGGTTATAACAGTTGTGGACCGCAATGGTCGCCGGATGGCCGGTTTCTGGCGTTTTACAATTTCCACAAGGTCTGGCTGGTGGAGGTTGCGACTGGTGAGCACCGGGTTGTGGCTGAACAAAAAGGCATTTCAAATGTGAGATGGCATGCAGGCGGAAATCTGTATTGGAATGCCTGGACCAACGAGGAAGCCAGCCCTCCCCTCGCAGGTATTTTTACCGCTCCGGCAAGCGGCGGAGGGCCACGGTTGATTTCGCCCAAGTCCTACAATTGCGGGGAATTCGAAATATCCCCGGATGAAAATCTGCTGGCCTTTCGAATGGGAACAGGCTCCTCGTTGCTGGCTTTGGCGTGTGACGGTTCCCGTTTGTGGAAACTGATTGACGGAGCCTTTGTCAATAATATTGTCTGGTCACCCGATGGCCAGCAGCTTCTGGTCCACCTAACCCAGGGGGAGGACAGCGGGCTTCATATTCTGAACCTGGCAACCGGCGCAAAAAAAAGAATCACCGGACATTACGCCTTTACCGCCACCTGGACACCGGACGGAAAACAGATTGCCTACAGTTCCTCCAATCAAAAAGACGAAACGGACCTGCATGTAGTTGACCTGGAAACAGGCAAGACCCGTCAATTGACTACGGACCGGCGGAGCCATTATCCCGTTTTTCAAACACTACGACGGATTGGTGAAATCAAACCGGTTCCGAAGCTGGATTGGGCCACATTGCTGGTAGACAGCCGTAAAGAAAGAAAAAAGACAAAAGCCCTCAACCGGAATTTTATCCTGGTTTGGGCTCAGTTTTTGGCCGATCCGGAAACAAAACCGCCGTTTGAAATCCGGGTGGGAATTCAATCCACACCTGCTTCAGGTTTACGGGTTCTGCTTGATGGCAACCTGTACGATTGCGACAACATTCCTGACGGAGTGGACAAACTCAAAACCTTTATCCAACACCTGGGGTTTCCTTTGGCAGACGGTTTCGCCTTGATTTATCCCAGGTACGCTGTTGATGACCCGTCCCGTGAGTCAACCCTGCATTTCATCAGTGGCCTGATTTTTGAGGCGGCGGAGGCAAACAACTGGCAATTTGAAAGAGAAATTCCGGAGCCAGTTTGGCCACAAGAATCAGGTTGAAATCCAAACGAGGTTTGTGGGGCAGGCGAATACAATATTGCAAGTGCTTGCTTTGTCAGCAGGATAGCTGAGGCAGCATGGAGCCTGGGGCAAAAGCCCCAGGAAAAGGTTCCCAAGTCGAGTCGAAAAGGAGGGTGTTGTCAGATGGTTGCCGAGGGATTGGTTTCCAGTTTATGCAGTTCGGCCACACATTCGGCAAACTCGGCTTTTTGCGCCTTGGCCCGTTCCACCAGCGCCTGGAAACGAGGGAAGGAACGCAACGGCTCAAAAGCCGGGTTGGCTTCATAGCCGGCGACATTGCAATAGCCCTTGTCAACGGCACATTCCAGCAGGTCCAGGGCATCGTCCAGCCGTTCACCGGTGACATAATGGTGGGCCAGGAAAAAGCACCGGTCTCCGGCACAGATGGCTCCCCGGATGTGGTCCAGAATTTCAAAGCTGGCGGCGACCTGGCCTTCTATCCGCAACCTGAGTGACCGACTGAGCAGGCCCCACAGGCTGTTGGGGCTCCATTCCTCGGAATGGCGAAAATGGCGCACCGCTTCGGCAGTGTCGCCCCGGCGCATGGCAAAGAGGCCAAGCAGGTAGGCTTTGGTGCGGCATTGAATATCACCGCAGACGGAATCCGTCAAAAATGCCTCCGCCTGTTTATATTCACCCCGAATGGCATAGAGCGCTGCAATGTGGGAGTACGGTTCCATCAGTTTCGGATTGATTTGCAGCGAGCGGGTATAGGACCGCAAAGCTTGGTCAATCAACCCCGAATATTCATAAACATGGCCCAATCCGAGGTGGGTAAATTCGTTGGAAGGGGCGATTTCGAGCAGTTTGAAACAGGTATTGAGGGCTTCTTCAATATGTCCGGTTTGGGCATAGGCACCCATCAGGACGGCATGGGCTTCAGGCAGTTCCGGATTGATGGTCAGGGCCTTTTCCGCCGCTTTCCGGCTTTCTTCCAAATGGGACTTTCCAGCCAGCCCCTCTACCGCCAGATGCAGATGCCGCCCGGCGAGTTCCGCCCAGGCCGGAGCATAGCGCCCGTCCAGTTCCAGGGAACGGTGCAGCAGTTCGAGGGCGGTTTGGGTTTCGGCAACTGACGAATCACAGTTTTTGGCTCGCAAAAACAGTTCATAGGCCAAAGCGTCTTTGGGGACATCCCGGCGGATGAGTTCCAGTTCATGCGAGGAAATCGTCAGTTTCAGCCCTTCCACAATTTTTTCGGCAATCCGGTCCTGCAACACCAGAATATCGCCAAAAGGCAGGTCAAACTGTTCCCGCCACAGGATTTCATTCGGTGCCACATCAACCAGTTGAACGGATACCCGGATAGTTTCACCAGCCCGCAGAAACATGCCGGTAAGAATGGTGTCTACGTCGAGGGATTTCGAAACCGCTCCCAAATCAACCACTTCGTGAAAACCGACAATCGCGCTGGAGGGGCGGACAATGAGTGATTTCACGTAGGCCAATTGCATAATCACCGCATCAGCCAGGGAAAAACTAAGGAAATCAATATCCTGGGCACGGGCCACATTGCGCAACGGCAGCACCGCCAAACGGCGTTTGCCGGAACTCATATCAGCCGGCAAAGCGGCTGTTTTGCCCCTGGCCACTGGTGGCGGTGGGGCCGGGGTGGCTGCCCCAACGGTTGTGGTCTGCATTAGGGTAGGGGTGTCGTCATCAATCACCGAAACCCGTTCAACGGTTTGGGAAGGAACCGGTGGCTTGGTTTCGCCGGAGCCTCGACGGAAAAGCTCTGAAACCGCCGTCACAAAGGTATCTTCATCGCGGAGGGCCGCTTCAATCAGGGAAATAAAATCAAGAGCCGTAGTTGGGCGGTCGGAAGGGCGTTTCTCCAACGCCCGACCCACCACCCGTTCAAGCGAAACCGGCAGGTCAGGCCGGAAATCGCGCAACCGATGAGGTGGCGTGGTGACGTGTTTGACAATCAGGGCCGAGGGTTTTTCGCCATCAATCGGGAAGCGCCCGGTCAGCATTTGAAAAAGGACCACTCCCAGACTATAGACATCCGAACGTGGGTCGAGTGGCTCGCCCATACACTGTTCCGGCGAACAGTAATGGGGTGTTCCAACCAACATCGAGCCGGTCAAATCACTCGTTCCTTCAGTTGTGAATTCGAGGGTTTTGGCAATGCCGAAATCCAGCACTTTGGCCCGGAATGCCCCGCCGGTGCCGGTTTCCAGAAAAATGTTTTGGGGCTTCAAATCCCGATGAATAATGCCGTGTTCATGGGCGGCATGCACGCCATCGCAGACCTGTTTGAAAATCGTAATCGCCTGCATGACCTCCAACCCGGAAGGGTTCTGCCGGATTTCCTCCCGCAAGGTACGCCCAGGCAGGTATTCCATGGCAATGTAGGCGCAGACTTCCGGCAGTGTTCCGAAATCATAGACCGACACGACATTGGGATGTTGGAGCCGGGCGGCAGCACGGGCTTCCCGCCGGAATCGCTCAATTGAAACCACATCGCAAACCACATCGGAACGGAGCACCTTGAGGGCAACCGGACGGTCAAGCCCCAGTTGGGTGGCGTAATAAACCTCGCCCGCCCCTCCCTGGCCTAATAAATGGTGGATTTTGTATTTCTCGGCCAGGGTTTGCCCCACCAGGTCACCTGAACCCATCACCCCGCTGGAACCGGTTGGCTGCGCGCTGGTCGGGGGCGTGTTGGAAATGGTCGTCTGTCCTGCTGCAACTGCAGACAAAGGCCCTTGGGCTGCCGGATGGCCGACTTTTTCAGCATCGTTGATTTCAGACATACGCCCCCTTGCTCGCACCAATGGGAAATCCCCGGCAGGAAATTGGATGTGGGGAAAAACGCCCTGTCCGGCAAGTGACAGGCTTGCTGTGACACCTTCAACCACTCCACAGGCAACCCCTGACCGGACGGTTGCCTGTCGCTTGAGACCTATCACCACAAACCTGCTTAAACAGAGGTATTCCCTTTGAAAGTTGTCGCACAATCTCCAGTGTAACGCTTAAAAGCCCGCGAAAAATAGTCACTATCGCTAAAACCAACGCTGTAGGCCACTTCCTTGACGCTGGCCTGGCCGCTGGCAAGCATCTGTTTGGCTGCTTCCAGGCGGGTTTGCTGCAGCAGTTGACGGAAGCGCATTCCGGCATGCTGATTGAGCACACGGGACAGTTGCCCGGAGGACAATCCCAGTTTTTCCGCCACCCGCTGCAAGTTGAGCGATGGGTCGGTGTAATGCTGGGAAACCACCTTGACGGCTTTTTCAACCAACAGGGCTTCAGGTGGCCGCTCCAGTTCGGCCCAGGCTGGAATGGGGAAAATGGTGGTCAGGGATTCCGCCGCCTGCCACACATCCGAAGGCGAGCTGGAACTGAGCATAAAATCGGCAATCACCTGGTCGCGGACTTCCAGAACGTTCTGTTCGGTGGTCAACTCAGGCACCCGCCGCAAGAACACCAACCCGGCATGGGGTGCCACCCGGCGCAGTTCGCCAATAACCCGGCGGCGAATGGGATAGAGGGTGACTCCGACCAGGATGATGTTGAAACTGGACATTTCATTCAGTCGCTGTTCGGCCTCGTCGAGTGACATGGTGACCTGAATCGGAACCTGTTTGTTCTTCAGGATGTCAATCAACTGTTGGCTACCGTCAATCAATGCGACCCGCAATTTCCGACCTTGATTTTGCCAAATTGAATTTGTTGTGGACACAAGCCCTCCTTGTTCCAAAGCATTCGACCCTGCCGGGCAAAATGGATGTGTTAGGTGCAGTTTTAAGGCTGGATTTTTCCAGGCAGAGTCTACAGGAAGAAATTCACGGGAACAAGCAGGATTTTCAGTCTTGGGAGTCTTGAGAGTCCTGAGAGTCCAAAACCTGCCAGGGTGTCAGGGTGCCAGGGTGCCAAAGGGATCTTGCGACTCCCAAGACTCCCAAGACTCCCAAGACTCGCAGGACTCCCAGGACTTACTTGTCTTTTACGGTGCGAAACATTCCGCTTTTATGGGCTCGTTTCTGCTGCTCGTAATCAATAAAGTCAGAAATCAGCTTACCGCAGGTGGCGGAGGCATAGGTGCGGATGGAATCGCTGGCCGGAATCTGGGGAAGTTTCAGGGCAGATGCCAGTTCATCTGTAGGATGAGAGATTTCCAGGTCAAGTGGTTCAGCTTCCGGGGTGGTGCCACCAGCCGTCAGACTGGATGGTGCCCAGGTTGCCATAAAAATCAGGCTGGCTGTTTTGGCAACCGATTGGTGGGGCACAGCAAAGGTATTCAGGCTGCTGACCAGGGTCAGGGCTTCGGGGTCAATTTTTTGGCCCAGCAAAACCGGAAAGACAGAGGTGGCCTGCCACCGGTCCTTCATCACTTCTTCGAAACTTTCGATAATCTGGGCCAAATTGGTTTTTTCTTCCGGGATATTTTGTTGGAATTGCTTCAAATGGGAATGCAAGGTTTCGGTCAGGAAATGCCGTAACAGACCGCTCAATCTGATTCCCTGCAACACATCGGGGGCTGTGACGGTGTCCTGGCAGACCTGGACCACAAAGGATGTGTTCCGCTGGTCGAGAACCAGGAGGTCAATGGTGCCCCAATCGCCACCCAAATTAATATTGCGTCCGACAACGCGAAATTTCGGTACCCGAAAGGAAAGCGTCGTGGGTGAAGGCGGGGGATACAAACCGCCCACCAGTCCCAGCAAAACGGTCTGAATGTTGTCTCCGACCCAGGCGACCAGTTCGTTTTTGGCAATGTGCTGACGTTCCATGGGGACCTCTTTCAGTGCATTTTCGATTTACGAATTGCCATTTGCCATTTGAAAGCAAACTGAGTTGTTCCCGCCTGTTTCCAGACTGTTTAGGTTGACCAAACACAATCACCAGTCAACAGCTTTTGCAAATGGCAAATGGCAAATGGCAAATGGCAAATGGCAAATCGCACATGAGTTTATTTGACATCCAGCAATTCGATATCAAAGTTCAGCGTGGCATGGGGGGGAATCTTGGGGCCCCGGCCTTGGGCTCCATAAGCCAGGTCAGGCGGAATCACAAGTTTCCGTTTGCCGCCAACTTTCATGCCCAGGATTCCCTGATTCCAACCTTGAATAATGCCGTTGGTGCCGAGGGTAAAGGTCAAAGGCTGTTTCGAATCCAATGAGCTGTCAAATTTGGTGCCGTCGGTCAGGGTGCCAGTGTAGTGAACCGTAACGCTTTTCCCTGTGGTGGCTTCGGTCCCGGTTCCCACCTTGACATCTTCGACTTTGAGGCCAGCCGCCGGAGTGGTCGGAGTTGGAGTTGGGTTGGCGGTTTTGACTTCAGGGTTGGCCGGAGGGGGGGGAGTCGTTTGGTTCGTGGTGGCCGCCGCCGGAGCCGGCTGAGGCGAACTGGAATTGCTGCGGGTGTAAAACAGAACGGCGGCGACCAGCACAAAGGCCACCACACCCAGCACCAGCCAATTCGGGCCGCTACTGGAACTGGTTATGGTTTCACCCGTTTGACTCGTGACCGATTCGGCCTCGGCGCGTAATTCGGCCTGCCGTTCCGCAAAGGGCGATTGTTTAATGGCCCGGGCCGCACTGTGTTTTTTTCTGGTTGAGTGACGATGGCGACTGGTTGGCATACAAGCTCCTCACAAAAAATTTTCACAAGAATATAAGAACAGGCCACCACTGGGATGGTATGGACCTTCCTGCAAGCCACCGAATTTCAGGGTGAAACCGATACTGAAGCAGAAAAAAAGAAGGGCGCATGTTGACTTTTGGTGACCATGCCGATTGTACTAACGAAGTGACAAGTGACAAGTGGTGGGCGACGGGTGTGAAAATATCAGGGTGCTTCCCCTCTTTTTCTTTTCCTGTCATCTGTCATCTGTCACTGATTGCCCTCGGAAAGCCAGCCCGGCGCAACGGTAATCAATCAAGATTTGGGGTTTAACCCACCATTGACCATTTACCATTCACGGATGGACGAGGGTTGCTATATATTTCATATCTTGCGCTATTCTTGCAATCTTTCAGAAAATGGAATGCAGCGTGTTCGAGGATTTCCGGTTGGGGCTTCCCGGTTGGGTGCACCATTCACCTGTGGGGCCTATACCCCAATGGTGAAATAAACAACACCTGATTTTCTTTCGAATACCAAAACTTTCATCATGACGACACGAATTGGAATCCTGGGCGGCGGGCAATTGGCACGCATGACAGCCTATGCCGCCTTTCGACTTGGTTTGCAAATTGGCATTGTTGAACGTGAACCTGAAAGCCCTGCCACACATCTGACTTCACACACCTGGATTGGTGACTGGTCAGACCGGCATTTACTGGATGAATTTGCCAAAGAAGTCCAGGTTGTCACCTTGGAAAACGAATTTGTTGACGCCGAGAATTTAAGTTATCTCGAAGGACTGGGCGTACCGGTTTACCCGTCTTCCAAAACCCTGGCGACCATTCAGGACAAGTTCCTGCAGAAAACCGCTCTCAAGCGGGCCGGACTGCCGGTTCCCCGGTTTGCCGCCGTTGATTCCGAAGCCGAAGTGCTGGAATGTGCCGAACAGTTTGGCTGGCCTCTTATGCTCAAAGCCCGGCGCAATGGGTATGACGGCTATGGCAATGAACTGCTCCGTACGATTGAGGACATCGGGCCAGCCTTTCGCAAACTCACTCGGCGCGACAGCCCCTTGATGGTCGAGGAATTTGTGCCTTTCACCAAGGAACTGGCCATCATGGTGGCCCGTTCGAAAAACGGTGAGGAGATGGCCTATCCGGTGGTGGAAACCATTCAACATGCCCACATGTGCCATACCGTCCTGGCCCCGGCTGCCATTTCTGCGGTCTCAAACAAACGGGCCGCCGAACTGGGTCGCCGGATTATGACCAGTCTCGACGGAGTGGGAATTTTTGGCATTGAAATGTTCCTGTTGACCGACGGTGATTTGCTGATTAACGAAATTGCCCCGCGTCCACATAATTCCGGTCATTTTTCGATAGAAGGATGCTACACTTCGCAATTCGAAAACCATGTCCGGGCCATTTTGGGATTGCCCCTGGGTTGTTCCGATTTGGTTGCACCGGCTGCGGTCATGGTCAATATTTTAGGCTCCACCGACGGACCTGCACAACCCAAAGGGTTACAGGATGCTTTGACCGTACCTGGTGCCAATATTCATATTTATGGCAAAAAGCGGTCCCGTCCGGGACGCAAAATGGGCCATGTCACCGCCGTGGGAAACAGTGTTGCCGAAGCCCGTGAAGTCGCCCTGCGGGCTGCCCGGCTGATTTCGATTTGAAGGAAGGTAAAAAAAGGCGGGAAACACCGCCCTGTGGTTCAGGGCGCACCTGACAGGCCAGCGATGGAACCCGTGGTACCCATCCGCAGTCCTTGCAAGTCCTTTGAACCATTCACCGAAAGAGGGAGCGCCTATGGAACCGAAAGAGTCATTTCCTTTAGTTGGAGTGATTATGGGCAGTGATTCCGACCTGCCCACCATGAAAGATGTTGTGACGGTGTTACAGGAATTTGGCATCAGTTACGAGTTGCGCATTGTTTCAGCGCACCGCACCCCGCGCGACATGTTTATGTATGCCGAAACCGCCCACATGCGCGGGTTGCGGGTGATTATTGCCGGAGCCGGTGGGGCGGCCCATTTGCCGGGCATGGTGGCATCACTCACCCCGTTGCCGGTCATTGGTGTTCCGATTCTCAGTAAATCATTGAATGGATTGGATTCGCTGCTCTCAATTGTCCAGATGCCGACTGGGGTACCGGTTGCCACTGTGGCTATCGGCGGAGCCAAAAACGCAGGGATTCTGGCTGCCCAGATTGTTGCCATCAACAACAAAGACCTCCAGCAGGAAATTCTTGACTTTAAGGCCAAGATGGCTGAAGTGTCGCGCAACAAAAACCATTCAATCAATTTATAGGGTTCCAGGTGCCGGGTTCCGGCTCCGGGTTTCAGGTCTTTGAGGCAAGGCCGACCAAGTGATTGGTTGGCACCCTGCTTTGCAAGATTCAAAACCCGGAACCCGGAACCCGGAACCCGGAACCCGGAACCCGGAACCCCTCGTGCTCCCTACCCCCCCCAAAGTTCTGGTTGTTGACGATGATGCAGGGTTTCGTCTGATTGCCCGCCGGGTTTTGACCAGAGCCGGTTATCTGGTTGAACAGGCTGGGGATGGCGGAGCCGCACTTGAAGTTGCGGAACAGGTCTCGCCGGCGGTCATCCTGTTGGATTGGATGATGCCGGTGTTGGATGGTCCCGAAGTTTGCCGCCTGTTGCGAGAGAATCCGAAATTTGACCATAGCCAGATCATCATGGTTTCGGCCAAAGGTGAACTCAACGACAAAATTTCGGGCCTTGAATCCGGGGCGGACGATTACCTGGTCAAACCCTGCGAACCCCGCGAGCTTACGGCACGGGTCCGGAGCGCCATGCGCGTCTACGAACTCAAGCGCCAGTTGGCTGAAAAAGCCGAACGGGAGGCGCTCTTGCGGCGTGCCGCCGCGCAAATCCGCAGTTCTCTCGATATTGACGCCATTCTCAGTGCTACGGTCGAAGAAGTCCGCAAGGTCTGTGATGCCAGTCGGGCGGTCATTTTTCAGTTGGATGAACCCACTCAGCAGATTTCGGTCCGAACCGAGGCTGTTTCTTCCGGTATCCCTTCGGTGGCTTCAATTATCCTTGCAGCCGATGCGGCTCCGTTTTCCTTGAAAGTCCTGAAAAAACGCCAATCGGGCCAGATTCCGGACCTGAGTGCCTTGCCGGACCTTGAGGCCCTGAACCAATTGCCCGAACCCCTTCGGTTAAAATCAATTGTAGCCGTCCCAATTATCGTGGGAACCAATCACGAAATAGAGGAACGGTTGTTCGGCTTGGCACTACATCAGTGTGGCCAGGTCCGACATTGGACCGATGAGGAAATTGCGTTTCTGGAAAGCCTGGCCACCCAGACCGGAATTGCTCTGGAACACGCCCGCCTGTATCGGGTGGTCCAGGAGCGAAACCGGCAACTTCAGGAAAATGTGTCGAAACTGGAGGAACTGGCCCGCCAGCGCGAAGAATTTACGGCAGTCCTGGTGCATGACATCCGGTCGCCTCTTTCGGTGGTGATTGGTTCTCTTGAGATTTTATCTGCCAAGGCCGAAAGCCTGGACCTGTTGGATGAGGACTTGGGGGAACTTTTTACGCGCAGCCGGGAAACCGTGGACAATATCATCACCCTGGTCAACGAAATACTTGATTTTTCAAAAGCGGAGGCGGGTGCCATGCAGCTTGACCTGCTTCTGGTCCACCCGTTGGAAATCGTTGATGATGCCTTCGAAAAGGTTGAACTGCTCGCCCACAAAAAAGAAATCAGTCTGGGATGTCTGAAAGACTCCTGGTTGCCTCAGATTTTAGTGGACCCGGTCAAAATATCGCGGGCACTCCAGAATCTTCTGACCAATGCCATCAAATTCACCTCGGAACAAGGGAAAATTCGGGTCGAAATCGGGTTGGTGGAAGGCACGCAGCTTGAGCATGGCCGCCAGTTTCTGAAAATCAGCGTAATTGACAACGGCCCCGGCATTCCGGCCAAATACCTGCCCTATTTATTCAATCCGTATTACCAGGCACGGCAACGTTCCCGGCAATTGGGAACCGGTTTGGGGTTGGCTATTGTCCAAAGAATCGTGGCTGCCCATGGAGGCAATGTTCAGGTCCAAAGCTCGGAAGGGGTCGGGTCCGCTTTTTCCCTTGTTTTGCCCCTAGCCAATCTGGAGCCTCTTGAATCCTCCCCAAACCACTGACGGTTGGCTGGTGTTCCAGAGTTCCGGGGATGACAGGCCAACCACACATGATATCAAACCATGCTCATTGTTTTTGATTTGGATGAAACCCTGGTCATCACCCGCCGGCTGGTTTCGCACTCATTCTACCCAAGCGCCGAGGATTTCCGATTTCACCTGGAGGAAACCTGTTTTCGGGTGTGGGTGCGGCCCGGAGCGCGGGAATTGATTGCCTATTGCCAGGAACATTTTGAGGTGGGCATTTGGTCCAGTGCAAAAGCTGATTATGTCCATGCTTTAGCCGAGCGATTGTTTCAGGTGGAAAAACTCCGGTTTGTCTGGAGCCGCATGCATTGCGACTTGGCTGGTTCCGATGACACCCATGAAGTGATTCCTATCAAGGATTTGCGCATGATTCCCTTCCCGATTTCCCGGATTTTGATGGTGGATGATGACCCCACCACCGCCAGTCGTAATCCGGCCAATCTGATTCAGGTTCCGATGTTTAGTGAAAACCCGACTGGCGATGGATTGTTCCTGGTGTTGGAAGAAATCAAACGGCGCGAGCAATGGGGCGATGTGCGACAACCCTCACCGTTGATTTTTGAAAACACCCTCTGAACCTTTGGTTTTCCACCTTTCAACCAGATTTCTGAATTTCGCTGCCTGTTTTTTCAAAAAATTGGATTTCTGACTGATTACCCACAATCTCAGAAATTTTGTTAAGTTGTTGCCAGACCTGAATAAAATTCTTCCACAAATGCATTGGCACGGGGCTTGTTCTCCAGATTGGCGGAGGACAAAACCGATGAAAAGACAAACTGCTTGGCTTGGAATTTTGGCGTTCCTGTTGGGAACGACCCTGTTTACCAATTCATTGGCTCACATGCAGGCAGCAACCGGCGTTATCTCCGGGCAGATACTGGATACGACCGGAGCTGTGATTGCCGGTGCCACCGTCACGGTAAAAAATGAGGCTACCGGAGTCCAGCGGTCTGCCACCACCGACCAAAATGGAAATTATACTTTCCCCAACCTTCCACCCGGAAGTTACCAAATCGCGGTTGACGCGCCAGGGTTTCAAAAACTGGTGATGGAAGGGGTAAAAGTCGAACCTGGACAAATCTTTCAACAGACATCCAAACTGTACCCTGGCAGTGCCACCGATGTTGTGGAGGTTTTGGGGGAAGCGGTTTCAAACCGGACCATAGTAATCGGCCAACGTGCCAGTTCGGGGGTGCTCATAGCAGGCAAACCGCGAAAACGAAAAACCAAGTCCGCTCAGTTGGCACGGGTGCAGGCCGCAAACCCTCCGATGAATACGGAAAGTTACGACCGGATTGAGGAAAATCCCTTTCTGGCGGCCAAAGTCAACCCACTTTCAACCTTTTCGATTGATGTGGATACGGCTTCCTACAGCAATCTGCGCCGATTTATAAGCAACAACACACTGCCCCCGGCGGATGCGGTCCGGATAGAGGAAATGATGAATTATTTCACTTACGACTATCCCGAACCCAAACCCCACGAGGCTTTTTCCGCCAGTGTCGAAGTCGCCGAGTGTCCCTGGAAGACTGAACACCGGTTGGTCCGGGTCGGTTTGCGGGGAAAGGAGATTCAAATTTCCAAACGACCGCCCAGTAATCTGGTGTTTTTGCTGGATGTTTCGGGTTCAATGGACGAGGAAAACAAGCTGCCGCTGGTCAAGGAGTCCCTCCGGTTACTGGTTGAGCAGTTGGACGCCCGGGACCGGGTTTCGATTGTCGTCTATGCGGGGGCTTCGGGTTTGGTGCTTCCCCCCACAACCGGTGACAGGCAGGAAGTGATTTTGAAAGCCATCGAGGACCTTTCTCCGGGGGGCTCAACCAATGGCGCGGAAGGAATTGAACTGGCCTACCAGCAGGCACAGGAACATTTTGTCAAAGGGGGAATCAACCGGGTGATTCTGGCGACGGATGGTGACTTCAACGTCGGCATCACCGACCAGGGTGCCTTGACCCGGTTAATTGAGAAGAAAGCCAAAACCGGTGTGTTTCTGACGGTGCTGGGTTTTGGCATGGGCAATTACAAGGATTCGACCATGGAAAAACTGGCTGACAAGGGCAATGGCAATTACGCCTACATTGACCGGTTAAAGGAAGCCCGCAAGGTTTTGGTCGAGCAGATGAGCGGGACGCTTCAGACCATTGCCAAGGATGTCAAAATTCAAATCGAATTCAATCCGGCACAGGTAACGGCCTATCGCCTGATTGGCTATGAAAACCGCATGCTGGCAGCAGAGGATTTCAACGACGACGCCAAGGACGCCGGTGACATTGGAGCCGGACACCGGGTCACCGCCCTGTATGAAGTGGTTCCGGCAGGTGTCAAAATAGAACTTCCCAAGGTGGACAAGCTGAAATACCAAAAGGAATCGTCCCCGAAACACGCCAAAGTCAGTCCGGAACTGCTGACTCTCAAGCTCCGGTACAAACAACCCTCTGAGCGTAAAAGCCAGCTTTTGGAAATTCCCGTCACCGATAATGGCAAGACCTTTGCATCTGCATCCGCTGATTTCAAATTTGCCGCTGCGGTCGCCGAGTTTGGCATGCTCCTGCGGGAGTCAAAACAAGCCGGTTCGGCCAACCTGGATACAGTTTTGAAACTGGCCGAAGCCGGTCGCGGATATGACCCCCAGGGCCTGCGGGGTGAATTTCTTGAAATGGCCAGACAGGCGCAGAAATTGTGGCAGGAAAAACAGGCGAGAGTCGAAGAAAAGCAACCCCAATAACAAAGTCTGGAGCCCGGCCAATCGGGTCCGGGCTCTTTTTCTGCTCAATTGGCTTACCGCCACTCGCCCTGCAAAACAAAAGGTGCCCAGTAAAACGGTGATTTCCAGCGGTTGCTGTGTAACATTTCCACCTGGGCAGCCCGCAAAGCTGCTGCCGGACGTTGTTTTCCGGTGAGCATGTTTTGGTAAAACCGGCTCATGAGTTCCGCCGTTGCCCGGTCGTTGACATTCCAGAGGCTGACGACCACCCGTTCTGCACCGGCATACATAAATCCGCGTGCCAGCCCCTGTAACCCTTCTCCGCGAATTTCTTTACCCAATCCTGTTTGACAGGCCGAAAGAACAACCAAATCTGCTGACAGTTTCAAATCAAACACATCTGTCATCAATACAAATCCGTTTTGTGGGTCCCCTCGTTCATCCACCAATGACAGGACCAGCCCCGAAAGTTCCGGGTGTTGGCTGTTCAGCAGGCCATGGGTGGCAAAGTGAATGATTCTATATTGGGAAACGTCATCAGCCGTCACCAGTTTGCGGTTTGCCGCCCAATCCAAAGCTGATTTAGTCTGGTTCGTGGGAAAGAGGGAGGCAATGGCTTGTGCTTCCCGGCGCGAAAAAACCAACCGCGGGAGCCCGATTTCAGTTCCGGAAAGCCGCGTTTCCTGAGCTGATTGGCGGAGTTTTGTTTCTGTTAAATCAATCCTGTCAGGCCATTCGGAGGCAGGGCTTCCGGCCTTGTTTGGGGTGGAACGGTTGCTACTACCTTTGGGAGTGGCGGCTTTATTGCTGGCAGCAGTTGCCAGTCGTGGGTCATTTGATTGGAAAACCGGATCTGCCAAAATCGCGAGTTGTTTTTCTGCTGGTTTTCTCCCAGCGAATTCCCTTCGCTGAACTACCAAGGTGGAAGCTGAAGGCAAATTGACAATTTCATGCTCCAGCACAAGGAAGTTCATCTCCGGTTTGTTTTTTACATTGAGGTTGTGAGGATTCTCCTTCCCTGAATTCTGCGGTTTAGGTAATGCCCCGAATGGGATATATTGCAAAGCTCCGTCACCGATGACAATCAAACGTTTCTTCCCCAACTTATCGGCAACCGGGCCAAGTATGGTTTCGCTCAATTGGGCCGCCGCCGCCCGGTAGGCTGCCTCGGCTGCTTCATCTTCCTGATTGCGTTGGGCAACAGACTGCCTTGGTTGCGGTTCGATTGTGTTAGGGAGGGTCAAACATTCATAGACTTTCCGTGCCTGCGCTTCAATCTTCGAAATTTCAGGCAATTGATAGCTGGTCAGTGCTTGATCGGTGACAGCCCAAAGGTAGCTTTGTTTTTCGCCCAGAGCGTACTCAAGCAGAATTGTGTCAGGGTCAAGCAATTTTTGAATTTCAGAAACAGTTAAAGGCTGTGGCTGGGTGAGGGTTGCATACCGTGGACTCTTTTGACGGATTTCAGCACGAGTTTGTTCCAGTTCCCTGGTGAGTGTGGTGATCTCCTTTTCAAATTCCTCAACTTGGGTCGGGTTTCCGTTGGTGGCCTTCAATCTCAACATCAAGTCAGCCTTTGCATTTACTCGATTACGGAGGCTGGTTTCCCGTTCAATCAGATCGGACTGCACACCCTGACGATAGTCTGACCGGGCTTCCGAAAGCAGTTCCACCAAGGTCCGGGCACGTGCCTGTTCGCTGATGGCTAATGCTTCCGCAGCAAATGAAGCTGTTGGCTCCCGTTTGTGCAACTCCATGAGGATGTTGATGTAGAGGTCGTAATACTGCCGATATTGGGCAAAATAAGTAGTACGAAGTTCAGTAACAGCCACTTGGGAGCGAACGTTTTCAGCCAACCGCAAGGCATTTTCAATGGATTCTTGAGCCTTTCGGAAGTCCCGCTGCGACACCGCGGTTTTGGCTAAGGAATAATAAGTGACGGTTTGCCGAACCCGGTCGTTTAATTCTTTTTGAATTGACAAGGCTTTTTCGTAAAGGTCAGTAGCAGCCTCAAAATGTTCGGTTTCCAATTCGATATTGCCCAG
Source organism: Blastocatellia bacterium (assembly GCA_019695185.1). GTDB lineage: Bacteria > Acidobacteriota > Blastocatellia > Chloracidobacteriales > Chloracidobacteriaceae > JAIBAN01. The sequence continues at coordinate 60,131 of JAIBAN010000014.1, read as the reverse complement.
GCTGACCAAAGCGTTAGCCTCTTCCTGCCGATTACCGACCTCTCGGTCCAAAGCCAACCCCTTCTTATAGTATTCGCCAGCCTTGGCAAAATCTTTCTTCATAAAAAAGACATGCCCGATTTTCTTCAAGGTGGTGGCCATTCCTATTTGGTCACGCAGTGACTGACGGATTTCAAGAGATTGGGTGAAATATTCCAAGCCCTTCACCGGGTTTTGCAGGCCCAGATAGCAGTTGCCGAGATTATCCAGTGAATTGGCAAACAACGACCGATTGCCGATAGGCTGCCAGATTTTTTGTGCTTTGGAAAAGTATTCGATAGCTGACTCATAATGACCCAAAAGGAGGTAAATACCGCCGATATTGTTCAATACTTTTCCTTCCGACAACTTGTCCGGTTTGGTTTGGGCCAAGTGGAGAGCCTGTTGGTAATATTCCAGCGCTTTTTGATTGGCCCCCAGCAGGTTATGGGTCAACCCCAAATTCAGGAGTGAATTGACTTCGATCTCATACTCTTTTTGGTTGTGGCCAAACTCCAGTGTTTGTTTGTGGTATTCAATAGACTTTTCATGCTCGCCGAGGAGGTTATAGGTTCGCCCTATGGCCTGTATACTTAATATTTCTCCGGCAAGGTCCCTGATTTTTCTTCGTATCCGGTTTGCATCTTGAAAAAACTCCAGGCCCTTTCGAGGGTTTCCCAGGTTCATAATCGTCGAGCCAAGATTGTGCAACGACATGGCCTCAATGTAATCATCATTGATGGAGCGCGCCTCAGCCAACCCTTTTTGGTATAAATCCATTCCCTTTTGCCGATCACCCAGCGAACTGGAATGAACGAATCCCGCCATGTTAAGAAACCATCCTGCCAGATGTTTGTCCCCGTTTTCATGAAACAGGACCTGTGCAGCTAAAAATTTTTCGATGGCCTGAAAGCTCCCTTCTTTTGTTTGAAGGTTCATCAGGTCATAGCCTTCATCCCCCAGTTTCCGGGCAGCGGCTAATTGCAAGTCAGCCTTTGATGGTGTTCGGGACTCCCCCACTAATCGGTAGCGACCAGTAAACTCAGCCGGAAAACTGGAGAATACTTCAACTTGATAGACACCTTCGGTTTCAACCAGAAGGTATACATTCTCGCCTCCCTTAACCGATTCGAAGGTGTCAAATTCTCTGGTTGGGCCTGAACTTGGAAAAATGAGTCTCAGCCCTGCATTGATGCCATTTTCTTCCAGTTTAAAATGAACATACTGGCCTGACTTGAGGACAACCGCGAAGGTTTGAGTCTCCCTACCCTTCAACTCTCGTTCAACCGGTTTATCCAACTCCAGTACCAGTGGTTGACTTGGGGCAGTGGCTTGGTTCCTGGTTTTGGCAAGAACGGTTGAGGGGGGGCAGGCAGTCCTGGAAAAAACCGGGGACAACCCCACACAAGAAAGTATCAAAAAAAATAAACCGGGTTGATGGTGAAGTTTTAGCCAACACTTTGGAAGAGGGGACATAGAAATGTAATTCACTTGATTGTCGGTTAAGGAAATGGAAGTTCTGGAGGGCACATAAAAGTCAGCGATGGTTGCCGCTTGGGTTCATGCCAACCGAAGCACGGGAAAGCAATTGATAGTCCTTTCCCTCATTGTCCCTCAGACTTGGGTTTGCCCCATAGCGCAAAAGGAAATTTACCAGTTCCTGATTGCCTTGCATGGCGGCAATCATGAGCGCGGTTTTACCCTGGGGGGATTGGGCGTTCACATCCGCACCATTGTTGAGGAGCATGGTGGCAAGGTCCGGGCGATTCCGGCCAATCGCTTTCATGAGGGCCGTCCGCCCATAAAAATCTTTGGCTTCGAGGTTGGCATGTTTTTCAATGAATAAGCCAATCAACCGGGCGTCTCCGGTTTCGACTGCTATCATTAAGGAAGTCCGTCCGCCGTAGACCTGCTGCATGGCTGTTGCATCGTTGGGTTCAATCCAAAGACCCCAATCCTCATCCGGTCGTGCATGGCGAAGTTGCAGCCAGGGTACAATACCGTAGTAATGTCCGGCATTGATGTCAGCCCCACACCAAAGAGCCACCTTCACAGACAAAACATCACCTCGTCTGGTCGCTTCGAGCAGTTGAAAATTCAGCAGATGATGAAATCCCACAACCGTGAGCAGCATCCCGCAGGACAAAGCCGCCAGAGAAAGTCCAAACACCAATCGGCTCCGCCGGGCCAAACGGGAAATACCCTTTGCCGACAGCCACGCCATACGAACGACCACCAAAGCCCACAAAATCGTGGAGGGCCACATGGGAAACAACGCCCAGGCTGCCAATGGGAGCAGGAGTTCCCTGCCAAAGCGCAGAGCCGTACGGCAGCGGCGGCGTATTTCCTTGGCACTGACCGGAAAGGAACGTGCTCCACGCAGGACGGAAGCCGGGATGCTGGCGCAACGCGAACAGAAATTGGTGGCTGGGTCAAAACAATCCGCCTGATGGCAGATTTCACAACGGGTGGGTGGGGTCTGCGATACAACGTGCATACTTTTTAGGACTGAGGGCTGAGAACTGGGGACTGAGTTTTTCACGACAGGCACAATTGGCTGTTGACCTGCATTGATGATTTGAAGTCAGTCCTCAGTCCTCAGTCCTCAGTCCTCCCTAAAAGGTGTATTTCAGCGCAAACTGCACCGTGCGCGGAGAAACGGTCGTGTTGACCGAGGAACCAAAGCCCGGAGCTTCGAGCACCCGGACCGGAATGCCGAAATGGGTCCGGTTAAAGAGGTTAAAGACTTCCATCCGGACGCTGAACGCTTGTGTGTCCGTGAATCTGAACTGTTTGTTGAGCGCCAAATCCACCGAGGCAATCCCGGCGGCGCGGAAGGTGTTACGTCCGACACTGCCATTGAGCGGGGCCCGGAACGGGTTGGGGGCTGCCCGGTTAAAGGCCAGCAATGAGAATGGATCCGTACCAGGGGCAAGGGTGATTCGGGTTCTCCCACTATCTGAAAAAATTAATCCTTGAGTGGAGTTCAAACGGTCGGTTAAGTTCCCATCCACGTTGATGTCGAGAGCACTGTTGACCGTATAAGGCTGCCCTGTTTGCAAGGTGACAATGCCTGAAAGTGTATATCCACCCAGGATTTTGTTTTCCTTCCAGAATGGCAAGTCATACTGCCATCCGGTCGTAAAGCGGTGCCGTACGTCAAAAGCGGCGTTGCCTCGTTCGTTGCGCTGGCCGGCTGCCCCGCCCAGTTCATCTTGTGCCAAAGCATAACCCCCTGCTGTATCAAACACATCCGATACGTCGTCAATCGCGTGGCTGTAGGTATAAGCCATCTGAAATCCCAGACCTGAAGTAAAGCGCCGGGTAAGCGATGCCTGAAGTGAGTGGTAGTTGGACTCCGCTGCGCCTTCGAAAATAGTAGTGGCCCCAAGTTGCGGAATTGGGCGGACACCCCCCAACCCTTTGGGATCTGACCCAAACAAAGTTCGGACGACTGCTCGATTATTTCCGGTTCCCAAAACAGCCAAAGGAGAAAATGATCCGCCATTTGGGGTTGTGAACCGAATCAACTTACGCCCCAAGGTGCCGACATAGCTGATTCCAAGGACATACTTGTCAAGCAGAGCCTTCTCAAAAGCCAATGAGAACTGATGTACATAGGCTTGTCTGAAATTCTTTTGAGGCAAAGTAAAGCCAATATGGAAGCCATTGGCAGTCACAAATTGCCCAAAATTGGAAGCAAAGTCGTTCAAACCAAAACCGAGTGTATTGAGGGTTCCTGGTGCAATCAAACGGGCTCTGACCGGGGCACCCAGTGTAATGAAAGCTGGGTTTCCTAAAAGCAATCCATCGCCAGTAACACCAACCCCAAAGTTAGTGGGGAGGAAGGTTGGAAAGACATTACGTGATTGGCTGACTACATTTCCAATGATCGGGTCATAAAATACTCCGTACCCGCCGCGCAAGGAAGTTTTTCCATCTCCGAAAATGTCCCAGGCTACACCTACCCTTGGGGCAAAGTTGTTTCCATCGCCATCGTAGATTTTGGTTCGCCCGCCCAGAACTTGATTTTGGGCATCCAGAGTATCAAAAAAGGGTTGAACAAACTCCACATCCTGGGGCGCAAAAGGAAAATCACTTTTCTTGAGCTTTAGAGCGTTTTCAATTCGATTGTTGACATCGGTTGGAACGGTATTGCGTTCGTAGCGGATACCGGCTTCAAGTGAAACCCTGGGGTGGAGTTTGAGACTGTTGTGAGCAAAGAAGTTCATTTCCCAAAACCGCAATCCCAAGGTGCTGTCAGGGGTGAGAGCCAGGGCCTGGAGAATGTCTGAAGGTAACCCGGCTGTTGCCAAATCAACTCCATTCTTAATCGAAAAACCTCCATTAGGTGGCAAAGAAACCCCTGGTCCAAAAACAATTTGTGTCCGGTAATTCCGGTCCAAAAAGCTGTTGAACTGGACCCGCCGCAAATCGGCTCCAAATTTCAGGGTGTTCCGACCACGGGTCATGATGAACGTGTCGGCATATTGGAATGTGTTGTTGGCTCGGCCCTGCGGGAAGGTAAACGGATCAACTCCAATAGGGCTGAAAGGAGCAATCACCAACCGTCCAACCAAGCCAGTTTCACCATCAGGCCTGCCATCACCGGTTCGGTCACTTTTACCAGGCTGTGATTGGAAAACAAAAGGACTTCCTGGCACTTCATTGAAACCAAGTGCTGTCCGTCCAGATGAAATCCGAAGCTGGTTGTAATCACGGCCCGACACCTGTGTATCCAGTTCAAATGCCAGATTTTGTGTGCGTGTCAGTGCTTCAATTGAGGAATTTATCGCATTGGCAACGGCAGGAATTCGGGTTTTGTCATCTGTCAGGTTGTAACGGGTGAAAAGGTTGGAATCCTTTCCAAATAGCTTGAACTGATAGTCCAGTTTTGCGGAAAAAAGCGTGCCTCTGGACGATCCCGGAAGTACCGAAGTGAAAGTGTTGTCGCCAAAGGGACCACCTGAAAAGTTCGGTAATGGAAAGAGGCCAAGTACCTCACGCCCCAATTTAACTCCTTCGCCTTGAGGGTTATCGGGTGACACATTGACCCGATTCGCCAGAGCAAATTTTAGCGCCTGGGTTCGCTCGGCGACGGAGGGCACGGCAAAATGGTTTTCCCGCGCCGCATTGATGTTCTGTTGTTCAAAGGCACTGAAGAAGTGGAGTTTGTCTTTGATGATTGGACCCGAAAGCGACCCGCCGAACTGGTTGCGGGTGAAAGAGTTTTCCCCTCCCGCAGGTCCCCGGTCATAGTCAAAGAAATCACGGGCAACCAGGGCTTTTCCGGTCAGGAAATCCTGCACGCCGCCGTGAAACAGGTTCGCTCCGGATTTCGAGACGACGTTGACCTGCCCGCCGTTGTTGCGTCCGGCTTCAGCGTCGGCGAGCAGTGTGGTCATTTGAAATTCAGTGATGCTTTCAACGGTTTGGGGAATGGCAGAGGTGAAGCCTTGCCGCCGCACGCCCACGTCCTGGTCGTTGTTGTCCGAGCCGTCAATCGTGAAGTTGTTGGCGCGGGCGCGGTTGCCGTTGACGGAAAACTGTCCGGCGGTGCCCACCCCGATACCGATGCCGGGGCCGTTTGCACCATAGGTCGCCGGGGCCGGAGCCACACCGGGTATCAGCAGGGCAAACGTGTCAAAGCTGCGAATTCCGGAAAGTGGCAAAGCGGTGATGAATTCAGCCGTGGCACTGCCCCGCAAGGCAATGTCAGCAGCGTTGGCCTGCACACCCTGGGTTGGATTGCTGGGCGTGGCTCCTGGTGTGGTGGTTGTGGGTGCTGGCGGTGCAGTGACCGGCAGCAGTTTGATGGGCGGTGGCTTCACCAGTTTTTCCCGGTTGACTTCGACCACATAGCTCAAAATCGCATTCGGTTGAAACCCTTCAGCCGAGGCTGTGATGTCGTAAATTCCCGGCGGGACCAAATCAAACCGGTAGGTTCCGGTCGCATCCGTGCGGGCCGTGCGAGCCAACCCGTTGGCTGTATTCACGAATTTTACAATGCCGTTGAGGATTCCATTACTTTGCTGGTCAATCACAATACCGAGCAGGGTGCCGGTTGTGGTTTGCATAAAATACTTTGGCGGAGGTGCTGCAAAGGCCGAAACAGTGGTTGCCAGACTGCCCTGCAAAACCAGGCAGGCGGCCAGTGCTGTTGCGCCAAACCGTGATGCAATCATTGGGGTTCTCCTTCTTTGGGGTAAATCCAAGGCATGGAGTTTCAGACTGTCACCGGCTTGTAAGAAATCAACCGAAAAGGAAGCACTCCATGCAAAGAAGAGTTATGTGTGTTAAGCGAAAAATGGGCTGTAATACTGGATAGTGCTTGGTTGGAAAAGATTAAATTTATTTGCCGGAAACAACAAGACAAAAGAGGTTTGGCTTGACGGAATCAGGTTTTTATCCACCGAAAAACAAAAGAACCACCAAGAAACTCTGCTTTTTCTTCTTCGTGGCTCTTTTGGTTCTTTGTGGAAAAACTACACAGCAACCAGTTCCGGTTGTTCAATGCGGCGGTAGGCTGCGTTCCGTTTGCACGGAATAAATCCCTCGGCCCGGATGACGCCCAACAAGGTGTCTTCGGTCGCCTTATATTTGGCTCCGGCAGCCGATACCACATTTTCCTCAATCATGATGCTGCCCATGTCGTTGGCTCCGCCGTGAAGTGCCTGCCGGGCCACGTCAAACCCCTGGGTCAGCCAGGAAACCTGCATATTCGGAATATTGTCCAGATAAAGCCGCGAGAGGGCAAACCAACGCAAATACTCTTCGGGTGACAGTCGGTCCGGAAACACCTTTCCAATCGGCACAAAATCCGGTTGGAGCGTCCAGGGGATGAAGGAAATAAATCCATTGGTGCGGGACTGCAACTCACGCAGCATCCGCAAGTGTTCCCAGCGATGGGCTTCGGTTTCGCCCATGCCATACATCATCGTGGCCGTGGTCGGGATGTGCAGATTGTGAGCGGCTTCCATCACATCGAGCCATTCCTGGCCGGTGCATTGGGTCCGGCGGCGTTTGCGGATTTCGTCCACCAGAATTTCCCCGCCTCCGCCCGGAATGGAATCCAGTCCGGCAGCTTTCAGGCGGGTAAGCACCTGTTCGTAGGAAAGATTGGAAATCCGGGCGAAATTCAGAATCTCCGGTGGGGAAAAACAGTGCAGATGAATACCGTAACGGGTTTTCAGTTCCCGTAACAGGTCTTCGTACCATTCCAATGGCAAATCCGGATGCAGACCGCCTTGCATCAAGACTCCGCTGCCGCCGAGTTCAATCATTTCCTCGACTTTTTGATACATGGTTTCGAAGCTGTTGACGTACCCTTCTTCATGACCGGGCGGGCGGTAAAAGGCGCAAAAGGTGCAAACCGAGGTGCAGACGTTTGAGTAATTGACATTCCGGTCAATGACATAGGTGACCACCTGGTCCGGATGTAATCGGGCGCGAAAGCGGTCCGCTGCTGCCAGCAGTTCGGCCAGCGGAGCCTGGTGCAGCAACTGTGACCATGTTTCGTGGCCGGGATGTGCGCCCGCTAAAATATTTTCCAGCATTTGGCTTGTTTCAGACATACAACTTCAAACTTTCCTGACAAAGTGTTTGGGGAAGGCGGAAAACTACACCATTTGGTTTGTGTGGGTCTACCCTTTGGTTTGTGGGCAACCACAGTGACAAACCAAAATCTCTTCGCTGAATGCCGATGGTTTTGTATAAAATCCTTTATTTCAACTGTTTAGCATTTTTAATCAGAGCCTTGACACCCTTTGGCACAGTGTTTGTACTAGCATTGTGCGTAACAACGGAACACACCGCAGCCAACTCGCGGTCCTATTAACTTCACAATTTTTTTGGAGGCGACAAATATGAAAAGCACACTGCAAAAACTGGGGATGACCGCATTGCTCGGCGGCGTGTTTATGATGGGATTTATCTTCTTTACTTCCACTCCGGCCTCGGCCCAAATTTTTAACGATACGCGCTATGGCCGTCCGACCGAAGATTGGGTTCGTCAACAAGGCCGCCAAACCGGCTACGACATGGGCCTCAAACACGGCGTCAAAGACGGTGTTCAAGGACTGCGCTCCAATTATCGTACCCAGGCTTATGAATATGGTCTGGTTGGTTTCCAACCGGCTTGGGTTCACGATGACAACTACAAAAAAGGCTTTCGTGATGCCTATCGTGACGGTTACCAAAATGGGTATGCCAACTATTACAGCTATGCCCGCGAGTGGGGGTATTACCGTGACGACAGTTGCAACAATGGCAATGCCTATGGCCGCAATGGCCGTTACGATGACCGCTATGACCGCAATGGCCGTTATGATGACCGCTATGACCGCAATGGCCGCAACGATGACCGGTATAACCGGAATGGCCGCTATGATGACCGGTATGGCCGCAATACCAACAATGGCAACAACCAAAACGGTCCCTGGCGTCGCCGCTACTGAACCAAGCCAATGGCTGGCAAATCTGTTCAAAGGTCCTTTGCTTCTTGTGATTCAAAACTAATAAACCTGTGTGAGAGAACTGAAACGGCGTGGGAGATTCTTCCCGCGCCGTTTTTGTTTTATTTCGCCACAAGGAGCGTTACTCGATGATGTCCAAGATATCGGTGGGTGGTTCGGTCTGGTCACGCAATGGCAGCGTTGTCAGCATTGGCGGCGGTTCCCCTTCCTGAATTGCTTCGGGGAGGATGTTGAGTCCGCTGTCATTGAAGGTGTTGAATTCCTCTTCGGTCGCGCCGATGGACGGTTGCGTCAGTCCAAGGAGCGGGCGGAATTGAATCAGGCCGGGGATGGTGCCGCCAAAACGTTGAGCATGCAAATCGTAATGCCCCTGGCTGCCCGAAAGGGCGGTAATGTCAAAATTATCCGGTGAAATATGGGCAAAGGCCGCATCCCGGTAATCAATCAACAGGTCGGCTTCCCAGCCCCGGATGGTGCCGTCCTGGCGCTTGAGGCTAGTGGATTGCTCTCTGGTGGATATTTCCAGGGCCGGAGCCGTATGGGACTGGCGATAGCAAATTGGGTGATTGGGCTCGTAAAAATAATTCCAGATTTTGCTGGATTTGCCGAAAACTTTCTGGATTGCTGCCGGAGCACCTGTATCAAGCAGGCAATACATCCGGAACGGAGCGCCGGAACCCATCAGGTTTCCACGAATCTGGGTCATGGTCTGAACTTCCGCAAGCAACCCGACATTGGCAGTGGCGTGGGTCAATGCCAGGAATGTGGTTTTGGCGGTTGCCTCCAGTGTTGACCAGACGTGACTTGATTGGGCGTTGATGAAGGCACTGGCTTCGGTTGGCGCTTGGGCTGCCCAAATCCGCCAGGCACCGGAAATGGATTGTAAGCGATTGGGCAAACGGGTTTGCTCAACCAAGGCCCGAAAGGCAGGATATTCAGCCCACAGATGGAGCACCTCCAGAAAGCCACGTCCGTCATGCAAATAGGTCCTCCACAGCCGCGAACGCTCCTGCCCAAGCGGGCTGCCGTCAAAAATTTCGCTATAGGGTGCAATTTCAAAAAAACCGCCAGGACGCCGAAACGGGTTCATGGAAGAGGCTCCTTGTGGGGATATTCTGGGCGAAAATCAGAAAGGGGGATCAAGTATACGGGTTTGTGACTGGTTGGGGAAGCCCTGCTTTGTGATTGGCTGACTGTTGCTTTTCTGACAGAAGCTGGGCTAAGGTGTAACCCCGTGGAACACACGGATACTCACCTCACAATCAAAACCCTTGCAAAACCTGCTGTTGTCGCACTGATTCCGGCCCGGTATGCGTCCAGTCGTTTTCCCGGCAAGCCGCTGGTGGATTTGTGCGGCCAAACCATGATTCACAGGGTGTATGAGCGCGCCCGGCAGGCGACGCATGTGCAGCGGGTGATTGTGGCCACGGACGACGACCGTATTGTCAAAGCAGTTCGGAATTTTGGCGGCGAAGTGGTGTTGACCGACCCCAACCATGCGACCGGAACCGATAGGCTGGCTGAGGTTGCCGCCCGGCTTTCCGAGGAAATTATTGTCAACCTGCAAGGCGACGAGCCGCTCATTGCTCCATCCACGATTGATGCGGCGATTGCTCCGTTATTGGAAAATCCGGCGGTGGAAATGTCCACTACCTGCGAGCCGCTTCCGGCAGCGGAAATGGCGGCCAATCCCAATATTGTCAAAGTGGTGTGCGACCAGGCAGGGTTTGCCTTGTATTTCTCCCGTTCGGTGATTCCCTTTGTACGTGACCCCCAATCATTGGCGGAGTGGCAGCCACAGCAGGTTCCGTTATGGTTCAAACATACCGGGCTGTATGTATATCGGCGGGAACTGCTTTTGAAACTGGCGCAGTTGCCACCGGTTCCGCTGGAAAAAATGGAATCGTTGGAACAATTGCGGGCATTGTATTATGGCCACCGGATTAAGGTTGTACCGGTGGAACATTCCGCACCGGGAGTGGACACTCCTGAAGACGCGGAAAAGGTGCGAAATCTGTTAAGAATTGAGAATTGAGAATTGAGAACCTGATTTGAATTCCGACGGCTGACAGAAAACAGTTGGAAACCTCATGTGACGATTCTCAATTCTCAATTTTTCAGTGGACGAGCATGGGAGCGGTTTTTTCGATAAGCGATTCCAGCTCTTCGAGGGTTTGAACAAGTTTTTGTGAGAGCTCTTTGCGAATTTCCAAATCGGAACAGGATTGTAAAGAGGCCAAGAGCGATTCGACGAGAACAGCGGTTTCATCCCGCAAAATAACACGATCTTTCATATTCACGACTTTATTTGCTTGTTTTTTTGATGGTTTGACAAGTTCAGGAATCTGAACCGGGTTCTTGGAATTTTAAGACGCTCGAATTCAAAAAACGTTGCATAATTTTTTAGCCGACAGCCGATAGTTTGGGTTACAGCAGCCGAACTGGAGCTGGACGCTGTTTCGGAGGCTTGACCTGTGTCGAAATTTATTTTTGTGACCGGCGGTGTGGTTTCCTCTTTGGGAAAAGGGATTGCCGCTTCGTCCATTGCGTGCCTGCTGGAGGCGCGCGGGTTACGTGTAACCCAACTCAAGTTTGACCCATACATCAATGTGGACCCCGGCACCATGTCGCCGTTTCAGCACGGCGAAGTGTTTGTCACCGACGACGGGGCGGAAACTGACCTCGACCTGGGACATTACGAGCGGTTTACCTCAGTCCGGATGACCAGAGCCAACAACTGGACCACCGGACGGATTTACCTCTCCGTAATTGAAAAAGAACGGCGGGGCGATTTTCTGGGTAAAACCGTGCAGGTGATTCCCCACATCACCAATGAAATTCGGGACGCCATCCTGGCAATTTCAAAGTCGGTGGATGTGACGATTGTTGAAATTGGCGGGACTGTCGGGGACATCGAGTCGCTGCCATTTTTGGAAGCCACCCGGCAACTCCGCCAACAGGTTGGACGCGACAACGCCTTGTTTGTGCATGTGACCCTGGTGCCCTACATCAGTGTGGCTGGAGAACTGAAAAGCAAACCAACCCAGCATTCGGTCAAGGATTTGTTGGAAATCGGGATTCAGCCTGACATTCTGCTCTGTCGCACCGACCGCGACCTGCCCCGTGACCTGAAGGAAAAAATCGCACTTTTTTGCAATGTCTCGGAAGATGCGGTTATCACGGCCAATGACGTTTCGACGGTGTATGAAGTCCCACTCGACTTTGCCCGTGAAAAGCTGGATGACCTGATTGTCCAGCGGTTGCGGATTGAGTGTGCGGAACCGGACCTCAGCCGCTGGCGCAAACTGGTGGACATCATCAAGCACCCGGATAACTCCGTTACGGTGGGCATTGTCGGAAAGTACGTAGGGCTGGGAGATTCCTACAAAAGTCTGATTGAGGCCCTGACCCATGGCGGCGTGGCCAATCGGCTCAAGGTCAACATTCGCTGGATTGAGGCGGAAGATTTACGCCCCAATGAAAATTGGGAGGAAAAGCTGCAAGACCTGGATGCGATACTGGTGCCGGGCGGTTTTGGCAAGCGAGGGATTTCCGGTATGTTGCGGGCAATTTCCTACGCCCGGAAAACCAAAACCCCGTTTTTCGGGATTTGTTTGGGAATGCAATGCGCCTGTATCGAACATGCCCGAAACGTCTGTAACATGCCGGAGGCCGACAGTACCGAATTCAATCAGGAAACGCCCCATCCCATCTTTTTCAAACTGCGCGACCTGGTGAATGTGCTGGAAATGGGGGGAACCATGCGTCTGGGGGCGTATCCCTGCCGGTTGGAATCAGGCAGTAAAGTGGCAGCCATTTATGGCCAGGAGGAAATTTCCGAGCGTCATCGCCACCGCTATGAATTTAATGTCGAATATGAAACGGCTCTTTCCGATGCCAGTCTGTGGTTTTCGGGGAAATCACCGGATGGCCGTTTTATTGAAATGATAGAGCGGCGTGACCATCCGTGGTTTATCGGGTGCCAGTTCCATCCGGAATATCAATCCCGCCCGCTTGACCCCCATCCGCTGTTTTCCTCGTTTATCAAAGCCGCTTTCGAACACCGGATAAAGGACGAAAACGAAGACAACGCCCACGATTTTTCCGTGAGCACCAACCATACCGACCACGACGACCGGGAGGATATTTCCGGTCGGGCAGCTACTGTATAAGTTTAGAGTTCCGCCTTGAGGGGGCTGAATTTTGTGTGAGTTCAGCATTTTTTCAAGAAGCCGCCTCAGGCGGAACTCCGAAACAGCCGCCTCAAGGCGGAACTCCAAACGGAAGAAATATGTCACGCACAACCATCCACAGTGAAAACGCCCCCCAGGCAATCGGCCCTTATGTCCAGGCCGTGCAGGCTGGTCCCTTTCTGTTCACCGCCGGTCAAATTGCCCTCGACCCTGCGACCATGCAGATTGTCGCAGGGGACATTGCCGTTCAGACCGAGCAGGTGCTCAACAACCTCACCGCCGTTTTGGAAGCCGCCGGTTGCACGCTTGCCAATGTGGTTAAAACGACAGTTTTTCTGAAAGATATGGGGGAATTCCAGGCCATGAATGAAGTCTATGGCCGGTTTTTCAGCCAGAACCCGCCGGCCCGTTCCACGGTTGAAGTGGCCCGTCTGCCTCGTGACGTTCGGGTGGAAATCGAGGTTGTAGCCTACAAACCATGAGTTTCTTTGGCAAAGCCCGGCAATTGTTTGGAACGTTGTCCTATATTCTGAATGCGCCGCTGAACCAGTCACAAAAAGGCAGGGCCCTGCGCCGCTATTTTGGTTGGCAAATCGGGAGCCGTCTGCTTCCTGGCGGAGCCGTGGTTCCTTTTGTCAATCAGACCCGCCTGTTGGTGCAACCGGGCATGGCCGGGGCCACCGGGAATATTTATGCCGGGTTGCACGAATTTGAGGACATGAGCCTGGTTTTGCATGCGTTGCGCCCTGAAGACCTGTTCGTGGATATTGGGGCAAATGTGGGGACCTACTCCGTTTTGGCCGCCGGAGCTGTCGGGACCCGGTGTGTTGCAGTGGAACCGGTGCCCTCAACCTTTGCCCATCTGGTTGACAATATCCGATTGAACCATTTGGAAAACCGGGTTCAGACCTGCAATCTGGGAATCGGGGGGGAGCCTGGAACCCTCCGGTTTTCGGCGGAACTGGATACGGTCAACCACGTGATTCCCGAATCTGATACAAGTCTGAAAACCATCCAGGTGGATATTCAAGCACTTGACGTTGTTTTAGGAGGCGAAGGGCCAACGCTCATCAAAATTGACGTTGAAGGATTTGAAACCGAGGTGATACGGGGGGCCGCAGAAACTTTGGCGCATCCCAAACTGTTGGCTTTGATTATGGAGTTGAACGGCAGCGGAGGCCGGTATGGTTTTGATGAAGAAGCTCTGCATCGGAACCTCTGTGGTCGCGGTTTTCGCCCATGTACCTATCAACCCTGGTCCCGCACCCTGGTCGAGCTTCCGGGAAAGAACCCTTCCCTGGGCAACACGGTTTATGTCAAAGACTTCGAAACCTTGCAAAAGCGGGTGGGCACCGCACCAAAATTTGAAGTCCAAGGGGTTTGGTTGTGAAAAAACAGGAAAGCCTGATCCCCAAGCGCTAGTTTTTCCTGTTTTGCTTTGTTTTTTCCAAAGGGTTTCGTATAGTTGCCTGTCCTCATCCTCCGACTTCTTTTCAGGAGAATCTTCATACTGTGCCAAATAAAATTTTGATTCTGACCTCGGATACCGGCGGAGGTCATACCAGTGCCGCCCGCGCCATCGAAGCAGGCGTGGGAAAGGTGGCTGGTGGAGTGGCCTCGTTGGTCCACATTGCCCATGCTTTGGAAGAAAGCCATTCTCTGACCCGCCGCATGGCCGGTTTGTATAATTTTCTGCTGAAAAACCAACAAAAGTATGTTCGTCACTATCACTGGTTCATCAACCGGTTTCATCCCGACCGCTGGCCAATTGTTTATAAACACGCCAACAAATATTTTACCCAACTGATTGACCGGCATTGCCCCAACGTCATCGTTTCGGTCCACCCAATGATTCAATATTGTATCGGGCGGATTTTGGAAGAACTGAAACTGACCGGTAAAATCCCGTTGGTGACAGTGGTGACCGACCCGTGCGGCAATTCATGGAGCGGTTGGCGTGGGGACCAGGTGAACCTCTACATTGTGGCGCACCAGAAAGCCAAAGAGGAAATGCTTTCGCTTGGCATTTCTGAAGATCAAATCCGCATTTGCGGAATGCCGATTCATCCCAAGTTCCAGGATGTCAGCGAACGGGACCCGGCGATTGCCCGACTGGAACTGGGGCTGGACCCGGAAAAATTCACCCTGTTTGTCAATGCCGGTTGGGTGGGGGGAGGCAATATCCCCAAAATTTACTCCTCACTGGTCGAAGCCGACCTGGACCTGCAATTGATTTTTCTGGCTGGTCGCAACCAGCAGCTTGAGAAGGACGCCCAACAGGTGGCCAAACGGTCCAAATTCCCGGTCAAAGTCATTGGATATACTGACCGGATGGACCAGTTGATGAGTGCTTCCAGCCTGATGGTTTCAAAACTGGGGGGGCTGACGACCTTTGAGGCACTGGCTTCGCACCTGCCGATTATTGCGGATGGAATCACCCCGCCCATGCCGCAGGAAGCCGGAACCGGTGACCTGCTGGAAGAACATCAGGCAGGCATCATGCTCCGCCGCGTCAACGATATTGTGCCGATTTTGCAGCGTCTGCTGGCCTCACCTGATGAATATATTGCCATGAAACAGGCGGCTGCCGGACTGGGCCGGCCCGATGCCACCCAGCGTATTGTCCAAGAGATTTCGTCACTGATTAAACCAGCTCCGGCTGAACCCGAAATCATCAGTTTGTAAATGGTAAATGGTAAATGGTAAATGGCGGTTTCGAGGTGATTCAAACCATTTACCATTTACCAGCCGCTTTTTACTTGGTTTTTGGCTCCCACTTCCCTCCCCGCCAGCGATACTCCACATCATATTGCTCATCATCTTTGGAAGCGACCTGCCGTTTGGCGGGCTGTCCGGCTTCAAGGGTCCATTTTTCGTCCCATTTTTCATTCCGGTTGTAATCAATCTTAATCCGGGACCAATTAGGGTCGCTGCCATCCCGATAGATACTCACTTTATACCTTTCACGGGGAAAGGCATCTTTGACCTTATCACCGGAACCGGGCTTGGCCAAAAATTCCAAAATCTGTTTGTCCATTGGGCGCAGGCCATCTGCTCCGACCGTCAGTCCGGAGGTTCCGCCTGAAAATGATTGAGGGGTGGAACTGGAGGAAGAACTGGAGGAGGAACTGGAACTGGTCCCCGATTGCGCCACCGGGGTACTGGTTGGCGGCGGGTTTTTGCTCTCGCTCCGATTAAAAAGATAAAAACAGGCCCCACAGCTTCCCATGACGAGAGCCAGACCGGTCACAATAGCTAAATTTCGAAAAGTCGTGTATCGCATAAGGTCATCCTTGGTTGCTTGTGCGCCTGCCCGGACCTCAATCCTCAGCCCGGTGGCGGGGCATCATGTTCCGCTCAATGGGAACGGTGCAATTGCAATATTGATACAGGCAGGGGGAGGGACCTTGGGCAAGTTGAAAGGAATCAGTCAAAAAATTGCCCAGATATTGGGCCCGATACCGGCGGGCCGGATAGCAGCGCCAGGCATTTCCCAGGTCATCCAGGGTGAAAGATTTGGCCCCGGCCCAGCAGGGCCGGTTGGCGAAATGATGGGAAATCGTACCCAAGCCATTATGGCCGCCGAGCATCGTCAATTGAGTTGCTTCCTCCGCAGTGTAGGAAATCACATCCCGCCCCTGTTTTTCAGGCTGGACCTTCAATCGAAGCCCCGCTTCGGCAAAACGTTGCTGCAACCCGGCCAGTTGGGGCAGGACTGTCTGGGTGGCCACACAGGTGACGTTGAAAGACCCTCCGGGGGGCAGTTGGTTTTGGACAAATAGCCCTTTGGCCATGAATTGTTCCAGTTTGGCTTCAGTGTCAATGTATTCCAGGTGCAGGCTGGCGGAAAAAACCCGAAGCTGGCGGCTGGCGGCCTGGAGGAAATCCAGCAGCCGTTCTTCCGATGCTGAGAAGTTGGTTACAACACTGACGAAATGCCCCATCCTGGCCAGACCGCTGACAATTTCCAGCAGGGTTGGGTGCAGAAAGGGTTCCCCGCCTGAGAGTTTGATTTCCCATTTCCCCGGCAGCCTGGCAAATGCCTGCAAAAAGGCGGCGGTGTCCTGAGCCCAGCGGGTCCGGTTGTCCAGAAACCGCTGGGTGCAGTAGCCACACCGGTAATTGCAGGTGGTGTTGATGTTCCAGGTAATAACACCTTCGGCTGGTTCGGGTGTTGCCTGCCATCCTCCCGAAGCAAATTCAGGGACTGGCGGCCAGGGCTGGTTTGGCATGAAGGATTTCATTGGTCATTTGCGATTTGCGATTTGCCACCTGAGGTCAGCAATATGTTTTTGAGAGGAAGGCTCGACTTGGTTTGAAAATCCCAAACAGGAAAATCAACCGATTTCCATTTCGCAAATGGCAAATCGCAAATGGACAACGGATTTAGCAGACCGGGCGTTCCGGCAACGGGGCCACAGCCAGAAAGTCCTGTTGCACCCGGCGACTGTATTCATCCAGTAAATGTGAAACCCGGTTCGGGTCGTCACTGCGGACAATCAAGCCGACGTGGTACTGTTTGGAAAGACGCCACCAGATTTCCGGGTCATTGTAAGCTTTCAGGTCTGGATGTTCCTGTTTGGCCAGCGAAATCAGGAGTCCTGCATTGTATTCATGGTGGTCCGGAACCTGGTAATCGTCGGTTCCCTGAGTGATTTCAATTTTGGCCCATTCCGCCCACAGATTGAATCCGGTGGCGGCTTCGACCAGTTCCACAATGTTGGCTCCGCCAACCCGTGAAGCCGTTTCCAGGAAATAGAATTCCCCATCATCCCGGCCTTTAATGAATTCCGTATGGGAAACGCCCCGAACCATTCCCAGGCCTCGCATCACATCCCGGTTGGCCTGGAGGAGGCGCTGTTCGTCCTCCGACCCGCGCACCATGGTCTGGCTGGTGAAAACTCCGCCGCCATGGGCGACCGTCATCGGCGGATGGCCATACTTGGAGGCAATCGAAAAGACCACTTCCTTGTCGGTAATCAATGAATCCACGTGAAAGACGTCCCCGGCGATAAACTGTTCCATGACGTGGAAGGACTGCCGGTCTCCCAGTTTGTCCAAAATCGGCCACAGTTCGTCGGGTGAAGAGATTTTTTTGATACCGACGGCAGAAGCCTCAAAGCGGGGTTTGACAACCCACGGGGGCGGAACCCGGCTCATAAATTCCTTGAGTTTCTCATGGTTCAGCACGTGGACAAACTCCGGAACGCGAATGCCTCCGTCCTTGGCTTTAACCCGCATCGCCAGTTTGTCTCTGAAATAGCGGGCGGTGGTGTCGCCCATGCCGGGAATGCGCAGGTGTTCGCGGAGGGCGGCTGCCGTTTCGACATCAAAGTCGTCCAGGGCCACAATCCGGTCAAAAACCTGGTGGCGAGCCAAAAAACTGACCCCGTAAATGACATCATTCCGATTCCATTTGTTTTGCACGTCAGGCATGAGGAAAAAATCATCAATGCTTTCGCGCGGCCAATTGGCATTGGCAATGCTTTCCGAGGTGACGAGAACAACACGGCATCCCTGCCGTTTGCATTCCCGCATGAATTCCTGACCTTTTTCATAGCTGGCCAGACAGAGAATGGTAAGCGGTCGTTGTTGTGACATTGCCGGCTCCTGTGTGGTCTGAATCGTAGTAGGGTGAATTGAAAAGCTGAGGTTGGTTGTCAATAGCGCGGAACTGACAGACTGTCAATCTTTTGTAGGCGAGTGGGGAAAATTGCAGCCGCTTAGTGACACCGGTTGAAGCGACGGGGGGCTGTCGGTACTTTCTTTGGGCCTCTCAGGTTTTCCAAAAAGGCTGCTGTTTGAGGGGCTGTACCAGGGGCAATCCGAAGGTCCTGCGCCAGTCGCTGCAAATCCCGGCAGGTGTCAACATCATACAGTTCCGGCAGAAACCGCGCCTGCCAACCCAGCACCTGGGCATTGGCAGTCAGTTTCTGGCAGACCGTATCGGTGCTCCAGTGGATGTGTAAAAATAAATGCCGGAGATTTGTTTCCGGATCGCCCTCGCCGGCTTGGATGCGCCGGAGATTCAACCCCAAGAGGTAATAGCCTCCATCATCAGCCGGCCCGACCACCAGTTCCGCCTGGGCCAACCGTTCGGCTGCAAGGTGCAGGTGGCGCGGGCTAAGTGTCGGGCTATCGCTGCCTACGATGATGATTCGGCTGAAGCCGTCTTGTACTGCTGTCAGAATGCCTGCCACTTGGCGTTCCCCCAGGTTCCCATCTGCCTGAAGCTTCAGAGCTGCCGGTCCCAACCAGCTTGGCAAGGGGAATGACGATGGTTCACTGGGCGGGTCTGGTTGCCAGTTGGATGCAGTCAGTACCCGGATGGCATGGTCGTCCGTGAGTTGCGAGTTCCGCAGGGATTCCAGCGTGTCCCAGACAAAGGCATGCAAGAGACCCTTTCGGTCTGCCTCACTGCAACATTCCGCCAACCGGGTTTTAATTCCGGACTCAAACGGGCTGCGGGTAAACAGAAGCAATTGAGTGGTTTCGTTCATGGCTTTCAACGAAACGTGATCTCGTTTGATTCAACCCCGTTGACCTGAACTGAAATACTGCTTCCGGGGGTAATCCGCAGTTTCTTGGGTTTCCCTTTCAGGGTAATTGAGGTGGCTGAATCCACGGTAATGACATTTCGGTCCAGAGCCAGTCCATTCACCAGCACGTTGGTTACATCTTTGCGGAATCCAAGTCCGGTCAGAGTCGCCGATTTGGCAGCGGTTACAATCTGGGCCAGTTTGGGCCGGGCCGCGAAGGACGCGCTATTGGCCACGGCTGCATTTCCAGCCGAGTCACGCACTGTCAGAACCAGTTGGAGATTGGGTCCAGCATCAATTTGGGAGGTGTCCCAGGTAAAACTGCGTTGGACGCTATCAAGGGTCGCAATGGTGATCACATTGGTTCCGGCTTTCAAGGCAAGTTCCTGTGCGGCAATACCGGAACTGTCCGATGCACTCCAGGTAAAGGTGACGGTTTCTCCGATTTGGAACGATTCGAAGGGCAGCGGTAAAAACGTAACTGAAGGAGGGGTTTTATCCAGAATGGAAATGATTCCGCTGGAGGTATCAGAACCAATGTTACGGGCCTCATCCAAGGCTGCAACCCGTATTTTGCCTTGGTTGGTGGCAATTGAATCCGGAATCACCCATTCATAGAACGTCGCCTGGCCAGAGATTCCCGTGGCAATTACGGTGTCATAGGTCCCGCCGTTGTTGCGCGAAAACTCGATAGTATGGCTGACAACTCCACGGTCATCCGAAGACGACCACTTGATCATGACTTTTTCACCGGGGGAAAACGAATTATTGCCGAACTGGGAAAGGACGGTGACACGTGGCGGAATCGCGTCATCAGAACCTTTACCGGTCAAGGGAACGGTTAGGTCACTTCGTCCGGGAGCATTGGTGGTAATGGTCAATGTGCCGGTTTGGACTTCCGCTTTGGTCGGAGTCCAGCTTACCTGAATGTCTGCCGACTCGCGCGGCTCAATGGAAAAAGGCGGGGCACAGGCAACTGTGTCAGGGCAGGGTTCAATTGCAAACCCGGCAGCCAAGGCTGCGGCATCCAATTTCAAGGAACGGACTTGCAGCGCCAGATTGCCGACACTTTGAATGGTGATCGTTTTTTTGTCACTTTTCTTGCCCACGCCAAGCGTTCCAAAATCCACACTGGTGGCGGTCAGATTAACCCCTGGCCGGGGGAGGCCCGAAAGAAAATTCTGGATGAGCGGAACCACTCTGCCGGAGCCCCAACCCGTGACTGCATCATAGCCTGGACCGGTGATGTTGCCGCTGATGTTGTTCACAAAGTTGTTCCCAGTCAGGACATCATTAAATATCGTGGGGCCGGTTTCGCTGGTTTGGTTGGTTCCCAGGGTATAGAGCGCAACATTGGCCTGACCCAGTCCTTCGCCTCCCACAGATTGGTTAATCAGTGAGAACAGTCCGGCCCAGGCAGCCGTCGGCACACTGGTTCCGGTAAAGCAGGTTTTGGTGTTGTTATACACAATCACCAGATTGCCGGCTGCATGCATTGAAACATCCGGAACCAGCCGTTTGACCCCCAAATTCAAGTCAAGCTTTTTCTGGTATTCCGGCATTGCAAAGGCGGTGCTGGCACCTCCTCCGCCTGAACCCTCGGAATTGTTCCAGGCTGTTTCCCCAATATACCCCGTAATGCGGGAGTCGGAATCACGGGTGACAATCAGGTCGGTTCCACCAACTGCCGTCACCAAAGGGCTTGAGGCCGGGTATAAGACAGCGGCCCGGCCACTTTGACAGGCATCCACTCCGCGCTCGCCCGTGGGAAAAACCCAGGTTTTACCCTGGGCGGCGGATTGAAGTAAAAGATTTTCCACCGTGGTAAACGTGGCGGACGTGAGCGTGCTTTCACATTGGCCGAAATCTCCGAACAACACATTACAGTCTTTGAAGTTGTCGGCGGCAAATGCCATGGCGGTCACAAAGTTTGTACCTGAGATGGTGCCAAACCCGTCGGCAGGAACCTGTAAAACTTTGAGGATGGCTCCCGGAGCCGCAACGGAAAGGTATTCAAGTCCCCCCATCGGGTCGGGAAAGACAGTGGAAACAGAGGTTCCGGGTAGATTGACTTGCTCAACCGGACTCTGCGGGAGGTTATAGGAGGCTCTGAACATGTCATAGTCGGAGGAAGAAAAAGCCCCCGGAATAATGACGCCGATTTTTTGCCCCCTGCCGGTCAGGCCGGAGGCATGGGCATCAGTAAACCCATAAAGTTTGAGGAAATCCTGCGGATAGATCAAATCCTCAAACGAACAACTTCCAAGTTTGGGGTCGAGCGTCTTTTGCAGGCTGCCTGCTGGTACCTTTTGCGTACCGGACGCACGCGACAATGGTTCCAGCCCCTCAACTGCGGCCACCAAACTGGTCAGTTCCTGGGGCAGCCCAACCGGAACCGCAGCGGAAATGGCTGTCGTATTGAAGCTGCTGCCCTGTGTTCCGTCCTGCCTGAGATTGCGCTTGAGATTGGTTTGTGAGGTACGACAAACCAGCAGCCTTCCATGATTATGACGGTTGACAATTTCAAACCCCTGTTTGGTCAACCATGATTCAACCTGCGACCGTGAAGCCTCAGCCGGTGCGAAGCGCCTTTCGAACTCCTGTTCTGTCAACCAGCGGTGATAATTTGGTGATTGCGGGTTGTTGCGGTCAGCCACCAAAGCCCGCAACCCGGCTTCATCCCTAAATTTTAATTGCACCGTAAAGGTAAGTGCTGTTTCCGGTTTCTCACCGCCGAAACCCTGCCAGGAAAGAAATAACAGGGCACCACAAAGTATCAGTAAACGTCTCAGGATGAACATAATGCGTCCAGTTCGATTTTGAGTTTTGAGTTTTGAGTTTTGGGTTTTGGGTTTTGGGTTTTGAATTTTGAGTGGAAAAAGCTCAAAAACCTAAAGCAGCTTTTTCCTCAAATCTTCTTCAACTCAAAACTCAAAACTCAAAACTCAAAAATTAAGCTATTTCAGGGCCCCGGTCCGCTGATTGTTTTGTTGGTAGGTTCCCCAGGGAATGTTTTCTTTTCTGTATGGCCCGGAAAATTTATAGGTATAGATTTTCTCAAGGGCAGGAAAGACAGCTTCGACTTTGCCATCGCCATCCAGGTCACAAAGGGAAAAACTGGACCAGATAAAAAATGCGTTGACCGGAGCCAGAATCCGTTTCGGCCAGTCCGTCAAGGGTTTGCCGTCCGCGTGAAAGGCATACAGGAAATAAAAATTGTCAGAAAACGGGGTGAGGCTGGAGCCGGTAAACAAAATCTCAGGCTTGGCATCTCCATCCACATCACCGATGACCGGTGGTGAATACGAGTAGATGGAAGCGGCCACAGCCGGAAATCCGTTCACGAGCGTTCCATTCGCATGATAAGCCAGGATTTGCTGAGAGGTTCGGAACACCACCTCGGGTTTGCCATCTCCATCCAAATCCCCTACGGCGGGGGGAGCCACGACGTGTGCTTGACTGGTAGTGGTTTGGGGCCAGCCAGCCAACGGCTTGCCGTTTCCTTTGAAGGCGAAAATCTGTGGATTGAGAGCGTCTCCCTTAGGATCCCGTGACACAATCAATTCCGATTTCCCGTCGCCATCCAGGTCGGCCAGCGCTCCCGTTCCGCTTAACCCATTTTCCGAGTCATTCGGACCAACGGTGACCGGCCATCCAGGCAATAAATTCCCCCGGTTGTCGAAAGCAAAATACGTTGTAAAGTAAGAAGCGGTATTGGTTTGCTGAATCGTATAGGCGGTCAGTATTTCCGGAGCACTGTCGCCGGTGATGTCGCCCACCATTGGGGTACAGCCTCCCAACCCAATGACTTCGTTCGATTTGTAAAGTGGAATTGGAGGTAGGGGGGCTGCCCACTTGAGTTGTCCATTGCCTGTGAGGGCAACCAACTGCGGCGGATCCTGAATAGTGAACCCGCCCCCCATAACCAGCACTTCCGGACGTCCGTCTCGGTCAATATCTGCGATGGTGGGTGTGGTTAAAGGGAAAGGGCTGACGGTAATGAAGTTGTTGAGCTTGACCGGAAATCCGGAAATCCGTTCACCGGTGGCCCGATAGGCATAAACCATAGGTCCTGGTTGGAAACCCAGGACAACAATGTCAAGTTTCCCATCCCCGTCAAGGTCGCCCAGGGCCGGAGAACTCTGGACCAAAACATTGACTGGCTTCGGCCAGGCGGAACTGTACGGGGTTCCATCCGCTTTGAAAATAAAGATTCGGCCATCTTCAAACGTACTCTGACCAGCTACCACGACTTCCATTTTTCCATCGCCATCCAGGTCTGCCACCGCCGGACTGCCCAGGGTCGCCCCGCCGAAGGAAATCGGCCAACCGGCAGCCAGGTCCTTGTCGGTGATGACCAAAACCGGGGCCTGATCGAGGTAAATGTTGCCTGACCGATTGGTTGCTGCCAGCCGAATGGTATACACGCCGTCTTCAACTCCGGCAGGCAGGGTCCAGGCCCCTAATTCCCGATTGGCGGCGCTGGCAGTTCCGGTGGAAATCTGGGTCCAGCTTTTGGGGCTGGCACCTTCTCCGACAAAGAGGCTGTAGGAAACCAGGTCCGATCCCATAACGGTGCCTGAGATCGAAAGTTTTTGCGTGTTGAAAAGCTGAAGATACGGCAGGGGCGAAGTAATCCGGACAATTAAAGGCTGGCCGCGTTCCGATTGCCGAACGGCTAAATCAGCATTGATGCGGCCATATCCGGTTTGGTCGGTGAAACGATTGGTGAGGTCAATGGAATACTGCTCGGTCCCCACTTTCAGGACCTGCCGGATTTGTTCATTTGAGTAAAAGGGGAATTTGGAACGAACCAGGGCAACCACCCCCGACACATGCGGGCTGGCCATGCTGGTTCCGTCCAACCGTAAATATTTGGTTCCATCCGCCGCCGTGACAATTTTGCTTTGGGCCTGGGGGGTAATTGCAAAAATACTGTTTGATGCCAAACAGGACAACACATCGCTGCCGGGGGCCACCACATCCAGTTTGGGGCCGTAATTGGAAAAGTAAGACCGCTCCAGATTCGGGGCAATGGCCCCCACGGTGAGGACGGTACTGAGTTCTGCCGGAGTGACCCCTTCGGTTGTGGTATTGGAATTCCCGGCGGATGCAACCACCACGCAGCCCCGTGAGTCAGCGAAGTTAATAACGTCGGACATTGCCTGCGACCGGTTGGAACCAAGTGAGAGGTTGATGACATCGGCTCCGTTTTTGGCTGCGTATTCAATTCCTGCAATAATATCGGAAGTGGGGGTAAAGCTTGATTCGTCGGGAAACACTTTGACCGCCATGAGCTTTGCCTGATAGGCAACTCCGATCACTCCCAGCTTGTTGTTGCCGACCGCCCCGGCGATGCCGGCCACATGGGTGCCGTGACCCACTCCATCCCGCGGGTCCGCATCACTGTCGTTGGGGTCTTCAAAGGAACGCCCGGCAAAATCCCATCCCATCGTGTCATCAACAAAACCGTTCCCGTCATCATCCACGCCGTTATTGGGAATTTCTTTGGGATTTTTCCAAAGATTGGCGGTTAAATCCGGGTGGGTATAGTCAATGCCGGTGTCAACAATGGCGATGACCGTATTTTTGCCGGTGGTGGTGTTCCAGGCTTCAGGAGTGTTGATGGCTTTGAGGCCCCACATATCCTGGTAAGGCTGTTTCCAGGTTCCCTGGGTTGACAAAAAAGGGTCGTTGGGAAGATCGGCAAACGTGTAGGCCTTCCAGTCAGGTTCAGCGGTTAATCCGCGCCCGCTCGTGTTAATCCGGGTGCAAAGCTCGGTAATGCTGGCTTCGGGATTGACGGTGACGAGGTAGGTGGATGCCAACACCGCCAGCGTTTCCACCTGTCTGGCGGGAGGCAGGCTGGAAGTACGGGCAGCCTGAATGGGAAATGCGGCAGATTCCTGCTGGCTGATGCTTTCCAGGGTCATTCCATTTTCCAGTTGGCGAGCCAGGTCCTGGTAGAGTGGCCGAACCTGTACCGTTCCGGACTTTAACTCGGCGAGTGCCTGCCGAATCCGGTCCACCTGCTGACCCTGAAATTTGGTGGCGAGGCGCAGTTCAGTACTTGCCGCCGGCTGAGCCACCCGAACCAATAGGCGACCCGGCACAAACTCCGGGGCACTCTGATTGGAACCTGTCCAGGCCGGGAATCCAGACCCGTCACTTTGGGGCGCACGCGGGTGTAACGCGGCTCGTGCCGAACGTTCGGATGTGATTGCCCAGACGCCAATCAGCAGGAGGGAAAAGCAAATCAGTGCTAACAGTGGGCGACGGCCAGTACGGGCTGGCAGAAAGAACGGAAAACGGCCAAATGAATGCATGGAAGAGATACCTCGTTGAACTGAAAACGAGACCGCCTGGAATGAATGGATGTGTTGCGACCTGGCAGGTTTTGTGCAGAGGGTCGCAGTATAGTGCTAAAGTATTTTCTAAGCAAGTAGCTTGCAAAGCTATGGAAAATTGAGGTTTTGAGAAAATACCGATAAGTGAAAAACACCTTATGGTGACCAACTCAAAACACAAAATCCAAAAGGCAAAACTGGTTAGGTGCGCCGATGTACTTTCAACACCGCCTGATCGGTCGGGTTGATTAGAATCTTGTCAATGTTGACATGGGGCGGACGTGAGGCAGCAAACACAATGCACTCGGCAATATCGCGGCCCGTCAACGGGTTCATTCCTTCATACACCTTGGCGGCCCGGTCACTGTTTCCGGCAAACCGGACCACACTGAATTCCGTTTCAACCAGTCCTGGGTCAATCGAGGTGACCCGAATCGGAAGTCCGTGGACCTCCTGTCGGACGGTTTCGGTGATGGCTTTTAAGGCATGTTTGGAAGCACAATAGACGCTTCCTCCGGGATAGGCCACATGTCCGGCCAGGGAGCCCAGGTTGATGATGTGGCCGCCCTCAGGTTGTTCCATCATGAGCCGTACCACCGGACGGGTCACCCGCAAGACCCCCATGACATTGGTGTCAAGCATGGTGGACCAGTCTTCGTCCCGACCTTCCGCTACGGTTGAAACCCCCAAAGCCAGACCGGAATTGTTGAGTAGGATGTCAATCCGGTTGAATTCCTGCCGGACGGCGGTGATAAACGCCTCAACGCTCTCGGTCTGACAGACATCCACAAAATGAGTAAAAACCCGAACTTGAAAGGTTTCCCTGATTTCCTGGGCGATGTGTTCCAGGCGGTCGGTACGGCGGGCTCCCAAAGCCAGATGCGTGCCTTCTGCTGCAAACGCCAGAGCGCTTTCTTTTCCAATTCCGGCGCTTGCTCCGGTGATGACGGCAATTTTATTGCGTAAACGATTCATTGTTGGACGATACTTCCAGTGCTGTGGTTTGAAAAAAATTTTAGTTGTAGATGGCAACGGAAACTTCGGTCACGGGGAGCACCCGTTTCAATTCCGCTGGTGCCAGCGAAACCAGAAAGCCGCGCTTCCCGCCATTGATATAAATTGGATCAAGTTGAAAAATAGTGGCTTCGGCGTACACCGGGAGTGACTGTCTGGTCCCAAACGGGCTGGTTCCCCCCACCAGATAACCGGTATGTTTGGTTGCTGTTTCGGGGGTGCAGGGCGTCACGGACTTGGCCCCTATCAAACGGGCCAGTTGCTTGGTTGAAACCTCGGCATCCCCGTGCATGAGTACCAGCAGCGGTTTTTTGGCCTCGGTTTCCAAAACCAGGGTTTTGATGACGGAATGTTCAGAAACTCCCAGCGACTCAGCGGAATGTTTGGTGCCGCCACGTTCAACATACTCATATTGATGTGGGGCAAACAGGACTTTTTTCTCCCGCAAAAAGCGAACGGCTGGAGTAACAGGGTAGGAGTTCTTTTCCATGGGGCGATATGGGCCGGGACCAGCGGCTTGGTAAAAATTGTACAGCCGGGCTGAACATGGCCTTGGTAGCAGAAAAAAGGCAGGTTTGACAAGAGCACCGTTCCGAGTTCCGCCTTCAGGCGGCAGTTTTGAGTTCCGCCTTCAGGCGGTGGTTTGGAAGAGAAAAAGGAAATCAGTGACTTGTTCCTGACGTGATTGCCTCCGCCCGCTTGAGGGCTTTTTTCCAAACTCCGCCTGAAGGTGGAACTCAAAACTAAAACCGGAATCGCAGTTGCCCTTCGATGCGGCGTGCTTCGGCTGCCGTATTGGCAAGGCCAAAAATCGGCGAGGTCAATTGTCCCGTAAACCCTCCCAGGTTGGTATGGTTAAAGAGGTTATTGACCCGGACGGTGAGCGTCAGATTGAACCGGCTGTCGCTGGCAGTCGCATCACCAAAACCACCCCGCCCGCCGCCGCCAAATCCGCCACCTCCACCACGGGGACCACCGCCACCGCCACCGCCGCCACGGGGACCACCACCACCGCCAAATCCGCCAGACATCATTTGGGTGGAGCCACCGGCTGCAACATTTGCATCACCCTTGGATTTGGTCCCAAATCCGAAGGTCCGGCTGACGGCCAGATTCACTGAGGCAAAACCGGGACCCTCGCCGTAATTGCGCGGAATGATGGTTTCACCCGGTTTGGGATTGGGATTGAACGTACCAAAAGCTGTGGTGATGCTGCCCGGAGCGCCTGCTTCGGCAAACGCGGGACGTTCGGTAAACACTGTATCCCCATTGGTGTCACGTCCGGTGGTGATATTAAAGGGGCGTCCCGAACGTAAAACAATAAACGGGCTCAACCGCAACCCCAACGGTAACGAAGCCTGTCCGCCGATGAAAAACTGATGGGTGGTTTGGAGCAGGCTCCGGCCATATTCGCCCGCCAGATCAAAACTGTTTTGCGGAAAGGTTCCGGCGTTGTCCGTGTCGCTGTCGGCTTTCGTCCAGGTGTAGTTGGAAAAGACGGTAAAGCCCTGGGCCAGTCTTCGGCTTAATCCCACCCGAATCTGGTGCATATTGGAAATTCCGGTTGATTCATATTGATAAATGTCTCCGATATTTCCCAAGGGGCGTACGCCCGAACCCGGCACTCCGGTAAAGGTTCCCGGCAGCGGGGCGTTGACGTTGCGCGTCCGGAGAAGATGCACCCCCCGTGACCAGACATAGTTGACATTTCCCACCAGTTTGAAAGGCAATTGGCGTTCAATTCCGATGGCTGCCTGCAATTGGTAGGGGGCCTGGAGTTCCGGGGCAATGGTCCGGCGAATCGGGGTCTGGGAATTCAATTGGGACGGGTTCGGGATGGTCGGAAAAAACCCCGGATTGATGGCAAAGTAGTTAATCACCCGGTTGCCGTCAAAGCGGCGGGAGGTCAGGGTATAACTGTCGTCAAACCGGTCGTAGAAAATTCCAAAGCCTCCCCGAATCACGGTGGATGAATTGCCACTGCCCGAACTGTTATTGGATGAAGCCCGGCGTGGTGACCAGGCAAATCCCAGCCGGGGCGCAAAATTGTATTTCGCACCCAGGTTTGTCTGGGCTTCGTGCCGGAGTCCGATGGAAAGCGTAAAATTCTGCCGGACCCGCCATTCATCCTGGAAAAACGTTCCCACGTCAAACTGGTTGACCGAGGTAAAAGGGTCACCGGCGTTCAGCGTGAATTGGGAAGGCCGATAGCCGGGCAATCCCAGCAAAGTGCGGCGCAGTTGCTCCAGGCTGGTGATGGGGCCGCCGCTGGGAAGACCTGTCACAGGATTACGTTCGACATCGCCGGCAAAGGTGTAAGACCCTCCGAAGTTTCCGGTATTGCTGTCGGCAACTCTGGTTCCGCGCAGCCGCAGGCCAGCTTTGAAACTATGGTTGCCATGCGCAATGGAAAGGTAGTCCTGAAATTCCAGCCGTTGTTCGGTGCGGCTATTGATGCCGACCTGCGCGCCGCCGCCGTTAAAGGCCCCCAGGACATTGAGCGAAGGCGTGCTGTTGTCTCCTTCGGTCAGGGACGTTTGGCGGGTCAATTGCAGCCGGGCTTCATTGACGATTTTGGGGTTGACGATGGTGGTCAAGGTCAGATTCAGAACGTTGGACCGACTGGTTGTGTCAGATGCCCGCGAAGCCAGGGAGAAATTGCCGACACCCTGATTTTGGTTGGAAATGTCGGAAAAACTGTACCGGGTCACGAGGGTGGTTCGTTCACTCAGTTGAAAATCGAACCGGGGCGAAAACGTGGTCAGCCGTTGTGGGGTCAAAACCACTGCGGAAAAGGGCAGGGCCACCAGGTTACTATCAAGGATAGTGGCATTGACTGAGGTGTTTTCATCCGTTTCACGACGTTCGAAATCAACAAAAAATGAGGCCTTTTTAGGAATCAGTGTGCCCGTCAGGTTCCCGCCATACCGGCGCACCTGAAGCGGACCCCGAAAAGGGGCAAACGCATTGCGGGCGTTCAAACTTTCGTCATTGAAATTGAAGAAACTTTCTCCGTGAAGCTGGTCAATGCCGGGTTTGGTGAGGATTTCGATTCGGCCAAACCCAATCCGGTCATATTCGGCGGCAAAAGGGTTGGAGTTAATCCGGATTTCCCGAATTGAGCTTTTCGGTGGCAGGCGCACGCCGTTGAACCCATCAACAAAAAGCTGGGCTCCGTTGGGACCGGCACCGGGGCCGGCCAGTTCCTGCAAGGCGCTGGCAAGTTCGTCCGGGTCGTCGGGCAGAGCCTCAAGGTCTTTTCCTTTGAAGGTCAAAGCACTGGCGTTGTTTTCGTTGGAAAGGGTCAAGGGAGAACTGGCATCCACCGTCACCTGTTCGACCACATTTCCCACTGACATTTTAATAACCAGCGGGGCGACTGGCCCTCCTCCGATTTTGACGGTTTGGCTTTGGTAGTTGGCAAACCCCGGCACCGCCACCTTGAGGATGTAATCACCTTCGGGCAACACCCGGAACTCGAAGTCCCCTTTTTCCGAGGCAATCACCTGAGTTTCCTTGCCGCCGCCATCAATGGCTGTGACTTCGGCTCCGGCGAGCCCGGCTCCGGATTCGTCCAGAACCTGTCCGCGCAGTGCCACATTGCGCCGGTTTTGTTGTGCTTGAGCGGTAACGGCAGCCAGACAAACCACCAGGGCGCACCCCAGGGCCAACCGTAACCAATTCTGTAAAGTGTGTTTCATAGAACCTCTGCAAGAAGAAAGGGGCATGGCCGACCACTTGGCTTTGTTGGTTTCAGCCAGAGGACTGCCCTGCCCCATGCCGTTGCTGTTTTATTATTGTTGAGGATTCGTATCACCAAAGCCGCCGCCATTGATGCTGGGCCCATTGCCACCAAAATTGGGGACCGGCACCCGCATCACGAACAGGGCTTTGATGGATTTACCATCTTCGGATTTGGGGCCGTTGGCCACAATGAACTCACCGGCTTTGAAATCGGTCAATTTCAATTCAGGGGCTTTTTTGATGCGTTCCATCCAGCCCTCGGCACCAAACATCATCCGGCGTTGCCCGCCCGGACCGCCGGGACCACCCGGACCACCCGGACCCGCGCCTTCGGGGCGACCTGCACCAGGGGGAGGCCCGCCCGGTCCCGGCTGCCCTGGTGCGGTTTGAGTGAAGGCATCTTCGGGAACCATCCGCAGCATGGTGTCGGCGGTGACCTGAACGACAATTTCACGGTCACGTTGTTTGATGGTGATTTCTTTTTTGTCCAGGTTGACGGATGCAATCGCCCCGAACGTCGGGCGCGGGATTTCACCCAAAACCAAAGACTCGGCGGTGAACTTGGTGTTGTCAGCGCTCCGCTCGCCGCGTCCGAAAACCGTGTCACCCACTTTGATGTCGGCAGCGGAAACTGCCTTGGCCGCAGTAAAATCAACCGAACCCAGTGGATAACGACGAATGTCGGCCCTGGCCCCCAAAGCCAACGTGATGGTCGAGTTATCCCGCAACTTGACGGTAAATTCGCTGTTGTCGGCCCGGATGGCAGTGATTTCGCCTTGCAATCCACGTCGTTGCCAGGCTTCTCGTTCCCGCTGATTCCGTTCGGCAATCGAGGTCGCGCTCATCAAAACCAGTTGCTTGGCCTGAAATGTGTTGGGAGCATCGGCTACTGCCGTGGTTGAGCGGGCCCAAACCCGGTCCCCCGGTCGAATGTCCCCCAATTTAATGACTTCAGCTCCGTCCAGATTTTTGGCATCTGGTGCGACCCGTTTGCAAACCACCGAGTCATCCACCTGCACGGTTACATCGCCGGTTTGCATTTTAATGACGAGTTGCCGTTTGACTGGATTAAACGAGGTCACATCACCCAGGATGCGAGTTGCAGCGGGAGCCTGGGCCGGGGCTGTTGGGGGAGCGGCCTGCCCGGCCAGGACGGACAGACCACTGCCCACAAGGAAAGTACATGTGCAAAAGGTGAGAAAGGATGATTTCACAACCGCCTCCAAGAAATCAGTTTGGTTTGAGTTTTCTGAACCTGCGTTGTGCCTTGCGCCAGAAAGGTTTCCTTGACTGGGAATACGCAACAATCCGGTTTGAAAAGATCAACTTCAGGATAAATCAATGTGTAAATGCGAGGGATATGTTTCGGTTTGACTTCCTGCATCAGTTGAGGGTGGAACAAATCCCGGTTTCGTAGGAATTAAAGCAGACGAAACGTAGTGAACAAGAGGACGTTCCCTGTTTTAACAATTCTTTACGGCTTGAGGGCAGAGCTGAGGGCTGAGGACTGAGGACTGAGGGCCGGGGTTATTGGCAGCAGGTAGAAAGGTATTTCCCGGTTTTAACAATTCTTTACGGCACCAAGTGCGGACTGCGAGTGGAAAGCGGAACATGTCACCCAACGATGATGTCACAGGACACGTGTCAAGCCCAGTCCGCCGTCCGCCGTCCTACAACAGTAAATCCGAGCCGGTCCGGGTGGAAGGCGTGATGCCGGTCGAGGGCGGCATGGTTTTCAACAGGTAATCCTCCGCCTGTTCGGCCACTGTGCGCGACCAGGTAACGCAATCGCCAATGGAAATCCCATGCAGATAGTTTCCGGCCAGGAAAAGTCCCGGATAGCGATTCGTGAGAGCTTCGATTTCCGAGCGGCGTTCCGGAAATCCCAGGGTGTATTGCGGAATCACCCTTTCCCAGCGGTTGACATTGAGGACTTTAGGGGAGCCTGAAATCCCCATGATTTTCTGCAAATCGGAATGAACCGTTTGCACGATTTCATCATTGGAAAGTTTGAGAATATCCGGGTCGGTGCTGCCTCCGATAAAACTGGTAAGGGTCACCCAGCCACGCGGAGCCCGTTCGGGAAAGAGCGCAGAATTCCAGACACTGCCGAGAGTTCGAACCCCTTCCGTGCGTGGCACCAGGAATCCGAATCCTTCCAATGGCTTGGGAAGGTGCGCCCCGATTTGCTTCTCCTCGTAGGCGAGGGCTACGGACGCCAGGGGTGGATACGGAATTTTTTCAAGCAGGCCAGCCATCCGTTCCGAAAGCGGGCCGAGCAGCCGGGCGGCAGTATAGGCCGGGGTTGCGACCACCAGCGCAGCGCCGTGAATCGGTTGCACGTCGCCGGCAAATTCGACTTCCAGCGTGTAATGTGATTGAGGGGCGTGATTGTGAAACTCGATGCTGTGGATGCGGCAATCAAGCAGCAATTCGTTGACGAGGGCTTTCTGCAAGGTCCGGGGCAGGGTTTCCAGGCCCCCCAGAAAGGAACATAGCCGGGGCAGGCTTTTGGCTTTTGTTTCCCGTTCCGTCGGTTTCTTTTTCCTGCCGAAAATCTGGCCCCGCAAAATGCTGCCATGTTCGGCTTCCATATCCGCCAGTTTGGAAAAAGGTGAGGCCGCCATGGCACTCAACTCGGCGGAATTTCCGGCATATACACCGGAAACAAAAGGCCCGACCAGCACATCATGGATTTCCTTGCCAAACCGGCGGGTAATGAACTGCTCAATGGATTGTTCCTGGCCCGGAGGCAGAGGGGCCACAAACATCTCGCCAAACAGCCGCAGTTTGCCCCATAGACTTAACAACCCGGAACTGATAAAGGCTCCGGGATTCATGGGAACCGCCTGTAATTTTCCTTTGTAGTAAACGTAGCGAGGGGCTTTATGGTCAGCCGTGACGAGTAACGGGGTGAGTTCCAGGTAATCAAACAATTCCTGCAAGTCAGTGGTGTTCTGAAAACTGTTGGGGCCGCTTTCAAACAAAAAACCGCCTTGTGAGGTGGATTTCATGACTCCGCCCACCCGCCGTCCTTGTTCTACCAGCAAGACGTTTCTGCCCATGCGTTTCAAGTAATACGCGCACACCAAACCTGAAAGGCCACCTCCGACAACAATCACGTCTTGCATATCCATAACACCCCTGTCCGAAATCTGTTCTTTTTGATTGAAAAAGGAATTGTCGAATTATCCCCGCAGGCTGTGCCAAATTTCAACCAAAAGATAGATTTTTCCCGAAATTTCCAATTTTTCATTTGCGTTAGGCAATTTGCAATTTCCGATTTTTTCGGAACCTGCCAGGGAATTTTCCGGCCCCAATCCCTTTGGCAGAATTTCCGCCACCAGTGCTTGCCGCCTGCTTACTTCGACGCCCCCGAAATCCAAAACCAATCCGGTTGGCTCACTTCACCTTGGCGGGCAATCGGAAATTGCAACCGGGCTATTGCCGGCCTCCTGCCACCTGGGTTCGGTGGGCACGTGCCATCCGCTTCAGAACCAGTTCAGCCAGTCCGGAAATGAACCGGGGATGGCAGTTGAGGGCGGGCACCCGGCGGAAATCGGCCAACCCGATGGTTTGCGCCAGTTCCTGATACAGGATGTCCATTTCGTACAAGGTTTCGATATGCTCGGAAACAAAACTGATGGGAATGGCCAAAACCTGTTGCTCTTTTTCCTCAGCCAGTCGGTGGAGCGTGCTTTCAGTCGAAGGTTCCAACCATTTGACCGGACCCACTTTGCTTTGAAAGGAAAGGAAAAACCGGGGCTTGTGACCGGTCAGGGCTCCGATACGGTCAACTACGGCCTGCACGGTGACCTGGGTTTGGCGGAGGTAGGGGTCGCCCCGGTCCACATATTTCTGGGGGATGCTGTGGGCGCTGAAAAGCAGTAAGGTTGCTCCGGGGGTTTGGTCGGGAAACTCCTTCATTTTGGCGATGGTGAGGTCGGCCAGTGCGTCAATATAGTCCGGCTGGGTTTCATACCGGGTGATGTAGCTGCGTTTCATGGAACGCATGCCACCCCGTTCCCGCATCAACCGAATCAGTTTTTTCGCCGCCGACCCGGTGGTGGTCATGGAAAACTGCGGAAACAGTGGCAAAATCAGGAGGTGGGTAATGCCGTCAGCGGCCATTTGGTCCAGCACGTCTTCAAACAATGGATGCCAACACACCATGCCGACATACACTTTGGCTTCCAATCCTTGCCGCTGTAATTCAGCTTGCAAGGCAGCGGCCTGTTTTTCGGTCAAGGCTCGTTGCGGGGAACCGTTACCAATCTTGCGATAGTAGCCTTCCGATTTTTTCCGGCGAGTGGTGGCAATCAGCCACGCCACCGGTTTTTGCAAAAAAGAAAAGGGAAGCTGAATGATTTCGGGGTCGGAAAACAAATTAAACAAAAACGGATAAACATCCTCGATTTTTTCGGGGCCTCCGAGATTGACCAAAAGAACGCCAAGGCGCTGATGTGAGGAAGCCACTTGCCTGATTGAAGGTGACATGGTGTGTGACCTGTGCAAAGAAAGTTATGG
This sequence comes from Blastocatellia bacterium, assembly GCA_019695185.1. Lineage (GTDB taxonomy): Bacteria > Acidobacteriota > Blastocatellia > Chloracidobacteriales > Chloracidobacteriaceae > JAIBAN01. The sequence goes on along the minus strand of JAIBAN010000014.1, from coordinate 25,275 downwards.
TTGTTGGGTGACAAAAAAATGCCGGGTGACCCGTTGTGATGGAATAAGGACGGCTGCGAGCACTTTTGGGGTGGCGACAGTATAGCCATTTTGTGGTGATTCAGTCATGTCATTCCTGCTTTTTGCTCCCTGCGGTATCCGGGCTGGGGAAAATGGAACCTCAGGAACCCGAAGACCCAATATGCTTGTGCGGAATCGTGGAAACGCGGACGACAACGATTGCACCTCCTTCGTTTTTTGGTTTCCCTGCCGAAACGGAGGGTGAAAGCCTTACACTCCGAGGGTTTTTCCTGGAAGTCGCACTGACGGAGCCGGTTTGATTGGTTTAAGATGCGGCCATCAATCTCATAAAGGAATCCTGTCCCGACATGACCGTTCAATTGACCCAACTTGCCAAACGCGCCGGATGTGCCGCCAAACAACCGCCTGGTTATTTGTTTTCGCTCCTCAAGCATCTGCCCGCGATTACCGACCCCAACGTACTGGTTGGCAGCGCCACGGCGGATGATGCTGCTGTCTATCAACTGAATGATGAAATCGCTCTGGTTTTGACCACCGATTTTTTCACCCCGGTGGTGGATGAACCCTATGATTTTGGAGCCGTGGCGGCGGCCAATGCCCTCAGCGATGTGTATGCCATGGGCGGCAAACCGTTGACTGCCCTTAACCTGGTGGGGTTTCCGGATGACAAGCTGGAACCTGAGGTACTGGGCGAGATTTTGCGCGGCGGGGCGGAAACCGCCCGGCGAGCCGGAATTGATCTGGTGGGCGGCCATACCATTAAAAGCGATGAACCGATTTATGGATTGGCTGTCACCGGAATCGTTCACCCGCAGCATATCATTTCAAACGCCGGGGCCCAGGCGGGTGATTATCTGGTCCTTTCCAAACCGTTGGGAATTGGAATTCTGACGACCGCAGCCAAACAACGGCGCGACCCGCATGCAGCCATACGAAAAGCCATCAACCTGATGACGACGTTGAACGCCTCGGCTTGTGAAGCCATGGTGGAAGTGGGGGTTCAGGCTGCCACCGACATTACCGGTTTTGGGTTCCTTGGCCATTTACGGAATATTTTAATGGCCAGCCATTGCTCGGCTACTGTTTGGGCGGGAGAGGTTCCGGTCGTATCCGAAGCATGGGAATACGTGCGGGAAGGAATTGCCCCTGGGGGCACCCATGCCAACCGGAGATTTCTGGCTGACTGGGTTGCCTATGATGCCGCCATTGATACCGAAACCCAATTGGTGCTGTGCGATGCCCAAACCTCCGGCGGTTTATTGATGGTTGTTTCGGCTGAGAATCTTGAACGGCTGGTGGCAGGGCTCAAAGAACGCGAAACCCCGGCGTGGTCCGTGGTTGGTCAAGTAACTGCTGGCAATGCCGGGCGGATTGCAGTGGTTCAGAATAAAATTGGTTAGAAATCCAAAAACGTTTCTACGTTTTAACTCTTTTACGTTTTTAGCTTTTTGTGCAAAAAAGGATTTGTTTATGAGGCGTTTACTCTTGCTTGGCATTTCGTTGTGTCTCTTGGCAGGGGAATGGAGCTGGCTGCCCCGTTCACTGGAAACGGAAATCCCGCCGGTCCAGGCTCAGGCCAAAAGCGGGGACCCGGTTCCACAGGCGGTGGAGGCTGTCGACCATGTTCTCTGGGCGGATGAAAGCGGCGTTCGTTGCCTGGAAGCGTCCCCCGAATTAACCACCCGCTTTGACCAAGTATCACAGCCGGTCAGGCTAAGGGCGTTGACCCCCCTGGCCAGGCAGGCCGATGGGTTCAAAATAACCTTGTTGGCAACTGACCAGTTGATTGCGGATAAACGAGCATCAGATGCTTTCCTGCGGGCGGCGGCCACTTGGGAATCACTCATTCAAACTCCAATTTCAGTCCAAATCAGGGTGGATTTTGGACCCACCCGTTTTGGCACACCCTATTCCCCCAATGTATTGGGGTCAACTTCCAGCCAACAGGTGGTGTTGGGAGCCGGAGGGTACACCAAAGCCCGGACGGCACTGGTCAACCGCACAATGGACCCTGACCTGCGGGCTGCGCTGGACCGGTTGCCCACGGATTCCGTCAAAACCGACTTGGGGCCGGTGATGGATGTCCAGGGAACCTCAATCAATTTCAGGGCTTTGGGATTGTTGCCGCCGGCGGCGGACCCGGATGCGGAAATCCAGCTTGGGTCCCTTCCTTCAATCGGGTTCAATTCAGCCTTTGATTTCGATTTTGACCCAGCGGACGGAATTGGCATCAACCAGACTGATTTTGACGGGGTTGCGGTCCATGAAATTGGCCATGCTCTCGGTTTTATCTCCCAGGTTGACAACACCAGCACCACGACCTTGCGGTTGACCACCTGGGATTTGTTTCGTTTCCGGCCCAAAAAGGCCAAAAAGGATTTTACCGGCGCGGAAAGAGTGCGTTCGCAGGGAGGTGAACAGGTTTATACCCTGGGCCGAAAAAAGGAAAAAGAATTGCCGGTTTCAACCGGAACCAGCGGTGGGGATGGCCGTCAGGCGAGCCATTGGAAGGACGATGCCCTCCGGACGGACGTGGAACCTGCCAAACGCTATCTGGGAGTCATGGACCCGGCTTTGCCACGCGGGTTCCGGCAGGCGATTACCCCCAACGATTTGAAAGTATTGACTTCGATTGGGTATACCTTGCGCCCCACTGCCTTGGAAGTCTTGGACGAGGCCCAGGGAAGCTCCTTGCCACCTCCGCAAAATCTGACGGCTGTCCGCACCGGAACCAGAGTGGATGTCAAATGGCAACCCCCGGCGGGAACAGGCCAAGTGGAACAGGCGCAGCAGAATCTGACCGAGGTTGAACCCAACAACGGTTTTGCGACAGCTCAGGCGATTCCGTCCAACGCGGTGATCACTGGGACCGCGCAGGCCAGCGATGCCGGGGAATATGTGCTGACACTGGCGGATGGTTCGAAGGATGATTTTGAGGATGTGTACCGCCTGACTCTAACCCAGACTTCCAAAGTTTCCATCAAGTTAAGTTACAGCCCCGGCACAGCAGATTTGGATGTCTGGTTGTTGAAAAACGAGACTGCCCTGACAATCCTGGATGATGATGGGGCTTCGGATGAAAACCCTGAAACCACCACCGTCGAATTGGGGGCCGGCAGCTATCTGATAGCTGTTTCGACGTTTGAGCCGGGACCACCAACACCTGCTCAGGATGGCCAATATACCCTGACCGTCACCAGCACACCAACAGGAAATCCCACTCCCAAGGTGCAAAGTTACAATCTGTATCGGTCAACCAGTCCGTCGGTGGCTGTCACCACAGCCAATCGGATCGCCTTTATTGAGGCTCCGGTGGTGACCTTTGCCGATACTGTTCCGCCTTCTGACGGAAGGACCATTTATTATTATGTGGTGACGGCGGTCTATGCTGCCGGGGAAAGCGGTCCTTCCAATGAAGCCAGCACCAATGCCAATCCGTCTGACACAACTCCCCCCACCGTCAAGGTGACGGCACCCAACGGAGGGGAGAGTTTTAATTCGGGTGCGACCATCCAGATAACCTGGACGGCTACTGACAATGGAACATTGGCTTCCCAGGACATTGCCCTGTCTACGGATGGCGGCAACAGTTTTCCCACCAGTGTGGCCACCGGGCTTTCCAACACCACCTTTTCATTTGCCTTCAACTCACCCGCTACGTTGCAAAGTACCACGGCCAGAATCCGGGTGACGGCCCGTGATGCAGCCGGAAACTCCGGACTGGACACCAGTGACGGGAACTTTTCGATTGTTACCAGAGACTCGACCGCCCCGCAGGTAAAAGTGCTTTCGCCTAACACAAAAGCCGATAAACTCAAGGCTGGCAAGAGTTTCCAGATTACCTGGCAGTCTTCTGATAATGTTGGAATCGTATCGCATGACATCCTTCTTTCGTTGGATGGCGGTGCGTCTTTCCCAACCGTGGTCGCCAACGGTTTGCCCGGCAGCGCCCAATCTTTCGTCTTTGCCGTCCCAGCCAATCAAACCGGTTCCAAAACCGGGCGGATTCGGGTGCGGGCCCGTGATGCGGCTGGCAATCTGGGGCAGGATGACAGTGACGAAAATCTGAAAGTGAAAGGAAATTAGTCGGTTCAGCCTCGACGGACACCAACGCACGCAAAGGAATTGGAATGAATTTCCTGTTCCTTTGCGTGCGTTGGTGTCCGTCGGGGCCGTCCGCAGCCATCCCCCATGTTCGCCTGCCCGTTCGGTTCATTCACTACCTTCCGGCTTTTCAAAAAAAATCCTTGCATTTGGAAGCGCAATCAAACAGGCTTCGGCAGGAACCCGAACCCCATCACCAAAACCGTTCAACACACATACCCCTCACAGGTGAACCATGGAAGAACGTGTACTTGAAAAAGATGAAATCCTGATTGAAAAAGGACAACCCGCAACCACTTTTTTTGTGGTTCGGAAAGGCAGTTTAGGAATCTCGACCGAACAGCGGGGGGTCTCCCTCTTTGTTTTCCAACCCCGCATGGTGCTAGGCGAAACCGCCATTTTCCAACTGATTGGGCGACATGAAACCCGAACCACGGATGTCTATGCCCTTGAGGAACAGACCGTGGTGGAAGAATATGAACCCTCTGAAATGATTGCCCTGGCTCTTCAAACCAATGACTTTTCCCTGCCCCGGATGGTGCTGAACACCATTCTGGCGACATCGGTCGTCAATCTTTTCTTATTGCGGAATGAACCAAGCGTCCCCGCGCTGTTTGAACCTTTTTTCCTGGATGCCTCCCGGATTCTGGCCAAACTGATTCGCCAAATTGAGGCTTCCGACCTCCATCACCAAACCCGGTTTATCGATTTTTTCCGGCTTCTGTTTCATGTCCGGAACAGCACCCGGATGCTCTGTGACGAATTTTTGAAAAACTACCAAACCGCCCAAACCATCCAATTAGCCAGCCATGTGCTGGATTTGATGAACAAGGATGACGGTGGTGTCGCTGTACAGGAATTTCTTGATGAGCAGACCGTCAAGACCAAGCGGTTGGGCTAACGTTTTTACGTGTACCTGTATTTGCGTTTTAGAGTAGATAGGTTTTTGCGTTTTTACTTTTTTGAATTTTTAAGAACTGCTTCACATTATTAATTTAAGGCTGTGGGTTGCATTGAACTTCCGGAAAAGGTGAAATCGACCCGGATGCGAAATGGCCTTTCACCAGTCAGCCCCGGCCAAATGCAAGGAAAGGAAACCCTATGACCGCAACGCAACCAACAGCAAGCCAGGCGGCACCCGCCTCCAAAAGATTTGAAGGAGGTGTCTACGCACCGCCCGCATTCAACCCAGAGGTTTATCGAGCACGCCGCCAGCGGGTTTTGGACACAATCGGGTGCAATACCCTGGTGGTGTACAGCCCTTCGGAAGCCCACCGGACCCACGACTTGAATTACCGGTACCGTCCGGATAGTGATGTGTATTACCTGACCGGATTTGATGAACCGGATTCAGTGGTGGTGTTGACCAATGACCACCCTGACCATAAGTTTGTGATGTTTGTTCGCCCCAGGGACCCGGAACGGGAAACCTGGGATGGAATCCGGGCCGGGGTTGAAGGGGCAGCCACCAAATTTGGAGCGGATGCGGCCTATACCATTGGAGAGTTCCCGGCCAAAATCGGTGATTACCTGAACAAATCCAAAACCCTGTACTACCGCTTCAGCCGGGATGAACATTTCAATCAGCAGATTTTGGGGGCCCTGAAAAACGCCAAATGGTCCCGCCACCGGAATGGCTACTGGCCGGATACCCTGCGGGACACCAATTGGCTGTTGGGTGAGATGCGCCTGCGCAAAGATGAGGATGAAGTTGAGCGGATGCGCCGCGCGGCAGACATCGCTGTGGAAGCTCATTGCGAGGCCATGCGGGCGGCTGCGCCGGGCAAATATGAATTTGAAATCGAGGCGGTGATTGAATATACCTTTCGTCGCCGGGGTGCGTTCGGCTCTTCCTATACCAGTATTGTCGGTTCAGGAGCCAATGCCACCATTCTCCATTACAACACCAATGACCGGTTGATGCAGGACGGGGACTTGTTACTGGTGGATGCCGGGTCGGAGTATGGATACTATGCTTCGGACATCACGCGGACTTATCCGGTCAACGGTAAGTTCACCGAACCGCAAAAGCACATTTATGAGGTTGTGTTGCGCTCCCAACTGGCGGCGATTGAAAAGGTAAAACCAGGCAACCGCTTCCTGGATTATCATGTCACGGCGCGGGATGTGCTGATTGAAGGTTTGATTGACCTGGGATTGCTGGAAGGTTCGGTTGAGAAAAATGTGGAGGAACGAACCTTTGAAAAATTCTACATGCATCGGGCCGGCCACTGGTTGGGAAGCGATGTGCATGACGCCAGTCCCTACATGGTCGAGGAATCTGAAGGGAATTATGCTTCCCGGATTTTTGAGCCTGGAATGGTCGTGACGGTGGAACCGGGATTGTACTTCCAGCCAACCCTGGAAAACGTCCCCGCGCAATACCTTGGAATTGGTATTCGGATTGAAGACGATATTCTGGTCACCGCCGATGGCAACCATAACCTGACGGCTGGCACACCCAAAACCGTCGAAGAAATCGAAGCCTGGATGGGAAAGTAAGCAAGGGCTGAGGACGGCGGGGGGAAGCCGCCACCTTGCGTTTCACCCTGATGCGGAAAGGCAGGCAGGCACTGGTGCAACACCGTGGGCTGACCTGCCTTTTTTCTTTGTGGCCATCCCTTGCTTGACCCTTGCTGGGTTTCAACGTTAATGTGGAAAAAACCTTTAAGGCAGAAACGTAAAAAAGTTTTTACGTTTTTACTTATTCACGTTACCACACAAAAAAGGAGATGGGCACAATGCGCAAAGTGAGCGTTATGTGTTCCAAAGGGGGAACCGGAAAAAGCACGACTGCGGTCAATGTGGCGGCAGGTCTGGCAAAAAACGGAAAACGGGTACTGCTCATAGATTGCGATGCCCAAGGGAATACCACCGCGCACCTCGGGGCCGAATCGGTTCCAGGGTTGTTTGAAGTGTTACGGGGGGACCTCACCTGGAAACAGGCAAAGCAGTCAATCCGGGAAAACCTGGATGTGATTTCCTCAAACCTGGCCCTTTCAGCGATACCGGTATTTTTGTTGCAGCAGAAAAACCCGGTCAACGTGCTGAAGCGAAAACTGGAATCGGTCACGGATTATGATTTTGTCATCCTGGACTGTGCCCCCAACTTTTCCACCCTGCATTCAAACATCCTGCTCTATGCGGATGAAGCCTGGATTCCGGTCAGTATGGAATATTTTGCGTTGTTGGGCGTAGCGCAATTGGTCAACGAAATTGCGACCATAGCGGAAGAACTGGAAACACGGGTGGAAATTCGGCACGTGATTCCCACTTTTTTCGATGGGCGAAATCGCAAAACCGCCCAAATCATGACCATGTTGCAAGAACAGTTTGCTGACCGGCTGACCACCCCCATCCGAATTGACGTGAAACTGTCGGAAGCTCCCGGTGTCAGTCAGTCCATCTTTGAATATTCACCCCGGTCACGCGGGGCGGAGGATTATGCCAGACTGTTGGAGGAGGTCCATCATGTCGCGTCCTAAAACTCCCATGTCAAACCCCTTTGCACCGGATTCCACCAAAGCCGCTCTGCGGGCCTTAACGCAGCCGGTGCTGGCTCAACCGGATAAAGAGCCGGAAACGCAAAAAAGTGAAAACGCAAATACGCAAAAACCTCAAAAGGCAATCCAATTGGCCACCCTGGGACCCCGAACCATTGTGCTCAGTGACGGGGATATGTTGGCGGCTCAGGAATTTGGTTACCTGCGCGGGTGCCGGGATTTGTCGGCAGTGTTTCGGGCGGCGCTGGAGTGTTTGCTCAAGGCCGAGGAGGCTGGCTTGATAGAGGTTACCTTTGAGCGAAAGACCGGGGACCGGGGCGGAAGACCAGTGTATGCCCACAGTGTCACCATGAAACAATCCAAAGAGTAAATGTGTTCAGGAACCGAATTATGCAAACTCAAGTTGCTGGAACGTCCATTGTCGAACTGGCCCGCAAAGTCCGGGCGGCTTCCATTCAAGCGGCACAATTAAGCAGTGGAGCCAAACAGAACCTGCTCACCCGATTGGCAGAGGCGTTGGAACAAAACCGGGAGGCCCTCCAACAAGCCAACCAGGGGGATGTCAACCGAGCGGAGGAAAACGGATTGAGTGGCCCCATGCTGGAACGGCTCCGTTTGAAAGATACGGTGCTGGACCAAATGGCGCTTTCCTTGCGCGAAGTTGCCCAATTGCCGGACCCGGTCGGGGAAATCAACCGCATGGCCCGCCGGCCCAATGGCATGATGGTGGGGCGAATGCGGATTCCATTAGGTGTGATTGGCATTATTTATGAGTCCCGGCCAAATGTAACCACCGATGCTGCCGGGTTATGTCTCAAGGCGGGAAATGCCTGCCTGTTGCGTGGTGGCTCCGAAGCCCACGAGACAAATATGGCGCTGGGAAACCTGATTGCCGAAGTCCTGGAAGCACAGCACCTGCCGCGTGAAATGGTGACCGTGGTTCCTTTGACAGACCGGGCGGTCCTGACCGAGATGTTGAAACTGGAGGATGAAATAGACCTCATCATTCCACGGGGCGGGGAAGGGTTGATTCGGTTTGTCGCGGAGCATTCGCGGATTCCCGTCATCAAACATTACCAGGGCATTTGCCATACCTTTGTCGATGCCAGCGCCGACTCCGAAATGGCAACCAGTGTGATTGTCAATGGAAAAGCACAACGCCCAAGCGTGTGTAATGCCACCGAAACCTTGCTGATTCATCACCAGGCGCTCCAAACCTGCTGGGTTTCCATGGCGGAAGGGTTACTCAAGGCAGGAGTCGAGTTGCGGTGTTGTGACCGAAGTTGGGGTTTATTACGGGAAAAAGGACTGGAAACGGCCCAGGTCAAACGGGCGGAACCAGGAGACTACGGCCAGGAATTCCTTGATTATATTTTGGCGGTCCAGGTGGTGGATTCCTTTGAGGAAGCGGTCCGGCACATCCAACGCTACGGCTCGAATCATACTGAGGCGATTGTGACGCAGGACCACCAACAAGCCATGCGGTTTTTGCGGGAGGTCAATTCTTCAGTGGTGCTGGTCAATGCCTCAACCCGGTTTGCAGACGGTCATCAGCTTGGTTTGGGGGCGGAAATCGGGATCAGCACCACCAAGTTGCATTCCTATGGCCCAATGGGGATCGAAGAACTGACCACCCAAAAATTTGTGGTGCTGGGTGAAGGTCAAATCCGGCAATAAACCTGAAGCAAAAGCCGAAGCCCCAGGGAAAGCCTCGGCTCCAGCCCTTGTTGCGGCACTGATGGCGGGTTGCCGGCAGGGACCTGCATAAATCCGGATTCTTGCTGAACCGAACTGGAAATTTTCCGGGTGAACCAGTCAAGGAGTCGCTGGACGTGTGGGCGGGGCAATGGTAAGGTGTCGGTGTCTTAATCCTATGACATCTCAACTCGGCCAACGCTCCACCGGCTGAGTCGTCATCATACTCCAATTAAATGTTTTGATCGTCAATTTTTACGACGCCCCACAGGAGGAATTGCTGTGCGCAAACAAGTACATCGCTGGTACAGCCCGCATCTTGGGCAGGAAATGCCCTTGGCCGTTTATGGGTATTATGGAAAACCCTTGTTGATGTTTCCCACTGCTGCCGCTGACTTTGAGGAATATGAACGGTTCCTGGTCATGGATGTGTTGGAGGATTTCATCAACGCCGGAATCGTGAAAATCTATTCCATTGACAGCATCAACCGGCAAAGCTGGATGAATGACAAATTGCATCCGGCCCAGCGCGCCAGCCGGCAGGCGCAATATGACAGATATATCCGGTACGAAGTGGCACCGTTCATCGAACACGACTGCAACTTCCACGGCATCGGCATTGCCACCACCGGAGCCAGTTTTGGCGCATTCCATGCGGCCAATACTGCACTCAAGCACCCCGACATTTTTGATACCATGATTGCCATGTCGGGTTCGTATGACATTCGGGGCTATTGTGATGGATTCCACAACGATGATGTGTATTTCAACAACCCGATGGAATACCTCAAGCACCTGAGTGATGATTACTATCTGCCCTTGTTGCGACACCGGTCGAAACTCTATATCACGACCGGACAGGGTGCCTATGAAGCACCGGAACGTTCAAGGGACTTGGCTGGATTGCTGCGCAGCAAGGGAATCCCCTGCACGTTGGATATGTGGGGCCATGACATTGACCATGACTGGCCAACCTGGCGGTCCATGCTCAAAATTTATATTCCCCGCCTGTTTAGCGAATACGGCCCAAGCTAAATGAAAAGAAGCCAATAAGGTCTTGGGAGCTGGGGGGCGAAAACCTGCCAGGGTGACAAGGTGACAAGATGACAAGGTGACCACGTTTCCCTGACTCCCAAGCCTCCCAAGCCTCCCAAGCCTCCCAAGCCTCACTCCTTCCTATAATTTTTCCTCCCGGTTTTCCAAAAACCACAAATGTGCTACTTTTTCGTGAAGTGCAGCGCTGGTGCCGGACACCAAAGCCATTAAGGCTCCCTAGCTTATCCAAGCATTTCCCACATTCTTTTGACCCCCAATGAGGAGTAGTTGTATGGACCACCGTGACCATCATTTGTTTTTACGAGTCTTCAAATATTGTACTTTCCTGGTGGTGTTCTGTGCCTGGCTGACAGGAACCGGAAACGCCCAAACCATCACCACAGCCAAACGGGTGCTGGAAGGGGATACCTTTATGGTTCAGGATGGCCGGATTATTCGGTTAATTGGCGTGGTGGCACCCAAACTCAAACATGGTGATCAGGCAGGACAGGTTTATGCTGAAGAGTCGCGGAAGATTCTTGAGTCCATCCTGGCCGGGAGGAGTTTCGAAATCACCTTCGAAAGCCAATATTACCCTTACAAAAATCGAGACAAGTATGGGCGGTTACTGGCATATGTTTATTTGCTGCCGGAACGGGTCATGTTAAACCGTGAAGTGATTCGGAAAGGCGGGGCTTATGTTTATTCGGCTCATTACAACAGTGTCCGCAATGACATGCTGGCCGACCAGTACCAAGCCCGCAGGGATAAACGGGGCGTATGGAGCCAGGTGACCGAATCCCCGGAGGATATAGCCAACCGGGAAGGCAAGACATACGAGGAACCCTCCTTTGTGTTGGAAGCCGAATCAAGTACGGCGGTGGCAGCGTCCAATCCAAATGAGAAAAAGGACCCCAAGGTCATCACCAATGATACGTTGGCAGCCAAATCCGACGATGACCCGTTGCCGACGATTGAACCGGCAGCCAGTTATAATAATTACCAGATTGAATCCTGTGGTGTCATCAAAGTGCCTGACCTGGGAAGTCTGGCGCTGATTGGGATCCGCAATCAGCCCGGAAAAAGCGGTGAACCAGCCCGTCTTGAAGTTGAAAAACTGGTGAAGGGCAAGAAACTGCGTTTTTCGCTGGATGAACTGAACCGGGTCCGGAAACACCGGGACAAGGATGGCAATGTATTGGTCTATGCTTTCCTGCCCGACGGCAGCCTCCTGAATTTGCAAATCATCCAAAAAGGCATTGCCGATGTGGATTATGAATGGAATTTTGGTCGTAAAGGGGAAATCATCGCCGCACGGGACGAGGCACGGGTTCGCGGGGAGGGAATTGTATGGCGGACCAATTCCATTGAATCCATTGATATTAATGAAGTGCGCAAAAAACTGGCCGAGACGGTCGACAAGGCGTTTGGCCAAGTCGGCGGGCATGTCGAATTAATTGGTGAGAAAAAGGATGTGATCCGGATCTCCCACGACTCAATGGACCAAAAGGTCGCAGAATCCATGTTTAAGGGGATGAGTATCAGTCGGGATTCAAACCTTCAGGTCCTGCGGACATTGGGTGTCAAAGAAGTGCAATTCACAGACTTGAAAGTCTCGAAAATTTACCGGTTTCAGCTCTAAATCAGAGTGGAGGACCCAGGGCAACAAACAGAAGGCAGAGCTGAAAACCAGTGCCAGATGGCTGTTTGTTGAGTTTTGAGTTCTGATTTTGAAAAATCCTGGACCGGAGACCCGGAGCCCGACGGAGTTGGCTATGCGCTATTGTCCAAGTTGTCCGCCAGAAAAGGGGTATCATGACCATCTGACCCGGTGCCCGGAACATGGGGTACGCTTGACAATGCGGGACCCCTACCGTTTGACCGGAACCATCATCAACGGAAAATACCGGGTTGAGGCATTACTTGGCATAGGCGGAATGGGGGCGGTTTACTTGGTAACCCATACCGGTATCAACCGCCAGATGGCTTTCAAGCTGTTAAAACCTGACCTCTGTGCCCAGGACCCCACTGTTATTGAGTCATTTCGGCGGGAGGCAACCATTGCCGGCGGACTCTCACATCCCAACATTGTCAATGTCACTGACGCCGACTTAACCAACGACGGTATGGCTTTTATGGTCATGGAGTTGTTGGAATGCCCGACGCTGGAAGACGAACTGGCCAAGGAATCGGTTTTCAGTCTGCGGCGGTCGGAGCATCTGCTGGAGCAAATCTGTAACGCACTGCATGCCGCCCACAGCCACCAAATCATTCATCGTGATTTGAAACCGGCCAATATTGCAGTGCTGCCTGGAAATGACGGCCATGAAACGATCAAGGTTTTGGATTTTGGGATTGCCAAAAGTATTGCCGAGGGGGCAGGTAAGGTCAGTCAGGCCATGGGCACACCTATTTACGCTTCGCCCGAACAATTCAGCCCTGGGGTTTTGATTGATGGCCGGTCGGACCTGTATAGCCTGGGCATCATGACGTTTCAGATGCTGACCGGAAATTTACCGTTCCGGGGAAAAACCGTCGGGGAAATCGTTCGCCTTCATCTGGCCACCAGCCCACCGCCCTTAACCAAGTTCAAAGAGGATATCCCCAAGGAAGTCGAAGCCGTGGTTTTGCGCGCCCTGGCCAAGCGTCCCGATGACCGGCAAAGCTCGGCTTTAGAGTTTCATGCTCAATTCCGTCAGGCGGTTGCCAATGCCCTTCCCGGACTTTTGGCTGAGGTTCCTTATACGGTATCCAATCCGGTGGGGATTGGAATGAAAGAAACCGTGATGGGCGGTAAAGTAACCCTCTTGATTTCCGGGGCACCACCCTCTGCCGAAGTAAAGGTCAACGACTGGCCGCGTGGGTCGGTTGATGAAACTGGCTCAATGATGATTACCGACCTTTCCGGCGGCAATCATAAAGTATCCGTTAGAAAAGCCGGATTTGAATCCTGGACCATGAGCTTTTCCTGTCAGCCGGGGGAACGCAAGGATATACGGGTTTCCATGCGGCCAATGGCCCGGCCCAGCGGGGCCTATCCCGGACTGGGACACACTCAGGCTGCCTATGATGAGCACGAACTGGCAGTCACGCAGCATTCAGCTTATCCCACCAGTCAATCTTCGGTTGGGATGAAAACAGCCGTTGCGCCTCCTCCCGGAAGCTATGCGTTTCCGCCCAAACCCTATCAGGCACCCAAGAAAAACTGGCCCTTGATTATCATGATTATTACCTGTGTGGCGGTTTTTGGGGCGGTGGGGGTGGTATATATCAGTAAGAACCGGGCTCAGGTGGGGGGAACACCAACCACCACCACGGAGTCCACCCCGGTTACCAAAACGAAGGTGACACAAGCCTATCGGGATACAGTTGAACACGTCACGGAAAGAGTGAATTACGCGGCTGACAATGTTCCGACCGGGGGGTTTGGTTCGATTGAACAACTGCGTTCCGCCCGCAACCAGATTGATTTGTCGCGGGCTTCGGTGGCCAATGCCAACCACGACCTGGAAATAACCGATCCAAGTGACGAGTTGAAAACCCCGCACGAACAGCTCCGCAACCGGTACGATAACCTCGTTGCTGCCATGGACCGGTATAATCTGTCCCTGCGGAGCCTGGATGATGCACTCTCCAGTAAGGAATATAATGCCGGGGAGAATGAAAACACGCGCGGGCAACGGGAAAAAGAACAGGCCGCCCGTGACCAGGCAGCCTTTATTCAGGCCCGCCAGGAAGCAAAAAATGCTGAACGCCAGTTAAAGGGAGCCATGCGATAAGGACCGAGGGCTGAGGGCTGAGGACTGAGTGGAACCCACTCCATTTGGATGGGTGCTTTCAGAACCCAATGTGAAAACCACAGCCCTCAGTCCCGGTCAGGAGCGGTTCAACAGCCGTGACAAAAATCCACCGGATGGTTTGGGGGCGGAAATTTCGGCTTGGGCTTGGGCCAGAGGAATGCCGGAAGCAACTGCGTCGAGCAGTCGGGCAATTTCGCCATCATTGGGAAAGCGCCCCAGCGCACGCTTGGAGAAAATCAGTTGATCATCGCGGTAGATTTCAAAGATACCGCCGGAAAGTTTGACCAGTTCGGAATTTGCTTGATACTTTGACTTGAGTTCTTCTGCCAACCTGACAGCACGCGGGTAATACCCTCAAGCACCGCAGTATTCGATCTTCAGTTTCATACTTAAAGCTCCTTTGGAAATGAAAACAGTTGCGGGCATTGTAACCGAAATGGAAGAAGGTGCAATTCCTTCTGGAAAACCGAACATTATGGAAAAACCACAAGTTGTGATTGTGAAAGACCTGTCAAATGCAGAGTTTTTGGAAACTTATGCCAAGCCGGGTTGTGTAGGGCTGGCAGGCGGGCCGACATTGGTTGATAAAGCCATCCGGCGAGCCCAACGGCGGCAACGCCCGGACCGCACCTGGAGCGATTGGGGACATGCCTTTTTCTTTCAAGGCCGCCGGCAGGACGGCCAACATTGGGTGATGGAATCCGACCTCGATATTCAAAGCCGCAATATCCGATTGGGGGTTCAGGAAAACCGGATTTCAAAATACTATGATGCCAGTGAGTTTGACACGCTGGCGGTCATGGATTTCAACCTGACAGAAGCACAAGTCCATCAACTCATTTGTGCCGGGCTCGACCTGATGGCGGTCAATACCCAGTATTCACTCCGGGAAATATTTGGGACGTTCCTGGCACTGCATCACATTGGTTCACGGGAACGAACGGTCAAATTGCTCAACCGGGACCGTTCGTTGTTCTGTTCTGCTTTCGTGCAACACCTCTTTTCCAAAATTGACATTGATTTTGCACCCGATGTCGCGGAAAAACACACAACCCCCGAAGACATTGCCCAAACCCCTATTCCTCATACCTTTTACTGGCTACGCCGCGATGTTCCCAAAAAACAGAAGAAATCCAAACTGGTGTTGCTGAATCTGTAGGAATCGTCAGGAATCACCCCCCATGCCTGATTTTATTTCTTCATGCTGCTGGTTAGCCCATTTGACAAATGCACTTGCCGCCATTCTCCTGGCTGGCGGGATGTTTTGGGCAGGAAATCTGGTTCGGAAACAGTTGTTTCGGTTGGAAACCACCCTCTTGACCTTATGTTTTGACTGGGGGCTTGGTGCTTCATTGGTGGGGACCGGAGTCTGGGGCCTCGGACACGCCGGGCTTTATCATCGGTACACCGGTTATGGATGTTTGGTTTTAGGGGCGGCGGCTGTTGGGAGTCCTCCAGTGCGAAAAGCGCTCCGGGTTCTGTGGCTGGGGTTGGAGGCTCCCACTTGGTGGGACAAGCTGCTGAGAGCCATGACCGGTATCGGGTTGGGAAGTGCTTTTCTGGCTGGGTTGGCACCTCCCGTAGCCAAGGATGCGTTGGTTTATCACCTGGAGGTTCCGAAACTTTACCTGACTCACGGCGGAATTGTTGAACTTCCGTTCAATGTGTATTCCTATCTCCCGCAAGGTGTCGAATCCCTTTATACCTTGGGCCTGATGGCTTGGAGTGACCGGGTACCAGCCCTTTTGCATGGCATTTTTGGTTTGTGGTTGGTGGTGGCTGTTTTTTCCCTGGGCCGGAAACTTGAGGTTTCCCCTACAGGATGTTGGTTGGCGGTCACCATGCTTGTGGTGACTCCGGTTTTCTGGTTGGAACTTACCTGGCCTTATGTTGACGTCGCGCTGGCATTTTTTGGTTTTTTGGGCTTGACCGGATTGCTTGAGTTTTCCGTGAACTGCGAACGGCGGTGGCTGGTGCTGGCAGGTTGGATGGTGGGGGCTGCCGTGGCCACCAAGTACAGTGCTTTGATTTTCTTTCTGTTGGCAGGGTTTTTGTACCTCCTCATTATCCGTCAGAACGGGACAAAAACCCCCTTGGATTTGTGCAAAGATTTGGTTTGTCTGAGTGGAGTGGCTGGGCTGGTGGTGCTCCCCTGGTTGTGCCAAAACCTGGTCCGCACCGGAAACCCCTTATTTCCATTTTATCTGAACATATTTCCGACACATTCGCCTGGATGGGACGCAGACCGGGGGCACCAATACCAGAATTTCTTTCTGAAATCCTATGGCAGCCAAACGAAAGACTGGTGGGATTTTCTGACCTTGCCGTTCCGGGTCTGCCTGCTGGGAAGGTACGAAGACATTCACCGTTACGACGGGGTGACCGGCCCTTTTTATCTGGCTGCCCTGCCGGTCATTTTCCTGTGGAAGCAATGGAATCGGCAGGCTCAACTCCTGGGAATTTTTTGCCTGGGATACGCACTGTTTTGGGCACAGTCTTCACAGCAAGCCCGTTTTCTCATCGTTATTTTTCCGCCGCTGACACTTTTGATTGTTCACGGTTTTGAACAATTGGCCCGCCGGGGCTGGTTTTTCTTTCAGGGGCCGGTGGTCAGGTTGGCCTTGGGATTGGCTGCCGTTGTCAGTCTAGGTTGGAACGGTTGGGAAATCGTGCAGCATTGTCGCTTTTCCCATATTGGGTCGGTGGTGACGGGAGGGCAATCCGAGGCTGCTTATATTCGGGAGAAATTTGCTGAAATCCCGCTTTATGACTACCTTCATGCCAAAAGCCGGCCAACCGATGGCGTCTGGCTGGTTCATGCCGGGAACCGGACCTACTACCTCAATCGTCCCTATGTGGCTGATTATGTGTTTGAAGATTTCAGACTGATCAACCTGACGAAGACCAAGGTGACACCGCAGGAAATCAGGCAGGCCATTCAGGCTACCGGAGCCCGTTTTTTGATTGTGCGGCTGCCCCTGCTCTTTGCTCCGGAGTTTTCCCCCTTTGAAAACAGTGCCGATGCGGAAAGACTGCGGCAATTTTTCAGAGCCGAGTGTCAGGTTCGTGCCCAAAGCGGAGACTTGACCCTGTTTGAAATCCGCTGATTTTATTCAGGTTGTTCAAAACTGGGTCAGTTGATGGTTAGCGGGGCTGACTGAGTGGGAACTCCATGGGAATGTAGCGGATACCCTGGTCATCCTGTTCCGGTTTGGTCTGGATAAACCCAAACCGGCGGTACGCCTCAACGGCATTGGGGCTTGAGTTGAGGGTAATCACCGCAGGCCGGAGTTCCTGTGACTCAAACCATTCAAAAGCTTTTTGTAACAAGGTTCGCCCGATTCCGACCCGTTGCAGGTCCGGAGCCACAAACAGCATGCGGATGTGGTTTTCGGTAAACTGAATCATTCCGGCAATTCTATGGTTGAGTTGGGCCACCAAAACCCGATGTCCTGTTTGGTTCCGTTGCAGGATGGCCTCTGGTTGAGCGAACTGGTGAATCTTTTCTACCGCTTCAGTTGAAAAAAGCGGGGCTGTGGCTGCGTCAAAAGATGCAATCACCATTTCTGAAACGGTCAGAGCTTCTTCATCTGTCATCCAACGGCATTGAATTTCCATAGCTGTCTTTCTGGTTTCTTTATTTCACGGGTTGCCTCAAGGCTTTTTTCAAACCACGGTGGCAACCTGGAACTCAACCCTTAACCCTCAACCCCGGTTTTTAGAGAGGGAGCCGAATTGTAAAACAGGTTCCCCTGCCAACTTGACTCTGGCAGGTAATGGTTCCTCCGTGGGCTTCAATAATGCGGCGGCAGATTTCCAGACCCAGGCCGGTTCCCTCATCGCCTTTGGTGGTAAAAAAGGGTTCAAATATCCGGGACAGGATTTCGGGCGGCATTCCGGTTCCATTGTCAGCCACGCGGACCACCGCCAGGTTGTTTTCCGTATGGAGCGTGACCAGGACGTGACCGGTTCCCTGCGGGGTGGCATCCACAGCGTTCCGAATCAGATTCATGAGAACCTGTTCAAATTTTTCCTCATTGAAAGCCAGTTCCGGCGAATCGTAGGGTTGAAACTGCAAGGTCCGTTTCATGACGCCATAATCAAGGCGGAGCAGGGAAATGGTGCGTTCAATGGTTTTGACAATTGGCAGTTTGGCTTTGTCAAAATTCATGGGCCGGTTCCGGGCAAAGGAGCGGATTTCCTCAACCAGAGCCAAGGCCCGTTGTTGTCCCTGGCGGACCAGTTCGGCAAACTGTTTGACCTCCGGGTCGTCCTCATACTTCATTTCAATGAGGTCTGCACTGCTCAACAGGGCCAGTCGGTTGCGCAGTTCATGCGAAATGGAGCCCGCCAGTTTTCCGATGGCAGCCAGTTTTTCCGATTTGATGAGTTGTTCCTGCGTCGCCCGCAATTCGTCCAGCAGAGAAAGGTTTTCCATCACAAGACCGGCTTCGCGGGCCGTGGCCATCAAAAATTCGAGGTCTTCGGTGTCAAAGAGTGCAGTTTGAGTGCGGCTGTACAAATAACAAACGCCCCAGACTCGCCGTTTCGAACTAATCGGGGCTGCGAGGACGCTCTTGATGTTCTGAATGATGATGCTTTCCATGGTGGCGAAGCGGTCATCGGTGGAGGCGTCACTGGTCAGAATGGCAATGTTTTCGTGAAAAGTCCGCTCGGCAATGGTTTTGCTGACCGAGGTTAATTTGCCGGAATTGGCCCGGTCCCGTTGGAGGGCGATTTCCAGTTTGTCAGTCTGTTGATTGTGCAAAATGATTGCCCCATGCTCGACGGGCAAGGCTTTGAAAATGGCGTCCAGCCAGATGGTGGTCAGCTCCTCCACTGTTTGAACAGGTAACAGCTTGTGGGTGATTTCATAGAGCGAGGTCATGCGTTGCAGCGTCCGCCCGGTGACATATTTGGGCTGCTGCATGAGCTCCGTATTCAGAAACCGGGTTTCCTGCTCGGTGATGACAGTGGTTCCACTCATTTCCCGCGAAGTGGGTTTGGTCAGCGTCGGAACCTGCATGTTGATTTCGCTCGGAGGCTGGGCGAAGACGTTGGGCAGGCTTTTGGGATTGGGTTTGGAGATAAATCCAAACATGATTTTAGCGACATTGGCATCGCCAAGGACAATTTCGTCACCCGATTTGAGAAATTGTTCGGTTACCCGCCGACCGTTGATAAAACTGCCTGATTTGCTCTCTTTGTCGTGAAAAACATAGCGTCCGTCAGCCGTACGGACAATTTCCGCATGATTACGTGAAATCAAAAGGTCTTTAATTTGCAGGTCATTGTCAGGGCTGCGCCCAATCGTGAAAATGTCGCCCGCAATGTCATATTGACAAGGGACATTATCCTTATTGATGACAGTAATATAGGCTGTCTGATTCGGTGTCGGCATATAGGCTCAGGTCACCGAAGGAACGGCAGGTTTCGCCGTCTCCTTCGGCAATCGATGCAAACTCGCCGTCTTCAGCCCGGAAGGCAAAAGTTGGAGAGTTCCGGTTTGCCCTGGTTGGGTGGCAGGAGCAGTTGGCTGCGGACAGAATACCTTGTACAAGTAACAAGTCCGACGTGACAGATGACAGGAACGAAAAACTGAGCATTGGCTTCCTGTTGTTTAATCTTATCACTGGTTCCTTGTCACTCCATGAGTGGGCTCAACCACAGTGGTTCACCTCAGCAAGCACAGATGTGGTTGCAACTGCCTCCTTGATGGCTTTGGCGAAAAACCCTTGTCGTAAATTTGGAATTCCGGCTATTTTAGCCTTATACACGAGGAAATCTCAATGTTCTGACAGAAGTCACCATAAGTCAGGAAACCGGTTGAGGCAAGGTGACCTGCAAGGTTCTCAATCCTGCCTGTTTCAATTGGCACGTGGTGATTGGTTCTTGTTTGAAGGAAACTAATGAAAAGTTTTGAAACGCTACAAAAAATACTTTTGCGCCGGGTGGGGGATGCCATCCAGGATTTTCACATGATTGAGGCCGGAGACCGCGTGATGGTGTGTCTGAGCGGAGGCAAGGACAGCTACACGATGCTTGAGTTGCTGATGATTTTGCAGCGCAAGTCACCGGTTAAATTTGAAATTCTGGCAGTGAACCTGGACCAAAAGCAGCCGAATTTTCCGGCAGATGTCCTGCCCCGTTATTTTACGGAAATCGGGGTTCCGTTTTTGATAGTTGAGGAAGATACCTATTCCACCGTCAAACGATTGGTTCCGGAGGGTGAAACCACCTGTTCAGTCTGCGCCCGGCTCCGGCGGGGGATTTTGTATGGAACCGCCGTCAAACATGGATGTAACAAAATCGCGCTGGGCCATCACGCTGACGATTTGCTGGAAACGTTTCTGCTGAATCTCTTTTATATCGGCACCATTAAAACTATGCCCCCGATTTTGCGGAGCGATGACGGGCGCAATACGGTCATTCGTCCGATGGCGTATCTCAAGGAATCACAAATTGCCGATTATGCTGCGCGCCGTGAATTTCCCATTATCCCCTGTGATTTGTGCGGCTCACAGCCGAATTTGAAGCGCAAAATGGTGAAGAACCTGCTGCTTGAACTGGAGCGGGACATTCCCCGCGTCAAAAACTCCATGATGGCTGCAATGGGGCGGATTCATCCGTCGCACATGCTGGATAAGAGCCTCTACAACTTCCGCAATTTCCAAGCTCAGTCCGGTGACGTTGAAGCCGAATTGGATGACGCCTTGGGACTCAATCACAACGAACACGAACTGCTGGCCGCCCACAGCTTTGATTTTGAAGACCGGCCCATTTCCTTGCCGGTCTTGCAAAACTCAAGTGGCGGGTTGTAATCCGGTGCGGCGTTTTTCCTGCCAAGACCGGAAACGCCGCCAAGCCAAGGTCAAACCGGTCCAAACCAGAAACCCTCCGCCAAGTGAGGCAGCCCCCGCCAGGAATTGGCCTGGAATTCCCAAGGCTTCACCGGTATGAACCGAGCGGGACCAGGACCGGAGTTTTCGCCCTGCGTTCAAGTCGCCATAGGGCTCCCACTTGACCACTTCAGCCGTTCCGGGCTGAAGCGTCAATTGGGAGCGACCAAACGGATTCCACGATTTTCCCTCATCAATCGTGAAGGTCACGGGGGCACCATTCTTTAACGGCAGCCGCAGACTGATAACTTTCCAGCCGGGAGCCTGATTTTCGGCTTTGGCCCAAAGTTGTTCCAGATTTGGTTCCGGTCCGGCGGGCGCGGACGTTTCAGGCTTGGCCGGTCCATTGGGCCGCCCCGGCGGAGCGGCTGTCTGTGGGGGAGGTGCGGGCCGTTCGCTTCCGGTCAGGGTATAGAGCAGGTTGTTTGCCCACTGGTAAGACATCACCATTCCGGTGGCGGTCACGAAAATCAAAACCGGAGCCGACCAAAAACCAATGGCGTTGTGCCAGTTGAAGTCGCGGGCACGCCCTTTCAGTTTGAAATTCATGACGGTGACCGCCCACAGGTACTGACTGGTCCAATTCTTGGGCCACCAGAGATACAGCCCCGAAACGGCCAGCAACAGAAAAGCTGCATTGCAGAATCCGGTGACCGCTCGCCCGGAATCCCGCCCCTCACCGCTTTTTCCCAGCCAACGATGCCAGTCTTCCATCAAACGAAAGAAATCCCGGACCCCTTTTGCACTCTCTCCCAAAACCTGTCCGGTGTAAGGATTCACAAAGAGCACGCCGTCACGCCCAAGAGAAACCATCACGGCGGCGGTCGGGTCGGAAAGAACCGTGATTCCTGCCGGCTTGGCATCAGGGCGGATTTCGCGCACGTTCGTCAACAATGCCTGTGGATTCAGGCGGGCGGCACCTGCCGGAGGCTGCACTGTCCGCACGTTTCGTTCAGCCGCCTGAATAATTTGTGGTTCAAAAGCCAAGAGTGCTCCGGTGACTGACATCACCAGAATAATCACTCCTGTCACCACGCCGGCCAGCAGGTGGCACCAAAAAATCACAGTCCGGAATAGTTTCATGTTTGGTTGCTTGTCTTTGGTTCAGGATTCGGGATTCAGGGCTCAGGGGTCAGGGTTTTCGAATATCAGAAATATGAGGGCTTGAGCTTGGCTTCAAAACTCATAACTCAAAACTTTCAGCCCTCAAACCCTGAACCCGGTTGTTAAAAGCGAAACCCGGTTCGAAAGGTAATGGTTCGGGGAGCGGCAATCTCCAGATTGGAACCCACGGTTCCACTCACGAAAATGACCTTATCAAACAGGTTCTCAAAATTCACCCCAAAATCCACGCGCTCATTCAACCGGTAATAGAGCGCGGCGTCTACCTTGGTAAAAGCCGGCAGGAGCAGCGGGTCCGGAGCCGAAGGGGTTCGGGCACCGTTTCCTCCCAGCCGTTCATCCTGCCAGACAATCCCCAGACCGGCACCAAATCCCTTGAACTTGCCTTCCGAACGGTCATAGCGGTTCCAAACACTGTAGGACCAGCGGGGCGATTTTTCCGCTCTTGACCCAGGAATGGCGGTTGTCGGGGCAGCACTGGCCGGGCCGCCGCCTTCATAGATGGCATCCAGGTAACTGAACGACCCAATCACCCGCAAGTCACGGAAAGGCTGGACTTCGGTAGTGACTTCAACTCCCCGGCTGCGTCTGCCGCCAGCCTGGACAAAATACCGGTTCCCGTTTGCGTTGAAATCATTTGGCCCTGACTGTACCAACGAATTGTCAAGCCGGTTGTGAAAGTAACTGGCCGAAATCGAAGCCCGGCGGCTGGGCAGGTCGTATTTGGCCCCAAACTCATAATTCCGGCCAATAATTGGGCCGAAAGTGCCTTTCCGGCCTGTCAGGTCTTCAGCGTCCGGGTCAGTCGGGTTAAAGCTGGTTGCATAACTGCCGTACAGTGAAAGTTCGCGGGTTACGTTATACACCAGGGAGAAATTCGGAATCAGGTCACTTTTGCGAACCGCAATGCCGCTCTGGTGGTTTTGGCCGTAGCTCAAACCAAAGGTCACCACCACTTTGTTGTTGGCAAGTGCAGTCCGGTTTTGGACATAGGTGTTCCAAAACGTCGTATCGGTCGGGTTTCCATAGCGTAAAGTCGGGTAGTTGAAAACCAACGGTTTGACCGCCTGTCCGGTATAAATGTTGATGGGGGATTGAGGGCCTGGCACGGGACCATTGGCTACTGTGACTCTGGTCCGGGCCAATCGGCTGTAGGCTCCCACTTGAACCATGTTTTTCCACCAGCCGTTGGTTGGAACTTCATAACTCGTGGTGAAGTCGAAATTATGGTAGCCCCGCTCCGTATCACTCTTGGTTTGAGTCCGTTCAACCGTTTGATTTTTCAGCAATTGAGCAATCTGCGCCGGAGTTGAAACCTGGGGAGTGAACTGGTCAATGAAGGTGTCAAGCCCGATGAACCGATAACCCAGGCTGGCTTTCCATCGCAGCGTGGGGTTGGCCCGAAAATCAAAACCAGCCTGAAGCGTCTGGTCAATCCCGCCGCCAGCCGAGAGGTTGACACCCAGTGGGGACAAATCCTTCAGATTGATGGGGCCGTTGGCTTTGTCATTGGTGGAAAGCGAAGTGGACGGGGAAATGACGATTCCCCCTCCGGCTGGCCGGTTGAACCGGGTCCATTGGACCAGCGGGGTCAACGTATATTTTCCCAGTGAGTCAAGTTTGAACGTCAAGGCTGTCTGAAAATACCGATTGCGGTCCAAAACGTGGTTGGTAAAGTAGTTGGAATTTTCCAGCTTGGCCAACGTCCGATATAAAATCCGCTGGTTGGAAAGCAGCGCCCCGGTTGAATCAATCTCCACATTTCCTGACATGCCGTCACCAAAACCCCGACCGTTTCCGGCATAGCCGCCGAATTGGAAATCAATCCGGGTGGTCCGCAGTTCCTGTGGTTTTTTGGTAATCAGATTGATGAACCCGCCCGGTGAACCGGAAGACCCGTATTGCAATCCGGCTGGGCCGCGCAGCAAAACCGCCTGTTCGACGCCAAACAGGGAAGCTCCGTAACGTCCTCCGGCATTGATTCCCACAAATCCGTCCACTCGTGTTTCTTCGGGGAGCATCCGGTATCCACGGGCATAAAAGTGATATCCGCCGGTCCGGAAACTGTTGACGGCAACTCCCGGAACATAGGCAAACGCATCCACCACGGATTTGAAATTCTGTTCCCGAATCCGCTCCGCCCCGATAATGGTTATCGCCCGTGGTGTTTCATGCAGGGTGGTGGAAAGTTTCAAAGTTGATTCGATGGCGGTGGCAGTATCTGAAACCGTAATCACATCACTCAACGGTGCCGGTGCAAGCAGGAAATCAAGGCTGCCAGCCTGACTTTCCAATTGCACTTGCTGGTTGGAAGGGGCAAATCCTGACCTTTCCACCAGTACGGTATACGTGCCTTTGGCCAAGTTGGTAAAGGAATAGGTGCCTCGCTCGGTGGAAACCGTCTCAAGTGTCGTTCCGGTTGCTGCCTTGAGTTTGATTTGGGCTCCGCTGACAACCGCCCCGGACTGGTCAGTGATGGTGCCGGAAAGTATTGACAGGGGGCCTTGCCCAAAAGTTGCTGCGGACAGCCCCAAAATCATAAGCAGGATTCCAGTCAGTTTTCCCGGCAACTGGGAGCCCTGACGTACTGTTGCGCCCCCGCTTCTGGTTGAATTGAGGAAATGACTCCATTTTGAAAAGATTTGGCAATCACGAAGGGTTCCAGGCATGGTGATTTCTCCACTCATTGTTCCAAGCTCGGCTTTTAGCAAGCATCCCTTTTGATTTCAATAGGTTGTAGCCAGCTTGGTTGGTTCTCGGATGAGGGCTTTGAGTCTGTTTTCAGCTCAAATAAACTGAAAAAGGCAAAACTCCCCCCAACCCAGCAAGTTTTGTGCGCTGGGAAAGAAAACGGATTGTTGTTGAGGTGTTGGCTTTGATTAGAATTCAAAATTGAATTCCATTTTCATTTAGAAAATACAAAACCATCGTGAAATTGTCAACTTGGTACATATTGAATCATTAAAAAATCGGCACTGATGCATTAATTGTTGGGACTGATCCCAAAATCCAACCAATCCCAGTGATTGGTTTCAACACCAGCCAGCGCGAGCGGCGACCGCCCATTGCGGGTTTCGATGGAACTGGCTGAAAAGG
>JAIBAN010000181.1 GCA_019695185.1 Blastocatellia bacterium | reverse complement strand
CGCTGCTGGCCAGCCAGCAAATCACCCACTTCCCCAAAACCGTGCTCGACAACGCCACCAACTGGGTCTTCCTGCGCGTCCAGGCCGACAACAAAACCCGCATCCTGCGCGACTTCCCGGCCCTCAAGCCCTACGCCCAGGAACTCACCCGGCTGGAACCGGGCGAAGGCTTTGTGCTGGGGCAGGAAGGCGTCCCCTGGCCCTTCCGGGTGCTGGAGGCCCCTATCCTGGAACAAAGGCGGGGTTAGGTGGAATACCAAAATGCAAAACCCGGACAGCAGGGCAACTGCGTCCGGGTTTTTGTTTTGTCGTGTAAGGTGAGTATCTTTGGAACTACTGACCCGTGCCTTGTTTGCTAAAGAACTTGTAATTTTCGTCAATACAGTCCACGAAAAAAGCGAATCAACTTTAGAGTTCAACGCACGGGTCAGTAATTGGCGGATTAATGGGAACGCTTGAAAGACTTAAAAACTTCAGAAGCGATTCCTTCAGAGATTGTTTTTTGGTTGTGTTGAACAGCCAACTGCGCAGCCAGTACGAAGAAATTTTTCATTTCCCTGATGTTGTTACGCCAATGGTGGTCTTTGATCGACGTCATGGCAGCGGGTTGAAGACTGCATTGGTTTTTGGCGGCAAATTGGGTAGCAAGGTAGTCAATTTGTAACGGAACCTGGTCCAGTGAAGGCATTTCGAGTTTGTAAGTGAACACCTGGGTAAGATCGTCGGGAATTTGGGAGGAGCGGTTGCCAAAACCCTTTTCCAGAAGGTGTTCAAGTGGCAGATTCGTTGAGGCAATAATGCGAACATTCAGGGGCAGGGGTTGTTCACGTTCTTGAAAGCGAAAATATTGCCCTTCCTTGATTACTGTCAGAAGCCAAAGCAATGCTTCGGACGGCAAGTCAGTGATGTCGTCAATGAAAAGTGACCCGCCTTCGCATAGTTCAAAAAGTCCACGCCGATTTTTTCTTTCCAGACCGAATGCTAACGGAGGGCACCCGGTGAGTTCGATCTCAAAATTTGTCGTATCTTGTACCCGGCCGGCGGAAAAGGACCTGAACTTTTCACAGCCCGAAACTTCGTGAATGGCTCGTCCGAGTTCGGATTTACCGGAACCAGGCGGGCCGGAAATCAGGATGTGCTTGGTTTGGTTGGGCGTCGCCGCTTGAAAAGCAGCATCAAGGACTGGTTTGTAGCCGGAATCAAAAAAACTAAGATGGCCGAATTTGATTTCATTTCTTTCCATAAAACACCTCGGGTTAAGCCTGGGGGTTGGTGCTAAACTGGGAGGGGATTTTCCAGTTGGGGGTTATTTCAGAGTAAAGTCGGGCCAGTTTTCGGATTTTCGCCGCCCCTTCGGGGGTCACCGCAAACTGACTTTTGTGGAGGCCCAGCAGGATACGTTCAAACGAATCCGGTTGAGGTTTTCCGGCCTGGCGCAACAGTTTTGAGATGATGTTGAGAATCGAGTCATCCTTGTTAAACAACTGACGGCGGGACTCCGGCAAGGCCGTGATGATTTCCCGCAGCAAACCCAAAAAAGGCATTTGGGTGACATCAATGACAGGGGCTTCGCCCAGCGGGGCGGATTCGGAATGGACCGTGGAAGAGTGTGAATTTCCTTCTGTTTTTGTGAGCGAAGCAGGTACTTTGAAAGAAGGCAACAGCTTTGCCACCATGCCGACGGTAATCAGTTTCGTTTCAGCCGAAATGGCCATCTGACAGGCGATTTTGAGAATTCCCTTCAGTTGGCGGATATTTCCGGGCCAATCATAGCGCTTCATCAACATCATGGCTGCGGGTTCAATTTTACATTGTTTTTCTGAGGCAAAGGTGATTGCCAGATGTTCAATTTGTTTTGGCACCTTGCGCAGGGGCGGGACTTCAATCTTGTACACAAAGCGGAAAAACAGGTCTTCCCGGAACTTGGCCTGTTCCGCAGCGGAAACTTTATCCGTCAGTTTTTCCAACAGTGTTTGGGTGACATATTCTTCCAGCGGCTTATTCGTGGCTGCAATAATCCGGACGTTGAGGGGTCGCCCCTCAACCGCAGCGTTGGTTTTATTTTCCCCATAACGATAATAAAGACGGTCGCCGGCCACGGACAACAGCCAGACCTGACCCTCCAGCGGCAAATCGCCAATCTCGTCAAAAAAGATGGTGCCGCCCTCTAAAATTTCAAACAGACCTTTCCGTTCATGTTTGCCGTCCGTGTAGGTTCCGGGCGGACATCCGCAGAGTTCAATTTCAAAATTTGACAGACTTTGGGCGGCCCGCACACAGTTGTAAATCCGAAACCCTTTGCCACCAAACAGGGTGTTAATGCCTTTGGCAGCTTCCCCTTTCCCGGTGCCGGTTTCTCCAATAAGCAGGATGTTGTCCTCCAGGTCGCCTTTGGCAGCCAGGCGGCTCATCTCAACAAAAGCCTTATAGCCGGGATCTTTGTATTTGTTATGACCGAGGATCAATTCCCTGTCATCCGCAAGCTGCAATTGCTGTTCGGTCAGGTCGGAGAGTCGTTCCGTCAGGCCGGGTATCAAAAAATACACCGAGTCAATGTCCGCCGTATCGGGGAGTTCCAGACTATAGTTGAAGCCCAGCGGAACCGGTTTGGTGAGGAGTTCGGCCCGCGAAGGGCCATGACCGGCAATCTCTTTCCGTTCGTCATCTTCGTCGGAAACAAAGCGGCAAAAATCCAGCCCGTAGACGGAAGACGAGGACAGAAAGTCAACCGTATAACGAGCCAGGTCCTCAACCGAATCGGCGGCCTTCAACTGGCGTACAAACTGCCCAATGACTTTGGTTTTGTCCTGGACGGAAGCAGCCAGCATCCGCCGGAAGGTCTCGTTTTGGGTCTTCCGCTCTTTGCTGCGAAATTTCAGGTGCCCCATCTGGCTGAATTTAAAATACTTTTGGGCCAGTTGAAGGAATTCGGCCTGTTCCTCCAAATCGGTGACATCATCGGCAATCTCTTTGTAGGCCCGGCCCGCATAAAATGCCGCGTAGCGCTCAAATACTTCAATCACCTGAAGGAAAAGCAGGCGCGGCTTGAGCAGTTCGGCTTCAGTCACGGGCACGCCCTCGTCCCGGTCTTTTTTAAGTTGAATGGCGTTTTTGAATATCAGGAGAGCCTGAAAAAAAGGGTCGCCGCTGTTTTGCAGGAGGGCATCGGCTTCCGGCGTGGGTCGTTTGAGCCAGGACCCGACGTGAGACTGGAGGGCTGCAATCCACAATGGCTCGGTTTTACCATGATATTTTTCAAAATCACGCAGGACCGTCAGCGCCCATTCGTCAAACCGAAGCGTGGCCACCAGGAAGGCAGCGAAATATTCCGCCGGGGTCGGCGGATCCTCTTCGTCTTCAGAGGCAGTTTCAATCAATTTTTGTCCCAGATAGTAGCGATTGTCCCGCACCCACAGGTTCGTGATGATTTTGGAGTCGCGTTCGGTAAACCGGCCATTCAACAAATCGAAAATTGTAACCATATGACCCTCCAGAGGCCCGTTTGCGTTTATTTGCCCGCAGAGCGATTTTTCCGAGGCGGGTAAGGCGTTTCCCTTCCCTTTTTTTGAATTTCGGGGTGTTTCGCGGCTGGTTTCACCCGCATCGGAACCAAATTCTGTAAATGATATAAACGAGTGTAAACGTTTACATCCATTTATACCGTTTATGAAATCTCAGAGACACAAACCCGATTTATAGCGAAATACCTGTTTTCCTACAAGAAATATTGTTTTTCGGCCAGCCTTCCGATTGAACCGCCGCCTGCCTCCCCGCCCTGGCACAGGCTTTGCCGTTCAGTTCGCCGCCGGACTCTTGCTTCCAGCCAATCCGAGCCTGGCAAATTGAATTTACAAAAGGCGGAAAACCACTGTGCAAACAAATCGAAGCCTCAAAATCGGAGAAGTCTCCCAGGGACAGTTTGACGACTACCGGCGGGTCTGGGGTCTGGTTGGTGGCTGTGACATGGGAATGAACCCCTTGGATCAGAGCCAGGCTTACTATGAAAAAGCCCTGGCAGGTTTGGAGAGAATGGATTTAAAGGGCGGTTTTGAAGCCCTCCAACAAGCGGCCAAAATCATTGGTTTGCACCAGGGCCAGGAAGCCGGGCGGATGCGGGCCCGGATAATGCTGGCCCAGGGCCGCATTTTTGCCACC
Source organism: Blastocatellia bacterium (assembly GCA_019695185.1). Classification (GTDB taxonomy): domain Bacteria; phylum Acidobacteriota; class Blastocatellia; order Chloracidobacteriales; family Chloracidobacteriaceae; genus JAIBAN01. Next base: position 1,930 of record JAIBAN010000181.1, on the reverse strand, counting down.
AGCGGCTCCTGGAGAGCGGCCCTGTCCTGTTTTCAGGAAGCCAGCCGGCTGGCCGAACGATGGAACGAGCCGTTCCTGCGGGAAGCTGCCAAACGGGGCGAAAGCCTTTCCCAACACCAATTGTCAGGAAAAATCGCTGCTTAAAACGGGGTTTGAGCCCTGGCACAGCCGGGACAAAATGGTCCACCAGGCGAGGAACCTCCTGGTGCCGCCCGGCAAAACCATTGCAGAAGCAATGCCACATAGAAAGAAGGAATGTATGCCCGGAATGAGTTTGTTCTTCAGCCAAGGTCAATTTGAGTCGCGCCGAGGGTCTTTGAAGGAAGCCCAAAAACGACTGGCCCGGCTGGAAGTGGAATCGGCCATTGATGAGTTTCTTGAAATCATGGATGAGGATGAGACTCCAACCACCCATAAAAAAGCCCTCAAGTATATTCAGCAACAGTTGGGATTGGGGCAGGGATACTTGTTGTGGACGTTAAAAGGCGGATACCCCAAATCGTTGGGTATCGAGAAAGCTGAAAGCTATTTCACCAAAGCCAAAACGACCGCTGAAGCGTTTGCCAGCCAGGACGATGTGACTGCTGCAACCAACTGGTTGCACCTGCTGGAAGCACAAAAACCACGCACATGACCGGATTGAACGATGGCAACCGGGTTGCTGTCGCACAGAAACCACCATGACGTTTCACAAAATTGTCTCAATTGAAGAATTGCCTTTCGGATTGCGTGGCCGGACCGCTGAGGGTCATTTGTATTTTAGTGATTTGACTCGGGGCGGCGACTATGAAACGGCTTTTGCTCTGGCGGCTCAGTCACTGGAAGACCAGGCCCGGGCCGCTTGCCGCCACCTTCAAAGCCGGTCACCAACCAACCACAGCACCCACATTCTGGCCGAACTGGAGCATGCCTGCGCCAGCCTGCCGTTGTTGGCCGCTCCACTGGCGGCTTGAAACCGGTCACCCGCCCCGCCCTGAGAAAGTGAAGCGGGTGTCTTTCCGTTGGATTTCAGAAAAGGAGCACGAATTTACCATGAAACTTCACACCCTCGGAATCGCTCTGGCTGTGGCAGCGACGGTGTCGCTTCCGGCCACTGCCCAAACCCGCCCGCTGCCGGGAACCAATCCCATCCAGCGCGTGCCGATTGGGGCACCGGTCAATACCGCACCGGCTCCCCGCCCACCAACTGCACCACCGCCGGTGGCTCCAGCCCCAGTCGCACCCCAGCCGGGTGGCAATCCGGGCGTCAATCCGGGTTCCAGCCCAGCGTCCAATTTTACCGTGGGTGGAACGGTGGCCTTTGAAAGCGCGTTGCTGGCTCCCAACGGAGTGCGCCAGTTCCTCACCAACACCCAAAGGTCGGTGGGCTTTCCCTTCGCCAACAACTATGTCTTCAGTTATGAGTACATGCGGGAATTCGCCGCCACGTTTAACCTCGACCCCGGCAACACCGGGACGTTTACCGGCACCAACTACGGCAGTTTTGACGTGCAGAACGGCAAACTGCTCCTCACCGGCTTCGGCGTCTGGACCAAACTCAAGGACCAGAAGGGCCGCACCGTCTACCTCAAATATTTTGTCCGGCCCTTTGAAGTCAATTTGACGGCCAATTCCAACCTGACCCGCTATGACGTGGCCTACCAGAACTGGCAGACCGCTGTGGACCGGCCTGTCCAGAACCTGAATGGGGCGATGGCGCAACTGACCTCCCAGGCCCAGGGCGAACTGGTGGGCCGCTTCCAACAGATGCAAAGCCAGCGCCCGGAATACCGCATCCTGGCCACCAGCAGCACTGAACGACTCCGCGCCGACATCGTCTGGACTTCGTTCCGGGTCGAGCATTTCCCGGAGGAAATCAAGAACCTGCCCCAGGGATATGTCGATATCAGGGATGTCCAGAACTACCTCAAAAGCGCGGGCTTTCCCGAAC
>JAIBAN010000180.1 GCA_019695185.1 Blastocatellia bacterium | reverse complement strand
CATCGAAGCCAACCGGCGAAGGAGCCCCTTTCTGCCCCCAATTTCGGTTGTTGGGGTCGTCCCCTCCCGATATGAAAACCTAAACCTCCATCGGTATCAACTGGAACAGATACAAGCTATCACACAAAGGCTTGAGTACCCGTTGCTGAGTAAATTAAGAAAATACGTTGCCCTAGCAGAGGCATATAATCAAAACGTTCCATTGCGTTTGTATGACGCAGGTTGCCCTGCTCTGTCTGACCTGGAGTCCATAACCAAGAGTTTTTTGAAATAGGTTGGGAAATAAGATGACCAAAAAGTTCAAACCCATTTATACGGAGGAAGGGTTGTCTCAATTGGCAGGACGGCGCAAAGCAAGTGAGGCGATGGAGTCCTTCCAAATAATCTCAGTGCAACTCCTCAATGCCAACCCGCACCAACCTCGAATCCAAATTTCTGAAGAGGAAATTGACGAACTGGTTCAAAGCATACGTGATAAAGGATTCCTCCAACCCTTATTGGCACGGCTCGAAGAAACAGGGTCGTACACTCTGATTGCAGGTCACCGAAGATTACAAGCTGCACTTCGTGCTGGAATCACACATGTGCCGATCATTGAGAAAAAAGTAAGTGATGATGATCTACTTTCTTATGCTTTAGCCGAAAACATTCAACGGGTCAAACTCCATCCAGTGGATCAGGCGAAGGCTTTTGGTAAAATTCTTGAAAAGAATCAAGGGAATGAAACTCATGCGGCTAAAGAATTAAATATTTCCCGAACTTCTTTTATTCGATATACCGAACCTCTGAAACTCAGTGAGGAAATTCTGGCAATTGCCGGGTCTATTCCTGATATTTCCTGGAGTCAATTACTTGGCTTGGTCAAAATCCCTGAATCCAGGCGGTTATCCGCAGCCAAAATGATGGCAGGTGAAGGATTTCCAAAATCTCCGGTGCCAAGTCCTGCCAGAACAACGAAAAAGGGTATTACCTATAAAATTACAACGCCTTCCAATACATCCTTCAAAATCGAGCTGCGAACTCGGAAAAAAGACCCGCAGCTTTCTGAAGTGATTGAAGCGGTACGTGCCCTTTTGTTGGAACTTGAAAATCAAAAAGAATCAGAAGCAGAATAAGTGTCCAAGTTGGACACTTGAGTTAAAACATTGTTTATCAGGTAATTACAAGGAAAGTTACTTTCAATGTTCTGCAATTTCCAAGAATATTTTCTTCACTGATTGTCATCGGAGGATGGTAGTAGGCGAACCTCCGATATTCTCAGCAAGCGAGTCAAAACGACAAAGTGTTATTGGGGTTTTTTCAGGTATGGAAAGCAGCACAAACGATTTCTAACAAACAATTTTGCCATGACCGCAACTTTTTGCCGTGCTGCGGGAAATAAGTACATGTAACAACAAATCTGCCGGAGGTTTGCCCAAATGCTCCACCGATTGCGGGAAATCCGAGCCGGGTGGCTCTCGTACAAACAAATCCGCAAAGAAACCAAAAACGAACTCGTGCGGAAAATCGAGGCCAAAGTCCCCCGGAAGGTAATGTTGAGCTTGGTATTTCTGTTCCTGGCCATTGACTTGGCATTGGTGGGAGTTCTGGCCAGCCGGTCAGGGGAAATTTCCTGGGCAGTGTCCAACACCTACCAAACCTGGACCAAAACGCGCCAATATGCCTGGGCCGCCGAGCGGATTCTGGCAGAAGTCAAAAAGGGCCAGCCACCGTTTGAGCACACGGGCTTCGGCGACCTCTACGTTACCCCTGACAAAAAACTGGCCTTCATAGTTTCTGATGGCTTCCGTCTCAAGTTTGAAGATGCCGGGTTGCAGCAGGAGGGAAAACGTTTGGAGGTTCTGGTTTCGACCACCGCTCTGGCCGGCGGGCTGATGAGCTGCTCGGTAGGAATCATGGAGGGCCGGGAAGTGGTGGGAACGGCTACCGGGGTCTATTTCGGCAAAGAATCACCTCCGCAGCGCCGGCGGTAACCCCAATCAGGGTTCCTGCCCGGCTTGGTTGGTCCACATTGAGCACCTCAACCGCCCATCCGAGCATCTTTCCTGGGACACTTCAGCATGACGACCAAACCTTCCCACTCTCCCCTGGAACTGAAACAACTCCATCAACCAGGTGTTTTGACTTGGCTGCACCTCTCGGACATCCATTTCAAGGCGGACCTGCCCAACCAAAGGATGGTGCTCAACCGGCTGTTGGATGACATTCGGACCTGTCGGGAAACAGAGGGTTGGGCTCCGGATATGGTGTTCATCACCGGGGACATCGCCTGGGCAGGGGCGGGGGAAGAATACACCGACCATGCGGCCCGGTTTCTGGACCGATTGCTGGCTGCCGCCGCCGTGGCAAAGGAACAGGTGTTTGTCATACCGGGCAATCACGACGTGGACCGTAATGCGGTTACCGGCATGATGAAAGGCTTTCAAAATGATTTGCTCAAGGCGGGTGGGGCGAATTTGGCTGAGTTTCTGACCAAAAAGAACCATGCGGCGGACCGGGTGGCTTTGTTCCAGCGCCAGCATGCCTACCGCGTCTTTGTGGAACAACACCTGCCGCATTGTGTCCCACAAGTTGAACCGGGCTGTTACACCTGCTGTGTCAAGGTGCCCGTCGGGTTACCGTTTGAACGGCTGTGGGTACTCGGCCTGAACACGGCGTGGCTGGCCTGCCAGGATGAGGAACACGGGAAGTTGCTGTTAGGGCGGACCCAGCTTGACCGGGCGTTTGACCCGCTTGAACAAAGCGGCAACCCAAGCCGGGATTTCGTGGTGGCGCTGACCCATCACCCGCTCGGCTGGCTGAAAGAATGGGACAGCCACGAGTGCAAGCCCCAGCTTGCCAGCCGCTGCGATTTCCATCTGAGCGGGCATCTGCATGACCACGAATTCAACCTCACCGGAACCACCGGCCCGCAACGGGTGACCTCAATTGCTGCCGGGTCCGCTTATGGCGGGAGCGACTATTACAACGGCTACCATTTCCTGCGGCTGGATTTTCAGCGGCAGGAAGGCCATGCCCTGGTCCGGCGGTTTGAGCCGCGTGCCCTGAACACAGGCCAGTGCTGGGTGGCTGACCCGAATTTCAGCCTGCCCGGACCGGGGTTGCACCGCTGGGCACTCAAACACCCTGTGCCGGAGCCACCGGAGCCACCCCATCTTCTGCCGCCGACCCCAGGGTTTCGCCCCTTGCAGGCTGCGCCGGAGTGTTTCGGGCGGGAGGCCCAGGTGCAAACCCTGACCCAGGCCCTGACGGAAACCAGTCCGCCCGTGGCCATTTCCATTCTGGGAGCCGGGGGCATCGGCAAAAGCAATCTCTGCCGCAAAGTCATGCACAGTGTGGAAGTCAGCCAGCGGTTTGGCGAGCGCCGCGCGTTTGTCCGTTGTGAGGCGGCCACCGACCGCGAAGCCCTGCTCAAAGCCATTGCTTTTGAAATCAACGTGGAAATCGGCCCGCACCTGGAAGAACGGATCCTCAGTGAATTGAAAAAAGCCGCCACCCTGCTCGTGCTGGACAACTTTGAAACGCCCTGGGAAGCGGCCCAGGTTGGGGTGGAAGACCTGCTGGGCTATCTGGCCGCAGTGCCGACGCTGGCCCTGGCGCTGACCATTCGCGGGGTGGAGCAGCCTTACGGGGTTTCCTGGCTCCCTCCGGTCCATTTGTCCCCTTTGGGATTGGAAGCGGCCCGCGCACTGTTTCTCAAGGTTGCCGGAGTGAAATTCCACAGCGACCCGCACCTGGATGAACTCCTGAAAGACCAGAGCGGCTTGCCGCTGGCGGTGGAACTGCTGGCCTATCAGGCGGTGGGGGAACCTGACCTGGCTGCGCTGCTGTCCCGCTGGAAAACCACACGGACGGCGTTGCTGCAACGCGGGACAGGAGGCAACCGGTTGACCAGTCTGGCGATTTCGGTGGAGTTGTCCTATGAAAGTCCGCGCCTGACCCCGGAGGCCCGTCACCTGCTTGCGCTGCTGGGGCTGCTGCCCAACGGCGTGGCGCACCCTGACCTGACGGAACTGCTGCATGCGGCTGGCCCGGAAGCTGCCTCGGCGTTGCGCAAAGTCGGGCTGGCGTTTGACAGCGACGACCATCGACTGCGGGTGCTGGCCCCCATCCGGGAATACCTCAAAGCGCATCATCCACCTGTCCCGGAAGCACTCGCTGAAGCCACCCGGCACTACCTGACCCTGGGTGCCCTGGGGGAGCAAGTCGGTACCGCAGCCGGCCAAACCGTCACCGCCCGCTTGTTGCCCGAAGTGGAAAACATCGAGACCGTGCTGGAATCCGCCTGGGCTGCCGCTGACCGGTCCCCAGCGTATCGGGCCGCATGCGGTTTGGGGAAACTGTTCATGTTCAACGGGTATGGAAGCCCCGCCATTTTGGAAAAAGCTGTGGCAGTGGCGGGGAAATATAGCGAAGTGTTGGAACAAGCCGATTGTATTCTCCAGTTGGGAGGAATTGCATTGCAACGGTCCAATCACATTGAGGCGTTAGAACACTTTAAGAAAGCACTTATACTTTTTGAGCGGATTAAATATTTACCAGGGCAGATTGAGTGTACCAAAGGACTAGGCAACCTTTTTTTTCAGCAGTCCGATTACACCAAGGCCCAAGACCTATTTGAAAAAGCGCTTAAATTCTATGAAGCAGAGGGGTTGATGAAGAAGCAGGCCGATTGTATTTATGGCCTGGGGCAGATCGCGCTTCGGCAGTCCGACCATGCAGAAGCTCAGTTAAGATTTGAGGCGGCTCTTCATTTCTACAAACAAAAGGAGGATTTCCTGGGGCAAGCCAACTGTTTCCGGAGTTTAGGAGAGATTGAATTCCGGCGTTCGAACCATGCGAAGGCAAGTGAACACTACGCAGCGGCACTCCCCCTTTTTGAGCAGGTAGGATCAGTGCTGGGGCAGGCGGGTTGTATCTGGGGTTTTGGTGATATAGCCATGGCAGAGGGCAACCAACTAAAGGCAAAAGGACATTTTGAGATGACGCTACCGCTCTACAGGCAGGTAGGATCATTACTTGGAGAGGCCAACTATCTCCTACGTCTAGGGGAGATTGCGTTTCACTTCTCAGATTCAGGAATCGCACAGTTGCATTGTGAAAAAGCACTTTCGCTTTTTGCTAAGTTAAGGAACATTGAAGGACAGGCCAATTGCCTTAAAGCACTCGGAAGGATTGCACTCGAACAGACTGCTTACCCGGTAGCAAGAGTGTACTTTAAGAAAGCCCTCCATCTCTATGAACAAGCAGGGGATATACATGGCCAAGCCAACTGTATCCGTAACCTTGGGGAAATTGAGATGAATCGATTTAATTACATAAACGCCCAGGAACTCTATGAGGAAGCGTCTTTGCTTTTTGAACGAGTGAGTAATCTCCAAGGGCAGGCTAACTGTTTAAATGAGTTGGCAAAGATAGCCATTGAGGAATCAAATCCTGATGCAGCCCGGACCAAATTTGAAATGGCACTGGCTCTGTTTGAACACATTCCCGAACCCTACTCCATTGGCTGGACTCATCGCTTTTTGGCCCGCCTGTGCCCTGCCGGAACCGCACGGGAAGCGCACTTGGCCGCAGCACGGGCGGCCTGGGAAAGCATTGACCGCCCGGATTTGGTGGAGGAGTTGGATGATGAGTTTGGCCCGGCCTGAGCCGGGCAGCCGCCTTTTCCTTGGGAAAGGCAGTGGAGCACCAGTTCCGACAAACTCAAGCAAACCAGGCGCAAGGTCAATAACTCGCCACGGCTTCGGTATCCTGCTTTTCCCGGTCGTCATGCACCGTCACGCTGACGGTGGTCACCCCGGCATCATCCATTTGGGCATAAGCCATATAGGGCAGGGAGGGGTCCGATTCGGCGGGGACATCGAGCAGGATTTCCCCGTCCCGCACGACAACCAGCCCGGTTTTAGTGCCGGTCAGATGCTGGACCGCCAGCCGGTTGGCCACTGTGACGGCCAACGTATTGGCTTCCAGTTGGCGGGCGGTGGCCCGCTGGGAGCGGGCGATGGTGATGACGGCGCTCACGACGGAAGCCCCGATAATGAGCAGGATGGCCGTGATGATGAGCAGTTCCAGCAGGGTGAACCCCTGGTTACGGCGG
>JAIBAN010000088.1 GCA_019695185.1 Blastocatellia bacterium | reverse complement strand
TTCAGGGTTCAGGGTTCAGGGTTCAGGGTTCAGGGTTCAGGGTTTTCGAATATCAGCAGATTTGAAGCTCTGGATGGGGCTTTCATTGTCAATTGTCCATTGTCAATTATCCATTCAAAAGACCCTGGACCCTGGACCCTGAACCCAAATTAAAACTGTACCGTTACAGCCCGGAACATGGCTTTGGCCTGCTCATATTCCGCCTGCACCTCAATCAGTTTGCTGGCTGCTTCAGCCGTTGCCCGTTCCCTTTGATTCACCAAAAACAGGGTGCTGTCCCCCAAGGCAAACCGGTCCCGTTCCCCGCGTTCCAAGACCTTTGCCAACTGGAATTCCTGGTCGGCAGCCTCGTATCGTTGTTGCGCCGTCACCATGGCGGAAAGCGCATCTTCAACTTCCAGCGAAATGCGCCGCCGTTCCTGTTGTTCCTCAAAATTCAGTTTTTGGATTTTATTCTGCCCCACTGCCAGGCGTCCGTCAGCAGTTCGGGTGCGCAACGGAATGGTGATGGAAACACCCGCTTTCAAGGTATTTCCAATACCATTGAAGCCCGTGTCCCGGCCTGGGCCAAAAGTCAGGTCAACCACCGGGTTGCGCTGGTTTTTCGCCAAGTCAACCTCCACTTGGGTTATTTCGCGGTTGATTTGGATGCTTTTCAATTCAGGGCGGAGGACCAGGGCACGAGTCCGTCCCTCATCAATTTCAGTTTGTACCGGAGGAACCGGGGCGGGTGTAAAGGCTGGCACCAGACTTCTTTCCGGTAAGGGACTGGGTTGCCCGTCGTCCTCCCATAAAAATTGCGACAACTTGAACAACGCTTTTTGCAAATCCCGTTCGGCTTTGATGAGGTTCCCTTCCCGGCGACGAACTTCCTGCTCGGCTTCAACTTTGTCAATCGGAGGCAGGTCCCCCAGGTCGGCCCGCTCCCGAATTGCAACCGCCCGGATTTGAGCGATGTCGAGCAAATTTTTTGCCACGTCGGCTTTTCGTTTGGCCGCCACCCAGTCCCAATATTGGGTTGCGGCTTTCTGCAACAAATCCAGGCGGGTCTGGGTAAAGGCCGTGTCTGCAAGCGGCTCACCCAGTTTCGCCTGCCGCTCGGCAGCAGATTTTTCATTGATGCGAAAATCCCGCCAGAGTGGAACTTTCAGCAGAAAGAAATATTCCCCGCCGTCGCCCGTGTTGGAAAGCGGCGATTTGACACTGCCAAAATTATAACGGCCTCCGGCGGAAAATTTGATTCCGGAACGGGTCAGGAAATCGAGTGAAAAATCCGAATCCGTGGCTTCCGCCGCTTTGGCTTTGCCCTTGTCATCAATTTTGTTGTAACGCAGAAAATCAGTCCCAAACGACAGCGCAGGGTCAAACGCCCCTTGCTTCTCCAGGCGTTTGGCTGACGCTATCCGCCGCTCGGCATTGGCCCCCATCAGTTTCGGGTGGTTTTGATCCACTTTGGTCAAAAACCGTTCCAAGGTCAGTTCATCTGCTCTGGAACCGGTCCCGGTTGGGGTTTGCGGCATGTCAATCGAAGGCTGGTTGACCAGCAGCGTCCGCATGTTGCGGGCGGCTGGGTGGGTGACAATTCCAGGAATCGGGTTTTCCGGTATGGATGGCAAGGACTGTCCGCAAACGGGCTTGGCCAGCAACAGACAAAGTCCTAAGAAAAAAATTCCTTTCATGTTTCCCTTTTTTTGCATTCTTCAGGTTCCGGTTGTGGGGAAGTTTGAATTTCAATTTGAATCGGTCACAGAGTTTCCGCCTAACCCAATTGGGTAAACCCCAAAGCCACTGCCCCTTTATTTCTCATCCTTGGAATCTGACTTGGTTTCCTTGGGTTTGGCTGTGGGGTCCGAGTAAGCCGCCTCCCGGCTGACTGTTGGCGGGAAGGCGTTGAATTGCCGCCATAATTCAAATCCCAACGAAACGGTATCGAGCATGACCCAGCCAACCACTTCCGCCCCCGGACGCAGGTACTGGTTCGAGGGCCAAGGTTCGTCCAACTTGGCGGCAATGGTTTCCTGGTCCGGCACAATCACCACCCGGTACCGGCTTTTCCCGTCATCCACTGCATCAATCACCGAAACCTTGCCCCCAAAGGTTCCCACCGCCACCGAAGGCCAGCCGGTAAACTGCAAGGCCGGCCAACCGGCAAACTGCAACCGAACGTGCCGTCCCACGGAAACCAGCGGCGCGTCGTTGTCGGATAACATCAGCTCGACCGCTTGGTCCGTGGTGGTGGGTGCCAGCACCGCCAACACATCGCCTGATTTGACGGTTTCCCCTGCTCCCACTTTCATCAGACGCACCACCCGCCCATCACGCGGAGCCACCACCCGACGTTGTGCCACCCGCCCATCCAGGTTCTGAATATCGACCTCCAGTTTGATGAGGTCGCTGTTGACTGAAGCAATGGTTTCCCGCACGGAAGCCAGTGAAGCCTGCACACTGCTCAGGGTGGCAACCGTGTCGTTATCCACTTTTTGCTGATCGAGATTACCCACGGTGGTGTCCCGCCGGGCGACTTCCAGAGCAGCTTTGGCGCGTTCAACTTCGGTCCTGGTCCGGACAAAATCCAGGTCGGCCAACTCCCGGTCACGCTGGGAGCGCAACCCTTTGGTATTCAATTCCTGAATCCGTTCCAAATTCAGTTTGGCGGTTTGAAAACTCTGCTCGGCAGCCTGTAATGATTGTTCGGCAGCCTTTAACCGGTCCTGGGTTTGGAGGGCTTTTTCCATGGCCGCCGGAACTGCCGCTTCACGTGAACCGGTTAATGCAGCAATTTGTTTTTCAAGGGCTGTGGCCCGCACTTCGGCGGCGGCTTTGCGACTGAGCAACGCCTCCTTTTGGGCCTGCAAACGGCGGGGCTGCTCCGGGTCCAGAAACTTTGAATCGAGGTCGGTCAACTCGGCAATCAGTTCCCCGCCTTTGACGGTCTGGCCCTCAACCACCTTCCAACTCACCAATCTTCCTGGAATCTGGGCTTCGATGTTTTGCGGACGGTCCATTGGGGAAAAAACGATCACACGACCCGCTCCGGTCACCGATTGCTGCCAGGGTACAAAAACCAAACCCAACGTGATGGTTAAGGCAAAAACAATCAATATCCGGGCGACCGAACGGGCCGCAGGCGGGGTTTTGACCAATTGTAGAGACTGCGGTGGTGCCTTTTGCATCCGAAAGGATTCAATCTCAACTACTTTTTTTTGAGCTGACATGGCTTTTTTGATTCCAGGGTTCAGGGTCGAGGGTTGAGGGTCGAGGGTCGAGGGTCGAAGGTCGAGGGATTCTGTATTTTGAGATTTTGTATCAAGCCTCAAACTCAGAACGCCAAACTCCCTCTTCCAGCGGCTCCACCCGCTTTTCACAATTTGCAGAAATTGACCGCCAAATATGGGAACAGGTCGGAAAACTCGCCCTCTTTGCGGGCAATCAGTTCCTCCGGAGCCCCTGATTCCACAATTTTTCCACCAGCCAAGACGTGAACCTTTTTTGAACGGGTGACCACTTCCGGGTCATGGGAAATATCAATGATGGTCCATTTGTTTTCCGGAGCATAGAAAGAATCCAGCATACGAAGCTTGGTTTTTTCGTCAATTCCGGTAAAAGCCTCGTCCAGAATTAACAATTGGGGACGGTCCACAATGGCTCTGGCAATCAACAGGCGTTGCATTTGCCCGCGCGACAGATTTCGCCCGCTGCTGACCAACCGGGATTTGATTCCCTGCGGAAAATGTACCAAATCATTGGTCAATTGGGTCATCTCAAGCGCCCAGCGGATATCTTCATGGCTGACATCACGCCCTACCACCAGGTTTTCTTCGATGGTCCCCTCAAAAATTTCATTGGCATCGCCCACCAGGGCAACGATGATGCGCAGACTTTCCAAATCCGCATCCCGCACATCCACCCCGTTGACCTCCACCGTCCCGTGGGTGGGTTCCTGCATCCCACAGAGCAAAGAGGCCAGGGTTGACTTTCCGGCTCCGCTCGCCCCCACCAGACTGATTCGTTCCCCTGACTCAATCTGAAGATTGAGGCCGGTTAAAATCGGAATCCGGTTGGCATATGAAAAATGAACGCTCCGGCAGGTAACCGTTGCGCCTTCGGAACGGGAGGGGACTTCCCGACCTCCTTCCCGTTCCATTGGCAAATCGGTAACATGACCGACTTTGTCAATGCCGGTGAGCAGGTCATACATATCTTCAAGCTGTTTCATCAACTTATCGAGGGCGGTCAACACCCCTGAAACAATCAATTCGGCTGCCACCAACTGGCCCAAGGTCAACTGCCGATTGATGACCAGCCAACCGCCAATTGCCAGAATGCCTGCTCCTGCCGTGGCCTGGAACAATTGGTTTCCAATGGCTTGGCGAAACGTAACGCGGAAATGCGAACGACGGGCCTGGATGTAATTGACCACCATTTTATCGGCTCGGTGAACCAGATACCCGGCCAGCCCGTCCATTTTGAAACTGGTATGGCAGCGCCCGATTTCCTCCAGCCACTCAGCCACCCGGTACTTTTCCTTTGACTCTTTGATACTGGTTCGCAGCCCGCCAATTCCTAATACGCCAATATTGAAGCCCACAAAGACCAACAGCACCACATCAAAAGCCAACAGGACCGGGCTGTAAAACGCCATCACAACCAAGCCCAGGATGACCTGGAGAACAGCCGTCCAGCCGTCCAGCATCAATTTGGCAAAAGTTTTTTGGATGGTCAGCACATCAAAAAACCGATTGACCAATTCAGGCGCGTACTCTTCGCCCAAGGCAGATTCTTTGATGCGGGGCAGTTGCTGGGCCAGTTGCAATGCCACTCTGGCAAAGATGCGTTGTTGCAAAACCTCCACCAAAGCCAACTTGAGCAGTTTGATACACCCGGCAAAGAGCAACCCGCCAAAAACCATCAGCGTGAGCACCACCAGCGGCTGGGTAAACAAATTGGCGGCAATCGTATTCACCAGCCCCTGCACTGCCAGCGGGACCGCCAAGGCCAGAATTCCACTAAAAATCGTATAGATGACAAAGACCGTCAGGTCACTGCGGTCCTCCCACAACATTGCCCGCAAGCGGGCAAATGGGGTGGGGTGCTGTTCATGGCTTTCGTGATGTGCAGTTGTGTTTGACATCAAACCTTCCATCCAATTCGGTGAAGTCCAGATTCAGACGGGTACAAGAACCAGGGTGCAGGAACAGGTCACAAAGTCAAAACCGGCGCAGACCCGGTTTTTTCCGGCCACCTGTTCCCTGTCACTGGTCACGACCCGAAGGATTATCCTTGGCGGGCTCGATTATTTCCTGCGGATGTGCCGCTTCAGGTTGTTCGGGCGAGACTGAGACGGCCTCGATTTTTCGTGCCAGCCAGACCTGCCGGGCGGCTTGAACCGCCGAAGAAATCCGTTCCAATGATTCCCGGTCGTTTTCAATAAAGGCCAACCCCTCCACCAGCCAGGCAGCCAGCTCCGGTTGCCGCAGGCGGTAAAACACATGGCGACCTTCGCGTCGCTCCAGCACCACCTGATGCGCCCGCAAGGTGGTCAGGTGTTGGGAAACCCCTGAATGGCTGATCCCCAGGGATTCCTGCAAGGAATTGACATCCCTTTCGCCTTCGCGCAATTCCTCTACAATCTGGAGGCGGCACGGATGGGAGAGAATTCCCAGCAGCCCTCCCAGTTCTTTTGTCACCACCGTTCGATATGGCATAAAGGCACATTCCCAAATATTATGATATTTGAATATTTGAAATTAAAATATGGGATTTCCTGAATCTGTCAAGCACCATTTCCGGTTTTCCGCTTTCCTCCAGCGAAACCCCTGTCAATTGGAGATCGGTTGTTTTAGACTTTCCCAACTGCGATTCAATCCTCTTTTTTCCTGGCACAGACCTCTTATCCAATGGAAATCGAACACAAGCAGCGGGACCATGGCGGATTCGGCGGTCACCCGAAAGGGTTGACCATGCTGTTTTTCACCGAACTCTGGGAACGATTCAGTTATTACGGCATGCGCGCGATTCTGACCCTGTATATGGTGGCCGAAAGCGCCGAGGGCGGGCTGGAGTTTACGGTCAAGGAAGCCGCTTCCCTGTATGGAACCTATACCATGACGGTTTACCTGATGAGCATGCCGGGTGGCCTGTTAGGTGATTATGTTCTTGGTGCCCGCCGGGCGGTGCTTATCGGTGGTATCATTATCGCCTTGGGGCACTTTGCCATGGTGTTCCAGTCCCTGCCCTTTTTTTACTGCGGGCTTGCGTTGATTGCCCTTGGGTCAGGTCTGTTAAAGCCCAATATCAGCTCCATGGTAGGCGGGCTGTATGGGACCAATGACGCGCGTCGTGACGCCGGGTTTTCAATCTTTTATATGGGTATCAACCTGGGAGCGGTCCTGGCCCCCCTGGTCTGTGGCTTTTTGGCCCAAAGCAAACAGTTTCGCGGTTGGCTCGCCTCGGTAGGGTTGGCCCCCACCGCAAGCTGGCATTGGGGATTTGGTGCTGCCGGCATTGGCATGGTCATCGGACTGGTGGTTTACCTGACCCAGCTCAAATGGGTGACCCATGTGGGTGACCTGAAAAACCGGCCATTGGCCGGACGAACCGAAAAAACCGCTGCCACCACTGCCGTTTCTGAAAAATTGACCAGCGCCGAATGGAAGCGGATTGGTGCCATCGTCATTCTTTTTGTCTTTACGATTTGTTTTTGGACGGCTTACGAACAAAAAGGCATCAGCCTCAACCTGTTTGCCAAAGAATCCGTGCGAAACCAGTTGTGGGGGTTTGAAGTTCCTTCCTCCTGGTTTCAATCCATGACCGCCTTTTTTGTGATTTTGCTGGCCCCGCTCTTTGCCAAAATCTGGAGCCTGCTGGGTGACCGCCAACCCTCCAGTCCGGGAAAGTTTACCCTGGGCCTGTTCTTCATCAGTCTGGGTTATTTCCTGATGATTCCAGCCTCCCTGCTCACAGCCACCGGGAAAATCAGCCCTCTGTGGCTGGTTGGTCTTTATTTTCTGGAGGTCACCGGCGAAATGTGTATCAGTCCGGTTGGACTGAGCACCGTTTCCAAACTGGCTCCCGCCAAAGTGCTGGGCATCATGCTGGGGGTTTGGTTTCTGGCGTCATCATTGGGCAATAAGATGGCCGGCTTTATCGGTGGATTTTATGTTGCCAAGGACGCCCACCGGTTGGCCACCATGTATGGCGGAATCGCCGTCGGACTGCTGGTTGCCTGCGGTATTCTGGCGTTGCTCACACCTACCATCCGCAAGATGATGGGCGGAGTCAAGTAAGGGGTTCAGGGTTCAGGGTTCTCGAAAATCAAAAACTGAAAGGTTTTGATGAAACTTCAAACCCCAAACCCAAATCTCAAATTCCAAAACCTTGAGTTGCCCCTTATGGTCAAAAAATGGGCTTTGTAAGCAGGTTTTTGAGGAAGTTCTCATCCCCGCCCCCCTGCGCTTTCAGTTTGTCCAACTCCCGCAGGGAAGTCTGATGGTCAGGGTCCAGCTTCAAAGCCTCCCGGAATTCGGATTCCGCCTGCCGAGGCATCCCGGCCCGCACATAAAGTTGCCCCAACGAGGAATAACAGAGCACATTGAAGGGGTCCAATTCCTTGGCCCGGCGCAGGAATGATTCAGCTTCCTTGTACGTTTTGGGTTGGGTTGCCAAGGCATTTCCCAACAACAGGAAATAGCGCCCCTGGGTGGAATTCAACCGGACCACTTCCCGCATGAGGTGGGCAGCTCCTATAAAATCCCGTGAAATGTACCGATTCCGCGCATCCAAATACATTGATTCGGCTCGTTGTTCGCGTTGCGCTGCGGTTTCCTGCGGAAATGTCGGGGCCGACGAGGGGATCGGCTCAAACGAAACGGGAGGCCGATTGACAACCGTCGGGGCTGCCATTGGTGATGAAGGCAGCGGCTGGGTAATCGGTCGCGGCGCAGACTGTGCAACTGAGGGTTGGGGCGGCAAGGGCTGCGTAATCGGACGCTGAGCCGGAGGCCAAACCGGTGCTTGTGATGGCAGGGGTTGAGTGGTTCCCTGGGGCCGGGTTACCCGTAATGGGGCTGTGGGCGTGGCTGGCGGAGCGGATGCCCGCAGGATTTCGAAACTGCTGGCCAGTCGCGTGAAAATCTGTTCGACCTCCTGCCGGATTTCCCGCGAAGCCCCCTGAAAACGGTCGGGATGGAAATCCTTGGCCAAGGCAAAATAGGCTTCCCGTACCTCGTCCTGGTTGGAACTCCAGGTCACCCCCAAGATTTCACAGGGGTCATAGGTTTTCGCCATTTTTTCGCGCATCTCGGTTAGTCTTGCTTCAGCTTCAGGGGAAATTCCCGGAGCCGTTGGCATGGCAACCGGCGGAGCGGTCGGAACCGGCGGCGAAGCAGGTGCAGGCGTGGGAGGTGCCAGCGGAGGGGCCTGGGCGGCTTTGGCATAGAGTTGTTGCGGAATCTGGATTTTCCCGGTTTTTCGGTTCAGTTTGCCCTGGCCGAAGCGCTCCAGCAATCCGGCGGAGAGTAAGCCATACAGAGCCCGCGAAATCACCTGCGGTTCAACCGGAGCAGTCATAATCACTTCAAAAATCGCGGTGGGTTGGGTGAGAGCTTCCAAAATCTGGCGTTCAAGGGGTTTGAGCGTATGTGATTGCAGGCGCAGCAACGGGTTGGTTGACGGCCCAATCAGACAATTCACATCCCCCAGACCGCGTTCAATGATCGAAAAATCCTGAATCCGGCGCACCCCTTCCAAAATCATGCTGGCCGTGGACAGGTCCAACCGCAAATCGTCCGGCACACAAGCTTCCTGTGGGATAAACTCATAACTGCCCGTTTCCCACTCAAACAGCGAGTAAATGATGTCCAATATCTGAAATTCGACATTCATCTCCAGGTCACGGTCATCACACATGCCCAGTTCAACCAGGACTCGGCCAAATCGTTTGCCCGGCTGGGCGGCAGCCGATGCCCGGTGGAAATCCTCCGAGGTGAGCACACCATAGCGCACCATGGATTCGCCCAAACGGTCTTCTTTGGAGTTACTGGAGGCAAAGACAATGGAGCCGTTTTCAAAAAAAACGGAGCGGCGTTCGGCTCCCCGCTTGAGATTCAAAATGCCTGAAACGCGCTGGGTATAAATACGGCGCAAAACATCCGGGAGACAGTCGTCGGTCAATTCACCATTCATTTTAGGTTCCTTTCCAAAAATACGTTGACCAGCCTGTGCGGAGGCCGATTGCAACGGGAAATAAAGTTGGGGTCACGCCTTCCGGCGGGAGCATAATAAAACGGCTGCCGCTTTTATCACGATGTCAGCCAAAGTCAAAATTTTTGTGGGATTCTTGTGCAGCCGGAAACGGCTTGTTGTTGGGTTCCTGGTTTGAAATGTAGCATAGACCGAACAATGCCCTTCAAACCTTTGGCGGAAAAATGGCGGGAAATACTGGAACTTCCACCAAATAAAAAAAGGGGGCAGCAACAGGTTTGCCACCCCCGTTGTGGAGCAAATCGCTATTTGACGGTTCCGAAGAAAATGTCTTCCGTCCCGTTGGAAGTGTCAGTCCAGGCTACTGAAATACCATCCTTGCCCCGCACCGTCACCCCAATGTATTCACCAAAGTTGACCGCACCCAGCCGGTTCGGATTGGAAGCCGAGAGGTTGGAAGCAGTCGTGGTGATTTGTTGGGCCGGGCCGAAGGTCTTGCCGTTATCGGTTGAACGGGACAGCCACACATGGACCGTTTGTCCGCTTTGGTCAAGCTGCGTGCCATAATAGGCCACAGCCACTGTGGTCCCATCCGTGGCCAGGGTCGGCAGGAACTGGTATTCCCCACCCGTCAGATTCCCGACCGGGGTTGGTTTTTCCCAGGTTTGTCCGCCATCTTGGGAACGGGTGAAAAAGACTCTCATACCGTCAGAGAGGTCCGCGTAGGTGGCATACAGCACGTTGGCCTGCTGTGGGTGTGCCACCACTTGCAATGACGCCTTGGCAGCCACATCCGCCATGGCCGGAATCATGGCACCATTGCCAATGTGGGTCGCGGCAATGACAGTCTCTGCACTCAGTGTGGCACTGGTGGCACCCGTCCGGCACTGCAACGTGGAGCGGTCATGATCATTCCACCCAATCGCCAACCCGCCATCAGCCAGCACGGCGAGCGTTGGATGCGAGACGTTCCCCCGCGCAACCTCGACATTGCGGCGGGCAGCCAGGTCATACAAGCGGATGGAGCCACCCGCCAGATTGTTCTCTTCCCAGGCCACATAGGGACGACCACCTTTGGCTGCCAGTGCGGTCCGGGCAAACGCTACGTTTTCAGCCTGGGTCCGGGTGGTCAAAGCCACCGGGTTGGAGAAGGTCAGCCGGTCAAACAGCCGTTGACTGAGCACCACGGCGCTGGCGTTGTCATACGAGTTGGCCACCACGTAGCTGACCAACAGGTTGCCGTTTCCGTCAAAGGTCACTGCCGGGTCAAACGCCTGGTCGTAGGTTACCCCGTTGACCGTCTGACTGAGGGTTGATTCGCGCCAGCTCACACCGTCGTCGGTGTATTTCACCCGCACCGTGCCTTTACCAAAATCAGTGGCCGCCAATGCCTGCCGCCGTGAATTGGCCGGGTCTACTGCCAGCCGGGCACCAACCTGTGCGCCACTGCCACCCAGCATGGTGCTGTTGGCGTTTGGTTCAACCTGCCGCACCTCCACCTCATAGTCGCTCAGGTCGCCTTCTGCAGTTGGAGTTGCTCCGGCTTTGGGTGTCAAAACAAACTCAAAGGTACCCTGTTTTTGCGCTCTCGGCGAAGCGTTGGTGGCACAGTACAAATCCACAAAGAAACCAAACCGGCTCCGGCCCGCCGAAGGCAGCGCAATCCGGAAGGTAACCGGTCTGAACCCGCCCGGCGCAATCGTGCCCGACACACTTTGCCTTGTGGTCGCATCGGCGGGTGCCGCTGCACCACTCGTGCGGGAGTCAAGGTAATAGGTCGGCTGACTCAGATTGGTCACCTGGAAGTAAATCGGTTCAAACAACGAATTGGTGCCAGAGGTATTGCGCAGGAAGGTGTTGATGTAAAACGTTCCGAAGCCACCGGTTGCCGGGTTGGTGGGCGGCGTCGTGGTGTAGGCCACCGTCGGCACGTCCACGCTCACCGTCGGGTTGTTAAACGCCACCACCTGGGTTGCAGTTGTGGCCACGCACCCTCCGGCTGCACTCACCGTAAAAGTGTAGGTGCCGGTGTTGACGGTTTGGAAATTGGTGGTCACGGTAAAGGTGTAAACACTTCCCCCGCCAACGCCGGTGGATTGTGAGTAACCGTTTGGCCCGGAAACGGAAACCCCGGTGGCAGTGCCGGCGGTGATGCTACACCTGACCTGGAGTGCTCCGCCAATTGCCGGAGCATTGTTGCTGCCTGCGGCTGCAATGGTGCAACCCGCCGGGCGGTTGGTCAGCGAATAGGTGACGCTGATGGTCGTGCCGGTAATGGCTCCCGTGACGGTATAACTTCCGGTGGTCCCATTGGCAATGACAACCGAACTGGCTACCCCGTTGGCACCGGATATGGCCGGATTGGTGAAAAAGGTGCAAGAGGCACCTGCCCCCGGAGCCGTAAAGCCCACGCTGATACCGGACACAAAATTGACGCTTGATTCGCGGACAGTGGCAGCCAGCGCGTTGGGAAACGCCGTGTTGATATCGGTTGCCTGAGGTGAGCCGCCCGTGATGACAAGCGAATAACTGACTTCCACCGCTCCGATGTCAACAGCCGTTCCGATTTGCCCGGCATAGCCGCGCTGGTCGGTAGTGCGGGGACCGACCGGATTCCCGGCATTGATGACGGCGCTGGTTGGTGCCGGCAACCGGGTTTGGGTCGGCCCGCCGTTGTCAGCCAGCGTCCGCAGAAGCGGGTCGGTGCCCGTAATGTTATTGGTGGTGGTTCCGCCGATGGCGGCTCCGGCAGTGGTTTGAATCAGGTTGTAGTTGTTGGAATTGACCGACCCGTTGATGTCTGGCCCCACGGTTGTCCCAGCGGTCAGGGTATTGCCAGCCACAATCGTGTTGCCAAAATTGAGCGTGCCGGTTCCACGGAACATCCCGCCTCCGCTGGCGGCTCCAGGGTTACCGTTGGCGTTGGCGTTGCCCTGGGTGGCGCTGTTATTCGCCACGGTGCAACCCGTGAGGGTCAAAGTTCCAGTGCTGTTCACATTCACTCCACCGCCGTTTCCGTTTCCTTTGGTAGCCCCACCCCCGTTGGAAGTCGGCGTTCCGCCGCTGGCCGTGTTCCCTGAAACGGTACAATTGACCATGTTCGTGCTGCCGCCCGTACAGGAAAAGGCTCCGCCGTTGCCCTGGCCCGCTGTGGCGTTGGCGCAGGAACCGCCGGTTGCAATATTTGCACTAAAGGTACAGCCCGTGATGGTGGCATTGCCGCTGGTCACCTGGACGGCTCCGCCGTTGCCGTTCTGGCCGTTGCGGGAGTTTGACCCCTGGCCGCCGGTGCAGGTGTTACTCGTAAAGGTGCAGCTTGTCAGCGTCAGCGTGCCGCTGGATTGGTAAATCGCTCCGCCAAACGCGTCGCCCGGTCCGCCTGACCCGCTGTTCGACCCTCCTGTAGTTGTATTGGAACTGAAGGTGCAGAGCGAGGAGGTTACGGTTCCGCCGCCCGTGTTGGCAATGGCCGCGCCGGCTGCGGCTCCGGACGTAGCCGAACCGGTGGCGGCAAATCCGGTAATCGTATTGGAACTGAGCGTGCAGTTGGCGAATGCAATCGTTCCGGTTCCAGCATGAAGGATGGCTCCGCCATTGACCTGTGTGGATGAAGTACCGGTCACTGAACCGCCTGAGAACGTCAACTGCGAAAAGCTCACGTTTGAGGTGCCGCTGATGTTAAACAATCGGGTGGCGTTACCCCCGCTGATGGTCACAAAACCCAGGTCCGGCCCGTTGATGGTCAGATTTTTGTTGGCAATGGCAATTTCACTGGCCAGGGTAATTGTTGCCGGCAGGGTCAGGTTAAAGGTAATGATGTCGCCGGAAACAGCGGTGGTAATCGTATCGCGCAGACTGCCGGCACCGGTGTCAGCAGTAGAAGTGACGACGAGCGTCGCGTGCGGGGTTACCAGTTGACTTTCCGGCCCGGCAGATGCTCCGCCAACCTGGGGGCTGGTGGAAACCGAATTCAGTTTTTTAGCGGAATCCATTTGGCTTTGGGGAAGCTGCCAAAGGCCAAAGGCCGCCAATAAAGCGAGAAAAAAGAGAAAGCGGTACCTTTCTTTCAATCTCAAGGGAGATGCGGGGCTCATCATATGTTCTCCTTACAGGTTAGGGAATGGACTTCAAGGCTGGTTTGTGTAAGCGCCCAGTCTTTTTAGGATAAAACCAATAATTGATTTTCTCCAGAGCAACAACTGTTCCAGGTTCTTTACACCCGGCGGGAGTTTCAGGATTGTGTCAGCGGCTGCCTATGCCGGCACGAAACTCATTGACTGCATTTTTCAGTGCCACTTGCCTTAGCAGGTAGGGCTGGAATTCCCGGATGCGTGAGGCGATTCCAGTTCATTCCGGAATCAGGGAATTTGTCATTTGGGTGTTATGGCGGACACCTTTGAGCTTGGGTGAAAGGTGAACGGGTCAGATTGTTGCATTTCGATCACTGGAAGAAAAAGGCAACGTCCTGTAATTATCAAAAAGTTATTGCATAATTATTGCGAGTTCCGAAACCCTGCCGGGTAGGGAAACCTCGGCGGCAATTCCCGGTTTGGAAAAAAATGTGGCGCGATTTGCGTAATCGCGCTTTTTTCGGCACCAGTCAGCAGTCAGCCGCCAAGAGCCGGAACCCTTCTCAAGCAAAGGGGTTCTGCTTGCAAGCCCAAACCAAGGGCGATGAAACAAATCGCGCCACTTTCCAAACCGGAAATTGCGCAAAACTCGGCCACTTTTTCGGCACTTTCTTGCGGTCAATCACTTTCCTTGCAACAAAACTGCAATATTTTTGTGAAAGGCTCCGCCCTGAAGCCGAATTGCCTTTCTTTTTCTGCGTTATTCAAACAGTGCAATTTCTTATGGTGCCGGAAAAAGAAACAGCCTGCGGGTTTCGGATTTTCTTTTCTAATATTTGAACCTTGAGCATTGAGATTGCTTTCAAAAGCTCAGGCAATGTGCGAAAACCCGCAACCTGCAAACCGAAGTCAGAGCCTGCTCACTGGTTTCGCCATCGGCTCATCACACACAACAAGTCAAAACTGTTTGGAGCGGCTTTTTTGAGCCCTGGCAGTCGTCTGCCCAGCGCTCGACCACATCAGTCTTTTGGCGAAAAACGGCATAACCGCATTTCCATGGCAGAGGAGCATTTTCAAATCATGTCAGTCTCACGCGAACAAATCCTGCTCGAAGAAGGGCTTACCGCATTGGAGAACGGCGAGGTGGCAACCGCCCGCATGAAGTTGCTGGAAGTCACCGACCTCAACCCCCGCAACGAAGTGGCCTGGGTCTGGCTTTCTCAAATCACAGACAGCGCCCGTGGCAAAATTGCCTATTTGCGCCGTGCCCACGAAATCAAACCCGAAGACGGGAAAATAGGCGAAGCCCTGAAAGTGACAATGGTCCAGGAAGCGATTGTCCTCGCTAAAGCCGGGAACGCTGAAAAAGCCCATGAACTGCTTGAACAAGCGCTGGAAATTGACCCGACGTATGAACTGGCTTGGTTGTGGCTGGCCAGCACCAGTCATTCCACCCAGGAACAAATAGCCCACCTGGAAACTGTCCTGACCATCAACCCCAAGCATGCAGAAGCCCAGCAGCTCTTGGCGAAATTGCGTGCTGAACATCCAGGCGGCATTCCAGCCGGGCCGCCCCCTGCCAAACAGGCAACCGCTGTCCCCCTCCTCCCTGCGCCCCCGAAGCCGCAACTCCGGCTGGAGCCGACGCCCCGCCCACAACGACCCCACCCATCTCCTGCAGCCGTTCAGCCCGCCGCTTCACCGCAGGCAGCCCGGAAACCCATTGTGCCAACTCAACCGGTTTCTCCGCCACAAACAGTGGTGGATTCACACCTGGCGGCATTGGCCGTTCCCCCAGTCGCAGTGGCATCTGTCTCCCTAGATTCCTTCCCACCGGAGAAACAGTCATCCGGTCCCCCCCCTTCCACCCCTCCAGCATCTGCTCCGGCACCTGCCGCCGGTTCCAACGGCTGGCTGAAAATCGCTGCCGGGCTGATTATCCTGCTGTTGGTCGGAGGAATTGGGTGGAACATGACTTCGCGCCCGCAAGGTTCTCCCGCCTCCTCAGGCACAGCATCGGCAGGCGACCCCCAATCGGCATCTGAAGCCCCCTCGACCCAAGCGAGCAAAATAACCGTACCTGTGAAATCTGAAGTTGCCGCAACTCCGACTGAGCCGGCCCCGGCGGGTGTTCCAACCAGCCGCTCAAATCAGGCCGGGACGGCACCGACGGCCAAAAAGGAAGAGGTTGCATTGAAAGCAGGCAAAGAAAAGGCGAGCCGCTCTGCCAAACCTGAGGCTGGCGCTGATGATGAAGACAGTCCTTTTTTACGGGCCCATTAGTCATGTGCCTGGTGGCAGGTACCAAACCGGTTTCAGCTTTGCTTGATCCATCACATTTATTTTCGATACCTGGAGCGCCTCATGCCCAAACCTTTATTCTCTTCTTTTTCCCTGCGAACCTCTTTCGTTTTATTCATGATGCTGGCCCTGGCTTTGGCTGTCCCAAGCGGGGCGTCCTGTCTGTGGGCCCAAACCACCAAGGCCCGCGAGGCCGTTGGCAATCCGGCTGCTTTGTTTGGCGGAATTGAAGTTGGCTCAAAGGGGGTCAAAGCCATTATCGTCGAACGCAAACAGGTCGGCGAGGAATTTGGCTTCCAAATCCATCTCGAAGCAGCCAAGAACACAAAAGTCATTGATGCCAAAGGCAAAGGGTTGTCCCCTCAAGCCCAAAAAGTGATGGAGGAGACCACCACCGCCATCCTGGAATTTTACACTGAACTCAAGCACCGACAGGTTCCTGAAGACCATATCTTCGTCGTCGGAAGCAGCGGGGTGGCGGAAAACCTGGACCAGGAACAACAGGCCGCATTTGTCCAACAGGTGCAGCAGGCAACGCACAAATCAATGGAGTTCATTGACGTGGAAGCCGAAGTCGGGCACACCGTGCATGGTCTGATTTCTCCCAAAAATCATAACAAAGCCTTTCTGATTGACGTGGGCAGCGGCAACACCAAATTCGGTTACCAGCAGATTGACGTTTCAACCGGCTACAACAAAACCAATTACATTTATGGGGGAATCAAATTTGGCACCGGCACCTTTGCCAAGGAAATTGGCAAACAAACCCCCAATAAACAGGATTATGTCGCCAAAGCCCGCGAGTTGCGGGAAAACCTGCTCCTGCCGTTGCTTGATGAAGAACTTTCCCGCAAATCGGGGTTCCAAAACCGGGGCAAAGTTTATATGAGTGGCGGAGCGGTCTGGGCAGTTTCCACCCTGACTCATCCCGAACGAATTAACGCCCCTTTTACAGTGTTGACCGCCACTGACATTGACGAACTGTATGAGAAAATCCTGGCCAATTTCGACAGCCCCAACAAACTGTTCGAACTCGATTTGACGGCTCTCAAAACCAAAAAAGAACGGGAATTTGCCAAGCGGGAAATTGACAAGGTGGCCAACGCTTTTACCGCCCAGGAGTTGCTGGCCGGCACTGAAATCCTCAAAGCCCTTTCCGATTCGTTCAAATTCAAAGGGAAACGGATTGTGACCATTCGCGGCAGCTATGCTGCCTGGATTTTCAGCTATGTGTCGGAAAAAGCGGCTGGTGCCAAAGCTTAATCGGACGCCCGCCAAGTGCGATGTCGGCACGCCGACATCGCCCTTTCCAGGAGGAAAGAGGTCCGAATTGGTTTCACCCGATTCTCGCCGGTTCGATGTAACTTGCCCACTCCGCCACCTTACTCCACATATAACAGCAGGCTTTTCAAATAGCTTCCTTCCGGATGGAAAATATTGACGGGGTGGTCCGGGGCCAATCGGTGACGTTCCAGGATTCTGACGGAACGGGAAGCCTCTCCAGCCGCCTGAAAGACGACCTGCTGGAATAATTTTTCATCCACATGGTGGGAACAGGAACTGGTCAAAACCAGACTTTGCGACGGCACCCCGGCCAATGCCAGCCGGTTGATTTCCTTATAGCCGCGGCAGGCAGGAATCACATCCTGCTTCTTTTTGGCAAATGCAGGTGGGTCTAAAATCACAAAATTACAAGCGTTTTTTTTCTCCCTGAGAAACGTAAACACATCTGCCACAGAAAATTCATTTTTTTCATCTGAATAACCGTTCAAAGCACAGTTGTTTTTTGCTTCCTCAATGGCAGATTCTGAAATGTCAACCGAATGAACCGAAGCCGCCCCACCCCGCAGAGCAGCCACCGAAAACCCTCCGGTATAGGAAAAACAGTTAAGCACCCTGCGCCCCTGGGCAAACGATTCAACCAGGCTCCTCATTTCCCGCTGGTCCAGAAAAAAACCGGTTTTCTGCCCTGTTTCGAGGTTCACTGCCAACCGCAGACCGTTTTCCCGAATCTCCACCGAGGGGACTGGTTCGCCCCAGTGAACGGCCTCCAGCGAGCGTAACCCCTCCTCCCGCCGGGAGGGTCCGGTGGATTTCTCCAGGATGGATTTTGGATTGAGTTCTTTGATCAATATCTCAAGTATTTCTTTTTTTAATTTTTCAATTCCCAAAGTGGAAATTTGCATAACCAGTACGTCATTATATTGATCAACAATTAAACCTGGAATTTCATCCCCTTCGCTGTTGACCAACCGATAGGCATTCGTATCCTTGTGGGCAAACAACATCTGCCGTAAGGCAACCGCCCGCCGGATGGCTTTTTCCAAAACCGTGGTCAAATGCCGCTCGCTAAAACTGAGCATGCGCCCCAGAATTGAACATTTGCGGTTAAGATAGGCAATGCCCAAAAATTCACGTTCGCAACTGTAGACCTCCACTACCGAGCCGTTTTCGACTTGGGGTAGGTGTTTGACGGCTCCGGAAAAAATCCAATGGTGACGATTGCGCAGCGCTTTTTCTTTACCTTTATGAAGAATAAGATGATTATCAGACATAGCTACATTTTCGGTTTTGAGTTTTGGGTTTTGGGTTTTGGGTTTTGGGTTTTGGGTTTTGGAACCGGCTTACCGGCTGATTGGCTTCAGGTGCGTTCTGGCAGTTGAAAAAATTTCGTCAAACATGGGTTCGGTCAGAAGTTTTGTGGAAGTGTTGCGCTGGCTGGGGTGATAGGAAGCCAGAACCGTCGGCCCCTCCTCCACTATGACTCGGCCACCGTGGGAAAATGCCGGACGGTGGCGCGGCAAAGGCTTCCCTGCCCTTTTCAGGGCCTCAAAATAATTGTCATATGCAAAACGGCCCAACGTCACCACCATCTGGACTGCCGGTAACAGCCGTAATTCCCGGTCCAGATATGGCTGACAGGCCAGAGTTTCAGCCGGAAGTGGCTTATTGTCAGGTGGAGCACAACGGACGACAGCCAAAATATAACAATCATGTAAAACCAATCCGTCCCAGCGATTTACTGAAGTGGGTTGATTGGCAAACCCAGCCCGATGTAACGCCCGATAGAGCCAGTCCCCACTTTTGTCTCCCGTAAAAACCCGTCCGGTGCGGTTCCCTCCATGAGCGGCTGGAGCCAGTCCCAAAATCAAGAGCCGCGCCTGCCGGTCTCCAAACCCAGGTACCGGTTTCCCCCAATAGGTCTGGTCCCGAAAACAGGCTTTCTTTTCAGTCGCCACCTTTTCCCGCCATTTCACCAACCGGTCACAGGTACGGCAGGAAACAATATCGTGCTCAAGTGATAAAAAAGTATCATTCACGGAAGAAATTTTTTTCAGTGCAATATTTTCGCAATAACTTTGGGGTTTGATACAACTCGTTGAGGAAAGCAGAAGGCCGCAGTTAGGTTCATAGTCGTCCTTGCAGAGGCTCTTTGATCGACTCTTCTTTCTGTGTTTCTCCTCCAACTGTTAGGGTTCCCGTTGCAGCGGACAGCCGCTGTCATCTCTCGGAGGCAACCGTTGTTGCCTCCCTTTTTTTGCCTGCCTGATTATTTGGCCACCAAGGTCAACCAACCGTAGCGGTCTTCCCGCTCCCCTTTGACACATTCGAAATACGCCTGTTGGATTTTGGCCGTAAGTGGGCCCCGCCGGGCATCCCCGATTTTCACCCGGTCCAGGGTTCGCACAGGTGTCACCTCGCAGGCGGTTCCGGTCATAAACATTTCATCGGCAATATACATTTCCTCGCGGAGAATATTCCGTTCCCGTACCGGGATGCCAAATTCCCGGCAAATGGTCAGAACCGAATCCCTCGTTATGCCGGGCAGGACTGACGCATGGAGCGGGGGCGTATGGATTTCTCCATCCCGCACGAGAAAGATGTTTTCCCCGCTGCCCTCGCTCACATAACCGGAACGGTCGAGGGCAATTCCCTCAGCATAGTCATTGATAATGGCCTCCATCTTGACCAACTGGGAATTCATATAATTGGCCCCGGCTTTGGCGGTGGTGGGCATCGTGTTGGGTGACAGCCGGGCCCAGGTTGAGGTGCATACATCCACCCCTTCCTCCAGCGCGTCCTGCCCCAAATACCGCCCCCAAGGCCAACAGGCAATATAGGTTTCCACCGGAGCCGGGAATGGATTAACCCCAAAGGAACCATAGCCGCGAAAGACAATCGGGCGGACGTAACATTCCCGCAAACCGTTGACCCGCACGGTTTCAATGCAGGCTTCGACCAGCGTTTCCAACGAAAAAGGAACTTCCGTGCGGTAAATGTGGCACGAATCAATCAGCCGCCGGATATGTTCCCGCAATCTGAACAAAGCCGGTCCTTTGGGGGTTTCGTAACAACGAATGCCTTCAAACAAAGATGACCCGTAATGCACAACGTGTGACATGACATGGATGCGGGCTTCCTCCCATTTAATAAAAACACCGTTATGCCAAATTTTTTCAGTTGCTTGGATGGCCATGGCAGTACCTTTTTTGAGAATTGAGAATTGAGAATTGAGAATTGAGAATTGAGAATTGAGAATTGAGAAATCAATATAAGATGAGGATTGAAGCAGCAGGAATTGTCTCAACCACCAGCCCCCCATAGCTGCCCAATCTTCATTCTCAATTCTCAATTCTCAATTCTCAATTCACCTAAGTTTCCCGGTTTGCCCATAAGGCATGGGTACGGCTGCGTCGAAATCGTAAAATATATTGAATTGACGCAGGCAACAGGCGTTTCATCGTGAGTCCGACGACCGGTGTCAGATACTGTAACTGGAGCGACAGCCGAACGGTTTGACCTATTTCGTCCACCTTCATTGATTGAATTTGCAGCCGGTGCCGCCCCACCGCTATGGACATATTTTCCCCCAAGGGTGTTTCTTCCCCGGTTGCCAATTGAACCTGGTACAAGGCATGGCGGGGTCCCAGGCGAGGCAGCAAATCAGGATGGTACGCCAGACACAGCTTGAGGTAAACGAGTTCCCCTCCCGGAACCGCCCCTTTTTGCTCGATTTCATCCAATGTGGTCTGAACCCTCGTCAGATCAGGATGTTGCGAAACGAGCAGCCATTCCGTTGCCCGGAATGTGTCCGGGTCATCCGGCAATCCATGGACCGCCCGGTCAATTCCTTCTTTGATCCGTCTGACATCAAGCAGGACTAATTGTTTGGTCAGCGAATCAAGCTGTTCGTAATTGGAGCATTGCCGGTATCCCAGGACATGAACCACTCTCGTGCGAAAGGAAAGCGCCAGCACAGCCAACTCCGGAACCCGTGTCAATTGTAACCCTTCGGGTGAAAAAGAGGTGGCAGCCTGAACCAGAACCGCCGGGTTCTCGACCCCGGTCGTGAGATAAAGGGTTTCTCCTTCCAGAATCTCAAGCTGTTCGCAGTCCCCTGGGCCGGGAAATGCACGGAGGGCGCTGGAACATAACACAACCAACAGCACCAGGGCACTTCCCACAATCAAATAGTCCAGTCCGGACTCTGGCGGAGCCGCCACCAGCTTGAAAAAACTTTCCAGATGGCTGACTTCAAGCTGGGCCGGATAGGCGTTTGTCGTACAGACATACTGATGGATAAAACGGCTGCGGAGCGGCAGTTTGCGCGCCAGAAATTCAACCGGGGAGGAGGCAGCCAGGCTTCCGTTGGCCTTTTGCGTCATTTCCGCAATCAACCGCCTGTCCGGGTTTCGCCCCACCACGGCAATAAACAGCCCGCTGCGCAGTTTGGCACAACGGGACAAGGCTTCGCTACGGACCCTGGCCTCCAGTGCCGCCGTCAATGCGGCGGGTTCTTTCCCGCTGGTTCCGGATGGAATCTCCTTTTCCCATTCCTGAAGGTCAACCGCCAAATGCCCGCTGGTTATCAAAACGACTTTGGGAGACTGGGAAGGAAATTTTTTGAGAAATTCAGCCGCAGCCTCCAAACCGGCTGACAGGTCGCTATATTTTGAACTTCCCTGGTATTTTTCCACCTCGGCGTCAACCACAACCTCCTTGCGGCTGCCAAAGAGAATCAACCGAACATTGTAGGCTTCGCGCGGGAAACATTTCATCCAGCATTGCAAAACCTGCTGTCCTGCCTCACGGTTGGTTCCCAGGCGGGCGGCCTGGGAGTTTTCCACCAGAAAGACCACGGTTTCCCGCTCATCTGCCGAAACAACCGGAAGCACTAGAAAACCGGCCGCCATCAGGCACAGCAATCCCCACCATCGCCCCCAGGGCGATTTTGGGGACCCAGGTCGTGACTGGACTACGTGAGCTGGCTGCATAGGTTTAAGTTCTGGAAGAACCGGACCGGATTTGACCGGCGTGAGAGGGACAGACCGGCCCTGAGCACCGTAACGGTGGCTGTCCCTCTTCCCGTTTGAGGTTCGTTACCGACTGGCTTCTTTCATGTGGCGCAGTTGTTCTTCAAGCTCCTGCTTGAAGAAATCAGACTGTTGGCGCAATGCCTTGGGGACCCGTTTCTCATATTCTTTTTTGGCTTTACTGATTTCGGCCTTGACCGCATCGGAAAAGGAGCCGCGCCGCAGTCCTTCCAAAATTGGTGTCCGGTGGGATTGGAACAATGCCCCAATCAAGTCCCCGGCAATTTTTTTGGCTTCCGCCGGGTCGGTGATTTCAGGAAACTGTGCCTTCCGGTTGGCTCCGGAGATTTTCGGCGTGGTTTGAGGTTTGACCTGTATCATCCGTTCAAACTGCTCTTCCAACATCAAGTCATCTTCGGTCGAGTCCATCCCTGCCGGTTTGGGAATCACAATCGGATTGACCGCTTCGGTCAAATCACCGGTGGTGATACCTGAGAAAGACAAGGGAGTTGTTTCCAACGGAGGTGCCGGTTGCGGCAGGTCGGTTTCCGCCGGTTCCAGCGAAAGCGCTGGTTCGATTTCAGGTTCCACCATCTGGGCTTCAGACGGTTGGACAGCCACAAACCCCTCCACTGTGGCCCGTTCCCCATCGGTCTGCATATCCTGGGTGGTCGGCTGTTCCATGGCAGGAGGTTCTTCTTCGACCGGAACTGGCTCCAGTTCCGGTTCCGGAGCCAGTTCAGAGGCTGGAGGCGGTTGGGCGGCTTCAGGCAGGGCAACGACCGGTTCCGGAGCAGCCTCAAACACCATCTCTCCGGCACCAAAGAAGTCAGCTCCATTCATATCGGCGTTGGTTAAATCAGCATCTTCCAGGTTGGCTCCCACCAAAATCGCATGTTCCAGGTTGGAGTCCGTCAGGTCGGCTTTACATAAGGAAGCGCCGGACAGGTTGGCTCCAGTCAAGTCTGCCTTGACCAGATTACAGCCGGATAAATCAGCACCGGAAAAATTGACGCCATGCAATTGGGCTCCCGCTAAATTGGCCCCAGCCAGTTTGGCCCCGACGAACGAGGCTTTGTGACCTTTCAGATTGACCAAGCTGGCTCCAACCAGCGTGGCCCCGTTCAGTTTGGCATGCTCACAATCCGCTTCGGATAAATCGGACCTGGACAAATCCGCTTCGGATAAATCGGCACCGGTGAATTTTGCTTGGGCGGCTTGAATTTCGACCAGCGTTGATTTTTCCAGCACGGCATTGGAAAACTGAGCCCCGCCAAAGTTCCCTTTGGTAAAATCAATATAAGGCGCATGAAGGCTTTCAAAATTTGCCCCACTTGCCTGCACATCATTGGCAACCGAACCGGCCAGAATGGCACTGGTAAACACCGCCTGGGTCAGGTTAGCAGCAGGCAGCATGGCTTCCGTCAGGTTGGCGTCCTGGAGCTGGGCCGAACTCAAATCGGCATTTGACAAATCAACATCCGACAACACAGCCCCCCGCAACTCTGCCTGACAAAACCGGGTTCCGGCACAGGAACTGCCCGTCAAATGGGCTTTATCCATTTTGGCATTGGTCAAATTGGCTCCGGAAAGATTTGCATTGCCCAAATGTGCTTCCACCAAAGAGGCCCCGCTCAAATCAGCCTGCGACAAATTGGCTTTTTGAAAATCCGCTCCGTCAAACCTGGCCCCGTCAAACTTCGCCTGCTCAAAATTCCCTTCGGCGGCCTGGCTGCGCACCAGAATCGCCCGTGAAAACACAGCCTCCGCAGCCTGCGTTGAATTCAACTGAGCCTCGGTCAAATCCGCTTCGGCAAAAGCTGTCTGTTTGAGAATGGCTCCGTTTAATTGAACCTGTGCCATTTGGGCATGATGGAACTGAGCATGAGAAAGGTCCGAGCGATTCAGGATGGTTCCAACCAGATTGGTATTGGAGAGATTCGCCTTCATCAACTTGGCTTCAGTCAAATCGGCATGACTGAGATTACTGCCTGCCAGATTGGCACCGATAAAGCTGGCTCGTTGGAGGCGCGCCCCTTGCAAATTGGCGCGGGTTGCTTGTGGTGTTGGTGAGACTGGGGCGTCATTGGCCGCCATGGGTGTACCCTCCGGAAATATGGTGATGCGAAATGTGGGAAGCGACTTGTTATTGAAAAAACAAGTATCAGAACGGTGTTTGAGTTGCGAATGAAAGCTTTTACCTTTTACGCATTTTACCCTGATTTGGCAAGGTGAAAAACAGGACTGAAGACAATCCAGGACGGAGGACGGAGGACGGAGGACGGAGGACGGAGGAAAACCCAATACCAGACAGGACTCCAAACCAATCTTTCAGAAACAGGCTCAACCACAACCCTTAATTCTCAGTCCTCAGTTCTCCGTCCTGGATTGTCTCAGTCCTCAGCTCTCAGTCCTCAGCCCTGTTTTTCTCCCACATGCAACGCAGCAATACCGCCTGAAAGGTTGTAATACTTAACCTTGGCAAATCCGATGGACCGCATCATTTCAGCCAAGGCTTTTTGATTGGGAAAACTTTGGACCGAACTTGGGAGGTAGGTATAGGCCATGCTGGAACCGGAAATCCACCCCCCGATGCGAGGCAGAACATGGTTAAAATACCAATTGAAAGCCTGCCGGAAACCGGGAATCACCGGTTGGGAAAACTCCAGGACAGCAGCCCTTCCGCCGGGTTTGAGCAACCGGTAAATCTCACCCAGTCCACGTTTGACGTCGGTTACATTTCTCAGGCCAAACGCGATGGTGATGGCATCGAACTCTGCGTCGGCAAATGGCAGGCGTAAGGCATCCCCAGCACAAAGGGTCACCGGCAACCCGCTGCGTTTCACTTTTTCCAGGCCGTGGACAAGCATGGGGTGACAAAAATCAACCCCGACCGTCCGGGTCACTCGCCCCAGTTCCAGTGACAGGTCTCCGGTCCCACAACAAATATCCAATGCCACCGCATTGGGCCGGACCAGCACATCATGCAGTTTGCGGACAGTAAATTTTCGCCAGCGTTTATCAATATTGAGCGACAGGACGTGGTTTAACAAATCGTAGCGGGGGGCAATTTCCGAAAACATCTGTTGCACCCGCCGGGCGCGTTCAGCGCCACTGACATCAAGTGGGTTTTGGGCTTTGGTCATTTTGAGGTTTGGGTTCGGGGTTCGGGGTTCGGGGTTTCAAAAATCAGCAGGCAACAGGCAGCCCGCCATAACCGGTTTGACTGCTCTCCGCTGCCTGCTGTCTTTCAGAACCCTGCCCCCTGAATCCTGTGTTTTAAGAAACTGACAAAATTCAAAAATTACGGTATTGTTTGGGCATCTTAACTTGTGATTTCACAGCCCGAAAGTTGAACTTGCATTATGGGAACGCCAGATGATGTTCGCATTGCCCGCCTGTCGGCTGATTACGAAGAAATGAAAACCATTCGGGGTCCGCTGATTCATTGGCAAGGAAACGAAATTCCGCCTTCGGAATATATTGTTACCCTCCGGGTTCGAAGTTATATCAGTCCCACCACCACCCGTGACGAACACCGGCTTCGAGTCATTTTGTCCCCCCATCACCCTTTCGAAAAACCGACCGTCATGATGTATGAAATGACTCCGATTTTTCATCCGCATGTTTGGCCTGATGGGAAAGTCTGCATCGGCAATTGGGATTTTCGGGAAGGACTGGCCTCGTTTGTCATCAAACTGGCTCGAATTTTCCAATTTGACCCCCAATTGGTTGACCCTTACAGCATTGCCAATTACAAGGCTGCCGATTGGTTTTACGCCAACCCTACGTTGTTTCCCTGTGACCAGACCAACTTACCCGTCCCTGGGGAACAGCCTTCCCATACTTTTGTCATCAAACAGGTCAAGCCACCCCCCAACCAAGGCGGGAGCGGGGGCGGGAGGTTTCGCATCAGGTAACCACCACTGAGAATTGAGAATTGAGAATTGAGAATTGAGAATGAGGCTCCGGCCCCAACCCTGAGTTTCCTCAATGTTCAAAAACACTGAACCACGAGCTTTAGGATTCATTCTCAATTCTCAATTTTCGCTTTTCAATCCTCAATTCCCAATTCTCAATTCGAGAGCCTATGACCTTCGTGATTAAAAACGTTCGTGAAGTGAAGCCGGAAAAACGGGCTTTTCCAAAACCGACCGAAACCCTGGGAAAAGCGGACGACGGGGATTTTCGCATCTATCTGGCCCAGCAGGCGGAGGAAAAAATCCTCCAGGCGGCACCACCCGAATTACCTGC
This sequence comes from Blastocatellia bacterium, assembly GCA_019695185.1. GTDB lineage: Bacteria > Acidobacteriota > Blastocatellia > Chloracidobacteriales > Chloracidobacteriaceae > JAIBAN01. The sequence continues at coordinate 4,606 of JAIBAN010000088.1, read as the reverse complement.
CGAGGTTGAGATTTCTGCCATGGCCCGCTCCTTTATGGGTGAAAACGAATGTGGCGGTATTTTGATTGGCAATGTCTTTACCACCACGGAACAGGGCCGAACCGTTACCTACACGGCCATTATTGACGCGGTGCCGGCAGAAGAGGCAACCGCCGGCCCCACCCATGTGGAAATGGGAGTAGACGACCTGATGGCGGTTTCCCAGTACATTGAGCGGTTGCAAAACCGGGCCTCCCAACGCGGGCAAACCTCCCAATGGCGGGTAGTCGGCTGGTACCATACGCATCCGGGTTTCGGCGTCTTTATGTCGGGAACCGACCGGGCCACGCAAAAGCGGGTTTTTGGCACTCCCTGGCAGGTTGCGGTTGTCTATGACCCCATCAATGGGGAATATGGCATGTTTTTCGGCCCCGATTCAGACTGCGCCCAGGGATGGTATCTGTTTGACTCCGTTCATGAAGGTTTTCCTGAACCCTTGCCACTCAGCCACCCTTCGATGGCGACCCGGCGTCGCGGACGCGCACGGGCCGCCGAAATCCCTGAGATGTACCTGCTCCGCGCCCAACTTGAACATGATTTCAAAGATTTTACCCGTGGCTGGTACAACCTGCTGGCTGGCTACGAACCGCCGGATTAACCATTGAGGTTTGAGGTTTGAGGCCGGCTACAAGTCTTTTCCTTTTGTTATGCGGAACTTCAAAACCCCAAGACTGAACCCTGAACCCTGAACCCTGAACCCTGAACTGCCTATGACCATCGTCAATCTCTGGTCAGACCTCTCCCACCGATACGTGACGGCCCGCCCTACCTATCCCAGAGAACTTTTTGTCTATTTGGCCTCGGTTGCACCCGGAACAGAAAGAGTGCTGGATTGTGCCACCGGCAATGGTCAGGCTGCGGTGGGGCTGGCTGATTTTTTTCAGAGCGTTTGCGCGGTGGATGCCAGTTCCAGCCAAATCGAACACGCCATTGCCAAACCAAACATTTCCTATTCTGTCCGACCGGCTGAACAGACCGGGTTTCCCCCTGGTTCATTTGATATGGTTTGCGTGGCTCAGGCCCTCCATTGGCTTGACCATGAGCCTTTTTTCAATGAGGTCAAACGGGTCTTGAAACCCAATGGAATTTTTGCCGCCTGGAGCTATAACTGGTTTCAAATTTCAGAGGAGATTGATGCCCTCGTCAAAGACCTCTTGCTTGATGTGGTGGCTCCCTATTGGGCTCCGCAAAACAAACTGTCGTGGGACGGCTATCGGGATGTCCTATTTCCTTTTGGAGAGCTTTCACCGCCTGCCCTCATCCTGGCCCCCAACTGGACCGCCTTGGAGATGATGGCCTATGCCTCCACTTGGTCAGCCACCAAAAAATGCTTTGATGCCCAGGGAAGTGATTTTTTTGAAGCCGCCATCCCGATTATCCAATCTGCCTGGGGTGGTCCGGAAGTCAGGCGTCCGGTGGTTCATCAACTGGCTCTCAGAGTTGGCAGGAACTCTTAACCGCCGCCGCTTTTCGGGTTTCCGGTTTGAAACACCTGCGCGGGAACATCTGTTCGGCAAGATGGCAGTGGCGAGCGTGCAGCATACGAAACCCAATCCCCGAACATAACGGCTTTTTTCGATCCGCCTCTTTAAGAATCCTTTGTATCCGTTCCTTTTCCTGGACATATATCCGCCAGCACACATACACCACATTGAGGTGAACGGGCCTTGCACACCGCTCGTCCGTGAAAAATCAACCAATGAGGAAACATGACCCAATGTTTTTCAGGGACCAGTTTCATCAGGTCCACCTCTATTTTTTCCGGATTGGGAGCCTGTGACAGGTCCAGACGGGCTGACAGGCGGGTTACATGAGTATCAACCACCACACCAGGGGCTTTGCCAAAGGCGTTTCCCAGCACCACATTGGCGGTTTTACGGGCGACTCCGGGCAAGGTCAACAACTCCTCCATGGTCCGGGGGACCTTCCCTTTGAATGCCTCAACCAACCTTTTTCCGGTTCCCTGGATATTTCGGGCTTTGTTGCGATAAAAACCGGTGGAACGGATATCCTGTTCCAGTTCGGCCACATCCGCCTGCGCATAGTCTACCGCCGAGCGATATTTGCGAAACAGGGTTTCCGTGACGAGATTGACCCGTTCGTCCGTGCATTGTGCCGAAAGAATCGTGGCAACCAGCAATTCCAACGGGTTTTCGTACCGTAGCGAACAGGTAGCCTCCGGGTAGGCTTTCTTTAATCTGGCAATAATGTCTTTGACCCGTTTCTGTTTTTCAACAATGGTTTCCTGTTTTGTTTGAGGAGACGAATCTACTGGCATGTGGCCTTTAACTCCAGTGCTTAATTTTTGGTTCGGGTGCCACCCGACCTTATCCAAACTTGCGGTTGCTCCGCAATCCAACCCACCAATGGAGCATTCTGTATGAAATCCACCCTGGTTTTTTTGGCCCAAGGTTTTGAGGAGATGGAAGCCATCATTGTGATTGACGTGTTACGGCGGGCCGGAGTCACCGTGACCACAGTTGCAACCGGCCTCGAACGATTGGTCACCGGTTCCCACAATTTGACGTTACTGGCGGACAAACTCCTTTCCGAACTACATCAACCAGCCTCCAACCATTTTGATTTGGTGGTGCTTCCCGGCGGGCAACCGGGAACCAACCATTTGCGCGACCATCCCCAGGTCAAAGCCTGGGTTACCCACCAGGCCCAGGCAGGAAAACTGGTCGCTGCCATTTGTGCTGCCCCGTTGGCTTTGGCAGCAGCAGGGCTTTTGCCTGGAAAAACATTTACCAGCCATCCAAGTGTGAGGGCCAGTTTGCAATCCCAGCCTGATTCCACCTACCTTGAACAACGAGTTGTGGTGGACGGGAACCTGATTACCAGCCGCAGCCCCGGAACCGCTTTTGAATTTGCCCTGATTCTGACTGAACTTTTGGCAGGAAAAGAAAAAGCCTCCGAACTGGCGGAGGCGATGCTGGTCCAAATTAATTGAGAATTGAGAATTAAAACCCTTTTTTATTCACATTTTGGCTGAACCAGACTTTGATTCAAAACCAAGTTGGTTCATTCTCAATTCTCAATTCTCAATTTCCTATTGTTTGGCAGGCTCGGCGTTTTGCTCGGACCGAACCCGGTTGGTGAGAGTCTGTGCGCTCAAACTTTGGGAATCCGCCAGTTCCGGCATGGTTTTATACACATAGGAAAGCTCGGCCTCGACACTGGGATGCAACCAGGCATACGACACCTCTTCCGACAAAACCAGCGCACGGGTATAGCTCAACATCATTTGCTCTTTGAGTGTGGTGATTTTGGCCTCAAGGTCCTTTTTAACCGTGGGATTCTTCTCGGTTGCGACCTTTGCCGTCAGGTTTTTCAGGAGGCTGTTTTGTGATTTGCCCAACATCAATTGGGCATACGGATCCCGGCTGCTTAACTGAAGAGCCTTAATCAAGGTATCGACTGCCGCATCGGGTGTATCGGTCTTCCATTGCAACACCCCAAGTGTGACGTACAACTGGGAGAACCGCTTGGGCCGCAAAGATTGCCACTGTTCTTCGGTGAATTCGTAAGGCCGTTTACCACCTTCAATCATGGAAACAGCCTGGTTGGCCAGCTTCAACCCCTGGTCGGCATAGGTTTTATCATCCGTCAGGGTCAGGTTGGCTGAAATTTCCGCCAACTGCATCATGACGCTGATATTTTCCGGTTTTTCCTTGAGGGCTCGGTCTCCGGTTTCAAAGGCTTTGGCAGGCTGCTTGGCCTTTCCGTAGACAGCGATCATATCCCGGTAGAGGATTCCGCGCAGGCGGCTTTCAGGATATTTCTTGAGAAAATCCTCGGCCATCGGGAAAAAGGTATCCGGAGCCGCAATCATGTTCATAGCGGCTTTGTAATCATTCATTTCCGCTTCGGTCATGGCCACCGGACGTTGGCTGACTGTTCCCTCGGCCAAGGTCACTGCATAGGTTGGCGTGTCGGCCACCCCTCCGAGTGTCATCATAATCAGGGCCGTGCTGGAGAGAAATTTACCCGAATTGCGTTTCCATGCGGGTGTGGAAGGGGGTTTCCCAGTTGTGGGAGGCTGTGTCAAAGAGGCCATACAGTCAACCTGCCTTTCATGAATGACTGCACATTGCACATTCAGTGCGGGAAAAGCGTGGGGGCAATCACCCCCGCAACGTACAACGGCTTGGTGAGGTTATCACTGAAAAATTGCGAAAATATTGCGAAACTGTTTGCTTTTTTGAAACTTTTGAGGTGCGTCAAAAATACCATCGAGGTGAACAACCGGTATGACGCGCCCAAAACATTATGGGTTTGGGAGAAAATCCCAAAGCTTCCGTGCAAATCTTCAAACGACTGAAAAATCATTAGAAAATGCAATAGTAGCCATTGGAAAATTTTATGCTTCGGCCTGTCACTTGTAAAGGCACAGTGCGTCATTCGGCCACTGCCTGTTTCCTTCTGAAAAGAGAGGGACTTAGCTCGACTTTGGCCATTTTTGATCTTTGAAAAAATGAATCAGGCAGAATAAGTTTGGGAAAACCTTTTGCGAAAGAGATCCTATGCTGACCCTGCCTGAAGAATTCATGAACGTGATCGTCAC
>JAIBAN010000013.1 GCA_019695185.1 Blastocatellia bacterium | reverse complement strand
CCTGGGTCAGCGCATCGGCTTCCCCGCGCTGGTCACCGGCTTCGTGAAATCCGGCCCGTGCTTTTTCATACTGAGCCAACCCGGCCTCAAATCCGGCCTTGGTCTGTTTTTTGCGCTCCCGGTCCCCAGTCATGGCCGCCTGCATGGCGGCAAACCGGGTCCGGTCGGTCGCGGTGGCCACCCGCAGCGGTTCCATCTGCAACCGGTAGCGTCCCCCCCGTGCTGTCCGGTTGGGGCTTTCCACCGTCAAGCGATAGTCTCCGGCACTGGAAGCAACAAACAGCAGTATTTCCGGTCCCCAGCTTCCCGTCGGGTTGTCCACCACCAGCCCAGCCTCTTTTCCGGCTTGCCCTATCCGCAGGGTGAGGTCAATTCCCTCCTGTTCCACCGTCAGCGCCAGGCACTGGTCTGCCTCCAGACGTAGGGAAAAGCACTGTGCTTCACCACCTTTGATGGCCTGTTCAACTCTGTTTCCCGGTTCCAAAGGGCTAGCCACCAGCTCTGCCGCCTGAGCTTTGTTGGTTTCCGTACCTGAAACGGTCCCCAGGGTTTGAAATGCTGCCAAGACTGACGGTCCTCCTGGCAGTACCAAAATAATCTGCAACAACCACATCAAACTGAACCGAACCGAGCCAGAAAATAAAGGCAGGTTATTATTTACAGACATTGCGGCTCACCTGTTGAAATGAAATTTTCCCACATGAAAAGCTGTTGGCCCTGTGATTGTGTCATAAACCACCCGCGCCGCCAATTTTCAGTTCAAACAAAAAAAGGACGGAAGTCAGGATTTTGAGAATCCCTGCTTCCGTCACTCCAAGGGTTTTCACTCAACCAAAACGGTTCAACGTCCCTACCGGTTCCGGCCAATCTGCTCGCCGGTGGACTGCCGCAATTGCTGGGCTTTTGCAACCAGTGCCACAAATTCCTGCCGCTCGCTTGTGCCAGTGGCGGCGGCTTCACGGGCGATATTGGCAATGGTACTCAGCGACCAGGTGCGGGCAATCCCACTTCCCCGCAGCACTTCGGCAAAAGAAGCCACCGCCACGGCAAAGCGGAAATCCTCTGAAGCCTGCCCAAACTGCTGCGGCATCCGCGCCGTGGCATAATCCGCAAAGACTTCCTGCGAAGTGGTGCCCTCGGGTGCTTTGTAGCGCAACCGCACCGTGGCCACATCACGCCCCGGTTTTTCCGTCAATTCCAATTCATAGAGTGCCGTGACCCGGTGACCGGCCCCAATTTCGCCGCCATCCACCTGGTCGTTGCGAAAATCAACATCGGCGACATCCCGGTTTTCATAGCCAATCAGACGATAACGGGCCACGGTTGCCGGATTGAACTCCACCTGCACTTTGACATCCTTGGCAATCACCTGAAGCGTTCCGGTCAAACCTTCGCCAAAGACCCGTTCGGCTTCCTTGAAGCTGTCAATATAGTAGTAATTCCCGTTTCCCTTATCGGCAAACCGCTCCATCATTGTGTCTTTGTAATTACCCATGCCGAATCCGATGGTGCTCACAGTGATATTTTCGCGGACGTAGCCTTCAATCAGTTTCAAGGTTGCTTCCGGAGTGGAAGGCCCAACGTTGGCATCGCCATCCGAACAAATGATAATCCGGTTGATGGCTCCCGGTTTGGCACTGGCGGCTGCCTGGCGGTAGGCCAATTCAATCCCCGCCGCCATGGCGGTTGAACCACCGGTTTCCAGCCCTCCGATAGCCCGCAGGATTTCATTCCGGTGCGTTGCATCCGTTGGAGTCAGAACGGTGCTCACGCTACCGGCATAAGTGGTAATCGCCACCGTGTCGCCCGGTTTCAGGTGGTTGACCAACTCCCGCAGGCTTTGCTTGAGAAGCCCGATTTTGTCTTCGGACTGCATCGAGCCACTGGTATCCACCAGGAAGGTCAAATGGGCCGGAGGCCGGTTGGCCACCGGAATCTCACGCCCATGCAATCCGACCCGGAGCAGATGCCGTCCGGGAGTGAAAGGCGAAGGCGCGCCTTCGAGCGCGATGGAAAACGGATGTTCTGTGGCTGGCTGGGGATAATTGTAGGTAAAGAAATTGACAAATTCCTCCACCCGGACTGAAGCCGGGGGCGGCAGGGTGCCTTCGTTCAGTTTGCGCCGGGCAATCGTATAGGAAGCCGTGTCCACATCAATCGCAAAGGTGGAAAGGGAGTCTTTCCGCGTGTCAGTCAGCGGATTGACGCCGTAATCCTGATATCCTTCGGTGTTTGCCCGGCTGGCTTCCTCTTTTGCGTCGCCGGGTGCCGAAGATTGGCGGGGTCGCCCGGCATCATCCACATAGTAAGGGTCATTCCCGGTTCGGGTCGTGGAGGGAGCGCCTGCCGGAGCCGGCTGGCTGGCTGGTCTGTTGACAGTTCCGACTTGAACATTTTTCTGCTTGGCTGGTGGAACGACAGCTTCCCGTGAGGGTGCCGAGTTGCATCCAAATTGGGCAAAGCCGATGGAAATTAAGGCGATGGCGGCGGCAACAGTCCGTAACGAAGGTTTCATAAACAGGTGACTCCCGGCAAATACAAGATTGTGTGATATGTGCCCTGTAGTCGCAGTGCATTCCCCTTGGTTCCCGAATTTTTTTCGTCCTTCTATTTTTTGACGTTGGGGAAAACGGAGCAAAGAAGCTGCATCCTTCAAAAAGCCGCGCTGGAGTCTTTTTTTCAGGGTTGGGGTCTGTGATATGCTCCACCGCAGTTTTGATACTTCGAACACAATCAACCATTTCGGATGTGCAATGGCTACGAAACTTGAAATCCTTGAGATTTACCCCCAAGTCGGAATTCCCGGCGGCGAAATCGTCATTACCTGCACAGGCTTTGATGTTGCCAATTTTACAAACTCCCATGTGCATTTCGGGGGCGTGCGGGGCCGGCTTATCAGTGCCTCAGACCGACGTGTGATTGCCGGGATTCCGGAAGTTCACCGCCCTGGTGATCTTGAAGCCGGTGTCCGGCTCTGCTCCGGTGACCAGGAAAGCAATATTTTTCCGTTTCAAATAGGTGAATTGCTGGCTGAAAACCTGCATCCGGTGGCAAACCCGGCAATTGACCTGGACAGCGGTAGCATTTACACCACTATTTCCGGCGCACGCGGAAAAAAAGTGGAGGTTTCCGTCTGGGTGATTTCCTCAACCGGGGTAGCCGCCAAATATTTGAGCGATATTCTCAATCCCACGGGTCTTGCCTTTGACCACGAAGGCACACTCTTTTTGTCCAGCCGGTTTGACGGAGTGGTGTACCGGGTTTCACCATTCAAGGATGTCGAGCCCTTTTCCAAAGAATTGGGAATTGCCACCGGAATTGCCTTTGACCGCAAGGGTCGTCTGTTTGTTGGTGACCGTCAGGGCACAATTTTTGTAGTTGACTCAACCGGCCATGCCCGGAAGTTTGCCGAAATTGAACCCAGTGTTTCAGCCTTTCACTTGGCCTTTCATCCCGACGGCGACCTGTTTGTGACAGGGCCAACCACGGGCGGTAGCCGCGAAACGGTGTATCGGATCAATCCGGACGGCGAAGTTTCGAAATTTTTCACCGGATTGGGACGCCCGCAAGGACTGGCCTTTGACCGGGAGGGTAACCTCTATGTGGTGGCCAGCCTGAACGGCCATCGGGGAATCATTCGAATTTCGCCCTCCGGGCAACAGGCTGAAAACGTCCTGGCCGGGAACACCCTCATTGGACTGGCGTTTGATGAGGAGGGCCATACCGTTCTGGCCACCACTCAGGAAATTTATCGCGCCCCATTGGGGGTGAAGGGGTATCTGGCAACAAATTAAGGTTTAGGGTTCAGGGTTCAGGGTTCAGGGTTTTCGAAAGCAGAAAGCACAAGGCAAAAAGCAGCACTACCCCCAGCGACAAGAGCTTTATACTTCTGTATTCTGTATCTCAGAGTTCTTGAACCCCGGACCCTGAACCTTGAACTTTGGCAGAGGTTGATATGCGGGACATTGACATTACATATATTTTGTTCTGGTTTTTGGCATTCCTGTTTTCGTTGACGATTCATGAATGCGCCCACGCCTGGACTTCCGAACGGTTTGGTGACGACACCGGTCGCTATCAGGGCCGGATTTCACTCAATCCGATAGCCCACATTGACCCGCTTGGAACCATTGTTTTTCCGTTGATTTCACTCATTACCGGCAGTGCCATGTTTTTTGGCTGGGCCAAACCCGTGCCGGTTGACCCCAACAAATGGAATGACAAAACCTTTGCCAATATTGCGGTTTCGGGTGCCGGACCGGCCAGCAATCTCCTTTTGGCGACGCTCTGTGCCATTACGCTCAAGATCATGATGGTGGTTGGGGTTTTAACCCCCTGGACGTTTTACCACATGCTGCTCGCAATCATGCGTGGCAAAACCGCCACCGGCGAAATCGGCGGGATGGCTGAACCGTTGACCTGTATCCTCTGCATCGCCTTGATGATTAACATTACTTTGGCGGTGTTTAATATGCTGCCGATTCCGCCCCTTGATGGAAGCCATATTCTGGCCTCACTGCTGGGAATGTTTTCCCCCGATTTACAGGAGCAGTATGAAAGCCTGCGGCCTTATGGAATGTTCATCCTCCTGGGATGCTCCATGACCGGGTTGCTCGGCATGGTCACCGGCCCAATGTTCAGTGTGGTTTTTGGAGGTTTATTTTTCCTCCTTTCAATCTGAGTCATGAATAAAAGCACCATTGCCGCACCAGGAATTCGTCCTGATTTGGAAAGTGTCCTTACCGGGGAATCTGCCGCAACCGAATATCAGGTCAAACTGAAAGGGTTTGAAGGGCCGCTTGACCTGCTGCTCTTTCTCATCAAGCGGGATGAAATAGATATTTATGATATCCCGATTGCCCGCATCACCGAAGAATACCTCAGCTATATCAAGGCAATTCAGGAGCTTGACGTGGATATGGCCGGCGAGTTCCTGGTTATGGCCGCGACCCTGATTCATATCAAGTCGCACATGCTGCTGCCGAAAGCCCCGCTGGCTGAAGGCGAAACCGGGGAGCCAGCCGAAGACCCCAGGGCGGACCTTGTGCGACGGTTGCTGGAACACCAGAAATACAAAACAGCCGCCCACATGCTCTGGTCACGCGCCGAAGTCGAGCAGGCGGTTTATGTTCGTCCCCAAATTGAAAACGACCTCGACAACGAAGTGGTGGCCACGGTTTTTGACCTGCTTGACACGTTTCGCCGGATTCTTGAACGCCGCCGCGAAAAGCTGGAAATGGAAATCGCCCGCGAGGAAATCACCCAGGCCCAAAAAATGCAGGAACTTCTATCCCTGCTCAAACACAAGACAACCGTCAATGCCCGCGAACTGTTTGAGGCGGCCCAATCCAAAACCGAACTGGTGTGCATCTTTCTGGCCATTCTGGAACTGGTCAAAGAACTTGCCGCAACCATCGTTCAAGAACAGACTTTTGGTGAAATTTTGATTCGAAAAAGAACTTGAGGAACGGGTGGAAAGAAATCAGAGTTCAGGGTCTGGGGTCTGAAAAATCCTCTCAGTCCTCAGTCCTCAGTCCTTTTCTCAAACGGCGTGCCTGCTTTTGGCAGAGTTTCGAGTTTCCGGCGCAATTGCCCAATCCGGTCGGTCGAAAAATCCTTGCCTTCGGCAAAATCAAGTGCTTTCAGTTGGGCCGAGGCGGCTTCGTAGCTGGTAATGGCGGCAGTATATTCGGTTCGCGCCAGATCGTATTTTTTCTCTTTTTCAGCCGCCGCCGCCACTTTTTCCTGAAAGTCCCCCAACCCAAGCAATGGAATCGGAGCAAAGCCCTCCCGAACCCGAATGGCTTCTGTCAGCATCAAACGGGTTTCCTCCGGGTTTTCGTCTTCCTGGAAAAGCCGAATGACTTCGTTATAAACATACGGGTCCCGAACTTTCAGGCCCAACGTCCATTCCCGGTATTTGGCCCCGCTGTCAAAAAGAACCGTTTCAATCCCGGCAAGCACAATTTTGAATCCTTCCGCCAGGTTTTTTTCTGCCCCTTGTTCCTTGTAACGGGGCAGCCAGGTTTGAATTTGCCTCATCCCGCCGTTGGTCCGGGAATCGCGTACATTCAATAACTTGACCAGTTTTTGAACCTGTCCCCAGGCTTTATCCCATCCGCGCAGGTCGGCATAGGCACGAGCCATTTCCAGCCGGGCCAGGATATGTTCCGGAGCCCCTGGTTCGAGCACTTTTTCAAACATCTGGATGGCATCCACCGTGCGCTGATTCCGCCGTTGAATGATTCCCAACAAAAAGGCAATCATCCGGTCCTGCTCTTTTAACTGTTCTTTGATGGAATCGCTCTCGGCCTTTTCAGCCGGGGTCAGGTCTTTGTGCTGAAATTTGGCTTCCACCACTTCGTAGGCGACCCGCTGACCTTCTTCAGCTCGATAGAGTTCGACCACGGCGTGCCCCGTTTTTTCCTGGGTAAACAGAACCAACGCCCGTTCATAATACCAGCGAGCCGATTTTTTGAGCGGAACCATGGCTGTCAGTCCAGCAGCAGGGGCCGGGGTCTGAGCAGTGCAGACAGATACACCAGCCATTGCCAGAAACAGCGCCGTCAGACAAATGGAAACAGATCGTTTCATGGAAACCCTTTTATACAAAGCGTGAGATTAGTGGTCAGATTTGGTTGCGGATACAAGCACAGGTGTGGACCCAACTGAAAGGGTGAACGCCCGGCAGCCGAAATGGTTCCCCCGAAAGATTCCCAAGGCCGACGCAAAACTGCTACACTGGGGCAACTCCTGTCCTGCACCTCTACACAACCTGCGGAGACCACGACAATGAGGGCTTTTCTCAAAAAGCTGTGCTCATTTTTCGTCTGTCTGGGCGTTGCCGCTTTTTTGCCGGCCAGCCTGGGTTCTCCGTTGCTGGCGCTCGACCCACACAAAGCCCTCACCCAATATTCCCAAAGCAATTGGCAGGATGAACTGCCCCAAAGCTCGGTTTTGACGCTCACCCAAACTCGTGACGGCTATATCTGGCTGGGAACCTGGGAAGGACTGGTCCGGTTTGACGGGGTGACCTTTACGGTGTTTTCCTCCCGCAACGTTCCTGAAATGCAGGTCAATGGGGTCTGGACTTTGTACGAAGACCGGAAGGGTGCCCTTTGGGTAGGCACCTTTGGTGGTGGCCTGTTGCAGTATTGGCAGGGAAAATTCAAAGCCTTTACCACCGAACAGGGACTGGCCAGCAACATCATCCGGGCCATTTTGGAAGACCGGCAGGGAAATCTGTGGGTCGGCACTGAACAGGGGCTCAGTTGTCGGCTGCCGGAAGGCCGGTTCGCGTCCTTTACCTCCAAACATGGGCTTTCGAATGATTCGATTCTGGCGCTTTCCGAAAGTACCCCAGGAGTTCTATGGGTTGGAACCACCAATGGCCTGAACCGGTTTGAACACCAGCATTTCGAGTCGGCTCAAGACCCGGAAAAGCTCCGCAATTCATATATTTCAGCCCTTTTTACCGACCGGCAGGGCAGGCTTTGGGTCGGAAGTGAAACTGGTGTCTGGGTGCAGGAACAGAACCAATGGAGGCTCTATGGTCCAACCGAAGGACTGACTCCCGGCACGGTCCTGAAAATTGCCCAGGACCGCGACGACAATCTCTGGGTTGGCACAGAGGGCGGGTTAAACCGTTTGAATGGAACTGGCTTGACCGCCATGACCGTCAGGGAGGGGTTGCCTGACAATGCAGTCCAGGCCCTCTGCGAAGACCACGAAGGAAGCCTCTGGATTGGCACCAATGGCGGGCTGTGCCGGTTGCGAACCACTGCATTTACCACTTACACCACCCAACAGGGGCTGCCCAATAATTTTGTGCGCACGGTCCTCGAAGACCGGCAGGGCCGCATCTGGGTTGGGACCGACGGTGGCGGCTTGGCCTGTCTGGCACAAGGGTCAATCACTACCTATGGCACAAAAGAAGGGTTGCCCAGCAATCTCGTCAAGGCTTTGTGGGAAGACCAGAGCGGAACGCTCTGGATTGGCACCACCGGGGGCGGCTTGTGCCGCCTGAAAGACGGTGCCATGACGACCTTCACGGTTCGGGATGGACTCTCCAACGACAACATCCGGGCAATTTTTGAAGACAGTCGTCATCGTTTATGGGTTGGAACTCATTTGGGCGTTTCCTGTCTGACCGATGGCAAATGGACCACCTACACCACCCGCAACGGGCTTTCCAATGACTATGTGTTTGCTTTTTGCGAGGACCGGCAGGGAGCCATCTGGGCTGGAACCATCAACGGGCTGACCTGTTTTCAAGCCGACGGATTGCGGTCCTATACCAAAACCAACGGGTTGACCGACAATGCCGTGCTGGCCCTCCATGCCGACGCTGAGGGAAATCTTTGGATTGGAACCTCCGACGGCGGGCTCAACCGGTTTCGGGACGGTACCTTTCGGGCCTATACCGTCCGGCAGGGAATGCCTGACAATAAATCATTTCACATTCTGGAAGACCGTCAGGGACAGCTCTGGCTGAGTTCCAACCGAGGTGTTTACAAGGTGCGCAAATCAGACCTGGATGCACTCGACCGGGGAATCATAAACCAGCTTCCGTATGAACTCTTTGACCGGGCTGATGGGTTGCCAACCAACCAGTGCAGCGGTTCGTCCCAACCGGCGGCCTGGCGGGGGCGGGACGGGCGACTTTGGTTTGCCACCATACGCGGAGTGGCCGTGTTTGACCCTGGGAGTATTCGGCACAACCTCCTGCCACCGCCGGTCACCATCAGTCAGGTGGTGGTGGACGGTCAAGTGGCTCTCTTACGTGAAAAACAGACCTTTCTGGCTGGAGTTGAACGATTTGAATTCCACTATGCCGGACTCAGCTTTCTTTCACCTGACAAAGTGCGGTTCAAGTTTCGCCTCAATGGGTTTGACAGTTCCTGGAACGAGGTCGGGACCCGACGCACAGCCTACTATACCAATCTGCCGCCGGGAACCTATGAGTTTCAAGTGCTGGCCTGTAACAATGATGGAGTTTGGAACGAAGTCGGGGCCACCTTCCGGTTTGAACTTTTGCCGCCCTGGTGGAAAACCTGGTGGGCCAGTTTTCTGCTGGTTCTGCTGCTGGGAGGGATTGGATTTGGCGGAGTTTCCTGGCGGATTCAATCCCTCAAACGGCACCAGCGGCAGCGCCTTGAAACCATCCGTCACATCCAGGAACAACGCATCAGTGCCCTGCGGCAGTTGTTGGAAAGCATTCAAATCATCAATTCCCAACTTGCGCTGGCAACCGTCTTGCAGGCCATTGCCGAGGAAAGCGCCCGGCTGGTGACTGGCCTGCCGGGCGGCATTGGTTTTGTGGAGGATACCCAGATTGTGTTTCGCCGGATTTGGCTGGACGGCTGGCAGGATGCCGAGTATCGGATTCCGGTGGGCATGGGGATTTCCGGGCGGGTTGTCACGCTGGGCGTTGCCAAAATTGTCAACGATATTCAAACCGAAGACGATGTTGCCTTTCGGGAAACGCTGGTTGGATTTGGCATTGCCGGATTCCTGCAAGTTCCCATTCTTTCCCGCAAAGGGCGGGTGGTAGGGGTCCTTATGGTCCGGCGTCCGGTAGAACGTCCACCCTTTACCAAATCCGATTGCCAATTGGTCGAATCGTTGGCCAATCAGGCGGCGGTAGCCATCGAAAACGCCCGGCTCTATGGCGAACTGGCGGAAAAACGCGATGAACTGGAAGCCAAAAACATCATGATTGGGGAATCATTGCGGGAACTGGAGCGGCTCTATCAAAACGAACAAGCCGTCACAAGCACATTGCACCAGCTCAACCAGATGAAAACCAATTTTATGATTGTCACCTCGCACGAAATGCGAACCCCGCTGGCCGTTCTCAAGGGATACCACGACACGCTGGTGGAAGGGTATTTTGGCGAACTGAACCCGGAACAAAAACAATCGCTGGAAGCCTGTCAGCGCATGGTTGACCGGATGGCAGCCAGTTTCGAAGCCATGCTTGAAATGATTAAAATCAATGCCGGCCAGTTTTCCATCGAACCGTTGGCAAGCGACGTGGCGGCACTGGTTCGGAGCATTCCGGTTGAATTCAGACAGGGGTTGGCCGAACGAAAACAAAGGGTGAGCCTGGATGTGCCGGACACTCTGGTGTGTGCCGTGGACCGGGACAAGCTGCGGATGGCCCTGACCAATATTTTACAGAATGCAATCAAGTTTAGTCCGGACGCAGGTGAAATCCGGGTGCGGGCCAGGTTGGAAAACAACACGCTTCGGATTGCCGTGCAGGATTTCGGAATTGGCATTGAACCAACAGAGCTGGAACGGATTTTTGAATACTTTTATACGGGTTCGGATCCCAATTCGCACACATCAGGACAATTCGAATTTCTGGCCAGGGGAAACGGGCTTGGGCTTTCGATTGCCCGCAGCTATATCGAAGCCCACGGTGGCCGCATTTGGGCAGAATCCGCCGGAACTGACCAGGGAAGCTGTTTTTATATTGAAATTCCCCAGGTTGGATTGGGTGTCTCGTTGTCCCAGGGCAGGATTCCGGAAAACAAGGTGTTTTCCCGGTAATTGAGCAACGCAGCCAGGTCCGGGCAGGTCCGGTGATAGGAATGGGTCCGTTGAAATGGGTTGCGGGCCTGCCGTTTTTGCTCCAGTACGGGCTCACCGCCATAAGGTGAACGGCTAAAGGGCTCCAGGGCAAACTGCTCTTCCCCCCGGATGGCGGCCTCAAGAGCAGGAGGGTTGTTCACGCCATGATAGCAAAAGTGCTGTGCCGGAAACCGCAGGGCGGCCCGGTGCAGGTCAAAACGGCGGGCCTTGAATTCCCATCCGACCACGGAAACCCGGCTCGGCCAGATTCCGGTGCATTCCCGCATCCGGCAGATACCAAACAACAGATTTTCAAAAGAATCACGGGCGAATTCTTCAACCTGCGCCCGCTCTGCCACTTCCCTGCCCGCCCACCAGTCATACATCACAGCGACCTTTCGGTAGCTTTCCGCCTCACTGAGAGGGCCTGCTTCACGGCGTGTCTGACCGCCTGAAAACATCAGCAAGGCGTCCGGATGGGCTTTGGCCAGCTCAACTCCGGCTTGAATATGCTCAATATAAAAGGGAGGTTCCCCAGCCTGAAATGATTGTAACCACCATGCCTTGTCAGAGCGCGGGTCACCGTTGCATTCAGACAGATAGACGGCGTGACAGGGAACCAGAATCAGGTGCATTCAAAGTCCTGGGAGTCCTGGGAGTCCTGGGAGTCCTGGGAGTCTGGGGAGTCTGGGGAGTCTGGGGAGTCCTGGGAGTCTTGGGAGTCTGAAGAAGTAAACAGTGACAAGTAAACCGTGACAAGATTTTTTCTTATCACTTGTCACTTGTCACCTGTCACCTGGCTTTGACTCCCAGGACTCCTCAGACCCCCCAGACTGTTTTACTCGATTCCCAGCAACTCGACCTCAAAAACAAGGGTTGAATTGGCCGGGATGGGACCAACCGGACGATTGCCGTAGCCCAGTTCCGGCGGAATGGTCAGTTTTCGTTTGCCACCGACGCGCATGGAGGCCACGCCCTGGTCCCAACCCTTGATGACCTCGCCAAAACCAAGCGTGAACTTGAAAGGTTTCCCCCGGTCAACCGACGAATCAAATTTCTTTCCGTTGGTCAGCCAGCCGGTATAATGAACCACGACCAAATCCCCCGCTTTCGGGGCATTGCCGCTGCCGACAAGCATATCTTCAATAATGAGTTCCATTTGAAAAAAGAATTCCTTTCTGGAAGGTGATGAACCCGCCGCCTACTTTTTGGGCGGGGCGGTTTTAGTGACTTTCTGCTGCAAGTCGCGGAAATGGTCAGCGGAAAAATCCCCTTTCGATTCGGTAAAGCCAAGGTATTTCATCTGCCTGATGGCATAATCGAAATTCGAGAGGGCTTGCGGCAGGTGATTCTGCTTCTCTTCGACTTCGCCCAATTGAATGCAGGCGGCTGGGGCAAACCCCTGCCGCAGTCGGATGGTTTTTTGGGTTTCGGCGGCAACTTCCTCGTCCTTGATACTGCTTTGCCGCCGCAACAGATTGATGTATTCCAGTATAACCAGTCCGTCATTCAAACCGGCATCCAGCGTAGCGGCGCGGTAGTGTGCCGCCGAATCCAGCAAAAAGATGTTGATATGCCCTGCCAGTTGCTGGGTTAGCACAAAGATTTCGCTGGCCCGCAACGGACGGGCCGAAAGCGCCATTTGCAGCCGGATGCGGGCATCAGCCACTTCCGGACCCGGAACGTGTAGAAATGCCAGCAGTTTTTCAATGTGGGGAACGCACTCTTCCCCTTTTTCAAGTTCCAATAAATGGGAAACCAGCCGCAGCCGTGCCGGTGTATGTTCGACTGGCGAGTCAGCCAACGCCCGCTCCAAAGCAGTCATGGCTTCGCGGGGCCGTTTGAGGCGGTCCAGGGTGGCAGCCAGCAAATATTCGGCTTCAGCCGATTTAGGCCGTTTGCGGAGGGCTTCCCGGAGGTCCTGTTCGGCTTCCGCATTGCGTTCGAAAATAAAACTGACGAGTGCCCGTTCATAATACCAAGCTGCTGAAGTGATGGCAGGAGTTTCGGTAGTTTTTGGCGGCGGCGGAGCTTGAGCCAGCGCCCAACCGGTACCGGCCAGACCGGACCAAACCAGACCTACCAGGAAGATTCGCTGGATCCACTTTCCGGAACGGGTCAGTCGCGGGGGACGGACAGCGTTTCGATGAGTTCTGACAAACATGGGTGGTTTGCATCTTTCGTTGACAAAATGGGTTCTGTGACCGGCCACGGGATGGCGAGGGCAGGGTCATTCCAACAAATCCCGATTTCGTCCCCCGGATTATAAAAATCGGTGCATTTGTATTCGACTTCGGCAGTTTCACTAACGACACAAAACCCATGGGCAAATCCCGGAGGAACAAAGACCTGGAGGAAATTTTCCGCTGAAAGCGTCAGTCCGACCCACCGGCCAAACGTCGGCGAATGCGGGCGGATGTCCACGGCAACATCATAGATTTCACCCTGAATCACCCGCACCAGTTTTCCCTGAGGTTTGGTTCTTTGGGCATGCAGACCGCGTAATGTCCCACGGCTTGAACGTGAATGATTGTCCTGAACAAACGTCACATCAATCCCGCCCTCCCGATATTTGCGCGCTTGATAGGTTTCCAAAAAGAAACCGCGTGTGTCACGAAAGACCACCGGTTCAATGATAATGACCTCGGGAAGTTCAGTTGGAAGAAACTTCATGGACCTTAACCTGGAAGCAGTAACGTGTGAAATAGAACCAGCAATATGAGGTTTGGCGTGGCGATGGACGCATCATGCACAAGTCAATCCAAAATGGAAAGAGGCGGTTGGCAGCCCCAACTCACATCCAATCAGAAGAAAAAAGGGTCACGCCCCGGTTCGTGGTGAGGCGTGACCCTTTTCATCTGATGCCAGACGGCAGTTCGGGATACCTAGTAACGTCTGGGTTGTTGGCAATTGGAGCGGTTGTTTGTGTAGGCCCTCTGGTTGTAATACCGATTGCGGTCATCGTTGCGTTTGTGCCGGACCGTTTCGAAAATCGCCGAGGAACCGGCTCCGACCGCCGCACCAATCAAAGCACCTTTGCGACCTCCGGCAACTCCGCCAATGCCGGCCCCGGCAAGAGTTCCACCCACAACCGTAATGGCCGTCCGATGGCGATTCCAAAAACTGCGTCGGTCTTGGGCAGCCGCCGTGGAGGGCAGCAGCAGCAAGGAAAGGATGGTCGCCAACGTCAAGGTCAGGGCAGTGATATTGGTTTTGAATGTTTTCATAAGGGTAAATCCTCCTGTCAGGAATTTTTGTCTTGGTTTATATCCGGGCTTTTGTCTCTGCTGATCAAAATAAAAGCATTTATCGTGCCAGAAAAACAAAGAGCACCTCACTAAAAGATTTATACTGTTGCATTCATTCAAGTTAGTTTTTCCGAAGACCGTCCGAAGCCCTTCCGGAAGATTTCCTGAAATGTGCGGCGAAGTCACCATATCGTGTAGCCGGATTCCATTTCCGTCCATTCACCGGTTTGCCTGAAGTCTGGTTGCGACATCGAGGCAAATCCAGTAACATCCGCCTCACTCCGGCCTCGCCCCGCGCAATCCAGAGATTTCCGAAAAACCTCCATAACCGCATTTCCCCTTCTGTCGAGAAGGTGGATTTGGGAAACGGGACTTGACACATGTCCAGTAACAACTTTGCCCAGACGTTCAACCAGATTCTGCAAATGATGCTGTCGGTTTCCGACAAAGTCAGCGATTTGATTTTTTCACCTGGAAGACCGCCGCAAGTCGAGCTGGTGGGGCAGCTCCGGGCCGTCAAAATCCAAGGACTGGAACAATTAACCCCCGCCCATACCCAGGGCATTGCCCAGGTTTTATTGGCATCAAACTCACAGAATGCCGAAAAGCTGGAAAAACAGGGGTCGGTTGACGTTTCCTATAGTGTGCCTGGCTATTCCCGGTTTCGGGTCAACGTCTTTATGCAGCGTGGCACCCATGCCATTGTCATGCGGGTGATTCCCAACCGGATTCCGGCCTTTGAGGATTTGAATCTGCCGCTCCAGCTTAAACAAATTGCGGAACTCAAAAACGGGGTGGTCCTGGTCACAGGTCCCACCGGCAGCGGCAAATCGTCAACCTTGGCGGCTGTGATTGATTTGATCAACCAGTCCAAGTATTACCATATTGTCACCATCGAAGACCCCATCGAGTTTATCCATCCGCACAAAAACAGCACCATTCACCAACGTGAACTGTACAGTGATACGCCTGATTTTGCCCTGGCGTTGCGGGCAGCATTGCGGCAGGCTCCAAAGGTGATTCTGGTAGGTGAAATGCGGGACCGCGAAACAGTGGAAATCGCCATGGAAGCCGCCGAAACCGGTCACCTTGTGCTCTCCACACTCCATACTATTGACGCAGCCAAAACCGTGGACCGGATTGTCGGGATTTTTCCCAAATCCGAAGAGCACGTGGTCCGCACCCGTTTGGCCCAATCGTTTCGTTATATCATTTCGCAACGGTTGCTGCCCCGCGCCGACCGGCAGGGCCGGATTGCCGCCATCGAAATTTTGCGTTCCACGATGCGGACCCGTGAATATATTGAAAAGGGCGAATCCGCCGGACGCACGTTGCTCGATGCCATGAAGGACGGTGACAACGAAGGCATGCAGACCTTTGACGGGATTTTGGAAAAGTACATCCGCAACCGGATTATTACCAAAGAAGACGGACTTGCCTACGCCACCAATCCAGGAAACCTGTTATTGCAATTGACAGACCTTGATGAAGCCTCACCGAGCGACGCGCCACCGCCACCGCCACCGCCGCCACCACCGCCAGCCCCAGGACAACGACAGGCTCCGGGTATGACGGGTGGTCACCGGTATCCCGGCGGTCCCGGCGGCAGCATGCTGGATATGATTGAGCGATAGCCTTTCCAAGTCTTGGGAGTCTTGGGGGTCTTGGGAGTCTTGGGAATCTTGGGGGGGGGCTTTGGAGTCGGAAAATCTCTGACCTCTTGCCACCCTGTCACCTGTCACCTGTCACCTGTTAGTTTTGGACTCCCAAGACTCCCAAGACTCTCAAAACTCCCTAGACGATACAATGAACCTCACACACCGCTTTGAAGCCCGGACCCATCTTTCAGCACATGACCTTTCCCAACAGGTTCTGAATGTGGCCGGACTCCACCCGGAAATGAGGCTGGGAATTGTGGCCGACCCGGCAGGCGATTGGGTGGCTGCCGCTCTGGCCGCTTCAAAAAAAATCACCCTGGTTCATATTGCCACCTCACCCGCCGAACAAACCGAAGCCGAACAACGGGCCGCCGAAATCCGCCTGCATGAACACATCACATGGGAAGCCCTGAAACTTCCCCATCAGCCCAATCCCGGACTGTGCCGTTTTGATTCCCTGTTGTGTGGGTTAAATATTACTGCGGTCGCAATGGGTGAATTCTTTGCCTGGGCGCGGGAAGCAGTCCGTCCTGGGGGAACCTTGGTGCTGTTGCTGGAAATCTTTCGGGGTGCGCCCACTTGGCGGGACCGTTACACCCAGTATCGGCGCTTGCGGTCTCGATTTTTGGAAGGTCTGCCGGATGCCATCGAACAAAACTTTCCCACCCGTGACATGGTGATTGATGCCTTGCAGACAGCCGGCTTTCCGCAAATTCTGGTTCGCGGCCTGCACCAGCCCGGCAGCCTGTCCTGGTCGGAGTATGTGCTGGTCACAGCAAGGTAATTGAGAATTGGGTTCAGGGTTCAGGGTTCAGGGTCCAGGGTCCAGGGTCCAGGGTTTTTGAAAATTGAGGAAAACCCGGAATTGGAATTGCGGTTTCCATTCTCAATTCTCAATTCTCAATTCTACTGCGCTTCGCCTTCCTCGCCGGTTGAGGCATTGATGGCTTGACCATAGCGTTTTTCAACCACCTTTTTGGTTTTGGTGAGGCTGAAAATCACCCGGTCCTTTTCAATCCCAACCACCATTCCGTTATAGAATTTCATTCCTTTGCGCACAATCACCGTGTGGCCGTCTTCGGTTTTCAGAAAGGCGCTGGTGGTTCCCGACATACCGATGACGGTTACTCCTTCAATCACATAGGGGCGGCTTTCCTCACGCGGCACCTTGCCATCCCCTGCCATGCGTAAATATTCGGCAATCCGGTCTTCCACCGGAGGATAGCCCGGAATCCGCTTGATACCGTTTTTTTCAACCGGATTTTCGGTATCGTTTTTCGGAGACGGGTTGCCTTTTTTCGCTGGTTGTTTTTCACTCGGCGAGGTCGCAGGTTCGTTGGGGTTCTGGCCGGGTTGTGGGCTGGGCTCCTGAGCAAAGGCATTGACACCGGTTGAAATTCCCAGAAAAACCACCAAAACGGCGATTCCCACCCACGAACCACGAACCCAAACGAAACGACACAAGTTTGACATAATATTTTCCCCAAGCTGAATGAAGAAGGTATGAAATGAGAGCGGAGGCTCGGAATTCAACCCGCAAGGGTTTCTCGTGCAGGTGCTCCACCTGGCTGGGTCTCCGGTTCCCAATTCTTTCAGAGAAGAGGCTTTGAATTTGTGAAACATATTACTGTCGGCATTACCGGCGCAAGCGGCGCGCTCTATGCCCAACGGCTTTTGCATTATCTTGATAAAAGTCCTGAAGTTGGACGCATCAATCTGGTTTTAACTGCTTTTGGCGTAACGGTGATTCGAGAGGAACTCGACCTTGACGTGACCGGTACGAAAACTTCCGACGTGGAAACGTTGCTTGGGCGGACTTCGGAAAAAATCCACCTGCTTCCCGCCAAAGACATCGGGGCCAGCATTGCCAGCGGTTCCTATCGAACCGACGGCATGGTTGTCGTTCCATGCAGTATGGGCACTCTGGGGTACATTGCCGCCGGAATTGCCCGTGATTTGGTCCACCGGGCTGCGGATGTGACGCTCAAGGAACGCCGGACGCTGATTCTGGTTCCCCGCGAAACACCGTATAATGCCATTCACCTGGAAAACATGCTGAAACTGCATCAGGCCGGTGCAGTCATCATCCCCGCATCACCCGGTTTTTACCATCGTCCAACCACCATTACCGAACTGGTTGACCATTTTGTCTTTCGAATTCTTGACCATTTGCACATTTCCCACTCGGACGAAACCGTGTGGCAGGGTCGGAGGAAACAGTAAAACTCATTTGCAATTTTTTCATGTGCGATGTGCCGGTTGTCATTTTGCTGATGACTGGTGTTTGGCAACACGTCGTCGCTTTCCATCTGTGAAGCCAAGCCCCAGGTCTGTCGGACACAAATTCGCACTTCGCAAATGGAACACTGAAGAGATTTTTCTATGACCAACGAACAAGACTATCCAACCGAACTGGAGCGCGAAATCTCCGAAGAGGAACTTGCCTCCCGGCAGAAAGCCCTGGCCCAGCTTGATTTGCTCAGGCGGGTGCAGCGGGCCCGCACCGGAACTGCCGAAGAGCGCAAAGACCTCGCTTTTGACACCACCCAGGAAGTGCTCAACGCTTTACTTGACAACGAGGAAACCGGCGAAGAGGAACTCAAAATCATTGCCAACCGCAAAGACGCCCCGCCTGAAGTGCTGCGCCGACTGGCTGGTGACAAACGAACCTCCGGCAGTCATGTGCTGCGGCGGATTTTGACCTTGAATCCAAAGCTGCCGGGCTCTGCCGGGTTGCGGCTGGTGGGGCAGTTGTATTTGTTTGACCTGGTTTTTGTCCTGATTACGCCCGCCGTTCCAATGGAAGTCAAAACCGCAGCCGAAAACCTGATTTTGCAACAATATAGTGGGATTGCCCTGGGTCAGAAAATCACCATGGCGCGCCGGGTGAACGGAATCCGGTTGATTCCGGCCATGCTCAACGACCCCAGCCCGGATGTGGTCCGGGCGGTTCTGGATAATCCCTATCTGAACGAAAACATCATTTCCACCGCAGTTCGTAAAGCCGGATTCAGCCATGTTGTGACCTTGATTGCCGACAGTGCCAAGTGGGCGATGCGCAAAAATGTTAAAATTTCGCTGCTACACAGTCGCTTTTTGTCTGCTGGACGCGCCACGACGCTGATTCAGACCTTATCACCTTCGGAAATGAAGGAACTCCGTTCCGACCCGACGGTTCCACAGCCGATTCGGGCCCAAATCACCCAGTTCATTTCCCGGCCACAACCGAAAAAGTTTTGACTTGAAAGACAAATCACAACGCTGAATTCACGAGGTACAGGTATGGTCGTCTCGCTTTTGTCCAGAATCCGGAGCATTGGTCACTGGGCTCTGATTGGTGGAATGAGCTTATTGGTGGCAGGTTCAGTGGGAGCAACCGGACCGGGACTCTCCAAACGGGTCAGACAGGACGGCCTGCCGATTTTGCCCTTTAGCTCCCTGACGGCTTTTGTCGCCAATGTCAAAGCCAATCTGCCACGGGCCAATACGGAAGGTTTTGTCAAACCCTCAACCACGGACCGCGCCGTCTTTCAGAACGTGATGACGGCCCTGCTTCAGCGTGATTATCAAATGGCACAAAATCTGGCAGCCACGGTCAACTATGACATTGCCCGGCTGGAAGACCAGGCAGCCACCAAAACCTATGTTGTGGCGGTCGAGCGACAGACCGGATTTCGTGGACTGGGAACCTACATTGTGGACCCCAAATTTGAACGCAATGTGATTTTAGAGGTGCCGCATCCGCTTTTCGACAGCCAGACCCCGGAAGAGGGCACCAAAATTTTTCAAGGGATTGGGGCTCAAGGGCTTTTTATTTCCGGCACGCACCGGTGCGCCAACAGTGAAACCTCCCCATGCAGCGGAACCACCACAGTCTGTGATGGGGTGGATGCGCCGTTCCGCATTTCCGACGTTGGGCACAGTGTCGAAACGTTTTTCCAACCGGCCCATGCCGCCACCCTGGCACTCAACCCGCCGCCGCTCGCCATCTCCCTGCACGGGAACGGACAGACTTCGCTGCCGGATTTCACACTCAGTGATGGAACCACCAAAGTGGCCGATGAAACCGCCCTCGTCAACCGGTTACGCAAAATGCTGCTTAAACGGCGGGCGCTGGTCGGAAGCTGCAATTCTGCGGATGATTCCGGCCTTTCCCTTTGCGGCACCACCAACGTCCAGGGTCGCCTGTCAAACGGAGTGGCGGCTCCCTGCAATACCAGCGCAACCACCGCGAGCGGCCTGTTTCTGCACGTCGAACAACATCTCAACGTCCGCAATGACCCCAGAATCCTGATTGCGGTACTGTTGAAAACAATCCCTGTCACCATTCATTCCTGAGGCTGGCAAAGACACGAACTTTCCAAACTTTTTCCATAGCCTTCCGCTCTAACGGGCCAGCACACAATTGAGCCTGCAAACAAAAAAATAAGGCTTTTCGGGAAGGACAACATATGGAGACACCGGATTCGCAATTGGTTGAGCGCACGCTGTTGGGGGAAACGGATGCTTTCGGAATTCTGGTCCGCCGCTGGGAACGTCCGATTTACAGTCTGGCCGTTCGCATGCTTGGCCGGGACGAAGACGCCCATGACGTTTGCCAGGAAACATTTCTTTCCGCTTATCGGAATTTGAACTCGTTTCGGGGTGAAGCCAAGTTTTCCTCCTGGCTCTATCGGATTGCGATTAACTGCTGTCATTCCAAACTGCGCCGCCTGCCTGACGCGCCTGACCTCTCAATCGAAACCCAATTTGAAGAATATGGCATCGAACCGACCGATGCCCGCCAAGGAATTGAAGACCAGGTTCACGAGGCGCAAAAAGCCTCACATGTGCGCAAAGCCCTGGCTGCCCTGCCCTATGAAATGCGACAGGTCATCATTATGAAAGAATATGAAGGGCTCAAATTTCATGAAATCGCCGAAGTTTTGGGCATTCCGGTGAGCACGGTGAAAACCCGCCTGTACACCGGGTTGACCTATATGCGAAAGCGACTGGAACATCTGAAGGATGTGCTTTAGGTCTGGAATTGAGGACAGCAATCAGCGGCACCATACATAAAAAAGCCAAAAGCCGACCGCCGGTTGCTCAGATAGAAAGGAAACCCGATTATGTCACGCACACCGCAACCCAAGGACTGTGGCCGCAAAGATGACTTGGTGAGCTATCTCTACGGCGAGCTTACGCCTTCTGAACGCCGCTCTTTTGACCTGCACCTTAAAGAATGCACTTCCTGCCGCAAGGAAGCCGAAGACCTTTCACTGGTTCGCACGGCAATGCAGGAGGAATGGCAGCTTGAACCAAGCCCCTCGCTGGTGGATGTGGCGGCCATTACCGGAGCTGCCACACCCGCACGGGGCTGTGACCGGCAGGAGGATTTGGTTGGATACCTGTATGACGAAGCGACTCCCGAAGAACGGAAATCGTTCAACCTCCATCTGGATGAATGCGGTGTCTGCCGGGCTGAACTGAAAGCCTTCAAAGGCGTGCGTGACACCATGCAGGATTGGGACGTGCAACGGGTGCCCCGGATTGAACTCAATATCCGACCAACTTTCTGGCAATCACTGCGGCAGTTCTTCAATGTGACTCCACTGTGGGGACGCTTTGTCATGGCCGGTGCCGGGGCCCTGGTCCTGCTCGCATTCCTCAATGTGCAGATTTCGGTTGGTTCACAAGGCGTTACCTTTTCAACCGGTTTCAGCAAACCGACTCCGCAACCGGTGGCTGATACACAGCTCATTGCCCCGCCCAGCGTGGACAACTCAACCCCGAATCAACCCACCCCTGTCAAATATGACGAAGCCAAAATCAAGGCACTGGTTGAGGAAATGGTCAAATTGAGTGAAACGCGGCAGGAAGCCAAGCTCAAAACGCAACTGCAAAACATTTCGCTCCAATTGCAGACACAAAATCAGGCGGCACTGGTCAAAGCCGTGGCTTCGCTCAACAAGGAACATCGGGTCCATCTGTTAAATGCCCTTCAGGAAGTGGACCGCCAGAAGGAACCGGATTTGCTTGACCTGCTGGGCCAAGCCTCAAGCGTTGAATCCGGTGCCGCCCAATAGGATAAAATCAGGACTGAAGACTGAGGACGAAAATCAGGACTGAGGACTGAGGGCTGAGGGCCGAGTCAAAAACTGAAAACCGAACCCTCCAACCATATTCAATCAAAGCGGGTATAACGGCTGTTTTTTCCTCAGTCCTCAGTCCTCAGTCCTCAGTCCTGAAAGTTGTCCTCAGTCCTCAGTCCTAAAGCAGCGACACCTCACTCATCAAAGCCAGCAGATTTCCATCCAAATCGGAAAAAAACGTCATCCAGACTTCCCGGTCAGGCAGTTTCGCCACCAGATGGGGCTGGTCTTTGAAGTTGACCCCCTGCTCTGCCAGTTCCTGATAAGCCGCCTTGATATCCTCCACCCTGAAATAAATAACCGAGCCTCCCGGACGCGGGCTTTCCGCTTCGGGCAGGCCGAGCATGAAGCGCACGCCCAGACAGTCAAAAAAAGCCAGATTGGGTGTCTGAAAAAGAAAGGCCATTCCCAGTTTGTCCCGGTAAAAGGCAACCGCCGTGTCCAGATTGGTGACAGTCAGGGCAATTTGCCCGATTTGGTTCAGCATCAATGACATAGAGACTCCTTGGAGTTTTGAGTTGTTCGTTTTGAGTTCCGCCTTCAGGCGGCTGTTTGAATGACAACCTTCAGGTTGTTTTCTTGAAAAAGGAAGAAAAAATCCAGCCGCGAAAACGCAGAACGAACAACCGCCGGCTGAAGGCGGAACTCAAAACGAACAATTCAAAATCCGGCATTCAAAACTTCCAGAGCGGCCCGTTCTCCAACCGCCACCATTCGATTGACGGCGTAGCGCCCCGGAATGTATCCGTCAAAGGGAATCCGGGGTCGAATCAGAATGTCGGTTTGAGCTAGTGAAGCAAGGTAATGTTTCGGGAAAACCGCCTTTCCCACTTTCCGTTCCGGGTTGCATCCCAAGGTCCGCAAACACCAGCCGTACCCCCAGACATCAACAGCAATTACCAGTTCCGCGCCCATCCGGCGACAGACTTCCGCCGGCATGACACAGGACGTGCCCCCGTCCTCCAAAACAATTCCATTCCGTTTGACCGGACGCCGCACCAACGGCAAGGCGCAACTGGCGCTGATGGCACTGGCCAGGTCGCCGCTTGTAATCAGGACCGGTTTTTTGTTCTGAATTGCGGTGGTAACAATCGTCAGCGGGGTCTGCAATCCCCTGAAAGTGGCTGGCAGATGCTGGCGGCAAAAGGCTTCCAGTTTCCCCTCATTGAGGAGGTGCGGCCAGAAAATGGCCTCCGCCATGCGGGCAATCCCTTGCCAGTCTTTTCCGGCTGCCAGGGCGGCCCCAATCAGGCTGCCGACACTGGTTCCGGCAATCACCGTTGGAACCAGACCGTGCGCGGCCAAGGCTTTAATCACGCCGATATGCGCCAGTCCCCGGACCGCCCCGCCGCTGAGGGCAAGTCCGATGCGAGGTGCGGTCAAAGATGGCGAGGTCTGCTTGCGTTTCATCCGAAGCCAGGTCCAAGGGGCTCATCCGAAGGCTTTGTTTTTGCCTGTAACTCTATCAAAAACAAAGAGTTTTTCGCCTTTACAGAAAGGCGGTTTTACGCTATAGTCATGCCTTCCAACAACTCCATTCCATTGTCTCTGAAAAAGCATGAGGACTCAACATTTTGGGAACATTTCCGCCCCTCCGGGTCCTCGCATTTGAAACTGCCGTGCCACCTTTCGACCCTCCGTCAGATGAACTGATCCATCTGCGCACATCACGTTTTCTCAAAGCGCTGGAACGTTTGGAAGCCGCCGCTTCGGTGCAGGCTTTGCGGGCGGGCGTGGCTGCTTTGCGGGAGCGGATTGACCGGCGCAGTCCCGCCCTGCTCAACGGACATGTACCGGGCGACTCGGTGGCAGTAACGGTGGCATTCCTCAACCAGGCTTTCAGCCAGGTGGTGGCGGCTCAAACCTTGGAACGGGCCAAATATTACCTGGACCGTTTTGCCAAAAGCGTGACCACTCCGAAACACAATGCCGTCAGCGACATCAACCTCAACCGGTGGAAGGAATATGACGATATTCTGACCGACAGCCTGTGGGTGGTTGAACGGCGAGACAAATCCGGAGCGCATTCGGCTCAGTATTGGGGAAATTTCATTCCGCAAATTCCGTCGCAAATGATGCGGCGGTTTACCAAACCGGGCGAATGGGTGCTTGACGCTTTTGCCGGTTCCGGAACGACCCTCATCGAAGGCCGGCGGCTGGGACGCAACGTGGTTGGCATCGAACTGCAACCGGAGGTCGCTGACCGGACCCATGAACTGTTGGCCGCCGAGCCCAATCCGCATCACACGGTGACCCAGATTCTGGCGGGTGACAGTGCCGATGTGGATTACGAAGCCATTCTGGCGGCACATGGGCAGACATCGGTCCAACTGGTGATGCTGCATCCGCCCTATTTCGACATTATCAAGTTCAGCGACGACCCGCGCGACCTTTCCAATGCCCGTTCCGTCAACGAGTTTCTCGTCATGATGGGGAACGTCATTGACAACGTCGCTCCCCTGCTGGATGCGGGACGGTATCTGGTGCTCGTCATCGGCGACAAGTACGCCGGAGGCAGGTGGATTCCCCTCGGCTTTCAAACCATGAATGAAGTCGAGCAGCGTGGATTTCTGCTCAAGAGCATCATCGTTAAAAATTTTGAACAAACAGCCGCCAAACGCAGCCATAAGGAATTATGGCGCTACCGCGCTCTGGCGGGAGGCTTTTACATTTTCAAGCACGAGTACATTTTTGTGTTCAAGAAGAAGAGTTAGGGTTTCGGGTTTCGGGTTTCGGGTTTCGGGTAGGTAAAAATCGAAAATGGCAAGGTGAAACATCCATTGCTTGGTTTTTCGAATTTATTTACCCGATACCCGATACCCGATACCCGATACCCGAATCTGGAGACCAGGCATGGATGAACTGAAACTGATACCAGCCAATATCGAAGATGAAATGAAACGCAGCTATCTGGACTACGCGATGTCGGTCATCATTGGCCGCGCGCTGCCCGATGTGCGCGACGGATTCAAGCCCGTCCACCGACGGGTCCTCTGGGCCATGCACGAACTCGGCAATGCCCATAACAAGCCCTACAAAAAGAGCGCCCGTGTGGTGGGCGACTGCTTTGTAGCGGGAACGTTGGTTCACACAACCAAAGGGCTGTGCCCGATTGAACAAATAGAAGTCGGGGAGGAGGTTTTATTGCCCAACGGCTATACAAGTCGAGTCGTGGAAGCTTATCAAAACCCGCCTTCACCCGTGATTGAAGTCAATCTTTCCAACGGCAAGACCCTCAAGGTGACCCATGGGCAACTGTTCCGGGTTCTTCATGAAGATTTGACCGTTACCTGGGTAAGAGCAGATCAGCTCGAAGGAAAACAGATTCTCGTTTCAAGCCCGCGTACGCTGGGAACCCCCTTGCCCCATTCGGATCCGTCTCTGGTCGCAAGCGCCTATGTCGCAGGGTTGTTGGTTGCAGAAGGATATTTAACGGATCGAGGCCGCTCAAATCGGGTTGGAATCAATATGGTTGATAAAGAACCGCTTGAGTTTGTACAGGCTTATTGCTCAACTCAAGCAGTTTCGACCTCGTTCAAAATCCGCCAACCGCAACAACCACACTATTTGCCACAATATCAATTACGGTTCAGCGGTTTAAGCCAAGCTACGGAAATCTGTACCGACACCTGTGCATTCAAACAAGTGCCGGAACACATTTTGGGAGACCGCAGCTTATATGCACCGTTTCTAGCTGGTTTTGTGGATGGTGACGGGTTTTTGCGGGCTGAAGATTCACGCCGCGAGGCAGTGCTGGCATCCACCTCCAAATTACTCCTCGCACAAATTCAGACCATGCTGGCAGATTGTGGAATCCACTCAGCCTTGACGTGTTTGAACCATACAGAAGAAGACCGAAAACGAGGCCATTTACCCCGCTTTGCCCTCGTGGTCACTGGTGAAAACGCTTCACTGTTGAGCCATCTCATCGCTGCCCATCTTCGAGTTGAAAAGAAAGTAAAGGCGGCGCACAGTCTTGCCCAATCAGCCTTACGTCAGGCAACCACAACACCCGATTGTATTCCGGGAACTGCGATTTTTGCTGAGCTTTCCCGTTTTCACGTGGGTGGAGGTTGGTATCAGGATCAAAATGGGAAAAAGTTCAGAGCCGGCATCAAATACCCAAATGGCACCAAAATCCGCTACTCCAGCGATTTGAATGCAAAACACCTCTCGTTTCGGCAAATTGAAGCGTGGGGAATTTTGGAAAAACTTGAACGGATTGGTTCTTCGTTGGCAGCCAAACTGAAATACCTCATAAACAATTACTGTGTATTGGAAGTGGTTTCGGTTCTGGACTGTGGGGAAACGGCAGAAAACTTCGACATCCAAATTGCAGACCCGGAGCACGAATTTTTGGTTGAGGGATGTGCTGTCCACAACTGCATTGGTAAATTCCACCCCCACGGCGATTCGGCAGTGTATGACACGATGGTCCGCATGGTGCAGGATTTTTCCATGCGGGTGCCGATGATTGACGGGCAGGGCAATTTTGGCAGTGTTGATGGCGACGCACCTGCCGCGATGCGCTATTGTATTGAAAATAAAGGACTTATCATAACAGAAAAAGGCCTTCAGGAGATTGGCTCACTGTCACCGGAAGGTTCGGAGGATGTTTCGCTCCAAGTGCTTTCGCATGGCGGAAAGGTCAATACTGCCAGTAAATGGTTCGATAGCGGTGAACATCAAACGTATCGGATACGCACCAGACATGGGTATGAAATCACTGGAACTGCCAACCACCCACTGATGGTGATGAGTGCTGATACAACCGGCAGACCCGCTTTTGGCTGGAAATTGCTGGCGGATATGAAACCGGGCGATGTGGCGGTTTTGGACCGGAGCGAAACACTCTGGCCGACTGAAGCGGTGAACCTGAAACCATTTCATCCAGAAATCCCGGAAGGTTCACGGCGAGAAAAACACGATTTGCCCTCAGTCTTGACCGAAGATCTGGCCTTTCTCTTAGGAGCGTTGACAGCAGAAGGGACCGTGCGCGAACAGGTCATCGAATTTACCAACACCTTTGGCGAGTTTGCTGACACCTTCATAGAAACCTGGAAACGGGTTTTCCCAACCTGCCGCCTGCACCTGTTTGAGCGCCAACCAACCAGCTACGGAAAAAAACCTTTCTGGCAGATGCAGGTGGTAAGCCGTCAGGTCATTACCTTTCTGAACAACCTGGGACTGAATGGAAAATCTTCCGAACGAACCATTTCCCAACTCATCCTGCAATCACCTCAACCAGTTGCCGCCGCATTTTTGCGCGGGTTTTACGAAGGCGACGGTGCGGTGGAACGTTCCGGGCGAAGCTGCCTGCGAGTCACAATGTGCTCCAACAGTGCAGAAATGCTACGGCAGCTTCAGATTCTCTTGCTGCGGTTCGGCATTGTCTCCAGCCGCTACGCCGATGGTGGACATGGACGCAATACACATCGGTTGTGCATTCTCGGCCAGGAAAATCTGAAACGGTTTGCCGAACGGATTGATTTTCACTCACAAACCAAGAAAAAAGCCTTGCAGCAAATTCTGGCTTTGCAAACAGGCAAAGCACTCTCCAAACACGACTATATTCCAATGCTGGCGACTTATGTCCGGCGCACTGCGGTCCAACAGCATGATTGGTTGACGCGGAACAACTTTGACCGACCGCCTCGGCTGCAAAAAGCGCTCCCCCGACTGGCAGCAGCCATTAGTTTGACCGATTACCTGTACGTCGAAATGTTGAGCCGGTTGAATTACCTTTATGACCCGGTGGTTGCAATCGAAGATGCTGGCGTGCAACCGGTTTATTCAGTTCGGGTTGACAGTGAATGCCATTCCTTCGTGGCCAATGGGTTCATTAACCATAATACCGAGTGCCGCCTCTCACGTGCCGCCGAAGCGTTGCTGGCTGACATTGAAAAGGAAACGGTTGATTTCCAGCCCAACTACGACGAATCACAGGTGGAGCCGATTGTCCTGCCGGCGCGGTTTCCGAACCTGCTCGTGAATGGTTCAGCGGGTATCGCAGTCGGGATGGCGACCAATATTCCGCCCCACAATCTGGCCGAAGTGGTCGATGCCTCAATTCTGTTGATTCAAAAGCCGCAATCCACGGTTGAAGAGTTGATGAAGTTTGTGCAGGGGCCTGACTTCCCGACTGCCGGTTTCATTTGCGGACGGAAAGGGATTTTGCAGGCATATTTGACCGGGCGCGGTTCGGTCACGATGCGGGCGCGGGCGGCGGTTGACTATGTAGGCAAAAACGGTGGTGAACGGCAGGCGATTGTCGTCACCGAGTTGCCCTATCAGGTCAACAAGGCCCGGCTGATTGAAAAAATCGCCGAACTCATCAATGACAAGAAACTGGAAGACATCTCGGACCTGCGGGACGAATCCGACCGCGACGGCATGCGGATTGTGATTGAACTCAAACGGAGCGCAATTGCCCAGGTGGTACTCAATAACCTCTATAAACAGACCCAAATGCAGTTGAACTTTGGCATCATCAATCTGGCCATCGTCAACGGGCAGCCCAAGGTTTTGGGGCTTGTTGAGACGTTGCAGCATTTCATTGACCACCGGAAGGAGGTCGTGCGGCGACGGACCCTCTATGAACTGCGTAAAGCCGAAGCCCGCGCCCATATCCTGGAAGGCCTCAAAAAAGCCCTCGACCTGATGGATGCGGTTATCGGCCTGATTCGGGCAGCCAAATCGCCCCGCGAAGCCCGCGAAGGTCTGGTCGAAAAATTCCAGTTCACGGAAATTCAGGCTCAGGCCATTCTCGACATGCAGTTGCAGAAACTGACCGGGCTGGAACGCCAGAAGATTCTCGAAGAGTACGAAGCCATCATTAAAAAGATTGCTGAACTGAACGAAATCCTGGCCAACGAAACCGTTCTCAAAAGCGTTATCATCAAAGAGTTGCAGGAAGTCAAAAAGGAATTCGGGGACGAACGCCGGACCATCATCCGCGACGAGGAAACCGAACTTACCATTGAAGACCTGATTCCCGATGAAGACAACGTCATCACGATTACCCACGGCGGTTATATCAAGCGGACCCCGTTGTCGTCGTATCGCACACAGCGGCGGGGCGGGGTCGGACGGCGTGGAATGGGCACCAAAGCCGAGGATGTGCTTGACGCCCTGTTTATCGCTTCGGCCCATGCCTTTATGATGATTTTCACTGATAAAGGCCAGGTCTATAAGGTGAAAGTCCATGAAATTCCGGACTCGGCGACTTCCGGACGAGGCAAAGCCATTGTCAATCTGGTCGAACTGCCGCAGGGCGAAAAAGTGGCCGGCATGTTCCCGGTACGGGAATTCGGTGAAGGCAAATATGTGGTCATGGTGACCCGCAAGGGCATCATCAAGAAAACCGAACTTTCGGAATATGCCAACATCCGTTCCAACGGAATCATTGCTATGGGCATTGACGAAGGTGACGAACTGATTGCCATCCAAATGAGCGACGGGGCCAAAAACATCCTGATTTCGACCTATTCGGGCATGGCCATCCAGTTCAAGGAAACGGATGTCCGTCCGATGGGCCGGTCGGCTTACGGCGTGATTGGCATCAACCTGCGGGATAATGATTACGTTACGGGGTTCTGCGTCGTGGACGGCTCGGAACATGTGTTGTGTATTTCCGAACTGGGCCTCGGTAAACGGACCCTGGTCAGCGAATACCCGGCGCAATCCCGTGGTGGCGTGGGTGTCATCAACATGCGGGTGACCGAACGGACCGGCGGGGTCATCAACGTACTTCCGGTCAAAAACGACAACCAGTTGATGGTGATTACCCAACAGGGACAGGTCGTCCGTGTGGATGTGGAACCCATCCGTGAAACCAGCCGGGCTGCCCAAGGTGTCAAAATCATCAACCTCTCGGAGGGTGACAAGGTGGTGTCCTCTTCGCTGATTGACGCCCAAACCGAACCCGCACCGGAGGGAGCGTTGCAATAAAAATCCAGGGTTCAGGGTTCAGGGTTCAGGGGCTTTTTAATTGAGAATTGTTGATTGAGAATTGAAAGCCAATTCACAACCTCGATTTTTCTGATAAGCAAGCCCCTTGGACCCTGAACCCTGGACCCTAAACCCTGAACCCTAAACCCTGAACCCTGAACCCTAAACCCTGAACCCTGAACCCTGAACCCTGAACCCTGAAAACGTTGCGTCTTTGCCCATTTATAGCGACAATAGTTTCCAAGCCGTCTCATCAATCCCCGCCTCAATCACGCACTTGGAAACCGTATGACTGTCAGCCTTCTGACCATGTTCCGTTCGGTGCTTGCGTGTTGCGCTCTGTCGGCGCTTCTGATGGCCTGCCTGTCGCTTGAAGCGCTGGCCCTGGATCCAACCAAATCCATTTCCCAATATGGTCACGACGTATGGCAAACTGAAAACGGTCTGCCCCAAAATTCGGTAAATGCCATTGTCCAGACCCAGGACGGTTACCTGTGGCTCGGCACACAGGAAGGCTTGGTGCGGTTCGATGGGGTAAAATTCACGGTTTTTGACAAAACCAATACCCCGGAACTCAAACACAACTATATCCTGACACTGCTCCAGGACCGGACCGGTGTGCTTTGGATTGGAACCTACGGTGGCGGACTGCACAGCTATCAAAATGGAAAATTCACCCGGTATTCGGAAAAACACGGCCTTACCGGCCAAGTCATTTCGGCTTTGTGCCAAGACCGGGCCGGTGATATCTGGGTTGGGACCGATGGAAAAGGATTATTCCGGTTTCACAAGGGTGATTTCACCCGATTTTCGACGAAAAATGGATTGTCCGACGAACGGATTTTCTCCTTGCTCGAAGACCGCGAGGGCAATCTTTGGATTGGAACTGCACAAGGCGGACTCAATCGCCTGACACAAGGAAAAATCACCACCTATGAACCAGTTCGGAATCTGAACAACGCTCCCATTCTGGCCCTGTTGGAAGACCGGCAGAAAAATTTATGGGTGGGAACGGATGGTCAAGGGGTTTGGTGTTATTCCAATGGCACTGCAAGCAATTACACCAGCCAAAACGGACTGCCAGCCAAATCGGTCAGGTCTATTTTTGAGGACCGGGACGGGAACCTCTGGTTTTCGACCTTTGGTGGCCTGTGCCGCCTGACTGATGGCCGGTTTTCGCTGTTGACCACCAATGAGGGGCTTTCCAGCGACCGGGTTCAGGTTGCCTGCGAAGACAGGGAAGGCAGTCTCTGGATTGGCACCGATGGCGGCGGGCTCAACCGATTGAAAGACACAAGTTTCACAACCTACACCATGCGGGAGGGGTTGCCCACCAACGATGTTATTACCATGTGCGAGGACGCAACCGGCACCTTGCTGGTCGGAACTGAAAAAGGGTTACGGCGATTTGAAAACGGAAAACTGGTTCCCTTTACTTCCAGGCAGCCATTGGTCAGTTCAGACATCACCTCGTTGTTGACGGACCGGACCGGCAAACTCTGGGTGGGAACCGGTGACAAAGGTGTGCAGACCTTTGCCCTGGACGGCAGTTCCCAACGCTATACCATCCGGGAAGGACTCAACACCAATACCATCTGGTCAATTTACGAAGACCGCGCCGGTCGCATCTGGATTGGCACCAACAATGGATTGAGCAGGCTCGAAGACAACCGCGTCACCACCTATACGACTAAAAACGGGCTTTCCCATAATCTGGTGTGGGTAGTCTGCCAGGGACCCGATGACAGTCTCTGGATTGGCACCGACGGGGGCGGGCTTGACCGCTGGAGCCAGGAACGTTTCACCCATTATTCCACCAGCAAAGGTCTGGCCAGCAATTTCATCCTTTCCCTGTATGTAGACCGGCAGGGGGTGCTCTGGGTTGGAACCGCCGGGGGTGGGATTTCCCGCTTCAAAAATGAAATATTTTCCTCCATCACCATGAAAGAGGGACTGTTTGACGATACGGTTTACAGTATTCTTGAAGACAACCAGGGCAATGTCTGGATGACCTGTAACAAAGGGATTTTCCGGGTCCAGAAAAATCAGCTCGAAGCTTTTGCCGATGGAAAAATCCCAAATATTACCTGTATTGCCTATGGGAAAGCCGATGGCCTGAGAAGTGTTGAATGCAATGGCGGTTCACAACCGGCAGCCTGGAAAACCCGTGACGGGCGGGTCTGGTTTCCCACCATTAAAGGGCTGTCAGTAATTGACCCGGCTCATGTGAAATTCAACAGTGTCACTCCACCGGTTCATATCGAACACTTTCTGTTGGACGGAAAACCGGTTGACCCGGCCCGGAACCGGGTTCTGCCTCCGGGAGTGGATAAAATTGATTTTTCCTTTACCGGCCTTTGTCTGAGAATGCCGGAACGGATGAAATTCAAATACAAACTCGAAGGATATGACATTGATTGGCAAACCACCTCAAGCCACCGGGAAGCCCACTACACCCGCATTCCCCCCGACACCTACACCTTTCGCGTAATTGCCTGCAATGATGACGGAGTATGGAATCTGGAAGGTGACGCCTTTACCTTCACCCTCAAACCCCGCTTTTACCAAACCTGGTGGTTTTATGGATTCTGCCTGCTGAGCGCCATCGGGTTGGGAGCCGGAATCTATAACTTGCGTATCAATCGTCTGAAAAACAATGAACGGATGTTGGCCCTTTTGGTCGAGGAACGAACCTATCAGCTTGAACAGGCCAATCAGCAACTGCAACGGCTGTCGTATTTTGATGCTTTGACCAACGTTCCCAACCGTCGCCATTTCGATGAGGTGTTTGAAAAGGAATGGCGGCGCTGTATGCGGGCAGGCACCCCCCTGGCTGTGATTATGGTGGATGTGGATTCCTTCAAAATGTTTAACGACACTTATGGACATCGGTCAGGTGACACCTGTTTGCAGAAAGTAGCCGAAGCCCTGGCCAAAGGGGTCAACCGGGCTGGGGATTTGGTGGCCCGCTACGGCGGGGAGGAATTTTCCATCATATTGCCCGGCAGCAATGCCGAAACGGCAGCCAAACTGGCGGAAAATCTGCGGATACGGGTCCAGGGGCTGGGAATTCCACATGAAAAATCAAGCGCGGTTCCGGTGGTGACGATCAGTTTGGGAATTGCTTCAATCATCCCCACCAAGGAATTCAATCCGGATCATTTGATTACCCAAGCTGATGAAGCCCTTTATGAAGCCAAACACAACGGGCGCAACCGTTTTGTCGTTTATGAGGCCAAACCCGGAGTGGAAACTGACGAAGAACTGGCCCAAAGTCCATAACTGAATCGTAGATGAGAAGTCTGCCCGGCAACAGCAAGAAATATTCGTCACAAAAGAGGCGGCATATTATACTGCCACCTGTTCCGGTGGTTACCCGCCGTACCTATTTCCCAATCAACTGGACCCAACAACGCTGATATGGACCGTCATCAACCAGGCACTGATGTCCCGCAAAAACTGTTTACGCTGGAAGAAGCCAATGAGCTGATTCCGAAATTGCGGCGGCTTATGATGCAAATCGTGGACGACCGCGAAGCCCTGGCCGTCATGCAACCGGATGTGACCCGTGCCCGCCAAAAAGCCCAGCAGGGTGGCGGAACCCGTCATGGAATGCGCTATCTGCAACGTTTGGAGCGATTTGGCGCAGCCGCCCAAACGGTTGAGGCACTTGGCGTGATCGTCAAGGATTACCAAATCGGCCTGTGCGATTTTCCCCATATCAAAAATGGACGGATTGTCTATCTCTGCTGGCGCATGGACGAAGACAAAATCCGCTTCTGGCACGACATCGAGGCTGGTTTTGCCGGAAGACAACCCCTTTAAGACCAAAGGACTGGGAACTGAGGACTGAGGACTGAGAAAATCCAATAAAACCCTCTTTCAAGAGGATTTGTTGTTTCCCGGCAGAAAAAACGGGAGAGAGGAAATCAGAGTCATCCTCAGTCTTCAGTCCTCAGTCCTCAGTCCTCAGTCCTGTGACTGTTTTCTTTATGACCAAAGCAACTGACGAACGCATCATCACCGGCGTGCTGGCCGATAGCGAAGAGCAGGCGACGGAGCTTTCCCTCCGCCCCAAATATCTGCGCGAATATATTGGGCAATCAAAAGCGACCGACAACCTTGGAATTTTTATGAAGGCGGCAAAATCGCGCGGGGAGTCGCTTGACCATGTGCTGCTGCACGGCCCGCCGGGGCTGGGTAAAACCACCTTGGCCATGATAGTCGCCAATGAAATGGGGGTTGAAATCAAATCCACTTCGGGGCCGGTGATTGAAAAATCGGGCGACCTGGCCGCCTTGCTGACCGGGTTGCAGGAAGGCGATGTTCTGTTTATTGACGAAATCCACCGAATGGCTCCGGCGATTGAGGAAATTCTGTATCCGGCCATGGAGGATTACCAGCTTGATATTCTGATTGGACAGGGGCCCGCTGCCCGCTCCATCAAACTTGACCTGCCCCGCTTTACCCTGGTTGGGGCCACGACCAGAGCAGGAATGATAACCGCCCCGCTCCGGGCACGTTTCGGCATCAACCTGCACCTTGATTTCTATGGGGAGGAGCATTTGCGGGAAATTATCCTGCGTTCAGCCAAAATTTTGAACGTCCCGATTGATCTGGCCGGGGCCACTGAGATTGCCCGCCGTTCGCGGGGGACTCCCCGCGTGGCCAACCGCCTGCTGCGACGGGTGCGCGACATTGCCGAAGTCCTCCATTCAGGCGAAATAGATGCGCCGGTGGCAGCCGATGCACTGGACCGAATGGAAGTGGATAAATTCGGCCTGGATGAAGTGGACCGAAAAATGCTGACCACGATTATTGAAAAGTTTGAGGGTGGCCCGGTCGGTGTCAGCACCATCTCGGCAGCCATTCAGGAGGAAAAAGACGCCATTGAGGAGATGTACGAGCCTTATTTGATTCAAATCGGCTTTTTGAATCGGACTCCCAGGGGCCGGATAGTGACCCGTGCCGCTTACCAGCACTTGGGTTTTCCCTTCCGGGTGAATGAAAAAATCATGCTGGCCGAACAAAACCGACTGTTTTCCTAAATCAGCCCGCCAAAGACTGGCACAGATTTTCTCACTGCAGAGACGCAGAGTTTGCGCAGAGTTTTTCTTTGCTTTTCTCTGCGTAACCTCTGCGCAATCTCCGCGCCTCCACGGTGAAAGCAGCTTTTCCAGGCGGTTGCCACTGGTCTTTAACCGGTTTTCTTGGTGATGAGTTTGGTCTTGGCTTCGTCCGTTCGGGGCACGAACCTGGTTTCATCTGTTCGAGGCACTAACCTGGCTTCGTCCGTCCGGGGCACCAGCGTAGCCTCGGCACTGTCAAATGAAATTTGAGCGGTTTCAGCCCTTGATACCGTCAGATGGTCGGTCACCGTCTGGGCAATGGTTTCGGTTTCAGGTGAAATCGAATCTTCCGGGTCAAAAACCGGTTCGGGTGCTTCCTTTTCCAGAAAAGGCGTGACCGCAGCCACAAAAGCGGCAGCCAGTTCCTGCGCGGTCGGACGGTCTGTGGGCGCTTTTTCCAAGGCTTGCATGACAACCGCCTCAACCTCACGTGGAACCTGCGGATTGTATTTCCGCAACGATTTCGGTTTCTCCTTCATGTGTTTCAGAATCACTTCAACCAACCGCTTGCCGGTTTCCATAAAGGGAATCCGCCCGCAGAGCATTTCATAAAGCATGATTCCCAGACTGTAGACATCCGCCTTTCCGTCATAAGCTTCACCGGTCAAGCGTTCGGGTGACATATAGGCCGGGGTTCCAATCAGTGCCCCGGTCCCGGTCAAATGCTCCAGTTGCGGGGCGTCTTCATCGGCTTCCACCAGTTTGGCAATCCCGAAATCCACCACTTTGACCACTTCCCCGTCTTTCCCCTGATGGAGGAAAATATTATCCGGCTTGATGTCCCGGTGGACCAACCCTGCTGAATGGGCAACCTGAAGAGCTTCGCAGACCGGAACCAGAATCTCGACACAGCGCTTGAGCGACAAACGGCGATAGGTGCGCAGTTCCTCAGTCAACGGATGACCTTCAAGCAATTCCATCACCAGATAGGCAATTCCATCCGAAGAAATCCCTGAATCCAGAATCTGAATGGCATTCGGGTGATTGATGCGACAGGCAGTCATGCCTTCGCGGCGGAACCGTTCGGCGGCTTCCGGCGAATCGTTACCCGGACTGGGCCGGAACACCTTGATGGCCACCGGACGATTTAACCCCAGATGGGTCGAACGAAAGACCGCACCAAAGCCGCCCGCACCGATTTTTTCATCCAATCGGTATTTGCCATCCAGCACGGTTC
Source organism: Blastocatellia bacterium (assembly GCA_019695185.1). GTDB lineage: Bacteria > Acidobacteriota > Blastocatellia > Chloracidobacteriales > Chloracidobacteriaceae > JAIBAN01. The sequence continues at coordinate 73,321 of JAIBAN010000013.1, read as the reverse complement.
CAGGCAGGGCTTCGGCCAAGGCGGTGAAAATCCGGTCCGCCCGTTTTTGCGATTCGACCAGTTCGTCATTTTTCTGCGCAACTTCTTTCACCTTGCGGTCAAGAGCGCGGTTCTTGTTGTCGAGTTCGGAATTTTTTTCCTCCAGTTGTTTCTTGGCATGGCTGAGAAGGGCATTTTTGCGTTCGGTTTCAAACTGCGAGGCTTCGATTTTGGTCAACGCCTCCTGCAAGGCTGCGGTGCGTTCGCGCACGGTGGACTCCAGCCGGGCGTTTTGCCGGGCCAGCCGGATGGTGCGAAACTGAATCATTCCCCACACCAGCCCCACTCCGCTCACAATGTAGAAGCTCAACGCCCACCATTGTAACCAGAGCGGTGTCCGGACCCGGAAGGTCAGGTGGGCCCCCTGCGTGTTCCACACCCCGTCGTTGTTGCAGGCAATCACCTTAAACGTATAGCTCCCCGGCGGAATATTCGTGTAATAGGCTTCGCGCCGGGTTCCGGCCAACACCCAATCCCGGTCGAAACCTTCGAGCTTGTATTTGAAAGTCACTTTTTCAGGAGCCAGAAAACTGAGCGCCGTATAGTGAAACTCAAACTTTTTCAATCCTGGATCCAAATACGGAATGGCACCGGGAAGCAACACCTGCTCGTCCGCCAGCATGGTTTCAACCAGCACCGGCGGTGCCAGCGGGTTGGTTTTGAGATTATTGGGGTCAATCACCACCACGCCCTTGACGGTAGGGAACCAAAGCTGTCCGTCACGGGCGCACCAACCGGCAGGCTGTGACCCGCCGTTGCATTGGCTGGTCCGCATACCGTCGGTTTTGCCAAAAGCCACGCAGGGCAGCGTGGCAATCTGGCGGCGGTCGTATTCGGCAAAGGCATTTCGGGGAACCGCATAGACCCCCCGGTTGCAACTCATCCACAGGCTGCCGTTTTTATCTTCCAGAATCTGGAACGCCACATCGTTGTGCAGGCCGTCTTTAGTCGTATAGCTGCTGAATTTTCCGTCTTTGAGGCGATTGAGCCCGCCGTTGGTGCCCAGCCAGAGGGCCCCCTCGCGGTCCTCGTAAAAAGCGAAAATCCGGTCGTTTGAAAGACCGTCCTTGCTTGTGTAGGTGGTGAATTTTCCGTTTTCAAACCGGTTCAATCCGGCATTGGTGCCCACCCACAAAACGCCGCTGCGGTCTTCGTAAAGTGACCGGACGGCATTGTTGGCCAACCCTTCCTTGGTGGTATAAACCGTGATATGGCCGTTCTGAAGCACATTCAACCCGCCAAAAATGGTGCCAATCCAAATCCGCCCGTCCCGCCCGGCAGCCAGGGAAAACAGGCTGTCGTTTGAAAGACCGTCCTTGGTTGTGTAAACGGTGAATTTCCCATCCTGAAAACAGTTCAACCCCGTATTGGTGCCAATCCAGATACGCCCCTCCCGGTCTTCGCAAATGGTCCGCACCAAGTCGCTCGACAATCCGGTTTTGGTCGTGTAGGTCGTCCAGCGCCCACCCTCCAAAACACTCAAACCGCCGCCCTCACAGCCCACCCACATCCGGCCCCGGCTGTCTTCAAAAATGACCCGTGTATAATCATCCGCCAGCCCGTCCCGTTTGGTAAAAAGCGTGAATTTCCCATCCCGCAACCGGTTGAGCCCGCTGTTGGTGCCAATCCAAATACTCCCTTCCCGGTCTTCAAAAATCGAACGAACCGCATTCTGGGTCAAGCCGTCCTCGGCACTCATCCGGGTAAACTGCCCGCCCTGCAACCGATGCAGGCCGCTCCCGTCCGTTCCAATCCACAGATTCCGGTCACGGTCTTCGGAAATTGCCAGAATGATGCCTTTGGCCAGTCCATCGGTTTCCCCTACGTGAACGAAGTTACCCTGCTCAAACCGATGCAGTCCGCCCCCGCCGGTTCCAACCCACAGGCGTCCGTCCCGGTCAGTAAAGAGGGCTGTGATTTGGTCACTGGTCAAACCATTGGAGGTGCTGTAGGACGTAAATTTTCCCTGGGCAAACGCATTCAACCCCTTGAGCGTGCCGACCCACAAGGTCCCGTCCGGACCAACCGTCAAAGCACGAATCAGGTTATTGGAAAGCCCGTTTTGGGTTGAATATGCTGAAAACCGCCCATTTTCAAAGCGGCACAGGCCGTTTTCCGTGCCAATCCAGACGGTTCCCTGGGCGTCCGTGCAGACCGCCCGAACCGTATTGCTGGGCAGGCCCTGTTCCGTGGTGTACGTGGTAAAGGTTTCCCGTTCACGACACAGCAATCCGCCCCCCACCGTGCCGACCCACAAACGTCCGGCGGCATCCTCGCACAAAGCAAAAATTCCATTGCTGCGCAGACCGCTGTTTTGTTGCGGGTTAAAGACCGTAAACCGAATGCCGTCAAACCGGACCAATCCTTCATAGGTACCCAGCCAAAGATAACCGTCGCGGGTCTGGGTGATGGCCAGCACTGAGACCTGAGGCAGTTCGTCCTGCCAGACATCATGGACATACTGGGTAGGGGTTTTGCGGGGGTCCAGGGCCAGCCCCGGCAGGGTTGCCAGCCACCATAACCCGGCCAGCACCAGCCAGAACCGAAAAAAAGAGTACCCCGCCGGACAACAATCCTTAATCAACGCCAGGGGTCGGAGCGTCTTCGATAACCAGGCCAGGCTCGGTTTGAGGTATCTCAGGTTCGGCATGAGCAAACGTATAGAAACTGGTTTCACAGTGCGAAATCGTATGATGCTCTGTGACATCGGCCACAACCGACATGGTGGGCGGACGCTGATACTCTCCGGTCACCGGTTTCACAACCGGATTGGGGCCTGTAATCCGTCGCACGCCGCGCACCGCCGTGACAAATAATTCGCCGACTTCGCGGGCCGAAGGCCGTTGGGCCGGGTCTTTTTTGAGTGCTTTGGCCACCACATCCGCTACTTCGACCGGAATCCGTGGATTATACCGGCGGAGCGGCGGTGGTTCCTCGTTGACGTGTTTCAAAATGATGTCAACGACACTGGTGGTGGCTTTGACCGGAAAAGGCATACGTCCGACCAGCATTTGATAGAGCATGACCCCCACACTGTACACATCGGCACGCCCATCATATTCCAATCCGCGCAATCGCTCCGGTGCCATATAGGCCGGAGTTCCGATGAGTCCGCCGGTTTGGGTCAGGTCTTCGTAGGTGGATTCTTCCGGAGCCGTCATGAGTTTGGCGATGCCAAAATCCACGACTTTGACGACTTCTCCGTCTTTGGATTGGTGCAGGAATACATTGTCGGGCTTGATGTCGCGGTGGATGATACCGGCTTCGTGGGCGTCCGACAAGACGTGGCACAACGGCTCGATGATTTCTGCGCAACGGGACAATGGCAACGGCCCATGTTCCCGCAATTCGTGGGTGAGCGAATGTCCCACCAGCAGTTCCATGACCAGATAGGCAATGCCATCCGCCGAAATTCCAGAGTCCAGCACGGAAACCGCATTGGGATGATTGACTCTGGTGGCGGAAATGCCTTCCCGGCGAAACCGTTCAACTGCTTCCGGCGAGTCATGTCCCGGTCCGGGGCGAAAGACCTTGACGGCCACCGGGCGGTCCAGTTGCACATGCACTGCGCGAAACACCGCCCCAAACCCACCGGTCCCGATTTTCTCCTCCAGGCGGTATTTGCCATCGAGCACGGTTCCCGGCAGGGCCTCGGCCAAAGCGGAGAAAATCCGGTCCGCCCGCTGGTGCGAGGCCACCAGTTCGTCGTTTTTCTCAGCCAGTTGCTGAACCTTCCGGTCCAGTTCACGATTTTTGGCTTCAACCTCGCGCTGGGCGGCTTCCAGTTGTTCGTTTTTCTTTTCGGTTTCCTGCTGCGAGACCTGCACTTGGCCTAAAGCTTTTGAAAGCGCGGCGGTTCGCTCCACCACTTTGGTTTCAAGCCGGGCCGCCCGGCGGCGCAAGGTCTGCAACCGGGCCTGGACGCTGCCGTAAATGGTCCCGCCCGCTACCAAAATATAGGCACACCAGGCCCACCAGGTTTGCCACCATGGTGGCCTCAACCGAAAACTGAAACTCGCCCCCTGCTCGTTCCAGACGCCATCGTTGTTACAAGCCTTGACCCGAAACGTGTAATAGCCTGGTGAAATATGCGTGTAATAGGCTGTCCGCCTGGTTCCGGCATCCGTCCATTCCGTGTCGTAGCCTTCCAGTTTGTACTGAAACCGGACTTTTTCCGGAGCCAGATAGCTGAGTCCGGTGTAATGAAATTCAAATTTTTCCCGGTTTGGCCCAAGCAGGCTGTCAGTCAGCGCAATGAGAAGATTGTCCACTTTGACCTGTTCAATCAAAACCGGCGGCGGCAGGGTATTGACCTGAAGGTGGGCCGGGTCAATCGCCACGATGCCCTTCACAGTAGGAAACCAAAGCTTGCCGTCACGGGTCCGCCATCCGGCAGGCTGCGAACCGCCGTTGCACTGATTGGCCGGCATGCCATCGGCTTTGGTATAGAGGTCATAGGAAAACCGGCTGATCCGCCTTTGGTCAAAATCGTCAAAGGCGCTCCGTTTGACCCGCCAGATGCCATGATTGCAACTCATCCAAAAGTAGCCGGCCTCATCCTCCAGAATTTGAAACGACACATCGTCAAACAGTCCGTCTTCAACCGAGTAGGCCGTGAACTTCCCGTCCCGATACCGATGCAGACCGCCATTGGTGGCCACCCAGAGGTCACCCTGCCGGTCCTCATAAATCGTCAGAATCCGCGAGTTGGTCAATCCGTCCTTGGTCGTAAAAACCCGAAAGGCTCCATTTTCCAGACAATTCAACCCCTCGTTGGTGCCAATCCAGAGTCGCCCCTGCCGATCCTCCTGAATGGCGCGGATGGTATTGTTCGACAGCCCATCCTGGGTTGTGAAGGTCGTAAACTTGCCATCCTGGAACCGGTTGAGGCCCACCACCGTCCCGACCCAAACCGCTCCGTTGCGGTCTTCGGCCAGGGCATACACCATGAGGTCCGACAGGCCGTCTTCCTGGTCGTAGGCAATCAGTTTGCCATCGCGGAAACAATTGAGGCCGTCAGCCGTGCCAATCCAGACATTCCCCGCCCGGTCCGGATAGACTGCCTTGACCGAATTGGCCAGCAACCCGTCTTTGGTCGTGAAGGTAACAAAAGCTCCATCCCGGAGGTAGCTTACCCCGCCCCCTTCGCTGCCAATCCAAACCCGGCCTTGCGTATCTTCCGCCACCGTGCGGACGTAGGTGTTGGCGATGTCGTCCTGCTTGGTGTGGAAGGTTAAAAACTTGCCTTCGCGGAACCGGTTGAGCCCGTCATTGGTTCCAATCCAGAGACTGCCTTCCCGGTCTTCTAAAATACACCGCACGAAGTAATGTGACAGCCCATCCGCCATGCTGTAGCTCGCCAGTTTTCCCTTCGCCCAGCGATGCAGCCCGCCGCCTTCCGTTCCAATCCAGAGCGAATTTTCCCGGTCAAGAAACAAGGTGCGAATTGTGCCATGTACATCCTTATCGCTGAGAATGCGTGGCTCCACCACACCGTTGCGCAGATATTGCACGCCGCCGTTGCTGCCGATGACCAGTCGTCCTTGAGTATCTTCGACCAAGCCGTTGATGGCATTGGAGGCCAATCCCTGCGCCGTCGTCAGCGTTGCCGTCACCCGGCCCTGCTCAATGCAGGCAAGCCCGCCGTCAAGCGAACCGACCCACAGCCGGCCAGCGCGGTCACACATAAGGGCATAGGTAATGTTACCGGCCAATCCCTGCTGTTTGGTGATAGAGATAAACCTGGTTCCGTCAAACCGGGCCACCCCGCGTTCGGTGCCAACCCAGACGTTTCCCTGCTGGTCTTCGCAAATTGCCCGGATGATGTTGCTGGCCAGCCCCTGTTCGGTTCCAAAAGCCGTATAGACACCATCCTTGACCAGTACCACGCCCCCGCCGGTGCCCAGCCAGAACCGTCCCTGGCGATCTTCATACATTGAATAAATGGAATTACTGGGCAACTGCCTGACGTTGTATTTGTTGAAGACCGTGGCCTGAGCGCCGTCAAACCGGACCAACCCCTCAAACGTTCCCAGCCAGAGGTAACCGTCGCGGGTCTGAGCAATGGAAAGCACCGAAACCTGGGGCAACTGGTCCTGCCAAATGTCATGGACGTACTGGGTGATGGCTTTGTTCGGGTCAAGTGCCCAGGTGGGCAAGGCTGCCACACACAGCAGAAGGGCCACACTCAACGCGGTTTTCGCTCCGTGGAGGAGGCGACACATGACGGTGACTCACTTTCCGTTTCCGCTAAGGTTCGGTGTGCGAGAGGATCGCTTCGCCGGAGAGGATCAGGTCGAAGCGCGAGAGTTCCCTTTGTACCACTTGAAAGCCTGCCGCCTCAACCGTTTCAAGTGTTTTTCGGTTGAGCTGGCATCCGCCACACAGTCGTTTTTGCAGCGGTGTCAGCACATCCGCCAGTAGTCCCAACGGAAAAGGGCGGGGCCGGACATGTTCCATAAATAAAAACTTTCCGCCCGGACGCAACACCCGCCGGATTTCCGCCAAAGCCTTGGCCGGCTGGGGAATCGTACAAAAAACCAGCGTTGCCACCACCGTGTCAAAACTCCCGTCGGGAAACGGCAAGGCTTCGGCGGAAACCACCTCAAACCGGACCGGAAAGGCACCGGGGCGCAGTTTGCGCTCTGCCTGTTCAATCATGAGCGGGTCCGGGTCGGTCAGCACCAGCGATGCCAAGCCCTGGTAATACTGAAGGTTGACGCCCGTTCCGCCGCCGATTTCCAAAACATTGCCGGAGGCTTGGGGAATCAGCTTCCGGCGGCGGTGGCCAAAAAGACGCCGTTCGAAAAAACGCATTCCGTCGTCGTATCCCACGGCAATCGAACCGTAAGGAAGGTCAGGTACCTCACCAGAAGTGTGTGAATGACGGTTGGACATAAGGTTGGAAGAAGTGACTTGTTTGGACTCCTGGCCGTTTTCAACTTGCTGCAACTGGAGTATAGTGCCCCTCACCTGAATTTTCCCAAATTTTTCAATCGTCATTACGTTCCCCGACCAGCCCCCATTTTCTTCGACCTGACAGGAAGCAGCTTCCTGCAATGGCCAAAACCGAGGTTTTATGGCTGGGCCACAGTTTTCTCTCATCCGTTTTTTCTTTGGAGCCGCAATATTGGTTGGTCTGGTTCTGTCGCCTTCAAACCAATTGCCGGGAGTGCAGGGCTTTGCCCAAACTGCCGTTCCGGCTGCGGTGGAATCGAATTCCCTCCAACCGCTGACTGTGGGCAACCCGCTTCAGCGCGAATTGCGCGCCGGTGAAATTCACGCCTGTACGGTGAGCGCCACTGCCGGACAGTTTTTTTCCGTCGTGGCCGAGCAGAACGGGGCCGACCTGCTGGTCCGCCTCAGTGACCCGGCGGGAAAACCCTGCGGTGAATTCAATGTCAATGATTCCCGCAAAGGCAAGGAAACCGCCTGCGTCATTGCCCGGATGTCCGGGTCGTACCGAGTCGAAGTGGTTCACGCCTCCCGCAACGAACCCAAATTGACCTACTGGTTGAAGCTCATTGAATTGCGCCCGGCGGTTGAAACTGATGAATATGCCGTACAAGCCCGCCTGCTTGAAACCGAAGCGGTGACCACCAAACGGCGCGAAGGCCGGAAGGCTCTGCCAACCGTAACCGCCACGTACCAAAAAGCAATTGCCCTGTGGCAGAAGGCGGGTGACCTTGCCAGCGAAGCTGACACCTGGATTTCACTTGGCACCGCCGACCGCGAAGCCGAAGAAGGCACTCAGGCACTGGCTGCCTTCCACCAGGCACTGACGCTCTTTCAAAAACTGGGAAGCACTGACGGAGAGTCTCGTACCTTAAATTTCCTCGGTCTTTGCTACCTGGACCTGGGCGACCTGCCTCACAGTGAAACTTTGCTCAATCAGGCCCTTGAACGGGCAGAACTGAACAGCCCGCTGCGCCGCAAAGCCGATACGTTCAACAGTCTGGGATTGCTGGCCTTTGCCCAGGGAGATTGGGTCCTCACCACCAAACGATACCAACAGGCGCTTGACTGGTACCGTCAGGAAGGTGACCGGCGGGGCATGGCGGCAATGCTGAACAACTTGGCTGATACCCATAACTCGGTGGCCGACCACCGGAAGGCCATGGCCTACATGGCAGAACTGCGTGCCCTTTACCACGAAGAGGAAAATCACCGGGCCGAAGCCGTGGTCATCAGCAACCTGGGAACCATTTGCCTGAACTGGCACGACTATCAAAAAGCGATTGAATTTTTCACCCTGGCCATGCCGTTGCGGCGGTCGCTCGGTGACCGGCGCGGACTGTCGCGGACCTGCCAGCAACTGGGCGACACCTATCTGGAACTTGATGACTTTGCAAATGCCAAAAAGCAATATGAACAGGCGCTCAATCTGCGCCGTGAAACCGGGGAGCGGTCAGGGGAGGCGGAAATGCTGCTCAAACTGGGGATCCTTTACACGAAAACAGCCCCTCCGGACCGTTCGCAGGCAATGGAATACCTGTCCAAAGCCCTGACCATGTATCAGGAAGTTTCATCCAAAGAAGGCGAAGGTGAAGTTCGCAAATCATTGGGGAGCCTTCTTTTTGATTTAGGGGAAATCCGCAAGGGCACGGAACAACTGGAACAGGCGGTGACCTTGGCCGAGGCATTGAACAGTCGCCGGTACCTATCCCAAATCCACCAGAATGTCGGCAACATTTACCGGGAAGCCGGGTTGCTGCCCCAGGCGTTTGCCCATCTCAAACTCAGCCTGGAGTTGATGAAAAGCTGGGAAAGCCCTTACAGCAAAGCCATGTCGCTGCATTCCCTGGCACTGGTGGAGGCAGCCAGGGGAAACCTGTTGGCAGCCAAACAATGGGAGGAAGAGTCTCAGAAACTGGTGGAAACATTTCATCAATTGCCGCTCAACCAGGATTTCCGGACCTCGATTTTTTCCAACCGGGAAGACCAGTTGGAATTCTACGTTGACCTGCTCATGAAGCTGCACCGCCAGCAACCACAAGCAGGTTACGCTGCCCAGGCACTGGCTGTCAGCGAAGGCAAACGGGCGCGCAACCTGTTGGAACTGCTGGCCCAATCGTCCCAGCGGGTGATTCAGGGCGTGGACCCCAAACTGCTGGAACAGGAACAAAAACTGCGCTTCCTGCGCCTGAAAAAGGCCGAAGCACTCAACGACCTGCTGGACCGGGAGGCACCGGTCGCCGAACAACAGGCACTGCGGACTGAAATTGAACAATTGTCGGTCCGTTATGAGGAACTGCAAACCCAAATTCGGCAAAAAAGCCCCAACTATGCCGCCTTAACCCAGCCACATCCCTTAAACCTGGAAGAGATTCAGCGTCAATTGCTGGATGACAACACAATTTTGATTGAGTACGAATTGACACAGGACCGGAGCTTCGTCTGGGTTGTTGGCCAAACGTCCATGGATGCGGTGGAGCTTGCCCCGCAGGAGGAAATCGAAACCGTTGCCCGGCAGGTCTGCCGCGAACTGCAAATCCCGGTGGCTTCCCCAAGCCGAAACCTGCGGAAGGAACCCACTCCACAAGAATCAATCCAGCCTTCCGCATCGCTCCGCACCTTAAGCCGCCTTGTACTGGACCCGATTGCCCATCTGCTGGGGAAAAAACGGTTGCTGATTGTCTCGGACGGAGTCCTGCAACAGATTCCTTTTGGAGCGTTGCCCCAACCGCAGGGTTTAGGGTCCAGGGTTCAGGGTTCAGGAAAACTCACTCAGTCCTCAGTCCTCAGTCCTCAGTCCTCGACTTTGAACACTCAGTCCTCAGTCCTCAGTCCTCAGTCCTCGGCTTTGGGTTCTCAGTCCTCAGTCCTCAGTCCTCAGTCCTCGGCTTTGGGTTCTCAGTCCTCAGTCCTCAGTCCTCAGTCCTCGGCTTTGAGTCCATTGATTGTTTCCCACGAAATCATCAACCTGCCGTCGGCTTCGACCCTGGGCCTGTTGCGGGCTGAATTTGCCAAACGCCCGACCGCATCCAAATCATTGCTGGTTTTGGCCGACCCGGTTTTTGAACCGGATGACCCACGGGTCAAACCAACTCAGGCAGGATTGTCGCAACCCAATCCCCCTGCCACGGAGTTTGAATTCAATCCAGCCCAGGTGGCTCTGCGCAACCTCACTCCGCTGTCACCGACAACCGTGGTTGTCGGAGCGAATCCAGGGACTACGCCCCGCACCATTCCTCGTTTACCCGGTACGCTCCGCGAAGCCCATGCCATTCTGAATCAGGTCCAATCAAATCAGGCCCGCTGCCTGACCGGATTTGCCGCCAACCGGAGCGCCCTGGAGGAATCCGATATTTCCCAGTACCGGATTGTCCATTTGGCAACCCATGGGTTTGTCAATGACGAACGTCCGGAATTTTCCGGACTGGTGCTCTCGTTGCTCGACCAAACTGGCCACCGCCAGAATGGTTTCCTGCTGCTTTCGGAAATCTTCAATTTACACCTTGGGGCGGATTTGGTGGTCTTGTCGGCCTGTGGCACCGGTCTGGGCAAGAATGTCCGTAACGAAGGCATCGTTGGCCTGACTCGTGGGTTTATGTATGCCGGTTCTCCGCGAGTCGTGGTCAGCTTGTGGAATGTCAGTGACCAGGGAACCGCCGAACTGATGAGCCGGTTTTACAAACAGATGTTCAAACACCGGCTCCCGCCGGCAGCCGCTTTGCGTCAGGCTCAAATTGAAATGCTGCGGCATCCGCAATGGAGTGCCCCTTATTACTGGGCAGCGTTTCAGCTTCAGGGAGAGTGGAAATAAACTTTTTCAAGGTGAAAAAAACCGGCTGTTTCCATATTCTCGTCGGAAACAGCCGGGAAAAATCCCACGGGAGGGAAAAAGCTATTTTCGGACCGGCGTCAGCACCGAGCGCACCAGCCGCACCCGGCTGCTGCCCTGTTCTGACACCAACAGGTTGCCGTCAGAATCAATCGTGACATCCACCGGGCGATTCAAAGCCGACTGGGCAGCTCGGACCCCATCCGCTGCCGCACCGGACTGCCCGTTCCCGGCCAGGGTGGTCACAACGTTTCCATCTACCAACCGCACCCGGTTGTTGTCACGGTCGGCAATCACAAGCCGTCCGTCACCATCCACTGCCACTGCGGTGGGAGCATTCAGCGAAGCAGCCGTGGGGGCAGCCCCATCACCATTGAACCCGGCCTGTCCGTTTCCGGCCACCGTTACAATCTCCGTAAAGGCCAGCAGGTTCCGGTTGCTCAGGTCTGCTGTTGCCCGGCGAATCCGATGGTTGCCCGTGTCGGCAATCAGGAGGTTTCCGTTTTTGTCAAAAGCCAGATTTGTCGGTGACGAAAGGCGAGCAGCACTGGCTGGGCCTCCGTCACCGGCAAACCCGGTGTTGCCCGACCCGACCACGGTTTCAATCACACCGGAACTCATCACCAGCCGGCGAATCCGATGCGTGCCGCTGTCGGCAAAATACAGATTTCCATCAGGTCCGATGGCACAGCCACGAGGAGCAACCAGACGGGCATTCAACGCCGGAACCCCGTTTTCAAGCGAGCCATTTGGATTTCCAGCCACCACCTGAAGACTCCCGCTAAGAGAGCCGACCTGATAAATCACACCCTTGGCTTCGTCCGTAATGAAGAGATTTCCCAAACTGTCGGCTGCCGCATAGCCCGGACGGGCCAGGGACGCCTGAAGTGCCGGAACTGATTCCCCATTGTCGCCATTCACATCCAGGTCAAACTTCCCGGCAAAAGCAAACAGAGCACCGGTGGTGGGGTCCATCCGTCGGACACGTCCGACTTCGGGCTCGCAAATAAAGAGATTCCGGTTGCCATCCAGCGTGATTCCCTGCGGAGTAATCAACCGCGACTGATTGGCCGGCGAACCGTCAGCCAGATAATCCAGCGAGCCGGTGCCAACAAAGGTTCCAAGCACGAGCGTTGCACCTGAAACGCGCCGGATGCGGTTGTTCAGACTGTCGGAAATAAAGAGGTTCCCGGCTCCATCCACTGCAATGTGCGTAGGCCGCTGCAATAATCCGTCGGTTGCAGTCCGGCCATCGCCCGCAAAACCGGGGGAATTGTCCTGACCCGCAAAAGTGGAGGCATTGCCCAGCTCGCCAGTATTGAAATTGTATTCAACTGCGCGAACACAATGGTTCCAGGTATCAGCCACCAACAAAAAGCCAAACGGATGGAATTCAACACTGTGCGGGAAGTTCAGCGTCAACGCTGTGGGGGCGATTTTGCCGGAGGTTACCAGTCCGCTTCCGCCTGCGGTTCCGGTTCCAATCACGGTTGAAATGGTGCCGTGTTCGGAAATCCGGCGAATCCTCTGGTTGTTTTCATCCGCTACAAACAGATTCCCCAGTCGGTCAATGGCCACATCGGTGGGATGATTGAGTCGGGCGGCGGCGGCGGCTCCACCGTCACCAGAGAAACCGGCTTCACCGGTTCCCGCCACGGTCGTAATGACTCTGGTTTTGGCATCAATCCGGCGCACCCGATGATTATCAGCATCCGCCACAAAGAGATTTCCATCCCGGTCAAAAGCCAGCCCCGCCGGACCATTCAGCTTGGCCTGAAGTGCCGGACCATTGTCACCGCCAAATCCCTGGCTGCCTCCGGCAATGGTGGTGATGGTCTGGTTTTTGGCATCAATCCGCCGGATGCGTGCATTTCCGGCATCGCTGACATACATATTTCCATCCGCATCAAGCGCAACCCCTTCCGGCAGGTTGAGCAGGGCACTGACGGCCAAATTGCCATCCCCTTCACTGCCGGCAGTACCACGTCCGGCCACGGTGGTGATGAGGTTGGTTTCGGCATCCACCCGGCGCAGACGATGGTTGAACCGGTCAGCCAACAACAGGTTGCCGTCTGAATCCACCGCCAGACCGCCCGGACCGGCCAGACTGCAATTGCCGGAGTCTCCGCCGTCACCAATGTAGGTCGTACCACCCGCCAGCGTGGTAATCTGGTTCTGCGACAAGGCCGCAACCGGTACCGGCTGAATAAAAAACGGACGCTGGCGTGAACCACCCCGGCCCAAAATGGTCAGGGTGCGCAGTCCGCTTTCCGCTGCGGCCGGGATTTTGAAACGCAGTTCGGTTGATTTGACAAACTTGAAATCCTTGACCGGAATGCCATCCAGCACCAGTTGCACATCGGGCGTAAAATTGACCCCCGTAGCCGTGATTTCGGTTTCTTCGCCCAAAAAGGCACTGTCCTGTGACAACCGGTTGATGAACGGCACCCCGACGGTCACCCGCAAGAGCTGGTTCCCCGCACCGGTTTGCGAATTGACCAGCACGGCATTGGCTTTGGTGCCACCGGCAAAGGTTCCTTCGATGGTCGTCACCGCCACCCCGCTTACACTGCCGAGCGAAGCATTTTCCGCCAGTTCAATCGGTGACTGAACTTTCCCGCCCGGACGCGGAATCACCTTCACACCCGTGGCATCGGAAACATAAATCGTGCCAATGCCATCCACGCTGACCGATTGGGGAGCGGTAAAGGTAAAGGCATCTGCCTGTGGTGCAACTGTCAGCCCTTTCGACCCGGATTTCGCTCCGACTTTGCGATTGTTGCCAAGCACACCAACCGTGGTCACCTGTCCATCAAGTGAAACCAGCCGAACCCGCCCGTTTCCGGTATCGGCCACCACCAGACTGCGGTTTTGTGAATCAAGCGCCAGGCTTTGCGGTTGATTGAATTGGGCGTTGGCACCACTGCCGTCAGTGGCACCGGTGGCACCGGGTTTCCCTGCCAGCGTGCTGACCATCATGGTCCGCATGTCAATTTTCCGAATGACCTGATTGTTGCTGTCGGCCACATACACATTGCCATCACCAGCCACGGCACTGCCGCGTGGCGAATTAAAGAGGGCCTGTGCCACCGGTCCATCCCGATAGCCGCTTTGCCCGGCCACACCAGCCAGGGTTCCCACCTGTCCATCCGGACGCAGCATCCGCACCACCTGATTGGCGGTATCGGCAATAAAAACCTGCCCGCCCTGATTGTCCACACCGATTCCAAGCGGTCCGTTGTATCGGGCTTCGAGCAGTTTTCCATCTGCCATGCCCTTGACCCCGGTGGCACCGGAGTAAAGCTGGAGGGGTTTGCCAAACTCTCCGCGCAACACCACCTGCCGTGCCAAATCCGTCTGATAGACCCGGTTAGCCAAATCCACCCGGACTTCGCCCGGTCCGACAAAAGCGTCGGGATTGCCTTTTTCAACTTTGACAACCGCGATGGAAACTGTGTCCTGCACATTTCCGGCCCGTACCGTAACAGCCGCAAAACCGCGCCGGACAGCCTTGGCCAACCCGCCATTGGCATCCACCGTAACCAGAGCCTCGTTGTCGGAACTCCAGGTCCCCGGCACATTGGAAAGCACTTGTCCGTTTGCATCACGGACTTCGGCTTTCAGTTGCAGGCTGCCATTTTCATTGAGAACCGGGGTACTCGGAACCACGCTGACGCTGGCAGCCGGTCCGGGAGCACCACCTTCGATAGTCACATCCACCGCCGTCTGATTGCGGAGCGCCGAAACCGTAATCCGGGAGGTTCCGCTTTGCAGGCCACGCACCAGTCCGCTCTGGTCCACCGAAGCCACCGAACCGTTGGCGCTTTGCCACGAATAGGAAACCCCGGTCAATTCCCCGCCGGCTGCATCTTTGGCGCTCACTGCCAACTGGAGCGTCGCCCCAACCGGCAGGCGCAGACTTGCCGCAGTAAGACTCAGGCTGACTTTGGGAGTTTGGGTGGTCTGGAAATCAAAAATCGCCGGGGCTGAACGCTGGTTGTCTCCGTTGCGCACGGTCACAATGTAGGAACCGGCGGAAAGCGCGCCTCCCTGTTTGGATTTCAATTTGCTGCCCGTCGTGTCGCTTTTCGAGTCAGCCAGGGCGCGACCGTCAATTTCCACCTTTGCAGCCCCAGTGAAATTCCTGCCTTTCACGGAAAGTGTGTTGTTTTTGATGGAAACAGCCGTAATTTGCGGCGGCCCGCTTTGTGCCAGAGCCAACGGAAAATAGAATGGTGCCAAGCCGTTACAAACCAGGCACAACGTTACAATGCCTATTCCGATTCGGCGCAGGGAACATGCTGTGGTCATAAACTTTCCTCACTTCCCATCGAGTGTTGTTGCAGGAATCTTGTTCGCCAGGATGCAAATTCGTTTATAAAAAATCAGTCTGAATCGGTCAGGAACAAATGCAATCAATATGCCAAACCTGCCGACCACTTTTTCCGAAAGATAACCACTTCCAATTCAATAGGTTATAAAAATGAAGCGAGAATTATTCCAAGACCGTGCAAAAAATGATGGACTCAGATTGTGGCACTCTTTGTGTTTTTGTTGCAAATCGAGTCAATCAGGAGTTTTCTCACCGCAGAGGCGCAGAGGTCCGCTGAGTTTTCGTAGAGTTTTAATTGATTTTCTCAGCCTAATCTCAGCACCATCTCAGCGCCTCTGCGGTGAAGGTTTTGAAAAAGGAATCTTATGGATTTTGCCTTTCGTCTGGATTTTAAGTGCCGGGACAATGCCAGTCCGGGCACAAGGAGCGGTTTTCTACGTTTCAACCCAGGGCAACAACAACAATGATGGCAGTCAGGCCCATCCGTGGCGGACCATCCAAAAAGCCTGTAACACGGCCTCCCCTGGTGCAACGGTGAATATTCTGGCCGGAACCTACAATGAAAAAGTGATTGTCAACGTTTCCGGCAATGCCAGTGCCGGATTTATCACCCTGCGCAACTACCAAAGCGATGTGGTGATTGTGGATGGAACCGGCAAATCCGGCAGCAACATGTTTGAAATCGTGGACCAAAGCTATTTCCGCTTGCAGGGTCTGGAAATCGTCAACAATCGCAACGTCAATTTCGGAGCCGGGGTCTATCTGGAAGGAGCCAGTCACCATATTGAAATCCGTAACTGCCGGATTCATGAAATTCGGGGAACCGAGGCCCAGGGTATCGGGGTCTATGGCACAAACGCAACGACTTCGATTTCCGACCTGATTCTTGACGGAAATGAAATCTATGATTGCGACCCGGCCCAAAGCGAAGCTCTCACCCTCAACGGCAACGTCGAACTGTTTCAGGTCACCAACAATCAGGTTCACGATGTCAACAATATCGGGATTGATTTCATTGCCGGTGAAGGCACCTGTCCGGACCCGGCCAAGGATGCGGCCCGCAACGGCGTCTGTCGCGGAAATGTGGTCCGGCGGGCACGTTCCAACTATGGCGGTGGTTTTGCCGGAGCCATTTACGTTGACGGAGGCCGCGACATCATCATCGAGCGCAACATCGTCACCGAATCCGATATTGGCATCGAAGTCGGCGCGGAAAATCCGGGCGTGATTGCCACCAATGTCATCGTCAAAAACAACCTGATTTACAACAACGACAAGATTGGACTGGCTTTCGGCGGGTATGATGTCAACCGGGGACGGGTCCGAAACTGCAAGTTTTTCAACAACACCTTCTATCGGAACAACGTTCTGACGGGAAGCGTCCAGAACGATGCTTCGCGGGCCGAAATTTTTATCCAGTACGCCGAAAACAATCAGGTTGAAAACAACATCATTTACGGCTCGACCAACAACCGGATTCTGCTCGGAACTGCCGTCGCCCAGACCAACACGCAAAACAACCTGATTGATTACAACCTCTGGTTTGTGGACGCGGATGTTTCCCAGGCCCGGTTTTACTGGAACGACACCTTTTACACGGGATTGACCGCGTACCGGGCCAGTTCCCCGAATGATGTTCATTCCCTTGGCGTCAATCCCAGTTTCGTCAATCCGAATCTGGCGACGCCGGACCTGCATCTGAGCGGGGCTTCACTGGCGTTCAATGCCGGGGCGACGCTCCCGGAGGTGCTCAATGACTTTGACAACGTGTCACGCCCGCAATACTCATTTTTCGACATCGGAGCTTTTGAAATCGCCGAATTTCTGTTGATTCAGAACTTTTACCCGCTGGCTTCGACCTCCGGGAAAACGATTTTGGTAACGGGAAGCGGCTTTGTTCCGGGCGACACCCAGGTCTTTTTCGGAGGTTCCCGCCGGATTCCCGCCACGGTGCTGTCTGTCACAGCGACAAACATTCAGGTGCAGGTGCCGCCCTCCACAAATGGAACCGGAAATATCAACGGCTTTCTGACCGTCCGGGCTGCCGGAAATGAAGCCACGTCGCAAAACCTGCCGGTCAATGCCTCAAATCCTGCCGACCCCAATTCCACCTTTCCGGAGTTTGTTCTTTTGGGAGACGCCAACGCTGACGGCCTGTTCCAGACCAATGACATCACTCTGGCGCGGGCCTTTCTGCTCTTTCAGGTCGCCCCCACCGCGCGGCAGTCCCTGTCAGTGGACGTGATTCCAGCCAACGCCAACGGCAGTCGGGGCAACGGCCAATTGACCACCACGGATTTTACGTTTCTGCGGGCGGTTTCCTTTGGGCAAACGACGTTTTGAGGACTGAGGACTGAAGACTGAGGATTGAGGTTTCCATTGTGAAAAAGGAAAAGGCGCAGGAAGTTTGAAATGACTCCCTGCGCCTTTTTTGTAGAGAACGTGTCAATTGGGCTACTTTTGCCGAATCACGGTAAACACTCCAGCATTCGATGAACCGCTTGAATTGGTGATAACCAGTTGGCCAGTCCGGGCATTGTTGGGAATTGTAATCGTCAGTTGACTTGCCGAATTCACTGTAAATGCAACAGATACACCATTCAAAGTAACACTGTTTGTGGTTCCCAGGTTTTTTCCCAAAATTGTGACCGGAGTGCCCGCCAAGCCAAGATTTGGAGTAAAAAACAGAACTTTCGGAGCACGCGGGTTTTCATCTCCTTCATCAAAGATGGTCAAGGTATCGTCATAAGCGTTCGGGACATAGGCTTGTGAACCAAGAGGGTCAACAGCAGTTCCTATTGGGCCAAAAACATTCGAACTGGTTTCCTGGACTGTGTTGGTATTACCATCAATGAATGTAACCAAAGCAGAATCAGGATGAGTTACATAAACCCGATTATTGTCTGAATTGGCCTCAATATTTAGTGGTCTATAGTCAACTGGAATACTGGTAATCTGAATTAGGGAGCGGCTATCAATGACACTCACTCGATGAGGCACCTGGGCAGTGTTCGTCAGGTAAATCAAGTTCTTTTTGGGGTTTACAGCAATGCTTTGATAAGAATGGGGCTCAACCGGATTAATTGTAGCAATGGCTGTATTTGAATAACCATCAATCACACGGACTGACCCTGTATACATTGCATAAATCCGGTTGGTAATAAGATCAAGGGCAAGCTCGTTTGGACTACCTTGTGAGAGAAAAATGGTTGCAGCCAGCGTGTTTGTTTTGCAATCAATCACTTTGATTGAGCCTGAAGTGTTATCCACAGTGTAGAGCAAATTGGTCACCGGGTTTATCACCATACCCACCCGAGTCACTGCAAATGCAGGAATTGTTGTAAGGAATTCATTTGTCAGACAATCAAAAACCTGAATTCCTTGAAACAGAGTTCCCACATATAAACGATTGGTGACCGGATTCACAACAAGGTCAAATTGACCGGTACCAGATACTGAAAGGGTCGTCACAAGCGCACCAGTTTTCCCATCAAGTACGGAAACAGTCCGGGCACTTTGATTGAGAACATAGACTCGTCCTAAAATTGGGTGAACGGCAATTGAAACAAGGTTGTTGCCAATCACCGACCGACCAATTTCCGAATTTGTATTTCCATCAATCTGTGCCACCAGCCCAGTAGCTGAAGTAAACACCTGATTCGTGACCTGATTTACCGCAATCCCGCTAGAGAGGCCTGAAACCAACGGCAGAACCGTGTTTGTCGCACCATCCAAAACCGCAAATGTCCCTGTTCCAGGACGGGAAAAATAGATACGGTTGGTTGTTGGGTTCACAGCAACATTCGAAGTACCTGAAAGAGATTGCAACGTAGCACTGACAGTTTGGGTTAAGCCGTCAATGACAAGTACTTGGGGGTTCGACGAGTTGCTCACATAAATACGATTTGTAGCTGGATTGACACCGATTCCTTCAGGGCGGTAAATGGCCGAAATATTTGCGACAACTGCCAAAGTGGTCCCGTTCAACACAGTCACTCCTGTTTCACAGGCAACGTAAACCAAATCTGTACTTGGGTTTACTCCAATGCCCAAAGGAAATGATTGTGTCGGAGCCGTTCCAATCACTGAATTTGTGGCCCCATCAAGAACAAAAATTACATTTTTGGAGGCAAGGTCAGTACAAGCTACAAAAATTCGATTGGTGGTCGGGTTGACAGCAATCCGGAAGGGTTGAGCACCAACTGAAATTGAAGAAAGGACTGTATTGATTGCCCCATCAATGACACTGACACTCCCTGTTCCTTCATTGGCAACATACACTCGGTTGGTGGATTCATTGACAGCAATCCCTTGTGGCCCCACACCAACCGGAATATTGGTGATAATGGCACGGGTCGTGCCATCCAGCACTGTTACATTTCGGCTGGAGTTATTGGAAGTATAGACCCGATTTGTGACGGAATTGACGGCAAGATTATTTGCCCCAATCCCGCCGGGGCCAACCGGCACTCTGGTCACAGAGTTAAATTTGGGAGCAACGCTCTGGCCTTTTTGGATGGATGCCTGGGTTCCGGCAAAGGGAATGGCGGTTAACACTCCCGCCACACAAACAAACAAGGCAGCAATTCGCTGCCGCAGTACTTTTTGCAACATAAAGATTCCTGAACTGGCAGATTTTTCTGAGAATGTTTTTGGGAAAAACTGGTGGTTGCGTTCCTACGCGTGAATTCCTTCGACGCAGGGTGTCAAACCGACCCTGAAAATGCAAAGACGCGGAAACCCGTTTCCAGGTTCCCGCGCCTTGTTTCTTTTTGAAGCTGCCGGAACTGATTCTCAGTCCTCAGTCCTCAGTCCTCAGTCCTGATTTTGTCCTCAGTCCTCAGCCTTCAATATTAGATGGGATAACCGCCAACTTCCGTCACCCGGTTGGCCAGCCGTTGCCGGAGTTCCACTGTGTCCACCGGCGTTTGCTTGGCAAAGCGTTTGAGCGTGGCCAGATACATCCGAAGCGTGTCGCCTTCAGCCAAACGCGGCAGAATGCGGCGGGCAGTCATTTCAACCCGGCCAAACGCATCGTTGATAAACACCTGGGTGGCGTCAATCATCGTCTGGCTCTTGGCTTCGCCGTCCTTTGCCACCCGTTTGAGGGTGCGCAGCAGCGAGCTTTCCATGGCAAAGATGTCCATGGTGATGTCGCTCATGGCCATCATGACTTCCTGTTCGTCGGCAATCTTGTTCATGTATTTCTGAACGGCGACACCAGCGATAAAGAGGCCGATTTTCTTGGCGTTTTCGAGCAGTTTCTGCTCCGCAGCCAGGAGTCCCTCGACGGGTTCTTCGAAGGTCGGCAGTTCCAGCACTTCGTCCATCAGTTTTTTGACGGCTGGCAGGAGCGGCAGTTCGCCCTTCATGGCGCGCTTGAGGAGCATCCCCGGTACGAGCAGGCGGTTGATTTCGTTGGTGCCTTCGAAAATCCGGTTGATGCGCGAATCACGATAGTGCCGGGCCACCGGATATTCTTCCGAATAACCGTAACCACCGTAAATCTGCACGCCTTCGTCCACGACATAATCAAGCATTTCGCTGCCGTAGACTTTCATAATCGAGCATTCAATCGCGTATTCCTCGACGCCTTTGAGAATCGTCGCCGAGTCGTCTGCCTCGACACCCGACAGAATCGAATCGGTCAGGCCGGCAGCGCGATAGGCCATGCTTTCCGAAGCGTAAATCCGCGCCACCATCTCGCCCATTTTGTGTTTGATGGCACCAAACGAGCACAACGGTTTGTCAAACTGTTTGCGTTCCTGGCTGTATTGGGCGCAATGCTTGAGCACCTGTTTGGCTGCGCCAACGACGCTGCCACCCAACTTCAAGCGGCCAAAGTTGAGACAACCGAAGGCAATCAGGTGGCCTTTGCCGATTTCGCCCAGCAGGTTTTCCGCCGGAACTTTGACGTTTTCCAATATCAACTGACGGGTCGAGGAACTGTGAATCCCGATTTTGTCTTCTTCCTTGCCCGTGTGCAGCCCTTCGCTGTCCCGATGCACGATAAAGGCTGAAAACTTGTCGCCGTCTATCTTGCAGAACACAATAAAGATGTCAGCAAAACCGGCATTGGTAATCCACATTTTGGTGCCGTTGAGGATGTAATGCTGGCCGTCTTCGCTGAGAACCGCTTTGGTGCGCGCGCCCAGAGCGTCAGAACCGCTGCCCGGTTCCGACAAGGCATAGGCCGCCAGCAGTTTCCCTTGCCCCAACAAGGGCAGGTATTTGGCTTTCTGCTCAGGCGTGCCGAAATAGGTAATCGGCCAAGTGCCGATTCCAATATGTCCGCCCAACGAGACTGAGAAACCGCCGGTCACGGAAACTTCTTCTGCCCCAATCATGCCCGACACCTTGCACATTTCCCCACCTTCGTATTTGGCCGGAATGTCAGCCGCCAAAATCCCCAGTTCGGCAGCCTTGTGCAGGAGGCTCACGGTCACGTCAAAGTTTGAGTTTTTGCATTGTTGTTCAAGTTGAGGGAGCAGCGGCATGACTTCTTCCCAGACGAAATCACGGATCGTCTGCTGAATCATGCGATGTTCCTCGGTAAAGTCTTCAGGAGTGAACACGTCATTCGGAGAGGCGTTTTCAAGCAAAAACGAACCTCCCTTTATGTATTTTTTTTCGGAAACGGCTAACACTGGCGTTGACATACGGAACTTCCTTTCTTTTCGACCTTCTGTCCAAGCAGATGAGTATGATGAAAACGGATATGAGTGCCTGGTGAAAGAAAGCGGTGAATGAATACTCATTCAGAACGAAAAACCAAAAAAAGTCAAGCCTCCTCTTCCAAATTTTCACAAAAACTCCTGAGAATCTTTGGAAGAGTCTGGCTTGGCTGATTCGGCTTCACTGCTTAGCGCGAATTATTCGGAGCTAGGCGCACAAATCCAAAGCTTTTGAACGTCCGTTCAAACATCCCGGCAATTTCAGGATTTTCCCAATCGCTGATGGGCGCAGTGGCCTGCACCACATAAAAATTCCCTTGGTAATACAAACCGTATTCGAGCGTCCGCATGGACACATCCGGCGGAGGCAGTTCAAATTCGTACTCAAACAAGTCGGCATCCTTACCCGCCAGTTTGGCTTTTTCAAACCGGTTTTGATGGACGGTATAGGGAACCAGCTTCTTTCCCGAAGTCACATTGTTCAATTGCTGGCGGCGAAATTCCATCCCGCCGACAATCGCACTGCCCGGATAAACCAACACCACAAACCGCTGCGTGAAACGGTCAACTTGCTCCCCGGAAGGAGGAATGCAGACAAGAGATTGGAAGATGCTGCTGGGAGGTGAAATCACTTCCCAATCGGGGCTGGGTTTGACGAATTTTACCCCGGCATCGGGGCTGACATATTCCACCGGCTGGGCGGATTTGCTTTTTTCTTCTTTTTTCGCTTTGGCGCTTTTTTCCTCCTGCGGCTGTCTGGCCCAGGTGGATGAAGTTGACGCCAAGCAAAACGTCAGAAGCAGGAGAGTAACCAGGGTCAAACGAATTGCGGGAAAGGAACGGGACATGAAGGAAGACCTCCAGAGGGGAATTGGGAAATTCGAATTAAGAATTGAGAAGCGAAGCCTTTTTGGAAACCACTTGTTCTGGATTGATACTCCAAAATTAAAACTCTGGAAAGAAATTCTCAATTCTTAATTCGTCATTCTCAATTTTTCTTCAGGCGTAGACTTCGAAAATCCCGGCCGCGCCCATGCCGCCACCAACGCACATGGTCACCATTCCGTAACCACCGCCACGCCGTTTGACCTCATTGATGATGGAAGCCGTCAGTTTGGCCCCGGTGCAACCGAGGGGATGGCCCAGGGCAATCGCCCCACCGTTGACATTGACCCGTTCCGGGTCAAGCCCCAGCACTTTCATGACGGAAAGCGCCTGGGAGGCAAAGGCTTCGTTGAGTTCAAAAACCTTGATGTCGTCCAACGTGAGGCCCGTCTGTTTGAGCACCTTCGGAATCGCCTCCACCGGACCAATGCCCATGTCTTCGGGCGGCACCCCCGCTACCGCATAGCCGACAAACCGGGCCAACGGTGTTAATCCCAATGCCTTGGCTTTGTCTGCCGCCATGACAATCACGGCTGCCGCACCGTCGCTGGTCTGTGATGAATTTCCGGCTGTGACGGATCCAGCCACATGGAACGCCGGTTTCAGTTTGCCCAAGGCCGCCAGTGAAGTATCGGCACGCGGCCCCTCATCCGTGTCAAAGAGAATTTCCTTGACTTCTTTTTTGCCTTTGGCGTTGAGGCTGGTCACCTGCACCGGGACCGGCACGATTTCATCCTTGAACCGGCCTTCGGCAATGGCTTTTACGGCTTTCTGGTGGCTTTGATAAGAAAATTCGTCCTGCTGGGCGCGGGAAATCTCATACGTTTTGGCCAGCCGTTCAGCGACTAGTCCCATTCCCAGATAGGCATCGGGATAGTTATCCACCAGCCATGGGTTCGGTGTGATTTTATGGCCGCCCATTGGAATCAAGGACATGCTTTCAATTCCGCCGGCCAGCATCACCTCCGAGGCCCCGCACATGACTCGCTCGGCAGCATAAGCCACCGCCTGCAACCCTGAAGAACAAAACCGGTTGATGGTGACGGCACTGGTTGTGATGGGCAGCCCCGCCCGCAACGAGGCAATCCGGGCCAAATTCATTCCCTGCTCGGCTTCGGGCATGGCACAACCGATAACCACATCTTCGATTTCCTTCGCATCCAATCCCGGAGCGCGTTCAATCGCCGCCTTCATGGCCACCGCTCCAAAATCATCCGGTCGCGTATATGCCAAGGTGCCTTTTCCGGCTTTACCAACCGCCGTTCGAACGGCGGATACAATCACTGCTTCTTTCATATCATCTCCTTCAGCAGAACTGAGGGCTTTCTTTTTTTAGGACTGAGAGCTGAGGACTGAGAAAACCACTTGATAAAGGGCAAATAACAGAGACTTGTTATGTCAAGGTTATTTTAGCTGTTACCAGTTTTTTGTTTTTGCTCAGTCCTCAGTCCTCAGTCCTCAGTCCTCAAGAAGTCCTCAGTCCTTCTAGTTTCTGACCGGTTTTCCAGTTTTGAGCAGGCTTTGAATGCGCTCCTGGGTTTTGCGTTCGCCCAGCAGACTCAGGAACCCTTCGCGTTCAAGGTCGAGCAGGTACTCTTCGGAAACCAGCGTTGGGTGGTTCAAATCACCGCCAGTCAGCACTTTGGCGACTTTTCCGGCAATTTTGATGTCGTGCTCGCTGGCATATCCGCCGCGCATCATCATGTGCGCGCCGAGTTTGAGCGCGGCCAAAGCCGATTCCCCGAGCGCCGGAATGTCGGTGCGCGGAGTCGGCTTGCGATAACCTTCCAGGGCTAGGGCCAGCACGGTCTGCTTGGCATCGGCAATCAGGCGGTCTTTGTTCATGGTGATGACATCGGTCTGGCGCAGGTAACCGAGGGTTCTTCCTTCAGCAGCGCTGGTTGCCACCTTGGCCGTGGCAATGTTGAAGAACGCATCCTTGATGAAGGGGAACACATCGGCATCCGAATGTTTGGCCCGGTCTGCCGCCCGCAACAGCATTTCCTTGGTTCCGCCGCCGGCAGGAAGCAAGCCCACGCCGACTTCGACAAGGCCAATGTAGGTTTCCGCTGCCGGGCGGGCTTTGTCGCCGTGCAGGGTGATTTCGCAACCGCCGCCGAGAGTCAACCCAAACGGAGCCACCACCACCGGTTTGTCGGAGTAACGCAGATTCATACAGGCGTTCTGGAAGGAGCGAATCATCAGGTTGAGGTCGTCCCATTCCCCTTCCGCCACAGCCAGGAGCACCATCATGAGGTTGGCTCCGGCGCAGAAGTTGTCACCCTGATTGCTCACCACCAAGCCTTGGAAATTGGCGGCAGTCTCTTTGACTGCGGCCTGCATCATGGAAACCGTATCGGCTCCGATGGTGTTCATTTTGGAATGGAATTCCAGACAGGCCACACCGTCACCAATATCAATCAGCGTTGCCCCGCCGTTCTTTTTGATGACTTTTTCGCGGTCCTTGAGGTCTTTGAGGATAATCACGCCGGGTGAATCGGGAATTTCCTGGTGCTGTTTCGCCGCCGGCATAAAGACGGAGGTCTTTCCGGCGCTTGATTCGTACCAACTCTTCTTCCCGGAACTGAGCAGGTCGGCCACCAGTTGCGGGATTTCCTTCCCTTCGGCTTCCATCCGTTTGACGGACTTCTCGACGCCGAGGGCATCCCACATTTCAAACGGTCCCAATTCCCAGTTGAAGCCCCAGCGCATGGCCTTGTCAATCTGCACGGGGTCGTCCGCGACTTCGGGAATCCGCCGCACGGTGTAGAGCAGCGTATCGCTCACGACCGGCCAGAGGAATTCGCCCACCCGGTCCTTGCCATACACCAGCGTCCGCAACCGTTCACCCAAATCATTGATGGTTTTGGCGGTTTCAAGCGCCGGGAAACTGACCTTCGGTTGTGGCTCATACTCCATCGTTTTGTAGTTGAGCGCCAGAATTTCGCGGCCCTTTTCGGACTGAATCTTTTTGTAGAAACCTTGTCCGGTCTTATCACCCAGCCATTTGCGCTCAACCATTTCGCGGAAGAAATCCGGCACGACAAAGGTGGACCGGCATTCGTCGTCCGGCGCATTGTCATAGACGTTGCCGGCCACCAGCATGGTCGTGTCAAGCCCGGCCAAGTCCGCCGTGCGAAAGGTTGCGCTCTTGGGCCGTCCGATTGCCGGACCGGTGATTTTGTCAATTTCCGTAATCGAGTATCCGCCTTCGGTCATCACCTTGATGGTGTGCAGAATACCGTAAATCCCAATCCGGTTGGCAATGAAATTCGGCTTGTCATTCGCATAGACCAGCCCTTTGCCCATCACCTTGTCGCACAAACCGGCGGCAAAGCAGGCGGCTTCGGGGTCGGTGTCCGGGGTGCGGATGATTTCCACCAAGTGCATATAGCGCGGCGGATTGAAAAAGTGCGTCCCCACAAAGTTCCGGCGAAAATCCTCGGAACGACCTTCGGAAAGCGAGGCAATCGGAATTCCCGACGTGTTGGAAGTAATCAGACTGCCCGGTTTGCGGAACGGCTCGATTTTTTCATAGAGCGCCTTTTTGAGGTCAAGCCGTTCGACAATCGCCTCGACAATCCAGTCGGCATCCTTGAGCCAGTCCAGATTGTCTTCAAAGTTCCCCACCCGGATGAGCCCGGCACTGGCACCGGTAAAGTATGGCGCAGGCTTCATTTTGTGCATTTTTTCAACCGCGCCGGCGGCAAACCGGTTGCGGATTTTCGGGTCGCTTAAGGAAACCCCTTTGGCTTCTTCCTCCGGGGACAGGCTTGGCGGCACGATGTCAAGCAACGTCACGCTGTACCCGGCGTTGGCCAGTTGGGCGGCAATTTGTGCCCCCATGATGCCCGCACCCAATACGGCGGCTTTTTCCAGCTTTCGAGTCATACGGAAAATTCCTTTGTGAATTGAGAATTGAGAATTGAGAATTGAGAATTGAGAATGAGGCCATTCCGTTCCAAACGTTTTGTCGGGTTCACTGAAACCGGATTCCACGTTCAGTCTGTGAATTCTCAATTCTCAATTCTTAATTCTCAATTGGAATCAGGCCCCGAGGACGGAAAATCCACGGGTTTCAACTGGGGATTTATCGTCGTAGATGCGTTCAATGATGTTTTTGTATTTTTGATCTACGACGCGGCGCTTGACCTTCAACGTCGGGGTCAATTCGCCTCCTTCGAGCGTTAATTCCTGGTCCAGCAAACCAATCCGTTTGATTTTTTCCCAACTGGCCAGGTCTGGCGTCAGTTTTGTGACTTCGGCGAAAACCATGTCAATGACACGGTTGTCCCGGAGCATTTCGGCATCGGATTTGAACGTCACGCCTTTGGCTTGGGCGGCGGCCCGAATGGCATCCTTGTTGGGAACAATCAGCGCTGCCGGGAACTTGCGTTCATTGCCGATGATGACGGCCTGCAAAATCAGAGGTGAGGCCACCAGTTTGTTTTCAATCGGCTGGGGCGCGATATATTTCCCGCCCGATGTCTTGAAGAGGTCTTTCTTGCGGTCGGTGATTTTGAGGAAGCCGTCCTTGTCAAACTCGCCAATGTCGCCGGTGTGGAACCAGCCGTCCTTGATGGCCTCAGCCGTGGCTTCCGGGCGGTTGTAATAGCCGCGCATAATGTTGGGGCCTTTGGCCAGAATTTCCCCGTCCGAGGCGATTTTGACTTCGCAATCCTGCACCGGTTTCCCGACCGTGCCATACCGGTTGGCACTGGGTGAATTCATGGCGATGACCGGCGAGGTTTCCGTCAATCCATAGCCTTGCAAAATCGGCCAGCCGAACGCATGGAAACTAAGTGCCACGTCAAAAGAGAGCGCCGCCCCGCCCGAAGCAAAAAATTTGATGCGCGGAGCCAGATTTTCCCGCACTTTGGAAAGCACCAGGGCCTCCGCAATGGATTTTTTGAAACTGAGGCCAAGGCCGGGTTTGATGCCTTCATTGGCCAGTTTGGCGCATTCCTTCCCGACTTCAAGCGCCCAAAACGCCAGTTTGGTCTTGAAACCGCCGGGTTCGCTGAACTTGGTTTTGACCGCATCCAGGATTTTTTCAAAGACACGCGGCACGCTGGTCATGACCGTCGGTTTGACTTCGACCAGGTTGGCCCGGACGGCATCCACACTTTCGGCGTAATACACCGTCACGCCGGAATAGATGAAAAAGTACATGACCGTCCGCTCGAAAATATGCGAGAGCGGCAAATAGGACAGGGCCGAATCGTCGGGGCCGCAGGAAAGCGGCAGGCTCGCGGCAATAATATTGGAGGCAATGTTGGAATGGGTCAGCATGACCCCTTTGGGTTCGCCGGTCGTGCCCGACGTGTAAATCAACGTGGCGAGGTCGTCCGGGGTGGCGGATTTCACCATTTCATCCAGAAAACTTTCAAGGTTTTGCCCGGAAGACTCTCCCATCCGGCGCAACTCCTCATACTGAACCAGTTGTACCCGGTTCGGCAGCCCTGCCGGGCGGTTCAACACGTCAAAACAGACGATTTTTTCCAGCCCCGGCATGGTGTCAATCACCGCCGTCACCTTATCAAGCTGCTTGGCACTTGAAACACAAAGGATGCGGGCTCCGGCGTCGTTCAAAATGTAGGCAATCTGCGGTCCGGTCGAAGTGGCGTAAATTGGCACATTAACGCCGCCGCAACTGAGCAGGGCCAAATCAGTGGCGGTCCATTCCAACCGGTTTTCCGAAAGCAACCCCACCCGGTCGCCCCGGTTGACTCCCAGTTTGAGAAATCCGGCCCGCGCCTCACGCACCAGCGTGGCAAAGGCGTCGTGCGAAACGGCAATCCATTTGCCGTCTTTCTTGTAAGAAAAAGCGTTGTCTTTCCGATAACTGCGGATGGCATGTGCCATACACTCGTTGATGGTCCGTGGTTTTTCTTGCGGCATAAGCATTCCTGTGGGATGTGAGAGTGAGATGATGAGCGCGTCTATTCTCGTGCAAAACCGCGAAAAAGCAAATCCACAACCGGGCGGGCGTAATCAACCAGATTGTACGCCTTATGACTGAGGATCCAGTTGGTAACCATTTCGTCCATCGCACCGAAAAAGACCTTGGTCGCAATCTGCGGATTGATTTCCGTGCGGAAGCGTCCGGTTCGCTGCCCTTCCTCAATGATTTCCCGCACCATGCGGAGGTACTCACTCAGCCGGGTGGCTGAAAATTCCTCCATAAACTTTGTGGAATGACGGATTTCCACTTCAAAGACAATCGCCAGATCACGGTCATTGCCCATCAGTCCAAGATGCAGTTCGGCAATCCGGTACAGCTTTTCCAGCGGGTCGGTCAGTTCGGCCATTTCCCGCCGGATGCGCTCGTTGGCCTCGTCCAACGCTTCATTGATGATGGAAAGCAGCAAGTCGTCTTTGTTCTTGAAATAAAGGTAAACAGTTCCATCCGCGACACCCGCTTCACGGGCAATATCGGCAACTTTCGAGTTGAAGAACCCATTGCGGGCAAAAACCGTGATGGCAGCCCGCAGAATTGCTTCGTGTTTACCGTTGGATGGTCGTTGGGGGGATTCGGCGGCGGTCCGGGTCAGCAAAGCCATAATGCGTCAAACTTCAAAAATTGGATGTAAAACGACGGGTCGTCGGGACTTGGGGAGGCGGCGGAAGGGGTTCCACCTACCACTGAATGAATCGCCATTCAGACTACACGAAATGCAGGAACAGGTGCAACTGATTTCTTCAGAATTGAGGTCCAGGGTTCAGGGTTCAGGGTCTTTTGAATGAATAGATACATTTTCGTTGCGAACTTCAAATTTCTTGGTATTCGAAAACCCTGGACCCTGGACCCTGAACCCTGAACCCTGAACCCTGAACCCTGGACCCTGAACCCTGGACCCTGAACCCTAAAACTTCACCATTTTCACCCGTTCTTTCGTGTACTGATAGCCGGCCTCAGCCAGGGCTTCGAGCGGAGCAAAGTCGAGCATGCTAAAACTCTCCACCGGTGGTTCCAGATAGAGGTCGGCTCGTTTGGCAATCTGGTTGGCGCTGTGAATGCTGCTGAGCAAAGCCGAACGGGTCATGACGTCAAGAATATTCGGCACTTTCGGAACCGGGCGGCCAAAAAGCCGCCGGAGCGCCAGTTTCCAGGGGGACGGAAAAGCGGATTCGGTAATCCGGACATCCTCCTCCGGGCTGACGTTGACGACGATGGTAAAACCGCTGCCGAGGCTGCGCATGACATCGCCGGGCAGGTTATTGAACACCGCGCCATCCACCAGCAGGTCTTCCCCTTCAATCACCGGCAGGAAAATTCCGGGCAGCGAAGAACTGGCCCGAACAGCCTTCCAGAGCAGACCCTCACGGTGAACCACCATTTCGGCCTTGGATAAATTGCTTGAGACACAAAAGAAATTCACCCACAAATCCTCAACCCGCAGTTCCGGCCCGTAGCCTTCGGCATACAGGCGGTCCACCTTGCGGCTGCTGAGCAGTGACAGCAACGGCAGGGTGTAATCCTGCAAGGGTCTGGAATCCACCAGCATGCGCTGATTGACGGTAATCATTTTGGCAGGGTCCCACCCCACAGCACATTCAGCCGCAACCAAAGCCCCCATACTGGTCCCACCGATGAGGTCAATCGGAATTTTGGCTTCCTGCAAAGCCCGAATCACCCCGACATGCGCCAACCCCCGTGCGCCGCCGCCGCCCAGCACCACACCAACAGCTCGCCCGGTGAGCAGACGGGCGAGCCGTTCGAAATCCTCCGGGCGGTCCCAGCAAATGTGATAGTGGTTGTCCACATCGCGGGCCTCCAACCAAGCCGCAGTGCCGCTCGGCGGACGGCTCCGGTCAGGATGCAAGAGGACCAACGACTGGGGTGGGGTGACCAGGGAACGGGTGGCACTCAGAAAGCGGTCTTCAATCGGACTGAGTTGAGGAGAGCTGTCCGCCGTTCCCACCAGTAGAATCTGGTCCGCCCGCCGGATACAACGCCGGGTCCATTCCGAAGGCGTCGGGTCTGTCTGATAGACCATATACCGGTGATTCAGTTCCTGTTGGTCGAGCCAGGCGGTCAAGCGGACACTTTGAGGCTGCTCTTTGGGCATCTGGGCAATTTCCGGAATATCCAGCACGGCATTGACCCGTTGGCTGTTGAGCGCGAAGGTATCCCCATGTTTGGCCAAGGCCCTTTGTAACCGCTCCACAAAATCGCCCAGGCGCACCTCAGGACTGACCGGAACAATCACAATGTTGTTTGTCTGCCGGGTGGCCGTGGACCAATGCCCGGTTGGATTGATGACGGTTGCCAGCCGCTGGGTCCCATACCGGTTGGAGATTTTCGGAGTGATAGAGCCGTCTTTTTTACGCAGCCGGTCAATCAGCGTCTGAATAATAAACGTCATCAATTCCGGGAACTGTTTGAGCAGTTTGTCGAAAGCCTGACGGGAAAGCCCAATCAGCCAACTGTCACGGGCAGCATAGACACTGGCAGTACGGAGCCCTGTGGTGAAAAAGGTCATTTCCCCTACCAGTTCGCCCCGCTTGATGTCATTGATAATCCGGTTGGCACCGTTGCGCCCTTCCTTGACCACATAGAGGTACCCGCTGACCAGCAGAAAGACCTTGGTTCCCAAGGTTCCCTGACGCAACAACGGCTCTCCCTGATTCACATACACCCATTCAATCAGGGATTCGACCTCGCGCAGCAACCGGTCATTCAACGTGCCAAACATCTGCGGGAGAAAAACAGCCAACTGTTCCAACTGAAGGTGCCGCCGGACCAATTCCCCCATGCGGCACAACAAATCCGGACTTGTTTGGGAAAGTTCAACCAGCACGTCTTTGTCAAAACGGAACAGGGTGACATCCGTCACAGCCCGGACGGTCGAACTCCGAGCCTCACCTGTGAGCACATCGGTGACTCCCACCAGATGGCCGGCCTGATAGTCGCCCCCATCGGTTTCTCCGACCATCAGACGGGCAATCCTGGCATTCAGAGTGCCGTCCAGCACCAACCACAGAGCCTCGGCTGGTTCGCCCTGGTGAAAAAGCAGGTTGCCAGCGGTCAGCGACTCCACTTTTCCCTGGGCGTAAACCGTTTGGACAAGCTGGTCAGGCAAGCCTTCAAAAAGTCCGGTGGCGTGCAGGAACTCAACAATCCGTTCCTGATTGGGGGGGAACTGGTCCGTAGTCATGGGGCTATCGCTTTTGTGGTTGTGGGTGGTTAGATCGTTTTGAAGTTGTGTTGTGCTGACAGAGCCGGGCGCAAATATAGACCGAGTGATTCAGCCTGCCAAGCCAAGTTTGGCACTTCAATCAGCCAAACCCCAACCGGCACCAGTTGTCAGAAACCAACCTGGGCTTTTATGATGCAAGAACGTTCTCCGGCTTCATTCCTTTCCCCATACCTGAATATGAAATCTGGCTTCTTTCTGCAAAACCTGCGCTTGGGTCTCTGTTTGGTTCTCTTCCTGCCGTTGTGGGCGGCAGCCCAGCAACCAAACATAAACCCGGTGCCCAACAACCAAAAGCCCCCAAAGGACGAAACCCTGTTACGGGTCAAAACCGAAGGGGCACTGCCGGACGAAGCCACCGTGGTCAAAGTGCGGACCCAACTGGTGGTGGTTCCCTTTACGGTGACCGACCGTCGCAATCGCTATGTCAATGATTTGAAACTGGAAGACCTCCAGGTTTTTGAAAATGGGCAAAAGCAGGATATCGCCTCACTCGGACGCACCACCGAAGCCCCGCTGGCTCTGGCACTGCTGGTGGACTTCAGCGGCAGTATGCTCGGACGGCTGGCGCTGGCCCGCCGGACTGCGGTTCAATTTCTGGAAAAGGTTTTGCGCCTCAAGGATGACCAGGCAGCCTTGATTGTCTTTCAGCAGGATGTCGTGCTGGCCGCCCCGCTTACGCACGATGTGGCTGCCTTGAAACAATCTCTGGCTGAGGTTGACTACCGGCTCCCGTCGCCAGTCGGTCAGATTATGCCCTTTGATACAAGCAACAAGGCTGCCGGAACCGCGCTCCATGCGGCACTCTATCTGGCAGTGGACGATGTGCTGGCACGGACAACTGTCCCCAATGCCCGCCGGGTGATTGTACTGTTGACCGACGGCTATGACGGCGAGGGCAGTGTCCAGTTGCGCGAAGCCATTGACCGGGCGTGGCGTTCCGGCGTGAGCGTGTACCCCATCGGCATTACCAGCCCGACTGAGGAAACAGCCAAAGATGTCAACCGCGAAGCCCTGGAACGGTTGGCCAGCGCCACCGGCGGGCGGGTTTTTTATCCCCGCCACGACCGTGAATTTGCCAACGCCTTTACGCAAATCGAAGAGGATTTACGGCAGCAATACGTTCTCACTTATTTTCCGACGGGTGCCAAAGACGACGCCTTTCACACCCTCAAAATCGAGATTCCACAACGGACAGACCTGCAAACTCACCATCGCCTGGGCTTTTATGCCGCCGGAGATGAAAAACCGGTCAAGGAATAAATAGGACTGAGGACTGAGAACTGAGGACTGAGGGCCATGGGCTGCGGCTCCGACCACGTACAAAAATCCTCACGATTCACTCCCTGGTTCCGTCCACATTCTGGTGGAGAACCTGTTCCCGCTTCATACCAAACCGGTAATCGGAAACATAGCAACATGAAAATTCTGCCACCCCTTACTCTGCTGCTCAGCCTCGTCTGTTTTTTAGGCACCAATCAAGTTTATGCCTGGAACGCACCCGGACACATGGTGACGGCCATCATTGCCTATCGGCATCTGAAGCCGCAAACCAGGTCCCAGGTGGATGCGATTCTGGTCAACCATCCCGATTATACCGAGTGGGTCAAAGCCTATGAGGTCAATGACAGTCTGACCCGCGAAGCCTATGTGTTTGCCCGTGCCAGTGTCTGGCCTGATGTCATCCGGGCGCAGAAAAATCACCCCTATGACCATTTCAACTGGCATTTTGTGGATTATCCCTACACCCCCCGAAAACCGGCAGGAAAACTGATTTCACCTTTGCCTCAGGATGACATCCTGTTTGCCTTTGAAACCTGTCACCACAAGCTGCGCGACCCGCAAACCTCCCCGGCGGAGCAAGCGGTTTACCTAAGCTGGCTGCTGCATATCTGCGGTGATATTCACCAACCGCTGCATTGCCTGACCATGGTCAATGCCAACTATCCGCCCCCCAATGGTGATTTGGGCGGCAACACTTTTTTTGTCCGGATTAAACAAGAAGAACCCACCAATCTGCACCGGATTTGGGACGGGGCAGTTGAACCCAGCAATCAGACGATTTCCCCTGAACGACTGAAGAACCTCGCCGATACAATTGAAAAACAATTCCCTCCAGCCCGCACCAAAACCGCACGGGCGGTCACCGACCCGCGAGCCTGGAGCGCCGAAAGTTACCAACTTGGGGTGGCACGGGCCTATCGCAACGGAAA
This sequence comes from Blastocatellia bacterium, assembly GCA_019695185.1. Taxonomy (GTDB): domain Bacteria; phylum Acidobacteriota; class Blastocatellia; order Chloracidobacteriales; family Chloracidobacteriaceae; genus JAIBAN01. Next base: position 39,194 of record JAIBAN010000013.1, on the reverse strand, counting down.
ACTCAAAGGAAGCCACCTCAAGGAACAGGCTCCGCCCCTGCCCGTGAACTACCGTGCAGCTATCCGAAAAACGGCTACCAGACGGGCCGCGCTGGCGGGATACCGGATGGCCGGAAAACTGGAAAGCTGGCTTCCGGTTGCCGCAGCCTCTTCACCCTCTATCAAATGAACCCTTCTTCCGGCCTTTCGCAATGCTCCGTACCGCATCATTTCGACCTTTTGTTGGCTTATTGCCAAAATGAAGGGTGGCAGGGATACGACCCCTATGACGGACTCAATGCCTTTGGTGGACGGGCGACTTCCCTGCTGCCGGGAAAATGGGCCCGGATTGCCCTGATTCAAGGCTGCAAACGTTCTCCCCTCAACTTTCGGCCACTGCTCCTGATTCCCAAACGGGCCAATCCCAAAGGGCATGGCCTCGCCGTACGGGCACTGTTGGCACGGGCGGGGTTTGCCCGGCAGACAGGCGAATCAGAGGTGCCGTTTGAGTCTGAAGCCCGACGGCTCTTGCAGGAACTGGACGGCATGCGTTCCGCCGATGCTGCCGGTGCTGCCTGGGGCTACCCGTTTGACTGGCAGTCGCGGGCGTTTTTTGTCCCCCAAGGCTCACCTTCGATTGTCTGCTCAACTTTTGTGGCCCAGGCGTATCTGGATGCCTTTGAACGTTTTGGCACGAATGAATATCTGGCCACCGCCCGCAGCACCTGCGATTTTATTCTCAAGGACCTGGGCCGGACTCCTGACCCGCTGGCTCCCCAGGATTTTTGTTTCAGCTACACCCAACTGGACGAAACCCAGGTCCACAATGCCAGTTTGCTGGGTGCAGCACTGCTGGCCAGAGTGTTCCATTTCACCCGCGAACCCGAACTGCAACTGGCAGCCCAGGCGGCAACCCGGTTCAGCCTCCGGCGGCAGCGGGCGGATGGTTCATGGCCTTACGGCGAAGCCCCCAACCAGCAATGGATTGACAGTTTCCACACCGGATTCAATCTGATTTGCCTGGATGAAGTGCTGCGCTTTGGTGAACTGCCTGAAGCCGCCGCCGGATTGAAACGGGGTTTTCAGTTTTTTTGCGACCGGTTTTTCCTGCCTGACGGAACTCCCCGCTATTACCACGAAAACACCTATCCGATTGACGTGCATGCCGCCGCCCAGGCGTTTGTCACCCTGGCCCGGCTGGCACATCTGGATGAACGGGCACCGGCTTTGCTGGAACGCTGCTGGAACTGGACCCTCACCCACCTGGCGGCTCCTGCCGGATATTTCTATTTCCAGCAAACCAAATGGTTTACCAATCGGGTTTCCTATCTGCGCTGGTCCCAAACCTGGATGCTTTATGGAATGGCTGCGCTCCTTTCTGCCGACCACAGCACCGCCCCAGGACTGAGGACCAGCTTCGGGACTGAGGACTGAGTCATTTTCTGTCACTGAAGATTTCCTTGATTTTTCGGGGTTTCAAAGCAATCTTCCAGCTTTCAGTCGGCAATCAGGAAACTTCCTCAGTCCTCAGTCCTCAGTCCTCAGTCCTCAGTCCTGAAAAAAAGGTTTACCCGCGTCGCGTTCCGCAGTATCTTTGCTGTTTCCACCTTTGCGTCTGCGCGCGTTCAGCTTTCACCCCCACGAGGTTTCCAGCCAATGTACGCTTCGGCCATCCGCCTGTTTCGTCGAGGAACCGGCTTTTTGCCTTTGTCTGGCGTGGCCATTCTGCTCTGCCTCACCAGTAGCAGCCCCCGCCTTTCCACTGTTTCTGCCCAAGGGCAGACCTTTACCGTGACAACCACCGCTGACAACAACGATAACAACAACCCAACCCAGGGTTCGTTGCGTTTTGCCCTGACCAAAGCTCTTTCCGGGTCGCGGGTGGTGTTTAACATTCCCAGAACCGACCCTGGGTTTGCCGGCGGAGTATTTACCATCAAACCGTCTGCGCCGTTTCCTCCCTTGCAGGCAACCGGGCTGGTTATTGACGGAACCACCCAAACCACCAGCGGAGGTGACTCCAATCCGCAAGGTCCTGAAATTTTTCTCAGTGGTGAACAGGGCTTGAGCACCGGGTTGCGTATCGTCGGCAGCGACATTGTGATTCGGGGCCTGGGCATCATCAATTGCCGGGCCGGTGACGGCGCGACCGGACTGGCCCTGGATGGTGACAATGCCAAAAACATCCGGGTGCAGGGTTGTTATATCGGGGTCGGACCCACCGGCACCCAAAGCGCGTCCAACAATCGAGGCATCGTCATCAATGAAAGCAATAATAACACCATCGGCGGTCCCAACCTTGAAGACCGCAATCTCATTGCCGGAAACATCGAAATCGGACTGGCCATTTCCGGCTCTCAGACCCAAGGGAATCTGATTCAAAATAATTTTATCGGGGTGGCACTCGGAGGCGAGACGGTTCCAACCGGAGGCAATCTTCAACGGATTGCCGGGGTGACCCTTGATGGAATCCAAAACCGGTTTGTCAATAATGTCATTTCCGGCAATGGCGATGAACAAGGCGGTATCGGATTGCTCATCAGCGGCAACGAAAACATTTTGACCGGGAACCGGATTGGAACCAACGCCAGCGGCACCAAGGCTCTGCGCAACGGTTTGGACGGTATCAGCCTGGGCGGAGCCCGCAACCAAATCGGTGGCGCGACCAACACCGAAGGAAATCTGATTTCCGGAAATGGCCGCAATGGCATCCGGATTGGGTTTGGCCCCGGTGCCGCTGAAAACCTGATTCAGAACAACATCATTGGGGCGGATGTGACCGGAACCAAGGGCATTCTCAATGATGGGTTTGGCGTGGTTTTGCTGGAAGGGGCACACGACAACGTCGTTGGAGGGAGCGAACGGGTTCCCGGCAATATCATTGCGTTTAATTCCCGCTCCGGAGTGGCGGTCATTGACACTGACCCCAATAACCGGACGGGCCGCAACCGCATCACCCGCAATTCGATATTTCAGAACGGTGAAGTTGGAATTGACCTGGGTGCCGATGGTGTCACAGCCAATGACCTGGGAGATAAAGACGAAGGCCCTAATGATTTGCTGAATTTTCCGATTTTATCAGCGGCTGAAACAGTTTCCGGAACCGACATGAAAATTACCGGTCAGGCCGGCCTGGGAACCACAGTTGAAATCTTTGCTGCCGACCCCGACCCCAGCGGCAATGGTGAAGGTAAAACCTATCTGGGTTTAGTCAATACTGCCAAAGAAACACTTTTTTCAGTCACCCTCGCAGTGCCCGCAGGCACCAAAGCCCTGGTTGCCACAACCACGGACGACATGGGCAATACCTCGGAATTCGGACGCAATCTGGAAATCAGCAGCGGCCCACCGCCCCCGCCCGATGACAAGACCCCGCCCACCGTCACGCTGACCGCTCCCAATGGCGGTGACAAACTCAAAGTGGGCAAGGCTTTTACCATTGTCTGGAACGCCACTGACAACGTGGGTGTGACCGCCCAAACGGTACAGTTGTCTTCAGATGGGGGAAAAACATTTTCAACCACGCTGGCAGACGGGCTTCCCGGTACTGCCACTTCGTTCAATTTCACACCGACCGCCGCCGTCAAAACCGGGCGTATCAAAATCATCGCCAAGGATGCCGCGGGCAACATCGCCGAGGCTGTCAGCGCAGGCAATTTCAAAATCAAGTGACTCTTGGCATGAGGGCTGAGGACTGAGAGTCGGGTTTTAATTCCCCTCAGGTGCGCTCCAGAAAAATGAAAAAAGCCGCTCGATGGTTACCGAGTGGCTTTTTTGTTTAGGTTCAAGCTTGAATCAGTGGGTTGAGTTCCACAGTCCTCAGTCCTGAGGCAACGGCCTAAACCAGTTCCATATCCTCCAAAATTTCCTGCTTGCTGTAGCCCCGCTGTTTCAACTGCTTGGCCCAATTGATGTCGCGCAGCATTTGCGTGGCATCGAGTCCGGGAAATTGAGCAGTCAGCATTCGAAATGCGTCTTCGACTGTGGGTTGCCGGATGGCCTGCAAGAGCGCATTCAAATAAACCATGTCAGTTGAAGCCGGCACAGTGAAATTCCTCCGTTTATTTTTTGAAAAGGCTGTCAAAAGCCTTGCGCGCATCCTGCGAACTGGCACCACTGCGCGTCGTCAAGGAAAGTTTGTTGTTGGGTTCGAAATAATCGCAGAAATTCGCTCCGGCCTTGTCCCGCACGGGTTCTGCCACCGGTTCACGACATTCGTTGGCCACTGCCGTATCAAAAAACTTGCAATTGCGACAACAATGAAGGTCAGCCCCGCATTCCGGGCATTCGGAGGTCCGGCCCAACTTTCCCAAAACCCGGACTTCCCGTCCACAAGCATGACAAACCATAAGGTCCTCCAAAAACAGGGTTCAGGGTTCAGGGTTCAGGATTTAAGGGTTAAGGTGCTATCAATTTGATCTGACGGTTTGGCTTGTCTCAAATCAAGGATTAAAAACCCTGAACCCTGAACCCTGAACCCTGAACCCTCTCAGGCAGTTTGCGCGGCACCGTGCATGATTTCGGGCTTGCGCTGCCGAAACGAAGAGACGACGGCCGCCACCAAAACAATTCCAATCTGAAATGGCAGCAACAGGTAGGAAATCACCTTTGCCACGGTTGTCTTCAGACTTTTTTTCTTTTTCATAACTGGTTTTCCTTCTTCCTAATGGCCACAACGGGAATGTGCCGGAGTCAGTAACGGAACGGTTTCCGTCCATTCATCCACAATCCCCATGGCTGCAGCATTTCCCAGATTTCGGCGCAGCAACCGCCCAGTGCTATCCCCGCACACCAGATATTTGTTCGTTGGGGTGAAGGCCAAGGCGCTGACCACACCGCTTTGCGTGAGAGGGGCTGTGCTGACAACGCTACCTGATTGAATGTCGCGCACTTCCAGTCCTTCGCTGCCAATATAGGCAACCAGGCTTCCGTCCCGTGACAAGGCCACGGCAGACACCGGACCAATTCCGGCATCCCAGACATGGAGTTCCTCATTCGTGGATTTGTTAAAGATTTTCACTTGGCCGGAGCGGGTTCCCACAGCATAGATTTCAGCCGCAGGCGACCAGTTCAGACAGGTTGCACCGGTTTCAAAAGGTTTCAGTTGACCTGTATTTCCACTTTGTTCAGCCCATTTCTTCAAGGCTTCATCACCATAGGCCATCAGGGATGGTTCATCACCGAGGTATCCCAATGCGCCGCCTTCAATCGTTTCTGGCGGAAAGGGATGATGCTCGTCCCAGCGTTCGCCGGTGATGGTCGAAAAACAAAAGACCTTCCCCTTGCGGGTCAGAACGGACAGTTTATAGCCGCTCCGGGAAAAAGCGATGGATAAAACCGGGCTGTCCACATCAAACTTCCAGGCCAATGCCTCGTTGCGGATACTCCACACCTTGAGGCGGCCATCCAGACTGCCCGAAGCCATGTATTTGCCACCCGGAGAAGTGGCAAGCGCCGTAATCCGTGAACTGTGGGCCGTCGTTTCCCCGCTTGGGGTCAGACTTCCTTTCATGCGCGGTGTCACCAATCCCGAAGTCAATCCCACGCCAAGTAAAAACGAAATGGCAAATGAAACAAAAGAAAGGATTTTCTGTCGAAACATACGGCCCTCCCCGGTATTCGGCTTGCAGCGTTCAGCAGATAGCTTGCAGCTTGAGGCACAGTTGATGGTGTTGAATGGGTTACGGTTCTTTAGACGAAAAATTGTGAATTTTGCAATTCGAATCAGCCAGCCTGCCGCTGTCGGCGGGGTCTGACGACTGATTGCCGATTGCTGATTCGCTATCTTAAATGCTTTCGAGTAAAAGCGCGATACCTAATCCGCCGCTCACGCATAAAGTTGCCAGCCCAAGCTTCGCCTTGCGCCGGGCCAGTTCATGCAGGAGCGTCACCACAATCCGGGTTCCGGTGCAGCCAATCGGATGGCCCAGCGCAATGGAACCCCCGTTGACATTCAGTTTTTCCGGGTCCAGATGAAGTTCTCGGTCACAGGCAATCACCTGCGCGGCAAAGGCTTCGTTCAGCTCAATCAGGTCAATGGTTTCGAGTGTCAGGTGGCGGCGGGCCAGCAATTTCCTGGTGGCCGGAACCGGTCCCAGTCCCATCACCTTGGGGTCAAGTCCTACGATTGCGTAGTCAATGATTTTTGCCATCGGCTGGACGTGATGGGTTTGCACCGCAGCTTCCGAAAGAACCAGCACGGTTGCCGCGCCATCGGTGATGCCGCTTGAATTTCCGGCAGCCACGGTTCCGGTTTTGGAAAAAACCGGCGGCAGTTTGGCCAAATCCGGTTTGGTCACCCCCATTCGCAAATGTTCATCTTTGGCGACGACGACCTCCCGACCTTTGGCATCAGTGCGGGTGAGCGTCATCCGCTCTGCTGAAAAATTTCCGGCGGCTTCAGCGGCTGCCGCTCTGTGATGTGAGCGGAGGGCATATTCGTCTTGCTCATCCCGTGAAATTTCATGGATTTGCGCCAGATTTTCGGCAGTTTCCCCCATCAGGATTCCAGCCAGCGAACAGCCAAACCCGTCGCGGTACATGCCGTACACCAGCTTGGTGTGACCAAGCCGGGCTCCCCAGCGTGCGCCCTCGGCAAAGTACGGCACCCGGCTCATGGATTCGGTTCCGCCCGCCAGTACCACCTCCGCCTGGCCGAGCATAATTTCCTGGGCGGCCAGAATGATGCTTTTCAGTCCCGAACCACAGGCTTGATTGATGGTGGAGGCCGGAACTGTTTCCGGAATGCCGCTCCGGTAGCCGATTTGCCGCCCGACATTTGGCCCGCCGCCGGCCTGCCGCGCGCAGCCGATGATGACTTCCTCAACCGCATCAGCCGGAACACCCGACCGTTTCAAGGTTTCCTGAGCTGCGGCCACGCCCATATCGGCAGCCGTCCAATCGGCGAGCGCACCGCCGAATTTTCCAATGGGCGTCCGAACCGCCCCTGCAAGGTAAACTGGTTTCATGAAAAGTGCTTCCTGAAAAATGAAGTGGTTTTGTGTGAATGATGGAGGGAACTATACTGCACAGCAGGCTTTTTCGAAAAACCGAATCAACGGAAGGTGGTGAGGGAGCGGGTGGAAGCAGTGTTACTTCATCGTGCCGGTTGGAACCAACCTGAGATTTGAGAATTCATCAGCTATTTGGTCGCGTCAGCAACCATTGATTGTAGCCGGGTGTTTTAACGCCCGGTCAAAAATGCCTGGCTTCTTTCAAATTTCCCAAAATCAAAGCGCCGTCAGATTGAGAATTCTGATTTTCGTCACCTGCCGCACCCATCGGGCGGCCCGCTTTTCATCCGGAACAACTATCCGCAAGGGGCCTTCTTTTTCAGAGAGTGATTTCCCATCCCGTTTGTCAGCCATGATGATAGTCCGGTCGGTAAACATGGGGTCGAGTTCGGGCAAGGCAAACACCGTCCGGTAGCCGTCCATTGCTTCGATGGCGACAAAGACGGCAGCGTTCTTGCCACGAAAGGATTCGCCCAGCGGTGCCCCAGCCTGTTTCAGAATATCGTAAAGCAGTACACCTTCGAATTCCGCCGGAGTTCCATGGTCAGATACTTTGACAGTTTGTCGTTTGAAGCCAGCCAAAGACGCAGCCGTCAGAGTCACTGGCTTGATGCCGTTTCCCTCAATCGTCAGAAGCGGCTTTTCGGCTGGAGTGGCAGCAGGAGGTTTTGCCTGGGCAAAGGAAAGGGACGGCTGAAAAACCGTCCCGGTGGCACAACAGAGCAGACAAAGCCAGAAAATCAGATGTTTCATAACAAGGGTGCTCTGCTGGAAGAAATTCAGCCTCAAGGCTGAATTTCCAACAGCCGCCTGAAGGCGGAACTCTAAACCGCCGCCTGAAGGCGGAACCCTAAACTCAAAACTCGGCATAGACGCCAGCAACCGCAGATTCGGGGTCGGGCATGGGGTTGGCTTCGGCAAACGCCATGTCTTCGTCGAGGCTGGCATTGATATTGGCCACCATCGCGTCCAGGTCACCCTGGGTCGCCAGACCGTTTCCGAGCAGATAGGCTTCGTAGCGCTTAATCGGGTCACGTTCGGCCCAGTATTCAAGCAACTCTTTGGGCACATACTTCTGGTCGTCGTGTTCGGCGTGGCCCTTCATCCGGAAGGTTTTGGCTTCAATCAACGTCACGCCGCCGCCGGAGCGGGCGCGGTCCACTGCCTGTTTGGTGACTTCGTAGCAGGCAATCACGTCGTTGCCGTCCACCATCACGCCATGCACACCGTAGCCAACCGCTTTGTCCACAATGTTTTCAACGGCCATCTGTTTGGCGGTCGGGGTTGAGTAGGCATACTGGTTGTTTTCGATAACCACGACAATCGGGAGCTTTTGCACGGCGGCAAAATTCAGCCCTTCGTGAAAGGCCCCGGTTGAACTGGCTCCGTCGCCCATGTACACCAGGCCCACCCGGTCTTCCTTGCGCATCCGGGAAGCCAGAATCACTCCGGTCATGACCGGCATGAGGTCGCCCAGGTGCGAAATCGGGCCGATGAAACCCCGTTTGAGGTCGCTGTAGTGAATATTCAAATCACGGCCCCGGCTGGGACTGTCTTTCTTGGCCATGTATTGCAGGAAAAGTTCGCGCGGCGTACCGCCCTGAACAAGCACTGCCCCCAGGTCGCGGATGAGCGGCGTCAGCATGTCGTTCTTCGACCGGTCCAGCGCATAGGCGGTGCCCACGGCGGTTGCTTCCTGGCCCAGGCTGCGGAAAAGCCCGCCCACGACTTTCGTCTGGCGGTACAGGTTGGTCAATCGTTCCTCAAGCAGCCGCGTCAGACGCAGAAAATGATAGAGCTCCAGTTGCTGTTCGCGGGTGAGGGTGGTCGGGACATTGGAGATTACGGTAGCTGTTGTCATAGAATTTTTCAGGACTGAGGACTGAGGACTGAGGACTGAGTGCAATGTGGCCAAAACCTGCTTGAACACAAGTCTCAAATTTTAGAGGGCTGCCACTCAGTCCTCAGTCCTCAGTCCTCAGTCCTTGGTTTCTACATGTGAAGTGCTGCCCCGTGGGCGCTGTGGACCGCTTCGTGGACGGCTTCGGAAAGCGTCGGATGGGCGTGGATGGTGTGCATCAACGCTTCGACGGTCAATTCGCCGGTCAGAGCCACGCAGGCTTCGGCAATCAGTTCCGTGGCCCGTGGGCCGACAATGTGAACGCCGAGGATTTCACCATATTTCGCTTCGCTCACGATTTTCACAATCCCGGCAGTGCTGTTGAGAATCCGCGCCTTGCCGTTGGCCATAAACGGAAACGAGCCGACTTTGACATCGTAGCCGCGTTCACGGGCCTTGGCTTCGGTGAGGCCGACGCTGCCGACTTCCGGTTCGCAATAGGTGCAGTTCGGCACGTGGTCATAGTTGAGCGGATGGCATTCCACACCGCGCATGTGGTCAATCGCCAGAATTCCTTCGTGGGAGGCCACGTGGGCCAGCCACGGCGTATTCACCACGTCGCCGATGGCGTAAATCGAAGGTTCGGCGGTCTGCATGTATTTATTGACACCCAGGTAGCCGCGTTCCACCACCACCTTGGTTTTTTCGAGTCCCAGGTTTTCGCTCACCGGACGGCGTCCGATGGCCACCAGCAACTGTTCGATTTCGAGGGTTGAAACTTCGCCGGTTTTTTCGTTCTTGAGACTGACTTCAACTGAATGTTCCTTGACCGTGGCCGACTGGCACATGGTCGAGGTCTTGACCTTGATACCCGAACCGCGAATGGCGCGTTCGAGTTCGGCGCTGATGGCCTCGTCTTCGATGGGAAGGAGGCGCGGCAGCATTTCAACCAGCGTCACATCCACGCCAAAACGCGAATAAATCGAAGCGAATTCGGTTCCGACCGCTCCCGCACCGAGAATGCAAAGCGATTTCGGCAGGTTTTTGAGTTCCAGAATATGGTCGCTGTTGATGATGCGCACACCGTCGGTCGGGAAAATCGGAATGTCGCGCGGCACCGAACCGGTTGCCACCAGAATGAATTTGGTGGAAACGGTTTGCTTGCTGCCGTCCAGGGCAGTCACGGAAACCGTGTGGGGGTCTTCGATGCGTCCGTGGCCTTTGAGAACCTTGATTTTGTTTTTGTTCATCAAATATTCGACGCCCTTGGCCGACTTGAGCACAATCTTGTTTTTGTACTTCTGGACGCCTTCAAAATCGAGCTTCACATCAGAGGTGATGACGCCGAAATCCGAAGCATGCTTGGATTGTTCATAAATATGGGCGCTTTCCAGCAGCGCCTTGGTCGGAATGCACCCCCGCAGACCGCAGGTTCCGCCCAGATTTTTGTCCCGTTCGACAACCGCCGCCCGCAGGCCGGACTGCGCAGCATGAATCGCCGCCACATATCCGCCCGGACCGGCTCCAATCACAACCACATCATAATCAGTATTGCTCACAAGTCCTCCAAGAGAGTTTGGATGATGATTCCAGGATGAATTTTAAGAAACGCGGATACTACAAGGATGGCCTTTGCGGAATCAAGCTATGTTGCAGGAACCACCGTGAACCTCTGGTCTTCATTTTTCCTCCTCACCGCAGAGGCGCAGAGAACCACAGAGCCTACGCGGAGAAAAACATAAAAACTCTGCAAAATCTCTGTGGTTCTCTGCGCCTCTGCGGTGAAAATCAATTATTATTTTTGCCATGAAAAACCAACCCGACTACCAAGCCATGCTCAACGTCGCCATCGAAGAAGCCCGCCAGGGGCTGGCTGAAGGCGGCATTCCCATCGGGGCTGCTCTTTTTGATGAAAACGGAAACCTGCTCGGACGCGGCCACAACCGGCGCATCCAGGAAGACGACCCGTCCATTCACGGCGAGACAGACGCCTTTCGCAAAGCCGGACGGCAACGCAGCTACCGTAAGACGATTCTGGCCACGACCCTGGCTCCCTGCTGGTATTGCAGCGGTCTGGTGCGGCAATTCAAAATCGGAACCGTGGTGGTGGGCGAATCGGCCAACTTCTCCGGCGGCTCAGATTGGCTGCGGGAAAACGGCGTCCAGGTGATTGAGATGAACTCCGGGGAATGTATCAAAATGCTGGGCGACTATATTGCCGCCCATCCTGAAGTCTGGAACGAGGACATTGGGGAAGACTAACTTCAGGACTGAGGACTGAGGACTGAGGACTGAGTGCCTATCTCAAAGTGAGATTCCTTCAAATCAGGTTGCTATTCTGGTATCTCGCCTAGTTAAAGGATTGGATTTTACTCAGTCCTCAGTCCTCAGTCCTCAGTTCTGAAGTTAGTCCTCAGTCCTCAGTCCTCAGTCCTCAGTCCTGAAGTTAGTCCTCAGTCCTCAGTCCTTGGATTTGCGGCTTGCATTCGCCTGGGGCTTGGGACATTCTTGCCGGACTTTCTTGTTTTGCGAGTGTACGTCTCATGCCATCTTCCGTTGAACTGGAGCCTTTGTCGAAAGGCCCTGAAGCACCTGAAAACCCAACCTCAACCACTGTTTCCGAAACCTCCCCAACATCGCCGGAATCCTGCTTTTGTCCGCGGAACATCGTCAAAGCCTTTGCCGTGGCAGGGCTTTGGGCAGGCGTGTTTTTCGGCCTGCTCGAAGCCGCCGAGCGCAACCTGACGCTTTCCCAGCACTTTCTGCACGTTTCCGAACGGCTTGCCTTTGCCACGGACAGTGCTTTTACTGCACTTGGCTTTCTGGTGATTGCCGCTGCGTTTTCCGTGCTGTTGGCAGGCGGCGAATTCCTGCTGCTCAAGGTCAAAGCCCTCAAGCTATGGCAGGAAGTCCTGTTTCTGACGGCTGTCTTTGCCGTTCCAACGGGTCTTTTTTGCCTGCTGCTGCCGAAATATCTGTATGACCCGTTTGTGAATCTGCTCTTTGGACTGGCTGATAAGGGATTGCCGCTCACAACCCGGCTTTCCCATCATCATCTGCTCGCTTTTGGTACGGCAGTGGCCGGTGGTGCCTTTGTCACAGCGGTTCTGCAAATATGGCTGCTGCGCCACGGAGGATTGGTCAAGGTCAGCCGCAAAGCCCTGCTGCTCGGCGTGGCAGCACTGTTTTTGGGTGTGGTGGCCTATTGGGCAGACGGTCGTTTTTTTGTCGGACATTACGAAGACACCTTTCACAATCCGCTGGCGCTTTTGCAATTGACCTTTGGGTGCGTGGCAATGCTCTGTTTCATGCAGGTTCCGGTGGTTGAAACCCTGCTGCGCAAAGCGTTTGTGCCACTGACGGTAGCGGTGGTTCTGACCGTCGGCTGGGCTGGATTCCGCTTTGACCGCAGCCAGAATGTGAAGGCCCTCCTGTGGCGGCGGAGCGTCCTCATCCGGCAATATGTGGCGCTGATTCAAAAATCGGTTGATTTCGACGGCGACGGCTTTTCACCCATCCTGGGCGGTGGCGATGCGGATGACCGCAATCCAAATATCAATCCGCTGGCCGCCGACCTGCCCCAAAACGGAGTGGATGAAAACGGACTCGGCGGAGACGCCAAGCCAAGCTGGCCGCCCGCCAATCCGGAACTGGCGCTGGCGCGGCAACCTGAAACCATTCCGTCCGGAAGCCCCAAGCGCAATGTGCTCTTTCTTTCGATTGACGCCCTGCGGGCAGACCATTTGGGCTGTTACGGATATGGACGGACGACAAGCCCCAACCTGGACCGCTTTGCCTCGCGGTCCCTGCTGTTTCTGAATTCCTATTCGCAGGCAAGCAACACAGGACATTCCTTTTCCTCAATCATGACTTCAAATCATGGGGAAGGCATCTTTGACCCGGAATCACCCAATCTGGCCACCACGTTCCGCCAAAACGGTTGGGATTGTGTCTTTTTGAGCAAACGGATTATGGGCGATTTGCTCAAGAATCGTCGCTGGAGCGCCTATAAATCCATCATTTATCGGGGAATGGATGCGGATGCCCAGATTAAGACCGGGCGTAAATCGTCTGATGCGCAGGCACTGACGGATAAAGTGATTGAATTCATGAAGCAGCATAGCGAAGGCGGGACAGCCAAACCGCCGTTTTATGCCTGGGTCCATTTGACGGACCCACATGCCCGGTACCTGGCGCATTCGGAATTTAACTTCGGACAAAAAGACCTCGATTTGTACGACGGGGAAATTGCCTACACGGATTTTCATCTGGGACGGCTGTTTTCTTATATGGAAACTTCCGGCCTGCTCAACAACACGATTGTCATCATTACTGCGGACCACGGTGAAGCCTTTGGCGAACATGGCGAATATTTTCACGGCTCGCGGCCTTACCGGGAACAGGCCCGCGTTCCGCTCATTGTCAGGGCACCGGGCGTGGAACCACACAAAGTGGAAACCCCGGTCGCCTCGCTTGATATTGCCCCCACAGCCCTGAATTTTGTGGGTGTGGCGGCACCTCCCGGTTTTCGCGGGGTGAATCTGTTGCAGTTTGCCCGCATGCAGACGCCTCCGACCCGGATTCTCGTTTCCGAAACACCGCGCAACCTGACCGAACCCAACTTCCAGGCCTGGGGCATCACCGACACGGCTCATCCGGAATGGCGCATGATTTACGACGCCAAGGGCAACACCTGGGAACTCTATAATTTGAAGGATGACCCGCAGGAGCGGCAGAACCTGATTGACGAACGCCCAACTGAAGCCGCCCGGCTCAAACAAGCCTTTGGCGAATGGATGGACCGCGAGTCGCAAAACCCGCATTATCGCAACTGGAGTTCGCTTGAGCCTTCGGACGACGCCACGCCCCACGAGAAACGGCGCAAGAAGAAGTGACAGGGTGACAAGGTAACAATCAAAATCAAACGCCCCCCGGCATCAAACTCAAAACTCAAAACTTCAGGGGTTGCCATGAAAAAACACGTATGTTTGCTGCTCTTGTTGGCGGTGGTTCTGTGTCCGCTCACCGTTGGCGCTCAAAACCCGGCGCGCGATGTTTCCCAGGAAACTGCCCGGCAGCGGGCTTCATGGATTGACGAAGCCGTCGTTTATGAGATTTTCCCACGGGTGTTTTCAACCACGGGGAATTTTGCCGGAGTCGAGGCCCGTTTGGACCAATTGAAAGAGCTGGGCGTCACCGTTTTATGGCTGATGCCGGTCCATCCAGTGGGCGAATTGAAACGCAAAGGAACACTTGGAAGTCCTTATGCGGTCAAGGATTACTACGGAGTCAACCCCGAATACGGCACTCCCAGAGATTTGAAAAAGCTGATTGGGGCTGCCCACCGGCAAGGATTCAAAGTCGTGATTGACATTGTGGCCAATCATACGGCCTGGGACAGCGTCATGATGAAATCACCGGAATTTTATTCCCGTGATGCCAAAGGCGAAATCCGTTCGCCGTTTCCTGATTGGGCCGATGTGGCGGATTTGAATTACGACAACCCCAAGCTGCGTGAGTACATGATTGGCATGCTCAAGTTCTGGCTGAGCGAATATGACCTGGATGGCTTCCGCTGCGATGTGGCCGGAGAAGTGCCCACCTCCTTTTGGGAGGAAGCCCGCGCTGCCCTCGAAAGGGTCAAGCCCGATATCCTTATGCTGGCTGAGTCTGACCGGCCCGATTTGCTCGTGAAAGCCTTTGACCTTGATTATGCGTGGCCCTTTCATCATGCGCTGGATGAGGTTTTTTCCGGACGCGAACCGGCCACTGCCATTCGCAAAACCTGGGAAACCGAACGTCAGCGTTTTCCGAAAAACGGCAAACACATGTTTTTTTCCGACAATCACGACGAACGCCGCGCCTTGGCCCGGTTTGGCGAACGCGGAGCACTGGCGGCGGCGACTTTGGTTTTCACAATGGATGGGGTTCCGCTGATTTACAATGGAATGGAAGCCGGCGACACGGCGGAATCGGGGGCTCCGGCCCTGTTTGAGAAAGTGCCCATCACCTGGGCCTTTGCCGAGCGACGGCCAGAGTTTCCCCGCTTTTTCAAAAGCATGATTGCACTTCGCAAAGCGCATCCGGCTTTGCGTCAGGGCGAAACTGTCTGGTTGCGCAATTCCGACGAAGCACAGGTTTTATCTTACGTGCGGCGGGACGCGAACGAAGAGTTTCTGGTTGTCATCAACTGTACCAACCGGCCTTGGCGCGGATTTGTGGAAGTCGACCACGGTCGGCCCTTTACCGATGTTACGCCCAATCTTTCCGGCGACCCGGCCAAGGCTCAACCAGTGGCCCTCCCGGCTCTGGCACTTGACGCAATGGGGTTCCGCATTTTCAAAAGAACATCCTCCAAACCATAGGAACATTTGATTTTCACTGTTTTTTTGGAGTGCGGGGACTTGTCACCGCTTTGTTTCTTGGCGACTTGTCGCCAAGTCTTGCTTTGTGTCTTTTTTCCAAGTGGTGGCGACAAGTCGCCCCCAGCGAAAGCGGCGACAAGTCGCCGCACTCCAAATTTCCAAACAGTTTCTACGCAACCCGCAGCGCCACCGGTGTTTTTTCAGGCTCCGCTGTTTTCACTTGTGAATTCCGGTGGGAAATCGCCAGCAACGCCCCCAACATGGCAAAGGTGGTGATGAGCGACCATCCGCCGTGGCTGACAAACGGAAGCGTGATACCGGTCATGGGAAGCATCCGAATCACACCGCCGACATTGACCAGCGCCTGAAATCCAATAAATCCGGTAAACCCGGCGGCCAACAGCTTGGTGAACATGTCCTGTGCGCCCAATGCCGTTTGCATTCCAGCCAGTACAAAAGCAACCAGTCCCAGAAAAATGACCAGTCCGCCGGCCAGCCCCAATTCCTCGCCCAAAGCCGAATACACAAAATCGGAATCCGCCACCGGAACCACTTCCGGAAAGCCAAGGCCAAGTCCTTCGCCCGTCAATTGTCCTTCGCTAAGGCCAAACAAGCCTTGGGCCAACTGTGACGATTTATCAAACCAGGCATCCTGATTGGTAATTTCCCGCTCGCCGTATTCCCGTTGGATGGATTCGGCAAACGGTTTCCACCAAGTGGTTTCGGGCGGGGGTGCCTGCCATGTATCAAGCCACAAATGGAACCGCAGGTGAATCCGGTTGGGAATTCCCACGCCCAGATAAAAAACCGGGAAAATCAAGGCCACCAGCAAAACGGCGTACACCAGTTGGGACCATTTGCGCACGGCGATGAAATACAGCAACGCATAGACGCCGCCGAAAACCAGCATCTGGCCAAAGTCACTGAGCAGAAAGAAGGGCATGACCGGCAGCATGGCTGCCACGCCCAGCGGCAAGAGAAACCGCAACGGGGGCAACCCCCAGCGGGTTCGGCCCAGGTTCGTGTAGTTATCCGCCAGCAACCCCCCGTATGTCACCAGAAACAACAGCTTGACCGGCTCCCAAGGGGTGGTTTCCCCCAGGAATTTCCCTTCCCGGCTGAAAAACAACACAATGATGAGAAAGGGGACCACGGTTAAAACACCAATGGCAAAACCCCATTTTTGCAGACTCAGCAACGTGTCGTCCCGGCGGAAAAAAACAAACATGACCAGCATGGCCAAAATGGAAGCCAACGGCACCAGCGTATTGCCCGATACGACTGCATCCATCAGACCAAATCGGTTGACCACGGGGGTCGGGGCCGGCGGCACCTCCGTGGTGCCAAACATCATTTTTTTCTTGGCGTCGTCGTAACCGGAGGCAATATTCGCCCGCAGAACAGTCTGGATTTTGGCTTCCCGCGCTTCGCGGCGTTTTTCACCCCGCGCTCCATATTCCGGGTCGGCAAACAGACGGAATTGCGCCAATTGTCCCAGGCTGAAAAGCAGGACACCGGCTGTCAGCAAGGTCAGGTTGCCCCGAAACTTTTGCTTCCGCACCAGCCAAAACACAGCCATCAGCACAGGGACAAACAACAAAACATCCCGGATGGCCGCAATCGCCGATGGATTGAACCCGCGTAAATTGCCCGACCACAACAGGGCCATGTGCCCGACAATGCTCAGTCCGGCAATCAGAATCAAAAGCAACAGGTGTGCGGAAGGCTTCATTGTGAGAATTGGAAACTCTGAAATTGGATTTGAGAATCGAAGATATTAAGCCAAATTCTCCAACGAAACGAGGGTGCAGGTCAAAAGGTTGTTTGTTTTCGAGCCCGCACCAGGGCCAGCCAGAACAGGAGTGCGCTATTGACCAACAACCAGCTTTTGGCCGTTGTTCCGCGAATGGCCAGCCATTGAGCCCAGAAGACCACCGGCGTGGACATGGCCGAGGTTACGGCATCCCAAAACAAATGGCTACTGTGACCGATGACCATACCAAACACGAGCGGATGGAGTTTTTTGAAATCCAAAACCGCCGCCCAAACCAAAATCGGGATGACAAACGAGTGGGTCAGGAAAAAACGGTGCCAGGACATTCCCAAAAACAAAATATCCCAGTCGGCCAAAGGGTAATGGACGAATTGATAGAGCCAATCCGCAAGCGAGCCGAAAGCAGCAATATGGAGCGGAACAAAAAACAAAGCGCCGGACGTGAAAATGATTCCAGCCCAAAAGCTCCACCTGCGCAGGTAGAGCCCTCGTGCCACTCGTCCATAGACAGCAGCAAACACCAATCCCACCAGCACGTGCTGAAAACCGTTCCAAAAATAGCTCGACATACCGCCCGCCCTAATAATTCCGGTCTGACATAATCCGTGTCCGGGCAAACTCGGCAATTCCAAACAAAACCACCACAAAAATGATGAACTGCCAGCCCGACATGCTGACGTGCATCCAGACCATCATTTTGCGAAAGAAGAAATACAGCAGTGCAAAAAACAATGCGTAAACAATCAGTCCTTTCATACCGCCGGATACCTCATTTGAAGCAGAAACAACTTTTCTCAGGAAGGGGAAAAAGCCTACGGGGAATGGCACAAGAGTAGCACTCATTGACTGCCACGTATATCAAAAATGTTTTCCTCCACCGCCGTCACTCGCAGCCCGTTTTTCGTCACTCAGCGGCTGGAGCAGGTGCCTCCCGTGGTTGCGCAGGCATGCGGCTGTTTCCTTTCGTAAAGTCCTACACACAGCGAAACAAACCTGTTTCAAGACGATGTTTGATGCTTACAAAATGGGAGAAAAAATGTATGACAACCAATCACCAACCAATCAACCAGAATGCAACCTCAAACCCGGCCAGGATTGTCGAGGCCCGTATTCAGAGACAAAAAACCGGATTTCGTACCAAAGCCATTGGCGTCATGGTGGTCGCAGCCCTGCTCTGCACCCCGCTCGCCGGATTTGCCGGAATGCGCGACTTTCTGAACCGCCGGGGCGACCGTGGCCCCAATCCGGATGCGATTCGCATCGTGATGCAAATTGCCAAGGAAGTCCGCTCCATCATGGAAGATCTCAACGTCACGGATGCCCAGCGGGCAGCCATTCAGACCTCCATCAAACAAACCAAGCCCCAGGCTGAAACACTGCATCAGCAGCTCAAAGCCAAACGCGACCTGTTGCGCCAGCAATTGGTGGCCAACCCGAATGATTCAACCCGGATTGACCAATTGGCAGGTGAGTTGGCCGTGGTGGAATCACAGATGGTTCGCTTGCGGGTGCAACGGATTGCCGCCGCAGCCAGGGAACTGACTCCGGAGCAGCGGCAACGGATTGCCCAGGGCACCAGCAAAATCGAAGACCTCGTGGGCGAATTGCGGGACGAGTTCGAAAACGGAACCAAGTAATTTAGTCTTGAGAGTCTTGAGAGTCTTGAGAGTCTTGGGAGTCTTGAGAGTCAAAATTCTGAAAAGGTGACAGGGTGACAGGGTGACAGAGTTTCTTGACTCCCAAGACTCCCAAGACTCCCCAGACTCCCCAGACTCTCAAAAGACATTGAAAAAGAGGTTTTTATGCTTACCCAAAAGATGATTCAATTTTTAACAGGCAGTTATAGCCGTGAAGCGGCCCTCCGCGAAGCGGTCAAATATCCGGAAGTTTTATGTGAAATGCTCAATCGGCTGCGCGCTGGCGAAGCCGACGAAGGCCGTTATTTACTTGATGCGTATGCGGAAACGCTGCCGCCCAAGTATGCCGCCCGGCTGCGCCAGCACAGTGCTGACGAAGCCCGCCATGCTCAGTTATTTGAGGATATGCTCATCCGCTACGGCGGAACTCCGCAGCCGGTGACGGGTGAAACCTTTATGACTGAGTTTCAACGCCTGAGCGGGCGTTCCCGTGACGATATGCCCACGCTGGAAGAACTGCTGGCCGGGTTATACCAGATTGAATGCCGTGCCTGGATGGGCATGACCATGTTTATGGAAGCCCTTGAACCGGGACATCCGGTCCGGGAACTGTTGCAGGAAGTTCGCAAGGACGAGGAACGCCATATCCGCTGGGTGGCCGACACGCTCCAGTTTCTGGCTTCCACTTCACCGGAAAGAGCCGCCACCATTGACCGGTTGAGCAAACGGTTTGCCGCAGTGGACAAAGCTGCGTTTCTGGCTTTGACCGGAACCCGACGGGAACGGGTCAAGGCATTGTTTGAAATCGCCCGGAACCTGGACCAGGAAGAAAAATCCCGGTTTATCTGGAACCATGTGCCACGAGCTGCTTTGGGATTCGACAGCGCGGTGCGCAAACTTTTTCTGGTTCGGATGGTCCTCAAACTGCGCCGCAAGTATCACGGAGTTCCGCCTGGAACGACGGTGGCAGTAGCAGCCTGATTTCAGGGTCTGGGGCCTGGGGTCTGGAGTCTGGGATTGAAATATTCTTTCAACATGCTCAAGAATGAACCAGTAACTTGAGTTTTGAGAATAGTCTGATTCCCAGACCCTAAACCCCAAACCCCAAACCCTATGTCTCACCAAACACCCTTCACCATCAAATTCTTCGGCCACTGCCGCTCGCTGGTTGGTGCCGGCGAAGCCACCGTCATGGCACCCCAGCCAGCAACAGCCAGTGATTTACTGACTGCGGCCTGCCAACAGTTCCCTTCCCTGGCCACGCTGTCGGGAAAACTCCTGATAGCGGTCAACGAAGCCTACGCCTTGCCCCACCAGACCATTGAACCACAGGACGAAATCGCCATCTTCCCGCCTGTTTCCGGCGGCCAAAATGAAAATGAACTGGTGGAACCGGATTTCTTTGTTCGCATCACCCATGAAGAAATCAATACACGCGCCCTGGTCGAGGGCCTGCAACGCGGCGAAGACGGAGCCGTCGTCACTTTTGAAGGCGTGGTTCGCAATAACACCAAAGGCCGGAAGACGCTCTATCTGGAATATGAAGCCTATGTTCCGATGGCCCTCAAAACCATGCGACAGGTGGCCGAGGAAGCTAAAGCCGCCTGGGAGATTGACCGGCTGGCGATTGTCCACCGCCTGGGTCGGATTGAAATTGGCGGCGCAAGCGTGGTCATTGTCGTCACCTCACCCCATCGGAAAGCGGCCTTTGACGCCTGCCGCTTTGCCATTGACCGGCTCAAGCAGATTGTTCCGATTTGGAAACGGGAGTTTTTTGAAGACGGTGATGTGTGGGTGGATGGTGAAATCGAACGCTATCTGGAACGTTCCAAACTGAAAAGCTAAAAGCGTGTTTGGGAAATGTGGCGCGATTAAACAAATCGCGCCACATTTCCCAAATTTCCAAACATTCTCTAAAACCAGAGTGGCGTCACGGAGACTGGCATAACGGCTGGGTTTTGAAAATTTTGTAAAAAAGCAGCTTCCCGGTATCTGGCAGAAACATTTTCCAGTATAGACCAGTACCCTAATGAACCCTAGACCCTGAACCCTGAACCCTGAACCAAAAACATGTCCGAAACTTCCCGTTTTGCAACGCTGGCGGCCTGCCTGCTGATTCTGGTGGCGCTGATTGATTCCCAGGTGGTGGGAGCCGTGACACCGCAAATTGCGGCAGGACTGGGAGCCGCCAAAACCCTGGTGGCAAGCAGTGTCACCGCCTATGCCCTGGCGGCAGCGGCAGTGGCGCTCGGCCTGGGACGCTTTGGCAAACGGATGCGTCCCAGTCTTTGGCTCCCCCTTTCATCCCTCATTTTCGGAGCCGCCAGTTTATTGGCTGCCTCAGCCCCGCACATTGCCGTCTTCTTTGCCGCCCGCGCTCTGGCTGGCTTGGCTGGCGGATTGATTTCCGCATTGGCGATTGCCGCATTGGCTAATGCCTCCAGCTATGCCACGCGGGGCAGGCAGATGAGCGGGGTGGCCATCAGCTATTTTCTGGCCCCGGTGTTGGGGGTGCCTCTGGGAGCATTTTTGACCGGACGCTTTGGCTGGCGTTCGGTCTTTTTGCTTTCCGCCGTGCTGGTCATCCTGGCCGGAGCTTTGGTTTGGCTGTTCCCCTTGCCGGATGCAGCCGCCAAGAGCGAACACAGCTCTGAATCGGAAAAACAACCGGTCCATCAATCGTTGTGGAAACTGGCCACCCGTTCACGGTCCTCCATCTGGGGCATTGTCAGTGCGGCATTTGTCTCCGGCGGACTGGTTGGATTTACCACCTATCTTGGTTCCTGGCTGGCGGATGCGTTTTTTGCGAAGCCCAATCAGGTCGGGTCAATTTATGCGCTGGCCGGTGTCGGGGCTGTCTTTGGCGGTGCTTTTGGCGGCAGACTGGCCGACCGTTTTGGCAAACGGGCGGTGGCCGTGTGGAGCAGCATCGGAATGCTTGTCCTGCTGCTCATGGTCCCAACCTTTTCCTGGAGCCTTTCACTGTTTGTGCTGATTGGATTGGCCGCTTTCCTGGCAGCGGTACGGGTGGCCCCATTACAGGCACTGATTACGGAACTGGTCCCGCCAACGGACCGTGCCACCTATATCGCCCTCCGCAACGGTGCCTCGCAACTAGGCATTGCCGCAACCGTTGCCCTGGCGGGGCGCATGTATCCCGGCTGGGGGTTTTCCGGAGTTGGCTTTCTGTGTGCCATTCTCACATTTTTCGCTTGGCAGACAGTTCGGGTGATTGAAGACCCCCATCACGACGGAGACAAACCGGTTTTGGCCCCCAGACCGCTCTGGTTGCGGCTGGTTCGCTCCACAGTGGCAATTGTTCTTATTTTTGTCGTGGTGGTGATTCCCTACGCCCTCAGTTTTGTTGTCACCAAAGCCGGAACCCGCCCAGATGAACGGATTCGCACTGATACGCCCGCCGGACTGGGAGCCCAGTTTCAGGACGTGCAGTTTGTTTCCTCCGACGGCAACACGCTTTCCGGCTGGTACCTGCCCGCTACAAAAGAAAACGTCACCATTGTCATGACCCACGGACTGTTCCGGTCCCGTTATGAACTCCTGGAGCGGGGTGTTCGACTCTGGAAAGCCGGTTACGGCGTGGTGCTCTATGACCTCCGGCGGCATGGCAAAAGCCCGGCGGAGTTTGCCACTTCGGGCTATACCGAACGGCATGATGTGCTGGGTGCGCTTGAGTTCGCCCGGAAAGCTGCTCCCGGCCATAAAATTGTGCTGCTCGGAATTTCCATGGGAGCAACGGCGACCTTACTGGCGGCAGCCGAAACCAAAGATGTGGCTGCCGTAATTGCCGAAAGCAGCTTTCTGTCTTTTTCTGAAACAGCGTGGCGGCATGTCGGACTGGCCAAGTTGCCACGGATTCCCGTTGCCCCGATGGTGATTGGACTGACCGCCTGGCGGATGAATTTTTTTCCTTCCGCTTTTGATGCCCGTGCAGCCGTTCAGCATATTTCCTGCCCCATTCTCTTTATTGGCGGGACGGCCGATGTCCGAATGCCCAATGCCGAAACCCTGGAGCCCCTCTTTGCTGCCGCCGTCAATCCCCACAAGGAAAAACTGATTGTCGAAAACGCACGCCACGGCCATGCGTTTGACGTTGCCCCCGACACCTATGTCACAACGGTCGTGAATTTCCTCCACAAAAATCTGTAAGTCATTTCGGGTATCGGGTATCGGGTATCGGGTTTCCCAATTCTGGAATATTGAATCGGGAGCAGGTGAAAAGTCTGAGCTTTCACTTGGATGGACCTGATACCTGATACCCGAACGTCCTACTTGGTCCGAATCACGGTAAAGACCGGTCCGGTGGCGGCTCCGTTGGGTCCGGCCACGGCAACCGGTCCGGTGGCGGCTCCGACCGGCACAGTGGCCGTGATTTGGGTGGCCGAATTGACGGTGAAGGCGGCGGGCCTCCCGTTGAAAGTGACCTGGGTGACTCCAGTCAGGTTAAGACCGGAAATCGTCACGGAGGTCCCGGCTGGTCCACTGATTGGTGAAAGGGAGTTGATGACCGGACCTTTGCCAAAGGGCAACACTGTTACCGAAAAGCTCTGCTGAGTGGTGCTGCCGCAGTTGTCCGTGGCGGTGACGGTGAGGGTGAAAGTGCCTTCCGCTCCGGCGGTGAAGGACACCACCCCGTTGACCGGATTGACCGTCAGCGGCCCGCTGAAGCCGGGGGAAGATATTACTGTCACCGCTGCCACCGTTCCGTTGTCACCTGGGGAAACAGAAGGAGTTACCGTGATGGGTGCATTCAAAGAAACAGAGACCGCCGGATAGCTTCCCACCGTGGGCGGTGTGTTGGCTGTGACATTGACCTGGACCGCAGCTTCCGTGAAATTCCCGCCACCGTTGGTTACCCGTAGCACCAGAGTGTTGAGCCCAAGTGGTGCTCCGCAGCCAGCCGTGATGGTTCCGCTGATGGTTCCATTCTGGTTGACCAGCCCTGTCACGCTGATTCCGGTGGGAGTGGTGACCGCCACCTGCAAGGAACCGGGGGGTGACTGCGCATCGCTCACTGTCGCCAAAATTGAACTGCTTCCCGTGCTCCCCTGCTGCCGGGTGAGTCCATTGGCGGCGGAAACTGTCGGGTAGTTGAGGTTGACCAGTCCCAGCGGGGCCACAAATACATCACTAAACCCGTTCCCATCATTGGATACCAGATTGGAAGCAGGACTATCCAGAACCAGAGCATTTTCCAAAGTGGTGACATTGCTGGGGAAAGTAAAATAATTAAACCCGATAGCCACCAAAGGCAATCCTGGCTTATGGCTCACCAAGCTGGTCATGCCAGTTGCCCGTTCAAACAGGAACAAATCCCCTGTGTCGGAAGAATCCACCTGCCCTGGCATCAGATTCGGTGCAACACTATAAAAAGCAATGGCTGTACCATTGGGGGTAATGGAGCCAATGCCTCCCCCCCCGGTTCTCACTGGTGAATTGGCAATATGACTAATCAGAATGACACTGCCGGTGGCCCGGTCAAAGGAAAAGACATCTGCTGTGGAAACTGAGTCAATCTGCCCTGGGGTAAGGTTTTGAGCAGTACTGTTGAAAACCATCAGACTTCCATCGTTGCTGATAGATGGCCCCCCTGAATCCCCATTTCCTCCGGTTGCAGGGAAACCAGGAATGTGACTGACGAGTTGGGTGGTGCCGGTGGTGCGGTTAAACAGGAATACCTGATAGAGATTATTGGTGGTTTGTCCGGCCACCAGATTCCCGGCATTGCTGCCAAATCCCAGCCAGTTCCCGTCGCTGCTTATCGCCAGGGCTTGATACTGCTGGATGCGCCCGCTGACGGTGCTTTGCGGGAAGGCCGGGCGACTGGCCAGGACGTTCGTCTGATTGGAAACCGAATAGACAAACAGGTCGTCCAGGTGGTTGGTGACCCCTTGCCCGGCCACCAGGTTGGTGGCCCGACTGACATAGGCAATCGTGCTGCCATCGGCTGAAATGACCGGATTGATATTGGTATTGGTCCCCCCGTTTCCTGCCGCCACCAAGGAATCAGCCGCATGACTGACCAGCCTGATGGTTCCGCTTTCCAGGTTGTACAGAAAGAGGTGGGGTCCAGTGTTGCCATACGTTGCCCCGGCAACCAGATTGGTGGCACTGCTGACAAAGACCAGCCAGCGCCCGTCTGCACTCAAGGCTGGTCGGGATGACTCGCCATTTCCGCCAGTCATGGTGGAATTGGCCTGATGGCTGACCAGCCGGGTGGTCTCCGTCAACCGGTCATAGAGAAAAATATCGCTTCCGAAACCTATCTTAACCTGCTCTGCGACCAAGTTGGTGGCAGAGCTGACAAATCCGATAAACCGCCCGTCTTTGCTGATAGTTCCTTCATATGAGCCGTCATTAGCTGTGGTAGTGGGGAGCCTGTCGGCATGGCTCACGAGGGTCGTTGTTCCAGTAGCCCGGTCTGCCAGAAAAACGCTCCTTAAGAAATTACCCGTCCGGTTGATTTGTCCAGGAACCAGATTTGTCGAACTGCTGGTAAAAGCGACAAAGCGACCGTCAGCGCTGGCATCGATTCCATAGGAATGGCCATTGCCGGAAATCGAGGGGGGCGCATCCGCACTCCGCAGGGATTCCATTGACACCAGTCCCGAATTGGGGTCAAACCCAAACAGCCAGATATAATCGAGGTTGCTGAGTGGAATGGCAGTGAGGTCCACCAAAGCGCCCTGGAAGAGCACGAAACCGTTTGTCCCAGCAAAAATCGGAATGGTTAATAATCCACTGCCCAACCCAGTCGTAGTGAGTGCTCCATATTTATGAGTGGCCAGACGATTGGTGCCATCCAACCGGTCATACACAAAAAGTTGTGGTGTTGGGTAATCCGTGCTCTGGTCAATCTGCCCAGCCACCAAGTTGGTGTTACCTAATGCATGATAGGCTACCCATCTTCCGTCCTGACTCAATGCGAATGGCGAGAGATGATCAATAATACCAAAATCGGCTCCCGACATAACCGGATTCCCTGGTGCATGTGACACCAGCGTGGTGGCCCCTGTCCGGCGGTCAAACAGAAACGCATCAGTCCTTAAATTGTTGTCAATCTGCCCTGGCACCAAATCACTGGCTGTACTGCGATACACAATGATGTTTCCGTCGGCGCTCATTTCCGGTAGCTCTGAAGAACCATTTCCCGTGGTCAGAGCCGAGCCGGGAATGTGACTGACCAGCGTGATGGTTCCAGTAGTCAGATTGGCACTGAAAATATCAGTTCCAAATCCATTGGTGTCGGCGAGACCCAGAGCCAGATTTGGGGAACCACCCACAAAAACCACAGTTTTGCCATCAGCGCTGATTTTTGGAGAACCACCGCCAACGGCAGTGGATAGCCCGGCGGCATGGCTGACCAGGGTGATGGCCTGGGTCGCCCGATTGTACAGAAAGACATTGGTGGAATCGGGCGGGTTGTTCTGTCCTGGCACGTGATCGGTGCTGGTACTGGCAAAGACAATCCACTGGCCATCCGGGGTCATCTCAAAGGGATTTCTTACCAACCCGTTTCCGGTTGTGGTCAGGGACGCTGCGGTATGACTGACCAGAGCCGTCACGCCGGTCACCCGGTCAAACAGAAACAAATTGGGATAGCTAAAGGGTGCCCCGCCAACCATTTGACCCGCCACCAAATCCGTGGCATAGCTGGCAAACACCACATACCGGCCATCTGCGCTGACTTTCAGTCTGTAATCACTCGTAGGGCAGCCACCGTTCCCAGCAGTCGTGGCTGAAGCAGCCGACCGGCTAACCAGCAGATTAGTGCCGTTTAGCCGGTCATACAAATAGACATTTTGGTTATTAGGATGAGTAGTGTAAGGATAAGGATAGGTAATCCCCGGAACCAAATCCGTGGCGGTACTGAGAAATGCCACATACCGCCCGTCGCCACTGATGCCAACCCAACCGGTCACACCATCGTATCCGCTATTGCAAGCCTTCACTGGTGATGTGGTTGCATGACTGACCAATTTCACCACACCGGTCTGACGGTCTGCCAGAAAGACATCGTTCCCCCTTGAACCTTCATCTTCTTGTCCGGCCACCACACTGCCCACCTCACTAACAAACGCAACAAACCGGCCATCGTCACTGACGGCATATTTCGCTTGCAGCTCTTCACCCTGGGCTAGAGCAACGGACCTCAGAAAAACAGCATTTGTTGCCTGCCCTGGGGCCGCTTTGGAAATCAATTCCAGCGGTGCCTGGGTCACCTGCGGGGTTGGGGAGTGGGTCAGGTGCGGAACCGGGGTTTCCGCAGGCTGGTCGGCCCGGGTGGGTCTGCCACCCCACAGCAGCACACCGATTCCCAAAATCAAGAAAACACAGCGAAGGGTTTGTTTCAGCTTCATATTTTTTTCTCTCATGACCAGAAACCAGTCCCCAGGGTTGAGGACCAACGGTTCGGGATATTGTTGCTGCGGGGTGAAGCAAATTTTTCTGACTGCGCCACAGGTATTCCCCTGTGGGAAGGCAGGGCCGGGAAAGGCTCCAGGCCCTGCGATGGTGGATTTACTTGGTCCGAATCACGGTAAAGACCGGGCCGGTGGCGGCTCCGTTGGGTCCGGCGACGGCGACCGGGCCGGTGGCGGCTCCAATCGGGACGGTGGCCGTGATTTGGGTGGCTGCATTGACGGTGAAGGCAGCGGGCCTCCCGTTGAAAGTGACCTGGGTGACTCCGGTCAGATTGAGACCGGAAATCGTCACGGCGGTCCCGGCTGGTCCGCTGATTGGTGAAAGTGAGTTGATGACTGGCCCTTTGCCAAAGGGCAGCACCGTCACGGCAAAAGTCTGCTGGGTGGTACTGCCGCAGTTGTCCGTGGCGGTGACAGTGATGGTAAAAGTGCCTTCCAGTCCGGCGGTGAAGGACACCATTCCCGTGGCCGGATTGACCGTCAGCGGTCCGCTGAAACCAGCCGAAGCCGCCACTGTCACGGTTGCCACCGTCCCGTTATCCGTTGGAGGCGCGCTCGGCGTCACCGTCGTCGGGCTGCCCAGCGCCACATTCACTGCCTGATAGCTGCCCACCGTGGGCGGCGTGTTGGCGGTGATGGTCACAGTCACAGCAGTCGAAGTGATGTTGCCATCTCCATCCGTCACTCGGAGAATCAAGGAATTGGAACCAAGCGGAGCCCCGCAGGCTGCCGTGATGGTGGCCGAAACGGTTCCTCCATTGTTGGTCAGCCCGGTGACACTGATGCCGGTGGGAGCCGTCACCGCCACCGGCAGCGCACCGGCTAAGGTCTCAACGTCGCTTACGGCAGCCAAAACGGAGTTGGTTCCGGTGCTGCCCTGCTGCCGGGTCACTCCAACCGCCGGGTTCACCGTTGGGAAATTGAGGTTGACCAGTCCTAATGGAGCGACAAATACGTCACTGGTTTCGTTTCCATCATTTGCCACCAGGCTGGAGCCGCCACTCGAAAAAACCAGGATATTTTCCGAACTGCTGAAGCCACCAGAATATGTATTTTTTCCGGCTGCCTTCAAAGGAAATCCAGCTTCATGACTGACCAAACTGGTGACTCCAGTGGTGCGGTCAAACAGAAAAAGATCTCCGGTGATTGAGTCATCAACCTGGCCCGCCACCAGGTTCGGGGCTGTACTGAGAAACGCAATGGCAGTTCCGCTTTGACTGATGACCGGGAAACTTCCGGTGGCTGTGCTGGAGGAACTGCCGACTGGATGACTCACCAACATCACATTGCCAGTTGCCCGGTCAAATACAAAAACATCATCTGTGGAAGCTGTATCAACCTGTCCTGAAATGAGGTCGGTTGCCCGACTGTGAAAGGCAATCCACCCACCATCCACACTCATGGAAGGATTTGCACAAGTGTCATTGCCTCCAGTGGTCACAGCAGCCGGAATGTGGCTGACCAGTTGGGTGGTATTGGCAGCACGATTGAAAAGGAACACCTGTGCCTTGTTGCTGGTGTTCTGCCCGGCTATCAAATTCCCGGCACTACTGACAAAAGCCAGCCAGTTTCCATCCCGGCTCATATTCAGGGAGCCATTCAACCCGCTTACGGTGCTCTGGGGAAATGCAGGGCGGCTAGCCAGCACGATGGTTTGGTTCGCAACCGAGTAGGCAAACACATCATTCAAGTGATTCGTGACCGGCTGACCTGTCACCAGGTTGGTGGCTGTGCTGACAAAAGCAACCGTACTCCCATCAGCGGAAATGACGGGACTGGCATTGGCGGTGGCACCGTTGGCCGCCATGACAGGAGAACCGGCAGCATGGCTGACCAGGGTCGTGGTTCCGGTGTCAATGTTATAAAGGAAAGTGTTGGGTCCCACAGTAGGATAGGTCACCCCCGAAACCAAATCGGTCGCCTGACTGTTAAAGACCAGAAATCGTCCGTCCAGACTCAGACAAGGCGAATCCGAACCACCATTCCCAGCAGTTGTAGCTGAATTGGCCTGATGGCTGACCAATCGCGTAGTCGCAGTCAGACGGTCATAGAGAAAAATGTCAGAACTGAAGCTTGAGTCTGTTTGTCCTTCTACCAGATTGGAAGCAAAACTGGAAAAAACAATATACCTCCCATCCCGGCTCATCCCGTCTTGAGATGGAAAGATGGCATCATGATTGGCAGTTGTGGTGGGCAATCCGGTAGCATGGCTGACCAAGGTCACCATTCCAGTAGCCCGGTCCGCCAAAAACAAATGGTTCCCAACATAACCGTATGGAGTGCCTGTTGGGAGTGAAACCAAGTTGGTGGCGTAACTTGTGAAAACCACATACCGCCCATCAACACTTGTCTTTATCCCCAAAGACCCACCATTGCCAGAAATAGAAAACCCAGACAGATCCGAACTTCTGTGGGATTCAATGGACACCTGACCAGACTGAGCATCAAAGCCAAAAAGGCGAAGCCATTGGGCATTCGAGGGAAAAGGGGGAGTCGTCAAATCCAAAAAATCACCTGCAAACAACACCAGACTGGTGGCTCCGGCGAATTTCAGCGGAGGAAAAAGGTCTCGATTGTATCCCGTGGTGGCAGGAACACCGTATTTGTGGCTGCCAAGGCGGTTGGTTCCATCCAACCGGTCAAACACAAAGACCTGGGGTGTTTGATGGTCCGGGCGCTGGTCAACCTGTCCCGCTACCAAATTTGATGTGCTCAGTGCCTCGTAAGCCACCCATTTGCCATCCCGACTCAGGGCCAAAGGATAGTTTTGGTCAACCGTTCCTGCCCCTGACATGACGGGATTCCCCGGTGCGTGCGAGACCAGAGTGGTGGTCCCCGCCAGATGGTTAAATAGGAAAACATCATTTGTCAGGCTGCCATCGAGCTGCCCGGGCACTAGGTTACCGGCCTGACTTTGATACACAATAACGCTTCCGTCTGCGCTGATTTCAGGAAGGATTGAATCGCCGTTCCCAGTGGTCGAAGCCGAACTGGGGATGTGGCTCACCAGCGTAGTGATTCCAGTGGACAGGTCGGCCCTGAAAATATCACTTCCATTCACACCATTGGTGTCACTGAAACCGGACACCAGATTCGTCGCGTAACTTTCAAAAACCACGATTTGCCCGTTGGTACTGATTTTCGGACGGCGGGAAGAACCATTGGCGGCAGCGGGTGAACCGGAGGCCCGGCTGACCAGCATGGTAGCCTGGGTCGCCCGGTTGTACACAAAGACATGGCTGGAATTGGGCGGGCTGTTCTGTCCCGGCACAAGGTTGGTGGCCGAACTGGAAAAGACAATCGATTGGCCATCCGGGGTCATTTCAAGAGACCCGGCATTACCGTCTCCGCTGGTGGTGAGTGAGGCAGCCGTGTGGTCCACCAGCGCCATCACGCCGGTTACCCGGTCAAAAAGAAAAACATGAAACCCCCTTTGGCTGTCGGATTGCCCCGACACTAAATCAGTCGCATCGCTGACAAAAGCAATATACCGGCCATCGGTGCTGATTTTCACAGGAACTTTGTAATTGCAGGTACCATTGGCGGCGGCGTTTGCCGTAACGGCTGACCGACTGACGAGTGTGTTGGTTCCGGTCATCCGGTCATACAAATAGAGATTTCGAACACCGACAACCGGGTACGTCACACCGGCCACCAAATCGGTGGAATCACTCAAAAACACGACATACCGCCCGTCTCCGCTGACGATTGGAAAACCGCCGAGGTTAAACACCCGGTTGGCCGCCTGCACGGGTGAGAGGATTGAATGGCTCACCAGCGTTACCACTCCGGTTTGCCGGTCCGCCAAAAACACATCGTCACTATTGGGGGTGTCTGCTTGCCCTGGAACAATCGTGGTATTTTGGCTGGCAAAAGCAATAAACCGCCCATCGTCATTGGACGAAAATCGGAAATAATCAGGGAATTCCCCATCCTGGTAAAAAATAGTTAACTCCACAGCATTGCTGGTCTGCCCTGGGGCTGCCTTGGAAATCAGTTCCAGTTCCCCGACCGTCGCCTGTGGTGACGGAGAATTGGTCAGGTGCGGAACCGGGGGTTGCGCTGGCCGGTCAGCCTGGATGGGTCTACCGCTCCACAGCAGCACACCGATTCCCAAAACAAAGAAAACACAGCGGAGGGTTTGTTTCAGCTTCATATTTTTTTCTCTCATGACCAGAAACCAGTCCCCAGGGTTGAGGACCAACGGTTCGGGATATTTTTGCTGCGGGGTGAAGCAAATTGTTTTGACTGCACCACAGGCATGTTCCCTGTGGGAAGGCAGGGCTGGGAAAGGCTCCAGGCCCTGCGATGGTGGATTTATTTGGTCCGAATCACGGTAAAGACCGGGCCGGTGGCGGCTCCGTTGGGTCCGGCGACGGCGACTGGGCCGGTGGCGGCTCCAATCGGGACGGTGGCCGTGATTTGGGTGGCTGCATTGACGGTGAAGGCAGCGGGCCTCCCGTTGAAGGTGACCTGGGTGACTCCCATCAGATTGAGGCCGGAAATCGTCACGGAGGTCCCGGCAGGTCCGCTGGTTGGTGAAAGGGAGTTGATGACCGGACCTTTACCAAAGGGCAACACTGTTACCGAAAAGCTCTGCTGGGTGGTGCTGCCGCAGTTGTCCGTGGCGGTGACGGTGAGGGTGAAAGTGCCTTCCGCTCCGGCGGTGAACGACACCATTCCCGTGGCCGGATTGACCGTCAGCGGCCCGCTGAAGCCAGCCGAAGCCGCCACTGTCACGGTTGCCACCGTCCCGTTATCCGTCGGAGGCGCGCTTGGCGTCACCGTCGTCGGACTCCCCAGCACCACATTCACTGCCTGATAGCTTCCCACCGCAGGAGGCGTGTTGGCGGTGATATTGACCTGAATTGCCGCATCGGTGGCGTTTCCGGCTCCGTTGGTCACCCGCAGTATCAGGGTTTTCGGCCCCAGTGCTACCCCGCAGGCCACCGTGATATTACCGCTGATGGTTCCATTCTGGTTGACCAGTCCTGTCACGCTGATTCCGGTGGGAGCGGTGACCGCCACCTGCAAGGAACCGGGCGGTGACTGCGCATCGCTCACGGTTCCCAGCACCGAACTGCTTCCCGTGCTCCCCTGCTGCCGGGTCAGCCCGCTCGCGGCTTGAACTGTGGGGTAGTTGAGGTTGACCGGTCCCAGCCAAGCCACGTACACATCTTCAAACCCATTCCAATCATTGGGTACCAAATTGGAACCTTTACTTGTAAAAACCAGGGCATTTTCCAAAGCGATGACATTGCTTTGGAAAGAAAAATCATTAAACCCGATGGCTGTCAAAGGCAATCCTGGTTTATAGCTCACCAGGCTGGTCAGGCCAGTTGCCCGGTCAAACAGGAACAAATCCCCTGTGTTGGGAGCATCCACCTGCCCTGGCACCAGATTTGTCGCGCCGCTATAAAAGACAATGGCTGTTCCGCTTGAGTTAATGTAGCCGCCGTAGCCACCGCCAGCCATTGCCGGTGAATTGGCGATGTGACTAATCAGGGTCATACTCCCGGTTATCTGGTCAAAGGCAAAGACATCTGTTGATAAAACTGGATCAATCTGCCCTGGAATCAGGTCCGGGGCCTGGCTGTAAAAAACCACTGTTTTTCCGTCACCGCTGATAGTTGGGCCTTCTGAAGCCCCATTTCCTCCGGTTGCAGGGGAACCAGGAATGTGACTGACGAGTTGGGTGGTGCCGGTGGTGCGGTTAAACAGGAATACCTGATAGAGATTATTGGTGGTTTGTCCGGCCACCAGATTCCCGGCATTGCTGCCAAATCCCAGCCAGTTCCCGTCGCTGCTTATCGCCAGGGCTTGATACTGCTGGATGCGCCCGCTGACGGTGCTTTGCGGGAAGGCCGGGCGACTGGCCAGGACGTTCGTCTGATTGGAAACCGAATAGACAAACAGGTCGTCCAGGTGGTTGGTGACCCCTTGCCCGGCCACCAGGTTGGTGGCCCGACTGACATAGGCAATCGTGCTGCCATCGGCTGAAATGACCGGATTGATGTCGGTATTGGTCCCCCCATTCGCTGCCGTGACCAAGGAATCAGCCGCATGGCT
This sequence comes from Blastocatellia bacterium, assembly GCA_019695185.1. Lineage (GTDB taxonomy): Bacteria > Acidobacteriota > Blastocatellia > Chloracidobacteriales > Chloracidobacteriaceae > JAIBAN01. The sequence goes on along the minus strand of JAIBAN010000013.1, from coordinate 6,076 downwards.
GACCAGCCTGATGGTTCCACTTTCCAGGTTATACAGAAAGATGTGGGGTCCAGTGTTGCCATAGGTTGCCCCGGCAACCAGATTGGTGGCAGAACTGACAAAGACCAGCCAGCGCCCGTCTGCGCTCAATGCCGACCCGTATGACTCGCCATTTCCGCCAGTCGTGGTGGAGTTGGCCTGATGGCTGACCAGTCGGGTGGTCTCCGTCAACCGGTCATAGAGAAAAATATCGCTTCCGAAACCTATCTTAACCTGCCCAGGGACCAAATTGGTGGCAATGCTGACAAATGCGATAAACCGCCCGTCTTTACTGATAGGTCCTCCGGCTGAGGGTTGATTGGCCGTGGTAGTGGGGAGCCCGTCAGCATGGCTTACCAGGGTCGTCGTTCCAGTTGCCCGGTCCGCCAGAAAAACATTATTGGGGTGGAAATTATTGGTCCGGTTGATTTGCCCGGAAACCAGATTTTGGGAACTGCTGGATAAAACGACAAAGCGGCCGTCAGCACTGGCACCGCCTCCAAAGGAACGGCCATTGCCGGCAATCGAGCGAGGCGCATCCGCACTCCGCCGGGATTCCATTGACACCAATCCCGAATTGAGGTCAAACCCAAACAGCCAGATATAATTGAGACTTTCGAGGGGAATGGCAGTGAGGTCCGCAAAAATGCCCTCGAAGAGTACGAGACCACTTGTCCCTGCAAAAATCGGGGAGATGTATATCCCGTAACCAGTCCCTGCGGTGGTGGGGGCTCCGTATTTGTGAGTGGCAAGCCGGTTGGTGCCATCCAGCCGGTCAAAGACAAAAAGCTGTATAGAGGGTTTAACCAGGTCCTGGTCAATTTGCCCAGCCACCAGATTGGAGCTACCTGATGCCTCATAGGCTACCCATCTTCCGTCCCGGCTCAATGCCAATGGAGAAAGTTCATCTGAAAAAATACCAACATCGGTTGTTCCTGACATGACCGGATTCCCCGGTGCATGCGACACCAGCGTAGTGGTTCCCTTCTGGCGGTCAAACAGAAACGCATCAGCCCTTGAATTGTCGTCAATCTGCCCTGGCACCAAATCACTGGCTGTACTGCGATACACAATGATGGTTCCGTCGGCGCTCATGGTCGGTAGCTCTGAAGTGCCGTTTCCCGTGGTCAGAGGCGAGCCGGGGATGTGGCTGACCAGCGTGATGGTTCCGGTGGTCAGGTCGGAACTGAAAATATCATTTCCAACCCCATTGGTGTCGGTGAAACCGGGGACCAGATTGGTGGCAGTGCTGTCAAAAACTACAGTTTGCCCGTTGCCGCTGATTTTCGGATTGGAAGAATAACCGTTGGCGACACTGGATGAACCAGTGGCCCGGCTGACCAGGGTGACGGCCTGGGTCGCCCGATTGTACAGAAAGACATTGGTGGAATAATCGGGCGGGTTGTTCTGCCCTGGCACGTGGTCGGTGCTGGTACTGGCAAAGACAATCCACTGGCCATCCGGGGTCATCTCAAAGGGATTTCTTACAAACCCATTTCCGGTTGTGGTCAGGGACGTGGCGGTATGACTGACCAGGGCTGTCAGGCCGGTCACCCGGTCAAACAAAAACAGATTGGTATAGGGGTAGGGTGCCCCGCCAACGGTTTGCCCCGCCACCAAATCCGTGGCAGAGCTGGCAAATGCCACATACCGGCCATCCGCACTGACTTTCGGCACATAATCATACTGAGGACAGCCACCGTTTCCGGCAGTTGTGGCTGAAGCAGCCGACCGGCTAACCAGCAGATTGGTGCCGTCCAGCCGGTCATACAAATAGACATTTCGGAATGTATCGGGATAGGGATAAGGATAGGTAATCCCCGGAACTAAATCCGTGGTGGTACTGAGAAATGCCACATACCGCCCGTCACCACTGATGGCAACCCGACCGGTCAAACCGCCGGGGTACATGGCGTTGCAAGCCTGCACTGGTGACGTGGCTGCATGACTGACCAGTTTCACCACCCCGGTCAGGCGGTCTGCCAGAAATACATCATTTATGTAGTTTGTATCGTCCTGTCCTGCCACCACAGCATTAAACCGACTAACGAAGGCCACAAACCGGCCATCGTCACTGGCGGCATATTTCGTTTGCGAAAACTCATCCATTCCCCCAAAAAAGTATTCCAGGAAAACACTATTTGTTTCCTGTCCCGGTGCCGCCTTGGAAATCAATTCCAGTGGCCCTGAGTTCACCTGCGGGGTTGGGGAGTGAGTCAGGTGCGGAACCGGGGTTTGCGCTGGCCGGTCAGCCTGGATGGGTCTGCCGCCCCAGAGCAGCACACCTATTCCCAAAATAAAGAAAACACAGCGGAGGGTTTGTTTCAGCTTCATATTTTTTTCTCTCATGACCGGGAACCGGCCCCAAGGGTTTGGGGCAAGCGGTTCTGAAAATCTGTGCTGTGCGGGGTGAAGCAAATTTTTCTGACTTCGCCACAGGTATTCCCCTGTGGGAAGGCAGGGCCGGGAAAGGCTCCAGGCCCTGCGATGGTGGATTTATTTGGTCCGAATCACGGTAAAGACCGGTCCGGTGGCGGCTCCGTTGGGTCCGGCGACGGCGACCGGTCCGGTGGCGGCTCCAATCGGGACGGTGGCCGTGATTTGGGTGGCCGCATTGACAGTAAAGGCAGCGGGCCTCCCGTTGAAGGTGACCTGGGTGACTCCGGTCAGGTTGAGGCCGGAAATCGTTACGGAGGTTCCGGCTGGTCCGCTGGTGGGTGAGAGCGAACCAATCACCGGCCCCTTGCCAAAGGGCAGTACCGTTACCGAAAAACTCTGCGGGGTGGTGCTGCCGCAGTTGTCCGTGGCGGTGACGGTGAGCGTAAAGGTGCCTTCCGCTCCGGCGGTAAATGACACCACTCCTGTGACCGGATTGACCGTCAGTGGCCCGCTGAAGCCAGCCGAAGCCGTGACCGTCACCGTTGCCACCGTCCCGTTATCTGTTGGAGGCGCGCTCGGCGTCACCGTCGTCGGACTCCCCAGCGCCACATTGACCGCCTGATAGCTGCCCACCGTGGGCGGCGTGTTGGCGGTGATGGTCACAGTCACAGCAGTCGAAGTGATGTTGCCATCTCCATCCGTCACTCGGAGAATCAAGGAATTGGAACCAAGCGGAGCCCCGCAGGCGGCCGTGATGGTGGCCGAAACGGTTCCTCCATTGTTGGTCAGCCCGGTTACACTGATTCCGGCAGGGGCTGTCACCGCCACCGTCAACGCACCGGCCTGGGTTTCAACGTCGCTCACGGCTGCCAAAACAGAATTGGTTCCGGTGCTGCCCTGCTGCCGGGTCACTCCAACCGCCGGGTTCACCGTCGGGAAGTTGAGGTTGACAATACCCAATGATGCCACAAAAACGTCATTGGCTCCGTTTCCATCATTTGCTGCCAAATCGGGGGCACTGCTGGTAAAAGCCAGCACGGTTCCTGATTGATTCAAAGTTGAACGCCCCACAAGGTTGCAAAAGCCGGCGGCGGTCACATTTGAGGCAAGGGTATGACTGACCAGGGTAGTGATTCCAGTTGACCGGTCAAAAACAAACACATCATCGGTGGAGGTCTGGTCTATCTGGCCCATTACCAGATTGGTGGCCCGACTCGTAAAAGTAATCACACTTCCAGTCTGATTGATAAAAGGGGAGAAAGAAACTCCATTTCCTGTGGTGGTTGTGGTTCCGACCATCCGACTGACCAGAGTGACGGTTCCGGTGGTCCGGTCAAAGGCAAACACGTCAGCCGTCAAACTGGAATCAATCAACCCGGTGACAAGGTCAGTGGCAAAACTGAGAAACACGACGGTGTTGCCATCGCCGCTGATGGCCCCGGACTCCGATTCGCTGTTGCCGCCAGTGACGGCAGACCCCGGAATATGGCTGACAAGACTGGTGGTTCCGGTCTGGCGGTCAAAAAGGAATGTATTGAAAGACAAACCGGTATTCTGCCCGGCAATCAAATTCCCGGAATCGGTTCCAAACACAATCAGATTCCCATCACTGCTCAAATCCAAAAGGAACGCCCGGCGATTCCCGGCGGTCTGGGGCGAGGCGGTGCTGCGGCTGACCAGGGAATTGGTTTGGGAAGCAACCTCAAACGCAAACACATCGAAATCATTGTTGACGTCCACTTGTCCGACCACCAAATTGGTGGCCTCACTGTTATAAATCACGAACCGTCCGTCGGTTGAAAGACGAGCACCGGGACCCGCAAAGCCATTCCCTGCCGTAAGGGTGGAACCAGCGGCATGACTGACCAGGATGTTGGTGTTGCTGGGCATATCATACAAATAAATCTGCCCTCCCCCAATTTGCCCTGCCACCAAGTCGCTGGCATCGCTGTAATAAACCACTTTTTGCCCATTGCTGGAGATGAAGGGAGAATATGAGGGAGCATTCCCGGAAGTGGTTGCCGCAAGCGCGTTGTGGCTGACCAGCACCGTGGTTTCGGTTAAGCGGTCAAACAGAAAGACATCCTGAACTGTCTGGGTGCTGGCAATCTGCCCAGGAACCAGATTGGTGGCACGGCTCAGAAACGTCACAAACCTGCCGTCACCACTGATTTTGGGAACACTGGAAAGCCCATTGGCTGTGGTAGCAACCAAACCGGCAGCCCGACTGACAAGTCTGGTGATTCCGGTTGACCGGTCCAGCAGAAAAACATCCTCTGCTTGATTTGTATCAATTTGCCCGGCCAGCAGATTGGTGGCGGAACTGGTAAAAACCAGATACCGCCCATCTGCGCTCAAGGTAAGAGGAACTGTAAAAGAGTCACCATTGCCGGCTTGCCCGGTATTGGCACGCGAAACCAAATCAACGGAGGTTAAAGCCAGTTTTTGCCCTTGGGCCTGAAACCGGTCAGAGGTGGCGGCTTGGCTGGACCAGAGGAACCACCCGCAGGCATCACAGACAAAACTTACCAAAACAAACAGACTGAGCAACAAAACAGGATGAAATCGCATAGGATTTCTCCTTCCACAATATTGATGATGGGCGCTGGCTGCCTGGGAAAAGGCCGCCCGACGGCATAAAAACCGTTTCAGAAAGGTGTGCAGGGTGGAAGGACATCGCTACGAAGGTGACAGCAAACCGGGGTAAAGGATTTGGCCGCTCAGTAACCCGGTTCGCATCACCAGTGCCAAATACCAAGTCAATTACCGTGCCAGTGTCATGGGGCGAACTGTCACAAAAAGCCTTAACTCCTGCTTTTGCTTGGGATAACACTGGAAAAGTTTTTTGGAGGAGGCTTCGTGACGCCCCGCCTGAAACGAGTTGGCCATCTGATTTTACTATCCATTCGGATAGCCTGACTATCCGTTCGGATAGCGTTCCTCAAGGAGATTCGTTTCCGCCAGGGAGGTTTGCGCTGGGTGAGTTCCTTTCGTATGCTTGCCTCAGCACGCCTTCAATTTTTGGTCGTCATTTCATGGAAATTGTCCTATGAAGCCCACCGGTTGGCTCCTCTTGGGGATTCTCTGGCTGGGCCTGTCGCTCTCCGGGCAGGCCGCAACGCAGCCTGCCGTATTGCGGTTTGAACGGCTCTCGCTGGAACAGGGGTTGTCGCAAAGCTCGGCCCAGGCAATCGCCCAGGACCAACAGGGATTTTTGTGGATTGGCACCGAAGACGGCCTCAACCGCTTTGACGGATACGGATTCGCTGTGTTTCGGCATGACCCCAAAGTGCCCCATTCACTCTCGGACAATTACGTCTGGACCCTCTGTGCGGACCATACCGGGTTGCTCTGGATTGGGACCCGTGAAGGCGGAGTCTGTGTCTATGACCCGCACCGGGAACAGTTCACCACCTACAAAGCGGAACCCGGTGCCACGCATGGCCTGCCTGCCACCGGTATCAATATCATTCGGGAAAGTCAGGCTGGAACCATCTGGGTTGGAACCAAGAACGGGCTTTTTCAGTTTGACCGGGAACACAACCGGTTCCGGCTGATGGAAACGGTTCCGGCAGTGTTCATTGGTGCCATTTGTGAAGACCGGGACGGAAAGCTCTGGCTGGGAACGAATCAGCCCTTCCTGTTTGCCCTGGACCCACAGACCGGACAAACGTTCCGT